>NZ_BMCS01000001.1:1492879-2239318 GCF_014635305.1 Williamsia phyllosphaerae | reverse complement strand
GATCCGGGTCGGGCAGTGCGGAGCGATCGAGTTTGCCCACCGGGGTCAGGGGCATGGCGTCGACCACGGTGATCGAACCCGGCACCATGTACGCCGGGACGAGTCCTTCGAGGTGTGTTCGCAACGCGTCTGTGTCGAGTTCGTCCGGTGCGACCCTTTCGGACGGCTCGACGTACCCGGCGAGTGTGTGCACCGGATCCCCGACACCGACGACGGCGGCGATGCGTACCGACGGGTGGCTCGACAGCGCCGACTCGATCTCGCCGAGTTCGATGCGCTGACCCCGCATCTTGATCTGGAGGTCCGAGCGACCCGCGTAGAGGAGATCACCGTTCGCGGTGCGCCGAACCAGGTCACCGGTGCGGTACATCCGGGTTCCGACCGGGCTCGCGCCGGTGTCGGACGAGTCGACGAACGGGCAGGCGACGAAACGGTCGGCGGTGAGGTCGGGGCGATCGTGATACCCACGGGCCAAGCCCGCCCCGAGGACGTAGAGCTCACCGATCACGCCGACGGGCACCGGGCGCAGACGGTCGTCGAGGACGACGACGTCGGAGCCGGGCTGCGGGAGGCCCAGTGGGACGACGTCGTCCGGCGCGATGGACTCCGATGTCAGGCACGCCATGGTGGTCTCGGTCGGACCGTACGAGTCGTAGAAGCTCCGGCTCCCGGCCCAGCGCCGCATCTCCGCGTCCGGTACTGCTTCGGCGCCGGCGAGCAGATGCGTCACCGACACCGACGAGGGGTCCGGAAGCGACGCGAGCACGCTGGTGACGATGGCGGCGTGGGTGACCGCGTTCCCGGTGATCCACTGCGCGAGATCCTCACCGCCGACGATGTCGGGCGGGGCGACCACGAGCGTGCCACCGGACACGTACGCACCGACGACCTCGAGCATCGACCCGTCGAAGCCCGGCGAGCTGACGCCGAGCCAGCGCGCCGAGTCGTCGCTGCGGTGGCGATCGCGCAGTGTCGCGGCCATACCCGCGATGCCGGTGTGGGTCACCGACACCCCCTTGGGCGTGCCGGTCGACCCGGAGGTGAAGAGCAGGTAGGCCACATTGTGTGTGTGCAGTGGCCGGATCCGGTCGGCGTCGGTGAGCGGGGCGTCGGACACCTCGCCGCGCGCCACCCTCGCCTGCAGATGCGACAGGGCTGCGGCGTCGACGGTCAACCAGTCGATGCCGTCGTCGACGCCGGCCGGGCGGGATCCCGAGATACCCACGCGGGCTCCGATTCCCGCGAACACACGGCCGAGGCGGTCGGGCGGATGGCCCGGGTCGACCGGAGCGTAGGTCGCCCCGGACTTGGCGATGGCCCACAGCGAGACCTGTACGAGTGCCGTGCGCGGAAGGGCGCTGACGACCACGTCCTCGGGCCCGACACCGCGCGCGATGAGATCGCGGGCGAGCGCGGAGCTCAATGAGTCCAGCTCGGCGAACGTCAGCGAGTGGCGGTCGTCGACGACTGCGATCCCGTCCGGGCGGCGTGCGGCCGCCCGGGTGAGGAGGTCGGGGAGCAGGACCGATTCCACCGCGGCCGCGGCCGGGTGCGGCATCACGGTGTCCCGCTCGTCGACGTCGATGATGTCGATGTCGCCGACCGCGATCTCCGGCCGCTCAGTCGCTGCGGCGAGCACGTCGACGAGTCGCCCGGCGAATCGCTGCACCGTCGCGGCGTCGAACAGATCGGTCGCGTAGACGACGCTGCCACGCCAGGAACCCGTACCGCCGGTGGCGATCCCGACGGTCAGATCGACCTTGGCCGTGGTGACCTCGGTCTCGACGGGCTCGACGGTCAACCCGTCCACGGTCACCGCGCCGGAGTCGGCGTCGTCCCCGGCCCGGTCGTCGGTGACGGTCAGCACGATCTGGGCCAGCGGTGCGAACGCCTCTGACCGGACGACGTCGAGCCGGTCGACGAGTTCCTCGAACGGGATGTCCGCCCCGGCGAGCGCGTCGACGTCCACGCGTCGAACCTCGTCGAGTACGTCGAGGAAGCGATCGTGTCCGCTCACACGGGTGCGCAGGACGAGGGTGTTGACGAACATGCCCACCAGGTCGTCGAGCGCGGCCCGCCCGCGGCCTGCGACCGCGGTGGCCAGAACCACGTCGTCGGTGACGGCGAGACGCGCCAGCAGTGCGGCGAGCGCGGCGTGCACGAGCATGAAGTCGGTGACGCCGCGCTCGCGGGCCAACCGGGTTGCCGCCGCAGCGATCTCGGCCGGGATCGTGAACTCGACGCTCGCACCGCGCGACGACGCGACCGGTGGGCGCGGGCGGTCGGTGGGCACCTCGAGCAGCGCGGGCACCCCGGCGAGCTGGGTGTCCCAGTACGCGAGTTGCTCACGAACCGCTGCCGCCGCCGGCGCGTCGGCACCGGGGTCGTCGTCATGGCCCAGCACGCGGTTCTGCCACAGCGCGTAGTCGGCGTACTGCAGCCGTAGCGGCTCCCAGGTCGGAGCAGCACCCGCGCGTCGAGCCCGGTACGCCGCGACCAGATCTCGGGCGATGACCGGACCGGATTCACCGTCCGCGGCGATGTGGTGGACGACCAGCACGAGCAGTGCGGTGTCGGGGCCGGTGACGGCGAGTCGGCCGCGCAGCGGCAGGTCGGTGGTGACGTCGAAACCGAGCTCGGTGACCGCCGACGCCTCGGCGACATCGGACACGACGGCCCAGTCGAGTTCCGCGACAGCGTCGTCGGCGGTGCGGATGACCTGCCATACGTCGCCGGCCGGGGTCTGCGGGTACACGGTCCGCAACGTCTCGTGCCGCGCGACGAGGTCGCCGACCGCCGCGGTCAGCGCCGACACGTCGAGCGGTCCGCGCAGCCGTAGCGCCACCGGGATGGTGTAGACCGGCGACGAGGCGTCGAACGAGTTGATGAACCACATGCGCCGCTGCGCGTTCGACAGCGGGATCCGATCCGGGCGGCTCTGCGCAGTCGGCGTGTCGAGCCGCACGCGGTCGGCGCCGTCCACGCGGGTCGCCAACTGCCGCACCGACGGCGCGGCGAACAGGTCGCGGACGCCGAGGTCGGTCGCGGTGGCATCGGCGACACGCGCAGCCACGCGCGTCGCCGACAGCGAGTTCCCGCCGAGGTCGAAGAAACTGTCGGTGACCGACACCTCTGCCGTACCGAGGACGTCGGCGAACACCTGCGCGATCACGGTCTCGGTCGACGATCCCGGTGCGACGTGCTCGCCGCCGACGACGGGGGCGGGTGCCGGCAGCGCGCGGCGGTCGATCTTGCCTGCCGGGCTCAGCGGCATCGCGTCGAGGACCACCCACGCCGTCGGCCGCATGTAGGCGGGCAGCGAGCGCGACACCGCGGCCTGCACCACGTCTGCGTCCGGATCGGGTCCGACGAGGTAGGCGACGAGCCGATCGTCCCCACCGGGGGTCGGGATCACCTGCGCGACCGCCTGACTCACCCCCGGCACGGCGGCGAGCACGGACTCGACCTCGCCGAGCTCGATCCGCTGGCCACGGATCTTGGCCTGGAAATCGTTGCGCCCGAGGTACTCGAGCTCGCCGTGACGGTTCCAGCGGACCCGGTCACCGGTGCGGTACAGGCGGGAACCCGGGCCGTTCGTCTTCGACGGGTCGGGGTCGGCGACGAACCGTTCCGCCGTCAGATCGGGTCGCGCGGAGTAGCCACGCGCGAGCTGGATGCCGCCGAGGTACAACTCCCCGACCACCCCGGGCGGGACGGGACGCAACCGGTCGTCGAGCACCCGCGTGGTGGTGTTCGCGATCGGACGTCCGATCGGGACGTCGACGGCGTCGGCGAAGACCTCGTGGTGGGTGACGTCGACCGCGGCCTCGGTCGGGCCGTACAGGTTGTGCAGCTCGGCCGCCGGGACCAGCGTGGTCATCGAGTTCGCAGCGGCGGCCGACAACGCCTCACCGGAGGTGAACACCGTTCGCAGGGTGGCCAGGTCGACCTGGCGGCCACCGCGACGCCGACCACCCGCGGCCGTCTCGACGAACACCGACAGCATCGACGGTACGAAGTGCAGGGTGCTGACCTTCTCGGCCGCGATCAGTCCGACCAGGTACGCCGGATCGCGATGTCCGTCCGGGCGGGCGATCACCATCGACGCACCGGTCATCAGTGGCCAGAACAACTCCCACACCGACACGTCGAAGGTCACCGGCGTCTTGTGCAGGATCACGTCCGACCCGTCGCGCGGGAACCGGGCCTGCATCCACTGCAACCGGTTCATGATCGCCGCGTGCGACACCGTCACGCCCTTCGGGCGACCTGTCGAACCCGAGGTGAACAGCGTGTACGCCGCGTCGTGCGGCCGCAGCGGCGCAAGTCGGTCGGCGTCGGACAGCGCCGTGACGTCACCGGTCGGCGGGTGCGCGCAGTCGACGGCCACGACGTCGCCGGGGAATCGGTCGACCGCACCGGGCGCATCGCCATCTCGGACGAGAACCAGTGCGACGGCTGCGGATTCGGTCATGTGGGCGACGCGCTGCGCCGGGGCGTCGACGTCGATGGGGACGTAGCGGCCACCGGCCGCGACGACCGCGTGGACGGCGACGAGGAGTTCGACGGAACGGTCCATGCAGATGCCCACGCCCACGTCGGGCCGGACACCACGGGCGATCAGCGATCGGGCCACCGAGGCGACATGCGCACCGAACTCGCGGTAGGTGAGACGTCGGTCGCCGACGACCAGCGCGGTCGCGTCCGGGGTCGAGCCGATCTGGCGCGACACCGCCTCCGCGAGGTTCTGGGGTTCAGGGCTCTGGAGTTCGTGGCTCTGGGGATCGCGGTCCACGATCTCACCGACCGACCACCCTGCGACGGTCCTGCGCTCGGCGTCGGACGTCAGGTCGATGTCGGCGATGCGACGGTGGGGATCGGCGACCCCGGCGCTCAGCAGCGCGACGAAACGGCGGACGACGGCCGCCGCGGTGTCGGGGGCGAAGAGGTCCGCGGCATAGACGAGGTGACCGGACAGGCCGGTGAGCGTCCCGTCGGCGGCGCGGGCCGCTCCGAGTCCCAGGGTGAGGTCGAAACGTGCTGCGGGCGTGCCGGGGTCGGCCGCGGTGATGGTGAGCCCGGGCAACTCCAACGCGGTGTCGGTGCGCTGGTCGAGGGTCAGCATGACCTGGGTGAGCGGGGCAAATGCCTCGGACCGTACGGGCGCGAGGACGTCGACGAGGTGCTCGAACGGGACGTCCGCGCTGGCGAAGGCGTCGAGGTCGCCTGCGCGGGCGAGTTCGACGAGCGCGGCGAAGTCGAGATCGGGATCGACCTCGGTGCGCAGCACCAGCGTGTTGACGAACATGCCGATGAGGCCGTCGAGTTCGGTGCGGCCGCGACCGGCGACCGGGGTGCCGATGGCGATGTCGGTGGTCGCCGACAGTCGGGCCAGGACCGCGGCCAGCGCGGCGTGCAGCACCATGAACAGCGTGGCGTCGTGGCGGCGGGCGAGGTCGTCGGCGGCCCGCAGCACGTCGTCGGGTACGACGACGTCGACCATCGCACCGCGCAGCGACGCGACCGGCGGACGCGGGTGGTCGGTGGGCAGGTCGAGCACATCGGGCAGGCCCGCGAGTCGCGTTCGCCAGGAATCGATCTGACGACCCAGCGCCGAGGTGGGGTCGTCGACGCCGCCGAGGACCTCCTGCTGCCACAGCGTGACGTCGGCGTACTGCACCGGCAGCGCGGACCACCCGGGCTCGGTGCCCGCGGAACGGGCGGCGTAGGCCGTGACCAGGTCGCCGACGAGAGGGGCGATCGACTCGCCGTCGGACGCGATGTGGTGGAGCACCACCACCAGCAGGTGGTCGTCGGCGCCGATCGCGAGGACGCCGGCGCGGATCGGCACCTCGGTGGTGACGTCGAACGGCCGGGCGGGCAACGCCGCGACCTCATCGGTGACCCACCAGCGGTTGTCCTCGACCGCACCGGCGGCGAGGATCTGTTGCCGCGCGACGCCGTCGGAGTCGGACGGGAAGATCGTCCGCAACGTCTCGTGGCGACCGATGACGTCGCGCAGCGCGGTCCGCAGCGCGTCGACGTCGAGGCTTCCGGTCAGCCGCAACGCGAACGGGATGTTGTACGCGGGGGTCGTCGGGTCGTAGACGTTGATGAACCACATCCGCTGCTGCGCGCTCGACAGCGGGATCACATCGGGCCGCGGTCGTGCGACCAGCGGCGCGATCGCCACGGTGTCGGACGTGTCGGCGCCCTCGACGCGGTTCGCCAGGGCCCGCACCGTCGGCGCATCGAACAGGTCCCGCAGGCCGACGGCGACCCCGGTCGCCTCACCGACCCGGGCGACGACCCGGGTGGCCGAGAGCGAGTTGCCGCCGATGTCGAAGAAGTTGTCCGACACCGAGACCCGCTCGGTCCCGAGGACATCGGCGAACACCGCGGCGATCGCGGTCTCCGTCGCCGACACCGGGGCCACGAAGTCCCCGCCGGTGAAGTCGGGGTCGGGCAGGGCCCGACGGTCGATCTTGCCCGCCGCGTTGCGCGGGAAGTCGTCGAGGAGCACCCAGGTCGTGGGATGCATGTAGCCGGGCAACGACCGTGCGAGGTGCGCGGCCACCGCCTCGGTGTCGACGGTGCCTGCGAGGTAGCCGACGAGGTGTTCGTCGCCGCCGCTCGAGGTGGCGATCGTCGCCGCCGCGAGCACGACGCCCGGTGCCGCGGCGAGCACGGTCTCGACCTCGCCGAGTTCGATGCGCTGGCCGCGCAGCTTCACCTGGAAGTCCGAGCGTCCCAGGTACTCCAGTTCGCCGTCGGTGTTCCACCGTACGAGATCACCGGTGCGGTAGAGGCGCGCGCCGCTCGCCGGATCCGGCGCGAACGGGTCGGCCACGAAGCGTTCGGCGGTGAGGTCGGGGCGCGCCGCGTAGCCGCGGGCCACCTGCACGCCGCCGAGGTACAACTCGCCGACCACACCGGGCGGCACCGGCCGCAGCCGCGCGTCGAGCACCCGGGTCGCGGTGTTCCATCCGGGACGCCCGATGGGGATCGACACCTCGCCGTCGACCACGCGATGGTGCGTCACGTCGACCGCGGCCTCGGTGGGCCCGTACAGGTTGTGCATCTGCGCGTCCGGCACGAGCGCCCGCATCGCGTGCGCGGTGGCCGCGGGCAGCGCCTCGCCGGAGGCGAACACCCGGCGGACCGACGCCATCGCGACCGCGGCGTCCGATGCGGGCAGTCCGGCGACGAACGCGGCCATCATCGACGGCACGAAGTGCAGCGTGGTCACGCCCGCGTGGGCGACGACGTCGGCGAGCCGGCGCGGATCGCGGTGTGCATCGGGGCGGGCGATGACCATGGTCGCACCGGTGATCAAGGGCCAGAACAGTTCCCAGACCGACACGTCGAAGGTCACCGGCGTCTTGAGCAGGACCGCGTCGGAGGCGTCGATCCCGAACTCGCTCTGCATCCACCGCAGTCGGTTGGCGATCGCCGCGTGGGACACGGTGACGCCCTTCGGCCGTCCCGTCGATCCCGACGTGAACAGCGTGTAGGCCGCGTCGTCTCGACCGCGCGCGCCGCGACGCTCCGACTCTGCGACGGGCGACACCGTGTCGTCGATCGGCTCGTCGGCGGAGAACGTCAGGACCTCGGTTCCGACGGCGTCGACCGCGGCGGGAGTCGCATCCGACGCACACACCACCAGAACGGCGCGCGACGTGCTGAGCATGTAGGCGATGCGCTCGGCCGGGGCCTCGACATCGAGCGGTACGTACTGCCCTCCCGCGGCGACGACGGCATGGACGGCCACCACCATCTCGATCGACCGGCCGATGGCGACGCCGACCGCCACGTCGGGTCCGACACCGCGTGCGATCAACCGTCGCGCGAGGGTCGCGACCCGCGCACCGAATTCGCGGTAGGTCACCACGCGGTCGTCGTACCGCAGCGCGGGAGCGTCCGGGGTGCGGGCGATCTGGGCGTCGGTCTGATCGGGTACCGATGCGTCGCGGTCCGACCCGTCCTCGGTCTGCAGCCCGACCGACCACTGCTCCACCCGCGCGGCGACCTCCGGTGACGACAGCGCGAGATCGGACAGACGCGTGGTCGGGTGGTGGGCGATCCGCTCGCACAGGGTGACCAGGGCGTCGGCGAACACGTCGATCTGGGCGTCGTCGAACGCCGCGGGCAGGTACTTGACGGTCAACGCCATCCGATCGCCGTCCGGCACGACGATGAGGCTCAACGGGTAGTGCGTGGCGTCGGCCGAGGTCACCCCCCGGATGTCGAGTCCGGCGGCCCGGGACCCGTCGCCGACCGCGGCGGCGTCGACAGGGTAGGACTCGAAGACCACCAGGGTGTCGAAGACCGCGGATTCACCGGCGGCCGCGGTGATCTCGGCCAGGCCCAGGTGCTGGTGGTCGAGGACCCGGGCCTTGTCCTGCTGCAGCTGCGCGAGCAGGTCGGCCGCGGTGTGCGCGGGCTCGAGGGTGACCGCGACGGGCAGGGTGTTGATGAACAGCCCGATCATCTGTTCCACACCGTCGATCTCGGGTGGCCGACCGGACACCGTCTCGCCGAACACGACGGTGTCGCGACCGGTGATGCGGGACAGCAGGATGCCCCAGACCGCCTGCAGCACGGTGGATGTGGTTGCGCCCGCAGCCCGACCGGATGCGGTCAGCGCGGCGAGAAGACGCGGGTCGAGGTACACGCTGCGCCCACGCGGCGGGTGGGTGACGTCGGGGCGCGCACCGGCGGCGACCAAGGTCGGGCCGTCGGCCGCGGCCAGCGCGGTGCGCCACGCCGAGGCCGCCGCCGCGGTGTCGCGCCGTGACAGCCAGTCCAGGAACACCGCGAAGTCGGCGCCGTCGGCCGGCGGAGCCAGTGCCGTCCCGCCGCTGTGCGCGGCGAGGAGGTCGGCCAGGACGAGCGGCGCGGACCATCCGTCGAGCAGCAGGTGGTGCGCGGTGATGATCAGCGACGCGCCCGGCTGCGGTGCGGCCGCCGGGTGGTCGGGATCGGTGATGAGGTGTCGGACCCAGACGAACCGCATCAGCCCCGGGGTGGCGAGGTCGAACCGTTCACCCAGTTCTCCGCGGGCGATGTCGGCCACCCGGTCGCCGGCGTCGGTCGGTGCGTGGTCGGCGAGATCGATCTCCCGCCAATCGGGTTCGACGACGGGGGCGACGACGGTGACGGCGTGTCCCTCGTCGGTGCGCACGAACGACGACCGCAGGACGCGATGGCGTGCGAGCAGGGTGCGCGCGGCCGCGTGCATGCCTGCGGCGTCGACGTCACCACCGAAGGTGATGGTCGACTGGGTGACGTAGACGTCCGGGTCCGCCCCGGCCGTGGCACCGTCATCAACACCGGCCGGGTCCCGCCGCAGGCGTGCGCCACCGGCGAGCTCGGCCTGGAAGAACAGGCCCTCCTGCAGCGGCGTGAGCGGCCACAGGATCGACCCGGGGTGCTCGGCGGTGAGCCGATCGATCTCGTCCTGCGTCAGTCCCGTCGAGGCCAGGTCGGTCTCGCTCGGCCCGGGATCGGAGACCGTGGCGACGTGGGTGACGATCTCGGTCAGTGCGTCCCCCCAGCGCGCGGCGATCGCGGCGACCTCGTCGGTGTCGAGAAGCGCGCCGGGGAAGGCGAACTCGGCGTGCAGCACCCGGCCGGCCGGTCCGGGGACCGCGCTGACGGTGACGGTGAGCGCCGCGGTGGCCACCATCGCCCCGGTGATCGAGGGCGGCAGGTTCGGCGCATCGCTGACCGGCAGGAGCGCGCCGGTGCTGTCGGTGACAACGGGCGCGGGGGCCTCGGACTCGGCGGCGACGTTGCCGAAGTAGTTGAAGCTCACCGGGGGCAGTGGATGGTCACGCAGCGGGGAGTCGTGTCGTGCCCGTAGGGGCCCGAACGCGATGCCGCGGTTCGGCATCCGCACGATGGCGTCCTTCACCGTTTTCACGGTGGCGGTGACCGGGCGTCCCGGTCCGGTCGACACCGCGAGCGGGACGAAGCTGGTGAACCACCCCACGGTGCCGGACAGATCGGCGCCGGGCGCGACCTGCTCCTCGCGGCCGTGGTTCTCCAGCAGGATCGACACCCGCTCGTCGGCCTCGCCCGAGAGTGCCTGCGCCAGCGCGGCGATCATCGTCGTGTCGGCGCCGGTCCCGTACGCCTGCGGGATCGCGGTCAACACCTGCTCGCTGGTCGCGACGTCGACGTCGAATCCGACGGTGGTGACGGTCGACTGCCGGTCACGGGCGCGGTCGAGCCTCAGCCGACCGGCGACCTCGCCGGAGGAGCCGGCCAGATGCGACAACCACAGCGGCGTCTCGTGTTCGCGCTCCGCGAGGTCGGCCACGACGTCGGCCCAGCGGCGCATCGACGTGCCCGGTGTGGGCAGCGTGATCGTCTCGCCTGCGGCGCGCTGCCACGCCGCGGTGAGAAGCCCGGTGATGATGGTCGGCCACGAGACCGCGTCGACGGCGATGTGGTGGATCGCGACAACCAGGCGGCCCGGCGCCCCGGGGCTCACCGAGCGGACACCGACCGCGGCCACGAGCCGACCGACCTGCGGATCGAGGCTCGCCAGGGCCCGGGCGTGCGCGGAACGGATGGCGGCGTCGGTGTCGGGTCCGGTGGCGTCGGTGATGTGGACGTCGATGTCCTCGGCGGTCCCGTCGCCGGCGACGAGGCGCCACTGGCCGTCGGTGAGTCGGAGCGAGGCGGTCAGCATGGCGTGGGTGTCGACGACCGCGGTGACGACGGCTCGCACGTCGTCAATGGTCATGTCGGCAGGCAGGGTGAGCACCGCCGACTGGGAGAAGTCGGCGTGGTCGGCAGGGTCGTCACTCAGGTCGAGCATCCACCCGATCGACGGTCCGATCGTGACCGGTCCCCGTGCGCCACCGGGGTGTTCGGCGAGAACGGGGGTGACCTCGCGGGCGCCGGCGAGCGCCCGGACGGTGCGGTGCTCGAAGATCATCCGCGGGGTCAGGACGTATCCGGCGGCCCGCAACAGCGAGGTGAGCCGGATGGACATGATGGAGTCACCGCCGAGGGTGAAGAAGGACTCGGTGACCGACACCCGGTCGACGCCGAGCACCGCGGCGAACACCTCGGCGATCACCCGCTCGTCGGGCGTCCTCGGCGCGACGTATCCGCTCGCCAGGCGTCCGAAGTCCGGCTGCGGCAGCGTTCTACGGTCGAGCTTGCCCGCACTGCTGCGCGCGATGTCGTCGACCGGCATCCACAGCGACGGCCACATGTACTCCGGCAGCGCGGCCTCGACCGCCAGCCGCACCGTGTCGGTGTCGTTCGCCGCCGGGCCCGCGACGTACCCCACGAGGTGCTGTGCGCCGCCGGGTGCGGTGACCACGGTCGCGGCGGCGTGCACGACGCCGGGCACCGCGGCCATGACCGACTCGATCTCACCGAGTTCGATGCGCTGGCCGCGCAGCTTCACCTGGAAGTCGGTGCGGCCCAGATATTCCAGCTCACCGGCAGCGTTGCGACGGACCAGGTCACCGGTCCGGTAGAGACGGGTGCCGGGCTCGCCGTCGGCATCGGGCACGAAGCGCTCGGCGGTGAGGTCGGGGCGCGCGGCGTACCCGCGGGCGACCTGGACACCACCGAGGTAGAGCTCGCCGGCGACGCCGGTCGGCACCGGGCCTAGACGGTCGTCGAGCACCCGCGTGGTGGTGTTCCAGATGGGCCGCCCGATCGGGACGACGGCCCCGACGGTGTGCAGATCAGCGTGAGCGACCTCGACGGCCGCCTCGGTCGGCCCGAACAGATCGTGCAGTCCCGCCCACGGCAGTGCCGCACGCACCCCGTGGGCGACGGCTGCCGACAACGCCTCTCCCGAGGCGAACACGTACCGCAGCGCGGTGAGTCGAGCCAGGGCCTCCGGCCCGACGACGTCGAGGAACACCGACAGCATCGACGGCACGAAGTGCACCGAGGTCACCTGCGCGGCGGCCAGTACGTCGGCGAGATAGGCCGGGTCGGTGTGCCCGCCCGGACGCGCGATGTACATGCGCGCACCGGCCAGCACCGGCGCGAACAGCTCGGGCACCGAGACATCGAAGGTGTACGGCGTCTTGAGGATCACCGTGTCGGTGGCGCCGATCGGGAACGTCGCCAGTCCCCACCGCAACCGGTTCATCACCGATCGGTGCGAGACGGTGACGCCCTTCGGCCGTCCGGTCGAGCCGGAGGTGAACAGGGTGTAGGCCGCGTGGTCGGGACGCAGTGGTGCGATCCGGTCGGCGTCGGTGACGTGGGTCGGATCCCGGTCCGTGCCCGTGTCACCGCCCGCGTCGAGATCGACGGTCAGCACGCGAACGTCGGCGGACATCGCCGTGTGGGAGTCCTTGTCGCCGACCAGCACGATGCGCACATCGGCGGTGTCAAGCATGTAGGCGACGCGGTCGGCGGGGGCCTCGGGGTCGATGGGGACGTACTGCCCGCCCGCGGCGACGACCGCGTGGACCGCGACGACCATCTCCACCGACCGCGCCATGGCGATCCCGACCGCGGTCTCCGGGCCGACACCGGCGGCGATCAGTCGGCGGGCCAGCACCGCGGTGTGCACCGACATCTCGGCGTAGGTCAGCGAACGATTCTCGGCGACGAGCGCCGGGGCGTCGGGGGTCGACACGCTCTGCCGGACCAGCGCGTCGGCGATCGTCTCCTCCGGCAGGCCGACGTCCCCGCCGCGGGCGAGGGTCCGGAGTTCGTCGCGTTCGGGGCCCGACGTCCACTCGATGTCGCCGACGACCGCGGAGCGCTCCGACGTCACCGCGTCCAGGATGCGGACCAGTCGTTCGGCGAACCCGACGACGGTGGACTCGTCGAAGAGGTCCGCGGCGTAGACGATCTCACCGTTCCACGCGGCACCGCGCGGGGTCGTGGCCACGGTCACCGCGAGGTCGAGGCGAGCCGGCGGGGTCCCCGGGTCGAGCAGGTCGATCTGCAGTCCGTCGGTCGTGACGGAGTCCGGCGCGGGGGTGTCTGGCGCGACGGTGTCGGGACCCGAGCCGTCCGACATCCCGATCCCGTGTTCGACCGACAGCATGACCTGGCTCAGCGGGGCGAACGCCTCCGACCGGGTGGGCGCCAACCGCTCCACCAGATATTCGAACGACACGTCGGGGCGGGCGAACGCGTCGAGGTCGACGGCCCGGACGTCGTCGAGCAACCGGTCGAACGGTCGGCCCGAATCCACGGTCGCCCGCAGCACCACGGTGTTGACGAACATCCCGACCATCGGGTCGAGCGCAGCCTGTCCTCGACCGGCCATCGGTGTAGCCACGGCGATGTCGGAGCTCGAGGACAGACGCGCGAGCAGTACCGCCAACGCGGCGTGCACGACCATGAACTCGGTGGCCCCGCGCTCGCGGGCGGTCGCGGTGATGCGCCCGGCGAGATCGGCCGGGAGGTCGAACCGGATGCGGCCGCCGGTCTGCGTCGCCACCGCGGGACGCGGTCGGTCGGTGGGCAGCGACAACACATCGGGCAGATCGGCGAGGTGGTCGAGCCAGTAGGCGACCTGTCCGCCGAGCACCGACGCCGGATCGTCAGCGGCGCCGAGCGTCTCCTGCTGCGCGAGGGCGACGTCGGCGAACTGCATCGGCAGCGGCGTGAACTCGGGTGGCACTCCGGCGGCGCGGGCGTGATGGGCGGTGATCAGGTCGGTGATCAACGGCCGCAGCGATTGTCCGTCCACGGCGATGTGATGCATCGACAGGGCGAGCACGTGCTCGTCCGGGGCCACCGGAATCAGCTGGGCCCGGATCGGCAGGTCGACGGACAGGTCGAAGCCGGCCGTGACGAACGTCGTGACGACAGCCGTCACGTCGGGGTCGGCGTCACCGGGGACGGTCGATCCGTCGCGCCACACCAGCATCGACCGCGCCTCGTCGATCGGGTGGATGCGTTGCGCCGCGCGGCCGTTGACCTCCGGGTAGGTCGTGCGCAACACCTCGTGGCGTGCGATCACGTCACCGATCGCGTCGCGCAGCACCGACGGGTCGAGCACGCCGCGCAGACGCATGATCATCGGGATGTTGTAGGCCGCGGAGTCGGGTTCGAACCGGTTGAGGAACCAGATCCGTTGCTGCGCCACCGACAGCGGGATGTGCTCGGGACGCGGCCCGGTCCCGGACGGCAGCGCGGCGTCGACGATCGGGGTGTTCGAGCGGATGCGGCGCACCAGGTCTCGCGCGGTGGGCGCCTCGAAAAGATCCCGCACCCCGACACGGACCCCGAAGGCGTCCGACGCGCGGGCGGTCACCCGGGTCGCCGACAGCGAGTTGCCGCCGACGGCGAAGAAGTCGTCGGTGGCGCCGAGGGTCTCCGGTGCGACACCGAGCACCTCGGCGATGATCGCGACCGCGGTGCGCTCCTCGTCGTCGGCCGGTTCGATGACGACGTCGTCGACCACCGCGATGGGCGCGGGTGCGGGCAGTGCGCTCCGGTCGATCTTGCCGACCGTGGTGAGCGGCATGGCCGTCAGCACGGTCAACGACGAGGGCACCATGTGCGCGGGCAGGGCCGCGGCGACGTGGGCGCGCACCTGCGCCACGTCCACCTGATCCGGGTGCGACACCTCGATGTATCCGGCCAGCGACTCGACGGCGGTGTCCCCCACGCCAACGACCACGGCCCGACGCACCTGTGGATGCCCCATGAGCGCCGACTCGATCTCACCCAGTTCGATGCGCTGGCCGCGCAGCTTCACCTGGAAGTCCGAGCGTCCGGCATAGAACAGGTCACCGGTGCGGCTGCGGCGGACGAGGTCCCCCGTGCGGTACATCCGTTGCCCTGTCGGCCCGAAGGGTGCGGCCACGAAACGCTCGGCCGAGAGGTCCGCACGACCGCGGTATCCCCGCGCCAGCGACGGCCCGCAGAGGTACAGCTCGCCGAGCACCCCGACGGGCACGGGTCGCAACCGGTCGTCGAGGACGACCGCACCGGTCCCGGCCATGGCCTGTCCCAGCGGCACCGGGTCGTCGGGGTGCAGCGGGTGCGACGTGACGCAGATGATGGTCGCCTCGGTGGGGCCGTAGGCGTCGTAGAACGATCGGTCACCCGCCCAGCGGCGCATCTCGGCGTCGGTGACGGCCTCGCCGCCGGCCAGCAGGTGCGTGAGCGACACCGCGCCGGGGTCCGGCAGCGACGCCGCGACCGACGGCACCAGGAACGCGTGGGTCGTGTCGTTCGCGGCGGTCCACTCGGCCAGTTCCTCGCCGCCGACGATGTGGGCGGGGGTGACGACCATCGTCGCACCTGCGACGTAGGTGCCGAGCACCTCGAGCATCGCGGCGTCGAAGGCGGGTGAGCTGATGCCCAGCCACCGCGCCGATGCGTCCGACGCGTGGTGGTCACGCAGCGTGTACGCGACGCCCGCGAGCCCGGTGTGCGTGACGAGAACACCCTTCGGGACCCCGGTGGAGCCCGAGGTGTAGATCATGTACGCGCCGTTGTGTGCCCGCAGCGGGCGGACACGTTCGACGTCGGTGACCGGTTCGGCCGACGCCGCGCCGGAGGAGATGCGTTCGCGCATCGTGGCGAGCGCGGTGTCGTCGAGCACCGTCGCCTCCATCCCGAGATCGGCGAGCGCGGTGACCTCGGACCCCACCAGCCCGATACGGGCGCCGCTGTCGGTGACGACCCGACGGATGCGGTCGGCCGGGTAGCGCGGATCGATCGGTGCGTACACGGCACCGGATTTCGCGATGGCCCACAACGCCACCTGGACCAGCGCCGACCGGGCGATCGCGCTGACGACGACGTCGTCGGGTCCCACCCCGGCGGCGATGAGGTCGCGGGCGAACGCCGAGCTGAGCCCGTCGAGTTCGCGGTAGGTCAGGCTGCGCGTCTCGTCGACGACGGCGACGGTGTCGGGGGTCGCCTGCGCGGCACGGGAGAGCAGGTCCGCCAACAGGAGTGGGGGCGGTGCGTCGACGGCCGCGACCGAGGGCACCAACTGCGCGATCTCACCGGCACCGAGGATCTCGACGTCGGCGACCGGGGCGTCGGGGCGGGCCACCAGGGCGTCGAGGAGTCGTACCCAGCGGGACGCGAGGTCGGCGACCGAGCCGGCGTCGAACAGGTCGGAGGCGTAGGTGATGGTGCCCCGCCACGGCCCGGGACCGGCGTCGGTGACGACGCCGATGGTCAGATCGACCTTCGCCGTGGCGATCTCGGCCTCGACGACCTCCGCGCGCAGCGACTCCCCCAGATCGAGCAGATCGGCGTCACCCTGCCCGGCAGGCGCGGTTCGCTCGGCCACCGTGAACAGGACCTGCACGAGAGGGGCGAACGCCTCCGAACGCACGACGTCGAGTCGGTCGACCAGTTCCTCGAAGGGGACATCGGCGTGGACGAGCGCGTCGAGATCGGTACGGCGCACCGTGTCGAGGACATCGAGGAAACGCTGCCCCGACCGCACCGGCGTACGCAGGACCACGGTGTTGACGAACATGCCGATCAGGTCGTCGAGTTCGGCTCGACCGCGCCCGGCGACCGCGGTCCCGATCACGACGTCGTCGGTCGCGGCGAGACGGGAGAACAGCACCGCCAGCGCGGCGTGCAGCACCATGAACGTCGTCGTCCCGGATTCGCGCGCCACCTCGGCGGCGGCAGCGGCGATCCCGGCCGGGATCTCGAAGTCGACCGTGGCGCCCCGCATCGAGGCGACGGCCGGTCGTGGCCGGTCGGTCGGGAGTTCGAGCAGCGCGGGCACCCCGGCGAGTTGAGACCGCCAGTGCTCGAGCCCTGCGTCGGTCGACGAGTCCTGTTGCCACAGGGCGTAGTCGGCGTACTGCACCGTCAGCGGCGCCCAGTCGGGTGCCGCACCGGCGGTACGCGCGCGGTAGGCCCACACGAGGTCGCGGGCGAGCACCGGCACCGATTCGCCGTCGGCGGCGATGTGATGCACCGCGATCACGACCAGCGCGTCGTCGCCGTCGACCGCGAGACGGGTCCGCACCGGCAGGTCGATCGTCAGGTCGAAGCCACGCCGCAGCACCGCGAACGCCTCGTCGTCGGTGTCGGACACCGCCCAGTCGAGTTCCGCCGCGGCGCGTTCGGCCTCCCAGATGTGCTGGTGCACCGCACCGTCGCGGTCCTGTGGGTAGACGGTGCGCAGGATCTCGTGTCGGGCGACGACATCGGCGACGGCCGCGCGCAGGGCGTCGACGTCGAGGTCGCCACGCAGGCGCAGCGCGAACGGGATCGTGTACACCGGCGAGGACGTGTCGTAGTGGTTGATGAACCACATGCGCCGTTGCGCGTCGGACAGCGGGATCCGCTCCGGCCGTGAGACGGCGACGACGGGGCGGGAATCGACCCGTTCGGCCGAGTCCAGCCCGGCCGCCAACGCACGGACGCTGGGGGCGTCGAACACCTCCCGCACCCCCACCTCCCGGCCGAGGGCATCCGCGACGCGCGCGGCCACCCGCGTCGCCGAGAGCGAGTTGCCGCCCATGTCGAAGAAGTTGTCGGTGACCGAGACCCGGTCGACGCCGAGCACCGCGGCGAACACGGCGGCGACGATCTCCTCGACCGCGCCCTCGGCCGGGACATGGTGCGCGGATCCGAACTCGGGTGCGGGCAGCGCGCGTCGATCGACCTTGCCCGTCGCGGTCAGCGGCATCGCGTCGAGGGCGATCCACATCGACGGCCGCATGTAGGCGGGCAGGGTCTCGGTGGCCGCGGCGACGGCGGACGGTTCGTCGACGTCGGGCGCGCCGGTGACGTAGGCGATCAGCTGGTCGCTGCCGTCCGGTGCGACGGCGACGGTGACCGTCACCTCACGCACGCCCGGTGCGGCCGCGATCGCGGCCTCGACCTCGCCGAGTTCGATCCGCTGACCGCGCAGCTTCACCTGGAAGTCGGTGCGGCCCAGGTACTCCAGCTCGCCGTCGGCGCTCCACCGGACACGGTCGCCGGTCCGGTAGAGCCGACCACCGGGTTCACCGGGAACATCCGGATCGGGGTCGACCGGGTCTGTGGCGATCGGATCCGGGACGAAGCGTTCGGCGGTGAGATCCGGACGCGACTCGTACCCGCGGGCCACCTGCACGCCACCGAGATACAACTCACCGACGACCCCGCGTGGCACCGGACGCAACCGGTCGTCGAGGACACGGGTGACGGTGTTGGGCACGGGCCGACCGATGGGCACGGTCGTCTCACCGTCGACGACCTCGTGGTGGGTGACGTCGACGGCGGCCTCGGTGGGGCCGTAGAGGTTGTGCAGTCGCGCCTGCGGCGTCAGCGCGCGCATCGCGTGCGCGGTGCCCGCCGGGAGGGCCTCACCGGAGGCGAACACCGCGCGCAGGCCGCTCAGGTCGGCGGCCCCGCCGGTGGCGACCACGTCGACGAACGCGGCCAGCATCGACGGCACGAAGTGCGCCACGGTCACCCGCTCGCGCTCGATCACCTGCGCGAGATGACCCGGATCGCCGTGGCGGTCGGGTTCGACGATGACGATCCGCGACCCGGACAGCAACGGCCAGAAAAGTTCCCACACCGACACGTCGAAGGTCACCGGGGTCTTCTGCAGCACGGCGTCGTCGGCGGAGATCGCGAACCGCTCCTGCATCCAGGCCAGCCGGTTGACGATCGCGCGGTGCGTCACCGTCACGCCCTTCGGCCGTCCGGTCGAGCCGGACGTGAACAACGTGTACGCGGCGTCGTCGGGGTGCGCCGTGGCGAGACGGTCGTCGTCGAGCGTCGCCGGATCATCCACCGGTGCCGAGGTGTCGACGGGCAGCAACGCGTACGTCGCACCCGGGGTCAGCGCGACCGTCGACCCCGCCGGGATCAGCATCAGACGGGCCCGCGCGGTGTCGATCATGTACGCGGCGCGCTCGGACGGCGCCTCGGGGTCGATCGGCACGTACCGCCCGCCCGCGGCGACGACGGCGTGGATCGCGACCAGCAGCTCGATCGACCGCGGGATCCGGATCGCCACGGCCACGTCCGCGCCGACCCCGAACGCGACCAACGTCCGCGCGAGCGTCGCGACACGGGAACCGAACTCGGCGTAGGACACCGTGCGGTCGCCGAACACCAGGGCAGTCGCATCCGGGGTCGCCGCGACCTGACGGGCCACGAGAGTGGCGAGGTTCGTGGTCTCGAGCGGGCGGTGCGCACCGACCGACCAGCGCGCGACCTCGCGGCGTTCGCCCGCGTCGACGATGTCGATGTCGCCGACGGGCAGCGTCGGCTCCGCCACCCCGGCGGCGAGCACGTCGACGAGGCGGCGGGCGATACCGGCGCCGGTGTCGGCGTCGAACAGATCGGTGGCGTAGATGACGGAACCCGTCAGCCCGACCAGCGTGCCTGCATCGTCACGCGAGAGCGTCAGTCCCACGGTGAGGTCGAACCGGGCGGCGGGGTCGCCGGCGTCGACGGGCGTGATGCGCAGTCCGGGGAGATCGATTGCGCCGCCGGATCCGTCGGCCGCGTGCTGCTCGACGGTCAACAGCACCTGGGTCAGGGGGGCGTGGGCCTCGGAGCGGGTCGGCGCCAGCAGGTCGACGAGGTGCTCGAACGGGACGTCGGCGCCGGCGTAGGCGTCGAGGTCGGTGGCGCGGACGAGGTCGAGCAGTTCGGCGAAGGACGCGGCCGGGTCGACCTCGGTGCGCAGCACCAGGGTGTTGACGAACATCCCGATCAACGGGTCGAGTTCGGTCCGGCCGCGACCGGCGACCGGGGTGCCGATGGCGATGTCGCGCGTCGCCGACAACCGCGCCAGGACGGCCGCCAGGGCGGCGTGCACCAGCATGAAGACGGTGGCGCCGCGTCGGGCGGCGAACGCGTCGATCTCGGCGGCGACGGCCGCCGGGATGTCGATGGGGACAACCGCACCCCGCATCGAGGCGACCGCGGGACGCCGACGATCGGTCGGGAGTTCCAGGACACCGGGCAGTCCGGCCAGTCGGGTCCGCCACCGCTCGAGCTGTTCGCCGAGCACGGAGGTCGGATCGTCGATCGACCCGAGGACACGCTGCTGCCACAGGGTGACGTCGGCGTACTGGACGGGCAGTGGCGTCCACGTCGGCGCGACCCCGGCCACCCGCGCCGCGTACGCGGTCACGAGGTCACCGGCCAACGGCGCCAACGACTCCCCGTCGCTCGCGATGTGGTGGAGCACCACGACGAGCAGATGGTCGTCGGGCCCGGTCTCGACGACCCCGGCGCGGATGGGGACGTCGACGGTGACGTCGAACGGACGGGTGGTCAGATCGCTCACACCGGCCGCGAACCACCACGCGTCGCGGTCGAGCTCCGCCGGATCCAGGATCTGCTGCGCGACCACACCGTCCGGCCCCTGCGGGAACACCGTCCGCAGCGTCTCGTGGCGCACGATGACGTCGGACAGGGCGTCGCGCAGGGCGTCGACGTCGACGGTTCCGTGCAGGGTCAGGGCGAACGGGATGTTGTAGGCCGCCGACGACGGGTCGAACCGGTTGATGAACCACATCCGCCGCTGCGCGGGCGACAGCGGGATCGTCGCCGGCCGCTCCCGGGCGACCAACGGTTCGACCACCGTGACATCGGCAGCGCGCACCCGGTGGGCCAGCGAACGCACCGACGACGCGTCGAACAGATCGCGGACACCGACCGCGACCGCGAGGGCATCGGACACCCGGGCGACGACCCGCGTCGCCGACAGCGAGTTACCGCCGATGTCGAAGAAATCGGCGGTGGCCGACACCCGCTCGACCCCGAGGACCTCGGCCATGACCGCACTGATCCGCTCCTCGACGACGCCGACGGGCTCGACGAACTCGGTCCCCGCGACCGCGCCGTCGAAGACCGGCTCGGGCAGGGCCCGTCGATCGACCTTGCCCGCCGAGTTGATCGGCATCTCGTCGAGGACCGACCACACGCTCGGGCGCATGAAAGCGGGCAGCGACCGCGCCACCGCGTCCGACACCGCCTGCAGGTCGACGTCACCGGTGACGTGGGCGACGAGCTGCGCCCCGCCGTCGGGCGCGGTCGCGACCGTGACCGCGGCCAGCACCACGCCCGGGGCACCCGCCACGACGGCCTCGATCTCGCCGAGTTCGATCCGTTGCCCGCGCAGCTTGACCTGGAAGTCGACGCGGCCGAGGTAGTCGATGTCCCCGGCGGAGGTCCACCGGACGAGGTCGCCGGTGCGGTAGAGCCGTACGCCCGGATCGCCCAGTGGATCGGCGACGAACCGGTCGGCGGTGAGATCCGGCCGGGATGCGTAGCCGCGGGCGACCTGGACGCCACCGAGGTACAGCTCGCCGATGACCCCCGGGGGAACCGGCTGCAGGCGCGCGTCGAGGATCCGGGTGACGGTCCCCGCGATCGGGCGGCCGATGGGCACCGTGGCGGCCCCGGCGGTCACCTCGTGCCAGGTGACGTCGACGGCGGCCTCGGTGGGGCCGTAGAGGTTGTGCAGCCGCGCGCCGGGCAGACCGCGCGTAGTGGTGGCGGCCAGCGCCGGGGTCAGGGCCTCACCGGATGTGAAGACCTGTCGGACCGACCCGCAGGCGACGGCGAGGTCGGTGCCGAGCACCTCGGTGAAGGCCGACAGCATGGACGGCACGAAGTGCAGGGTGCTGACCCGCTGCGCCGCGATCAGGTCGGCGAGGTACGCCGGGTCCCGATGGCCGCCCGGGCGCGCGATCGCCATCGACGCGCCGGTCATCAACGGCCAGAACAGCTCCCACACCGACACGTCGAACGTGACCGGGGTCTTGTGCAGGACCACATCGGAGGCGTCGAGGGCGAACTCCGCCTGCATCCAGCGCAGACGGTTGACGATCGCGGCGTGCGACACGGTGACGCCCTTGGGGCGTCCGGTCGAGCCGGAGGTGAACAACGTGTAGGCCGCGTCGTCGGCGTGCAGCAGCCGACGGGGGCGAGCAGGTGCGGTGGTCCCGTTCGGGGTGATCGCGAGGCCACCGTCGGCTGCGGGATCGGCGTGGATCACGGCGCGCACCCGCGCGGTGGTCAGCATGTGGTCGGTGCGCTCGGCCGGGGCGTCGACGTCGAGCGGTACGTACTGCCCGCCGGCGGTGACGACGGCGTGGACGGCCACCACCATCTCGATCGATCGCGGGATCGACACGGCGACCGCGACATCCGGCCCGACACCGGCCTCGACGAGGCGTTCGGCCAGGGCGTGCACGCGCGCACCGAACTCCCGGTACGTCAGCGACCCGTCGTCGGAGGTGAGCGCGGTGGCGTCGGGTGTCCGCGTGATCTGTGCGGCGATCAGGTCGGGCAGCAGCGTCTGCGCGCCGGTGTCCGATGGCAGCGCGGGCCCGACCGACCATGCCGCGATCCGGTCGGCGACGACGTCGGAGACCAGCTCGACCTCGCCGACGGCTGCGGTCGGGCGGTCGACGACGGCGCGCAGGATCGCGATCACCGCGTCCCCGAACACATCGATCTGCGCGTCGTCGAACGCCGACGGCAGGTACTTCAGCGTCAGCTGCAACCGGTCGCCGACCGGGGCGGCGATCAGGTTCAGCGGATAGTGCGTCGCGTCGGTGGCCGACACGTCGCGGATGGTCGGTCCGTCGGCGTCGCGGGCGGCAGCGGTGAGGGCGGCCGAGTCGATCGGGTACGACTCGTAGACCGTCAGGGTGTCGAACAGCACCGACGCCTCGACCGCGGAGGTGATGTCCCCCAGACCGACGTACTGGTGGTCGAGCACGGCGGTCTTGCGGCGGTGCAGGTCGTCGACGAGTGAGGCGAGCGTCTGATCAGGATCGACGGTGGCGGCGACCGGCAGCGTGTTGATGAACAGACCGATCATCTGTGCGACACCGTCGATCTCGGGCGGACGGCCCGACACGGTCTCGCCGAAGACCACGGTGCGCTGCCCGGTGATCCGGGCCAGCAGGATCGCCCAGGCCGCCTGCACCACGGTGCTGGTGGTCACCTCCAGCGCGCGGACCGTCGTCGTCAGTGCGGCCGTGAGGTCGGCGTCGAGCATCAACACGCGATCACGCGGCGGCGACTGCGTGGTCGCGACATGGCCGGGGGCGACCAGCGTAGGTCCGTCGATCCCGTCGAGTGCAGCACGCCAGACCGACAGCGCCGCACCCTGATCGCGGCCCTCCAACCATTCCAGGTAGGTCCCGAAGTCCGGCTCCTCGGCCGGGCGGGCCTCACCGGGCATGCCGTACGCCGACGCCAGCAGTTCGGTCAGGACGATCGGCGCCGACCACCCGTCGAGGATGAGGTGGTGCGCCGAGATGATCAGCGACACCAGGGTTTCGCCGTCGGGGCCGCGATGGCGGACGTGGACGAACCGGATCAGGCCCGCCCGACCGAGGTCGAAGCCCGCGGTGCGTTCACGTCGGGCGATGTCGGTGACCTGTGCCGTAGCCGCGGTCGGCTCGTCGGCGATCAGGTCGATGCTCTGCCAGTCGGGGTCGACGTGCGGCGCGACCGCCACCGCGGCACGTCCGAACTCGGTGCGGACGAACGCCGATCGCAGCACCCGGTGTCGGGCGAGCAGGGCGTGCGCGGCGGCACGCATCGACGACGCCGACGGATCGCCGGTGAACGTGATGGTCGACTGCGTGACGTAGACGTCGATCTCGTCGCGCCCGGCACCGAGGCGGGATCCGGCGGCGAGTTCGGCCTGGAAGAACAGACCCTGCTGCAACGGGGTCAGCGGCCACAGATGGGCGCCGGGACGCTCGCGCAGGATCGTGTCGATCTCGGCCTGCACCAGACCGGTGGATGCGAGGTCGGTCTCACTCGGACCGGGGTCGGCCGCCGCGGTCCTACGCACGATCTCGGCGAGGTTCTCCCCCCACCGGCGTGCGATCTCGCCGACCTCATCGGCGGTGAGAGCACCCGCGGCATAGGCGAACTCGGCCCGTAGTTCGCGTCCCCCGCGACCGTCGACCGAGCCACCGTCGACCGCACCGACGGTGACGGTCAGCACCGAGAGGGCCTGCAGTCGACCATGGATCGATGCCGGTAGCGAGGGGGCGTCGGGTGCGGGGGCGAAGGCGGCGGGCACGGCGTCGTCGGCCCGCGAGGCGTCGCCCAGCACGCCGAGGTAGTTGAAACTCACCGGCGGCAGCGGACGGTCCCGCAGTGGGGAGTCGGGGCGCAGGTATCGCAGCGGCCCGAAGGCGACACCGCGGTCGGGCATCCGGGCCACCGCATCCTTCACCGTCTTGACCACGGTGACGATCGGCGTCCCCGCGGGGGTCGCGACGGTCACCGGCACGAAGGCGGTGAACCACCCGACCGTCTCCGACAGATCCGCACCGGCGGCGATGTGCTCCTCGCGTCCGTGGTTCTCCACCAGGATCGACACCTGATCATCCGCGTCGTCGGTCAGCGCCGCGGCCAGTGCGGCCAGCAGGGTGGTGTCCACCCGGGTCCCGAAGGCCGTCGGCACCGAGGCCAGGATTGCGTCGGCGATCTCTGCCGGGACCACGGTGCGGACCGTGCGCACCGCCGACATGCGGTCGCGGGCGGGGTCGAGCGAGAACCGGGGCGCGTGGTCGGCCCCGGACATGGGCAGGGGCGCGGGCAGGTGCGCATCCCACAGCGCGAGTTGCTCCTCACGGGTGGACAACTCGCTCAGCACACCGGCCCAGCGACGGAACGACGTACCGGTCGACGTGACCGTGATCGGCCGGCCGGTGGTGTGCTGCCACCACGCCGAGGCGATCCCGGTGACGATGGTCTGCCACGACACCGCGTCGACACCGATGTGGTGGGCCGCGACCACGAGCCGACCGCCACCGGCCGGGTCGCGTACCCCGACGGCGGCGACCAGGCGGCCCGACGCAGGATCCAGACTCGCCAGTGCGCTCGCGTGTGCCGCGCGCACCCGGGCGTCGAGGTCGTCCGTGGGGTCCGCATCACCGGTCGGATCGTCGCCGTCCGGGTCGTCGACGCGGACGAGGACGTCGTCGGGGTCGCCCGCGCCCGCGGTCAGCGACCACGCGCCGTCGACGGATCGCAGGGACGCGGTCAGCATCGGGTGCGCGGCCACGACCGCGGTGATCACCGCACGTACGGCGCTCGTGTCGGCGTCGTCCGGCAGTGCGAGGACGGTCGACTGGGAGAAGTCGGCGACGGCCTCGGCGACATCGTCGGCGCCCTCGGCGAGGTCGAGCATCCACGCCACGGCCGGGGTCATGGTCACCGGTCCGACTGCACCGCCGTCGTATTCGTCGAGCGGGGTGTGGCCGTGTGTGCCTGCCACCCGGGCCAGAGCCCGCACCGTGCGCGCGGTGAAGATGTCGCGCGGGGTCACCGCGTACCCGGCCGCGCGGAGCAGCGACGTGAGACGGATCGACATGATCGAGTCGCCACCGAGCGCGAAGAACGAGGCGGTCACCGAGACGCGGTCGGCGCCGAGCACCCCGGCGAACACCTGGGCGATGACCCGTTCGTCGTCGGTGGCCGGCTCCACGATCGACTCGTCGGCACCGACACCGCGACCGAAGTCGGGGGCGGGCAGGGCGCGCCGGTCGAGTTTGCCCGCCGCACTGAGCGGTACGTCCTCGAGCACGGTCCACACCGTCGGCCGCATGTACTCCGGCAGCGCGGAATCCACCGCGGCACGGGCACGGGTGACGAGGTCGTCGGCACCGGTCCCCGCGAGGTCGCCGCCCGAGCGGCCTGCGAGGTAGGCGACGAGATGATCGGTCCCGCCCGGTCCGGGCACCACCGCGGCCGCTGCGTGCACGACACCGTCCGCCCCGGCGAGCACCGCCTCGATCTCGCCGAGTTCGATGCGCTGGCCGCGCAGCTTGACCTGGAAATCGGAGCGGCCGAGGTACTCGAGTTCCCCGGAGGCGTTGCGCCGCACCAGGTCGCCGGTGCGATAGAGGCGTTGACCGCCGGCCGCACCGCCGGGGAACGGGTTGGCCACGAATCGCTCGGCGGAGAGATCGGGCCGGGCCGCGTAGCCGCGCGCGAGCTGCGGGCCACCGAGGTACAGCTCACCGACCACACCGGCGGGCACGATCTGCAGGCGCTGGTCGAGGACGAGGGTCTGCGTGTTCCACACCGGCCGGCCGATCGGCACGGTCTCCCCCACCGACCCGAGCGGTTGGTGGGCGACCTCGACGGCGGCCTCGGTGGGACCGAACAGGTCGTGCAGTGCGGCCCACGGCAGGACCCGTCGTGCCGCACGTGCCACCGACACCGACAGCGCCTCACCCGAACAGAACAGGTACCGCAGGGAGGTGAGACGGGCGAGACGGGCGGGGGTGACGACGTCGAGGAACACCGACAGCATCGACGGGACGAAGTGGACCGAGGTGACACGCTCCCGATCGAGCAGGTCGACGAGATAGTCGGGGTCGGTGTGGCCGTCCGGGCGGGCGATGACGAGTCGCGCGCCTGCCATCAGCGGCGCGAACAGCTCCGGCACCGAGACGTCGAACGTGTACGGGGTCTTGAGGACGACGGCGTCGGAGTCGTCGATCGGGAAGGTCGCCAGCCCCCAACGCAGGCGGTTGGCCACCGCGCGGTGCGACACCGTCACGCCCTTGGGCCGCCCCGTCGAGCCGGAGGTGAACAGCGTGTAGGCCGGGTGGTCGGGACGCAACGGTGCGGTCCGGTCGGCGTCGGTGAGCGCGAGCCCACGATCCGATCCGGTGTCGAATCCGGCGGCGGCGTCGACGACGATGCGGCGCAACCCGGTCGTCCGGACGGCCTGCGGCAGCGCCCCCGGACCGGTCAGCACGACCTGCGCGGCCGCCGTGTGCAGCATGTGCTCGGCCCGGTCGGCCGGTGCCTCCGGGTCGACGGGGACGTACTGGCCGCCGGCGGCGAGCACGGCGTGCACCGCGATCAGCATCTCGATCGACCGCGGGATGCACACCGCCACCGCGACCTCGGGCCCGATCCCGACGTCGACGAGGTCGCGGGCGAGGTGTGCGACTCGCATCCAGAACTCGCCGTGGGTGACAGTCCTGTCGTCGGTCACGAGCGCGACGTGGTCGGGGTGGGCCGAGCCGAATTCCCGCGAAGCATCCGGGAGGGTGGTCGCGGGCAGATCGACGACGGGGCCGGTCGCGGCCGCGGTCTGCTCGGTGATCGTCTCGGGCGGCAGGATCGCGATGTCCCCGATCGCGCGGACGGGTTCTCCCATGCCGTTCTGGGTGCGGCCGAACGCGGTGAGGATGCGGATGAACGCGTCGACGAACGCCTGCACGGTCGAGCGGTCGAACAGATCTGCCGCGTAGATCATCACGCCGGTCATGTCCGCGTCGACGGTGAGGCCGTCGGTGACGCCGACGGTCAGGTCGAACTTGGCCGCGTCGTCGCCGGGGGCCTCGAGTTCGATCTCGATCTCGCCGATGCGGGCCGCGAGCGGCGCCGCGGCGTCGTAGACGAACAACACCTGCGCGAGCGGCTCGAAGGATTCCGAGCGCACCGGGTCGACGGCGTCGACGACCCGCTCGAACGGTGCCTCGGCGTGGGCGAACGCGTCGAGGTCGACGCGGCGGGCCTGCGTGATCAGCTCGTCGATCCCCGCGGACGGGTCCACCTCGGTCCGCAGCACCAGGGTGTTGACGAACATCCCGATGAGCGAATCGAGCTCGGCCGCACCACGTCCGGCGACCGGGGTGGCCACGGCGATGTCGCCGGTCGACGACACCCGCGCCAGCAGGGCGGCGAGCGCGGCGTGGGTGACCATGAACAGTGACGCGTCGTGTGCCTGCGCGAGTCGGCGCAGCGCGGCGCGGGTGGCCGCGGGCACCGTGAACTCGACGGATCCGCTGCGCATGGTGGGGACGGCCGGACGTGGGTGGTCGAACGGCAGGCGCAGCATGTCCGGCAGGTGCGCGAGATGGGAGGTCCAGTGGGCCAGGGCGCGCGACATCTCCGAATCGGGGTCGCCGGCGTCACCCAACAGATCTCGTTGCCACAGTGCGTAATCGGCGTATTGCACACGCGGCGGGACCCATTCCGGCGCCGCACCCTCGACCCGCGCCGCGTAGGCGACGGCCAGGTCACGGGCCAACACGGGCGCGGACTCGCCGTCGAACGCGATGTGGTGCGCGACGATGACCAGCAGGTGGTCGTCGTCGCCGATCCGGGCCAGTCGGGCCCGGATGGGCAGGTCGAGGCTGACGTCGAAGCCCTGGTTGCGGTGATCGCGGGCCTCGTCGGCGCCGACGGTGGCCCAGTCGAGCGCCGCGCGCGCGGTCATCGGGTCCAGGATGCGCTGCGCGGGTTCGGAATCTGAGGTCGGTTCGGCGGTCTGGGTCGCGGCGGTCTGGGCCGGATAGATCGTGCGCAGGACCTCGTGGCGTTCGACGACATCGGCGAGCGCGCGGGCCATCGCGTCGGCGTCGAGCGGTCCGCGCAGGCGCACCGTCACCGGGATGTTGTACCCGGCCGAGGAGGTGTCGAACTGGTTGATGAACCACATGCGTCGCTGCGCGAACGACAGCGGGATCGTCTCGGGGCGAGGGCGGCGGCGGAGTTCGGCACGTTCGATGCCCTGCTCCCGCGTGTCCAGGCGCGCCGCCAGGGCGCGGACCGACGGTGCGTCGAACAGGTCGCGGACCCGCACTGTGACACCGAGCGCCGAGCCGACGCGCGCGGTCACCCGGGTGGCCGACAGCGAGTTGCCGCCCAGGTCGAAGTAGTCCTCGACGACCGACACACTGTCGACGCCGAGGACGTCGGCGAACACGTCGGCGACGACGCGTTCCGAGTCGGTGGCGGGTGGGACGTGGTCGCCGTGTCCGGTCGGTGTGGGTTCGCCGACGATGGCGCGCAAGGCGTCACGGTCGAGCGTGCCCGCCGACGTCAGCGGCACCGTGTCGAGCACGGTGATCGACGCGGGGATCATCCGCGCGGGGAGACGATTCGCCAGTCCGGCGCGCAGCGTGCGGGCGTCGAGGGTGTGCCCGGCCCGCGGATATACGTAGGACGCCACCGTGGTCGTACCGGAGGCCGGGTCGTCGACCCCGAGGGTGGCGGCGAACTCGACTCCGGGCTCCTCGCCCAGGGCGATGTCGATCTCGGCGGGTTCGACCCGAAACCCGCGGATCGTGAGCTGGAGGTCGGTGCGGCCGGTGAACTCGAGTTCCCACCCGGCGTCGGTCGACCGGTCTCCGGCACGGCGCCACCGGACGAGGTCACCGGTCCGGTACATCCGCTCGCCCGGTGCACCCGACGGGTCGGCGACGAAACGGCCCGCGGTCTGCCCTGGCGCGGCGAGATAGCCACTCGCCAGCGAGGATCCGGAGAGGTAGAGCTCGCCGGTGACGCCGGCGGGTACCGGACGCAGACGGTCGTCGAGGACGGCGACCCGTACCCCGGTGATCGGCGCACCGATGCCGACGGGCCCGTCCGCGGTCATCGGTGGTGTCGACGTGCTCCAGATCGTGGCCTCGGACGGGCCGTACATGGCGAACATCCGCCGGCCACGGCTCCACCGGCGCACCGACTCCGGCGCGCAGATCTCGCCCGCCACACACAGGACCCGCAGGTCGGACAGGTCGTCGGAGGGAACGGTGGCCAGGGCGGCAGGGGTCACGAACGCGTGGGTGACGTGCTGCTCGGCGAGCAGGCCAGCGAGCTCGGCACCGCCGCGGATCGACGGCGGCGCGATCACCTGCGTCGAGGCCGACGCGGTGGCGAGCAGCACCTCGAAGACCCACGCGTCGACACCCGGGGACGCGGACTGCAGCACCCGCGAGGCGGGGGTCACGTCGAAGCGGTCGGCGATCTCGGCGACCACGTCGGCGAGTCCGCGGTGGGTGACGGCGACGCCCGTGGGCCGACCGGCCGACCCGGACGTGACGACGACGTACGCGATGTCGTCCAGACGCGGCTCGTCCCCACCGGTCTGGTGGTCGGCGTCGGGCGTCGGGAGCGCATCGAGGTCGAACCAGTCGATCGACGACGGCAGACCGTCGCGCGCTCCCGCGGTGGTCAGTCCGACGCGCAGACCGGCGTCGGAGATCATCGAGGCGATGCGGTCGGACGGTGCGGCGGTGTCGACGGGGACCACCGCGGCACCCGCCACCGCGATGCCCCAGAACCCGACCAACGCCTCGACGGATCGACCGACGGCCAGGCCCACCGGCGTACCGGCGGCCACCCCGGCCGAACGCAGCACGGCGGCAACCGCATCGGCTCGGGTCGCGAGTTCGGAGAAGGTGAGCTCGACGCCGGCGGCACTGATCGCGATCCCGTCGGGATGCGCGGCGACCGCGTCGGCGAGGATCGCAGGCAGCGTGCGCGGGGTGACCGAGGCCGGGCCCGCCACGGTCGTGAGCGCCAGGGACTCCTCGGGCGAGAGGACGTCGATGTCACCGACCGGACGGCTCGGATCGGCTCCGACCGCCGCGATCACCGCGGTCAGCCGCCGGGCGAGTTCGGCGATCGTCGACTCGTCGAACAGCGCGGTGGCGTAGGTGAACACCGCGGACAGGGCGCCGCCGTGCCCGGTGTCGTGCGGCTGGGCACCCTCGGAGACGGTGAGCTGGAGATCGAACTTGGTCGTGGTGACGTCGGTGTCGACGCCGGCGACGGTCAGGCCGGGCAGCTCGAAACGGACCTGCCCGGTGTCCTGGAACGCCAGCGCCACCTGGAACAGGGGGGCGTGCGCCGTGGAGCGTTCGGGGTCGAGGTGGTCGACCAGCCGCTCGAAGGTGACCTCGGTCGCGTCCAGCGCGGCGATGTCGGTGGTGCGCACCCGGTTCAGGAGCTCGACGAAGCCCGCGCCACGGTCGACGGGCGTCCGCAGGACGAGCGTGTTGACGAACATCCCGATCAGGTCGTCGAGTTCGGCCGAGCCGCGTCCGTGGATGGCGGTGCCGATCACCACGTCGTCGGTTCTTCCCGACCGCGCGAGCAGCACCGCGAACACCGCGTGGACGGCCATGAACATCGTTGCGCCGCAGTCGTCGGCGACGCGCCGGAGACCGGCCACGGTCGTCGCGTCGACGACGAACGCGTACTCGGCCCCCGCACTCGAGGCCACCGCGGGTCGGGGTCGGTCGAGCGGCAGGTCGATCAGATCGGGGATGCCGTCGAGTTGCTCGGTCCAGAAGCGCAGCTGTTGCGCCGCCAGGGAGGTGGGGTCGGAGTCGTCGCCGAGCACCGCGCGCTGCCAGAGCGTGTAGTCGACGTACTGCACCGGCAGCGGCGCGAAATCGGGTTCCGTCCCGTTCCAGCGCGCCCGGTAGGCGGTCATCAGGTCCCGCGCGAGCGGGCCGAAGGAGCCGCCGTCGCTGATGACGTGGTGGGCCACGACGACGAACACGAACTCCAGATCGGCGACGCGGACGAGCCGTGCCCGCAACGGCGGCGCGACCGCTAGGTCGAACTCGGCGTCCACGATCGCCCGGATCGCCTCGGTCCGTGACGCGGTGTCGTTGTGGCGCAGATCGATCGGCGGGTCGATGGCGACATCGGGGTGGTGGTCGCCCACCGGCAGCACCACCTGTTCGGGCACACCGTCGGTCGTCGCGAACCGGGTGCGCAACACGCCGTGGCGATCGATGACGTCACGCAACGCGCGGTCGAGTGCGGCGACGTCGAGGTCACCGCGGAACCGCAGCACCAGCGGGATGTTGTACCCCACGCTGTGCGGGTCGAGTTCGGCCAGGAACCAGATGCGGCGCTGCGCATCCGACAGCGGCACCGGACCCTCGTGGGAGATGGGGACCAGCGGCGGTCGTCCGACGGTCGATCGCGCCGAGAGTCGTTGTGCGAGCGCCCGGACACTGGGGGCCTCGAAGATGTCGCGGACGGTGACGGCGACGTCGAGGGCGTCGGCGCTGCGTGCGGCGATCCGCGCAGCCACCAGCGAATTGCCCCCGAGGTCGAACAGGGAGGTGGTGACACCCACCCGGTCGGTCTCGAGGACCTCGGCGAACAGGTGCGCCAACGCGCTCTCGGCCTCGGTCGCGGCCGGCTCCGCGTCGTCGTGGGTGACCGCCTGCGGCACGGGCAGAGCACCGCGGTCGAGTTTTCCATTGACGTTCAACGGGAGTCGGTCGAGCACCATGACGACGTCGGGGACCATGTAGTCCGGGACGCGGGTGGCCACCTCCGCACGCACGGCCGCGACGTCGAGGTCGCCACCGGTCGTCGGCGCGGCCACGACGTAGCCCACGAGCTGTTCGGGGAGGTCGCCACGCTGCCGGATCGCCGCGGCGGCGGAGCCGACGCCGTCGGCGGCCAGCAGTGCCGCCTCGACCTCACCCAACTCGATCCGGTAGCCACGCAGTTTCACCTGATCGTCGCTGCGACCGAGGAATTCGTACGAGTCGCCGCGCACCAGGACGACGTCGCCGGTGCGGTACATCCGCTCGCCGGTGTCGGTGAACGGGTTGGCGACGAACCGACCCGCGGTGAGGTCGGTGCGCGCGAGGTACCCACGGACGACCTGCGGGCCCGCGACGTAGATCTCGCCGGGCACGCCGTCGGGGACCGGGCGCAGACGCGCGTCGAGGACGTGGACCTCACTGCCCGGGGTCGCGATGCCGATGTCGGACGCGGTTGCCGCCGAAGCGAACTCGGCGGTCATCTCGCGACGCGTCATGTAGACGGTGGTCTCGGTGGGGCCGTACATGTTGTTCAGCTGCGGTCCGGGCTCGCCGTCGATGCGCAGGCGGTCGGAGTGCCACCGACGGACCTGCTCGACGTCGAGGACCTCACCGGCGAAGATCATCCGGCGTACCGAGCGCGGCATCCGGCCGACCGGCCGGTCGCGCAGCGCCGCGCCGAGCTGATAGAACGCCGACGGTGTCAGGTTGACGATCGTGACGTGCTCGCGCTCGAGCGCGGCCACGAAATCGTCCGGCGAGCGCGTCGTCACGTGGTCGAGGACCACCAGTCGCCCACCGGTCGTCAGCGCGGTCCAGATCTCACCGACGGAGACGTCGAAGGCGAAGGACGCGAACATCGACCACACGTCGTCGGCGGACGCGTCGTAGATGTCGTCGAGCCCCTCGAGCAGGGTGACGACCGCGTCGTGGGTGACGACGACGCCCTTCGGGTTGCCGGTGGAACCCGAGGTGTACATGACGTAGGCCGGATGTCGTCCGTCGATCCGAAGCGGCAGCGCGGTGTCCGAGGCGCCGGGAGCGGTCGGGCCGTCGAGATCGCCGACCGTCGTCAGCGGCACCCCCAGCCGCTCCCACGACGCCGTCGTCTCGGTGTCGGTCACGATGAGCAGTGGCTCGGCGTCGGTGACGATGCCGTGCAGACGGGCCAGCGGATGCGAGCGGTCCAACGGGAGGTACGCCGCGCCCGTCTTCAGCACCGCGACGAGGGTGACGATCAACTCCGCCGTCCGGGGCAGCGCGACGCCGACGAGGATCTCCGGACCGGCTCCGGCCGCGACGAGTCCGGCCGCCACCCGGTCCGACCGTTCGTCGAGCTCGCGGTAGGTCAGCGCCGTGCCGTCGAGGTCGGTGACCGCGGTCCGTGCGGGATGGCGGTGGACCGCCGACCGGAACCGACCCGACACCGACTCCCAGTCGTTCGTCCCGGCGATCTCGTTCGCGCTCGACCGGATCAGCGCGACGGTGGCGGTGGTCGCGGCGGCGACCTCCGCGGGCGCGAGACCGGTACGGGGGAGCAGCCCGGTGACCGCCACCCCGACCCCGGCCTCGGCGTCGATGCCGCGAGGGGCCAACATCGCCACCGTCGCGTCGATCTTGGCCCGTAGGTCGGCGAAGGTGACGGGCTTGCGCGCGCCGTGGAACGCCACCTGTGTCGGGGCGAGAGACGCCGCGAGCGCGACGAGCCACTGGGTGGACGGACGGGCGCGGTGCCTCGGTGGCGCCTGGGGCGGTTCGGAACCGATCGCGGTCACGCCCGGTCGGCCGTTTCCGGCGCCGTCGCGGCGCCGGCGATCCGACACGCATTGACCTGCAGTTGCCCCAGCGCGGCGTCGAGGACCTCGACACCGCCGTCGGCGATCTCGGGAACCACTGCGGTCAGGGCCATGGTGAGAGCACCATACGCGTCGCCGTCGGGCAGCGTCATCATCAGTGCCGTTGCCATCGAATCGATCTCGGCGAAGCTGACCTCGACACCGCCGTACTCCACGGCGGTCGCGTCGGGGTCGATCTCGGTGGCCTGCGCCACCAGGTGCGCGAGATCGGCCGGATCGCTGCCCGCACCCGCCGCCGACTCCTCGATGGCGCCGAGGAGGACCGCGGGATCGGCCGGGCGGTCGAGCGCGATGTCGATGTCACCGACGATGTGGGTCGGATCCGCGGCCACCGCCCGCAGCACCTGGCCGTAGCGGGCGACGATGCGTTCCACCGTCGTCGCGTCGTACAGGTCGGTCGCGAAGATGACCCGACCGGCCATGGCCCCGGCGCGGTCGGCACCACTCGGGTCGACCGGGAACAGCATGAACTCGAGGTCGACCTTGGCCGCCACCGAGGAGAGCGGTTCCGGGGTGATCCGCAGACCGTCGAGTTCGACGGTCGGGAAGACGATGTTCTGGAACGCGAACATCACCTGGAACACCGGGTTGTGCGAGCCGGAGGGCGAGGCGACCACCCGCGAAACGATCTCGTCGAACGCGACGTCGGCGTGCGCGGTGTCGGCGAGGTCCTCCCCGCGCACCCGGTGCAGCAGCTCGTCGAACCCCTCCCCCGACCGCACCCGGGTACGCAACGCCAGGGTGTTGACGAACATCCCGACCATGTCGTCGAGGGTCTCGTCGTCGCGACCGGCGTACGGCGTCCCGATGACGACGTCGTCGTGCCCCGACAACCGCGACATCAACACCGCGAACGCGGCGTGGACGACCATGAACAGGGTGCTGTTGTGTTCGCGAGCAATGGATTCGAGTGCGTCGACCACCTGCGCCGGGATCTCGAAGTCCAGCACGTCGCCCCGCGAACTCGGCGACGTCGGCCGCGGCCGGTCGGTGGGCAGGGCGATGCGGTCGGGCGCCCCGGCCAGGCGACGCGTCCAGTAGGCCAACTGCCGGTCGGCGTGCGTCACCCCGTCGTCTCCGACCGCGGCGAGCCGCTCGCGCTGCCACACGACCCAGTCCGCGTAGTGCAGCGGGAGGCGCTGGGGCGGCGGCGTACGGCCGTCGAGGTGGGCGGTGTAGCCGTCGACGAGGTCGCGGGCCAGCGGCATCAACGAGGCCCCGTCTGCGCTGATGTGGTGTACCACGAACACCAGCAGGTGGTCGTCGGGGCCGACGCGTACCACCGCGGCCCGGACCGGGATACCCGTGGTGAGGTCGAAGCCGCGGTCGGTGACGGCCGCGATCGCGGCTGGGATCTCCTCGGGGGCGGCGACCGAACGCCGGGCGGTGAGGTCGACGAGCGGGACCACGAAATCGTCGGCCACCGCGGCGGCCGGGCGGATCACCTGAACCGGTTCGCCCCCCAGCAGCGGGTACGTCGTCCGCAGCGTCTCGCGGCGCATCACCAGCTCGGTGATCGCGGCGCGCAGCGCGGGCACGTCGAGGCCGCCGCTCAGTCGCAGCGCCAGGGAGACGTTGTAGGACGACGAGTCCGGATCGGCACGGTTGACCAGCCACATGCTGCGCTGCACACCGGACACCGGGACGACCTCGGACCGCGGACGCACCGTCAGCGGCGGTGCGACGGGTCCGCGGACGTCGGCGGTGGTGACCGCACCCACCAGCGTGGCGACGGTCGGGTTCTCCAGCAACGTCCGCACCGAGATCCGCCGGTCCAGGAGGGTCTCGAGCCGCGCGACCACCTTGGTGGCCGACAACGAGTTGCCGCCCGCGGCGAAGAAGTTCTCGTAGACGCCGACCGAGTCGACCCCGAGCACCTGCGCGAAGACGCCCGCGACGACGGACTCGAGCTGGCTGCGCGGGGCCACCGAGTCCGGTGACGCCGTCAGGGTCACCGGCGGTAACGCCGACCGGTCGATCTTGCCGACGGTGGTCAACGGGAACTCGTCGAGGACGGCGACGGTGCGGGGGACGAGGTACGCGGGCAGCGCGCGCGCAGCCGCGTCGACGACGTGGTGCGGCACCAGGACCCGACCCGGTGCGGGCGTCACGTAGGCGACGAGCACCTCTTCCCCGCCCGGGGTGGTGGTGGCGACGGTGAGCGCGGCCTCGACGCCGTCGATCGACGTCAGGACGTCGTCGATCTCACCCGGCTCGACGCGCACACCACGGATCTTGATCTGGAAGTCGGTGCGCCCGTGATAGACGAGATCGCCTGCGACGGTGCGGGTCACGCGGTCACCCGACCGGTACATCCGGGTGGCACCGGAGTCGAACGGGTTGGCCACGAAGCGCGTCGCGGTGAGGCCGGGTCGGTCGTGGTAGCCGCGACCGAGGGCCGGCCCGGCCAGGTACAGCTCACCGGCGACCCCCGCGGGGACCGGGCGCAGCCAGTCGTCGAGGACCAGCGTGGTCATGCCGTCGATGGCGCGACCGATCGTGACCAGTTCACCGACCCGCATCGCCGACGAGGTGGTCGCGGTGATCGTGGCCTCGGTGGGGCCGTAGAAGTTGTGTAGGTGGCGACCGGCGCCGGCCCATCGGGTGACGACCTCCGGCGGACACTGCTCGCCCGCGCTCGCCAGGATCCGCAGGGTCGGGACCTCCGACGGCTCGATGGTCGCCAACGCCGAAGGCGTCATGACCGCGTGCGTCACGCCCCGCTCGGCGATGAGCGCGGCGAGTTCGGGTCCGGCGAACACGTCCGGCGGGCTGATCACGAGTTCCGCGCCCGCGCAGAGTCCCATGATCATCTCGAACAGCGACACGTCGAAGCTCGGCGACGCCACGTGCAGCACGCGGCACGTGCGGTCGCAGCCGAGCACCGTTGCCTGGGTGGCGACGAGGTCGGCGAGGCCGGCGTGGGTCACCGCGGCGGCCTTGGGTCGTCCGGTCGAGCCCGACGTGAACAGCAGGTACGCGAGATCGGCGATGTGTACGGGCCGACGCAGCTCGGACGGGTGGATGCGCGACCCGCTGTGCCCGGCGAGACCGAGTTCGAACGACACCTCGTCGATGGCCAGCCAGGTGATGGCCCGCCCGTCCGACGGCGGCGTGCCGAGCTCGGAGATGGTGAGTCCGAGCACCGCGGTGCTGTCGGCGATCAGGGCGGCACGACGGGAATCGGGCTGACGGGGATCGATGGTGACGAAGGCCGCGCCGGTCTTGGCGACCGCGACGACGGCCATGACCGAGTGGTGCGACCGTCCGATCGAGATCGCGACGATCGAACCGGGACCGACGCCTCTCGAGATGAGTTCGCGGGCCAACTCGTTGGTCCGCGCCTCGAAGACCGCCCAGGTGATCGACACCGCGCCCGACACGGCCGGGGCGTGCGGATCGGCCGCGGCGGCGCCCGCCGCCAGCAGCTCGGACAGCGTGCGCCGGGGGTTCGACGACACCGACGACGTGGCGGTGATCGCGTGCCGGTCGTCGAGGAGTCCGATGCGACCCACCGGCGCCGACGGTGCGGCGACCATTGCGCCCAGCACGCGGCGCAGGTGATCGCCGAGCGTCCGGATAGTCGGCTCGTCGAACAGCGAGGTGGCGTAGTTGATCTCGACCGCGTAGCCGCGCGACGACGTCCGGTCGGCCGGCTCGGTGACCGTGATGGTCAGGTCGTACTTCGCGGCCGGGACCCGCGCCTCGAGCCCGGCGTCGACGTCGGAGCGGTCCGCGAGGCCGGCCCACGGATCCGACTGCATCGTCAGCGCCACCTGGAACAGCGGGGCGTACCCGGATGAACGCTGTGGCGCCAAAGCGTCCACGACCCGCTCGAACGGGACCTCCGCGTGGGCCATCGCGCCGGCGATTCCCCGGTGCGAGGAGGTCACGAGGTCGGCGACGGACTGCGCGGGACGGATCCGGGACCGCAGCACGACGGTGTTGACGAACATGCCGACCATGTCGGCGGTCGCCGGGTCGTCCCGACCGGCGATCGCGCTGCCGATGCTGACGTCGTCGGTGCCCGCGAGTCGGCTGAGCACCACGGCCAGCCCGGTGTGCAGGACCGCGAACGGGGTGACCGCGAGATCGGTGGCCAGGCGCCGGATCCCGGTGGACAGATCGGCGTCGAGCATGGTGTCGACGTACGCGCCGCGGCCGTCGGCGACCTGCGGGCGGGGTCGGTCGGTGGGCAGGGTGAGCAGACCGGGGGCACCGTGGAGCTCCCGCCGCCAGAACTCGAGGCCGTCGGTCAGCACCGGGGTGGGGTCGGCCAGGCCACCGAGACGGGCCTGTTGGCGCAGCGCCACCTCGGCGAAGTCGATGGGCAGAGGCGTGAACTCGGGCGGGAGTCCGGCCCGACGGCGATCGTAGGCGTGGCGCAGGTCGCCGATCAGCGGACGCAGCGACTGCCCGTCGGCGGCGATGTGGTGGACCACCAGGACCGCGACCGACTCGGCCGACGTCGCGCCGTGACCGGACGTGGCCAGCAGGTGTGCGCGGAACCCGATCTCGTGCTCGAGGTCGAACCCGGTCCCGACCAGGTCGGCGACGGCACGCCCGACGTCGACGGTCGACGCGGGGCGCTCACCGATGCCCCGCGCACCGAGACTCTGGGCATCGAGAACGTGAGCGTCGACACCGGGGGCGACCGTGGCCATGTCGAGGACCTGCTGCACCGGCTCGCCGTCGACCGACGGGAACACGGTGCGCAGGATCGCGTGCCGCTCGAGGACGTCGCGCACCGCCGCGGCGAACGCCGCGACGTCGACGTCGGCACCCAGGCGAACCGCTCCGGACATGTTGTAGGTCGGGGCCGACGGGTCCATCCGGTTGATGAACCACAACCGGGTCTGCGCGTGCGACAGCGGGATCGACGCGGGACGCGGGAGCGATGGTGACGCGGCGGCGCCGTCGGCGACCGGCTGGGTGCGGGCGGCGAGCTCACCGATCGAGGGACTGTCGAAGACGTCGGCCAGGTCGATCGCGAGCCGGTGTTCGGTGCGCGCCACCGACACCAGCCGGGCCGCGATCAGCGAATCGCCGCCGAGTGCGAAGAGGTTGTCGCGCATACCGACCCGCTCGACCCGCAGCAGGCCGCGAACGAGCTCGGCGAGCGCGATCTCGACCGCCGACTCCGCCTCCCGATGGGGGGTGTCGGAGCGCAGGACGGGCGCGGGCAGCGCGCGGCGGTCCAGCTTTCCCGATGAGGTGACGGGGAGTTCGTCGAGCACGACGATCGCCGCGGGCACCATGTGCGAGGGCAGACGACGACGGCAGCGGTCGGCGATCGCGTCGACGTCCAGCACGTCGGCGGCACCGCGGACGTAGGCCACCAGGGTGACCGCGGGCCCGAGGTCGGAGCGGGCGAGCACGGCGGCGGCCTCGACGCCGGGGATCATCGTGAGCACCGACTCGATCTCGCCGAGTTCGACGCGACGTCCGCGGATCTTGACCTGGAGGTCGGTGCGACCGAGGTATTCGATCTCCCCGACCGCGTTCCAGCGCACCAGGTCACCGGTCCGGTACATCCGCGTGCCCGTGCCGTCGAACGGGTTCGCGACGAATCGGTCGGCCGTGATCCCGGGGGCGCCCACGTAGCCGGTGGCGAGCTGTCGGCCGGCGAGGTAGAGCTCCCCGGCGACCCCGGCGGGCACCGGTCGGAGCGATGCGTCGAGCACATAGACCTCGGTCTCGGCGACGGGGCGCCCGATCGGCACGGGGTCGGCACCCGCCGCGACGCGGTGAGCGGTGACGTCGACCGCCGCCTCGGTCGGGCCGTAGAGGTTGACCAGGTGCGCCGTCGACGACGTCAGCAGCCGCTGCGCGGTGGCCGCACCGAGGGCTTCTCCGGAGGTGAACACCACGCGCACCGACGGCGGCAGGGACACCGCCCGACCGTCGGCCGACACGACGTCGAGGTAGACGTCGAGCATGGACGGCACGAAGTGCGCGACGGTCACGCCGCGCTCGGCCATCAGGTCGTGCAGGTGGTCGGGGTCGCGGTGTCCGCCCGGACGGGCGATGACCATGCGCGCCCCGGTGCGCAACGGCCAGAACAGTTCCCAGACCGACACGTCGAAGGTGGTGGGCGTCTTGTGCAGGACGGCGTCGGAACCGTCGATCCGGTGGTCGTCCTGCATCCAGTCGAGCCGGTTGAGCACCGCACGGTGTCCGACCTCGACGCCCTTGGGTGTGCCGGTGGAACCGGAGGTGAAGATGACGTAGGCCGCACCGCCGGGTGCGATCGCGAGTTCTGCGACATCGGCCGTGTCGGGGGCCGGGCGGGTGGGATCGAAGTCGATCGACGTCAGGTACGCCGCATCCACCACCAGCCGCGCATCGACGGTGGTCTCGATCCTCTCGCGGCGTTCCCGTGGGTCGGTCGGGTCGACCGGGACGTAGACCGCACCGAGGGTCAGCACGGCGTAGACCGCGGCGACCTGGGCGACACCCCGGTCGAGGGCGACGACGACGCGATCACCGGCCACGACGCCGTCACGGCGCAACCGCTGCGCGAGGTCGGTGCGCAGGTCGGCGAACGCGCGGTAGGTCAGCGTCACCCCCGTCGCCTCGATCGCGACGGCCTCGGGCGTGGCGGCGGCCTGCGCCTCGAATCCCGCGAGCAGATGTTCACCGGGGGTGTCGGCACGGCGGGGTCCGCGGCCTCGGGCGATCAGGGCGTCGTGCTCGTCGTCGAGCAGCACCGAGAGGGCGGCGACCGGCGTCTCCGGTGACGACATCAGGCGGTCGGCGAAGAGCAGGAAGCGCTCGAGGTGGGTGTCGAGTTCGGCCTGGTCGTACAGGTTGGGGTTGCCGTGGAGGTCGACGACCAGGCACTCGCCCGGACTCGCCTGGTAGAGGTTGATCCGCAGGTCGTCCAGGGTTCCCGAGGACAGGATGTGGTAGTCGGCCCGGGCCCCGTCGATCTCGATACGGCGGTCGAAGAAGACCAGGTTGACGATCGGACCGAACGACGCCGCGGTGGCGTCGGCCATCCCCGCGGCGAGTCGGATGTCCTCGTAGCGGAACCGCTGGTGCCGGAGGGCACCGGTCAGTTCGAGTTGCACCTGGGAGATCAGCTCGCGCCCCGTCGCGCCGACGACACCGTCGATCCGGACCGGCAGCATGTTGGCGACCATGCCGCTCCCGCGCTTCACCCGGGCGCTGGCCCGGCCGGTGACGGGCAGGCTGAGCACGACGTCGTCGACGTTCGTCATCCGCGACAGGTACGCCGCGAACGCGGCGATCAGCAGAGCCGCCGCCGAGGTGTTCCCCGCCGCGGCCGTCGAGTCGACCAGGTCCTGTCGATCGCGATCGACCCGCCTGCTGGCCATGACGTTCGCGGGTGACAGGGCTGCGGTGGTGGCCCTGCGCGACAGGGTCGGCCCCTCGGGCAGATCGGCGACGCGGGCGACCCAGTGCTCGCGGTCGGTCTGTCGGCGGGTGCTCTGCGCGTACTTGTCGTCGTCGGCCGAGATCTCGGCCAGGGAGGCCCGGGCGGGCGGGACGTGTTCGGCGCCGGCCAGCATCGCGTTGTAGCGGTGTACGCCCTCGTGCAGGCTGGTCAGCGCCGAGAAACCGTCGAAGGCGATGTGGTGGCCCCGCAGGTACCAGAAGCAACGGTCGTCGGCGACGCGGATGAGCGCCGAGATCGCCACACGATCGGTGTCGAGGTTCATCGGCCGCCGGTGATCGGCGTCCATCCACGCACGCGCGGCCGCGACCGGGTCCGGCTCGGAACGCAGATCGAGGGGCTCGACACGGAAATCGACGCTCGGGTCCACCCATTGCATCGGGACGTCGTCGACGACCACGATGCGGGTGAAGGCGGACTCCAGGGACCGAGCCGCCTCGACGACGGCGGCACAGAACAGATCACGGTCGAGGGGTCGGTCCTCGTCACGGATGTCCAGGTAGTGCGCGACGGTGACCGAGTAGTCGGCGTGCAGTCGCTCGGCGAACCACATGCCCCTCTGGGCAGCGGTCAGCGGGATGGGATCGGTCGTCGGACCGGCGACGCGCTCGCCGTCCATCGATCGTCCCCCATTGCTTGGCGCAACCATGATCCGCTCACCGATTCTCCCGACCCATAGATCTCGGCCCGCTTGTATCTCGTTGCACACCCCCCCGAGCGGGCAACCGGACCGACCGGGCCATCATAGCGACCCCAGCTGTGAATACCTCCAAGATTCGGACGTTCGGACGACCCGGATCGAAGGCGTCCCTGGCGAACGAACATGGTCGTTCACCTGGCGAATCATGTTCCGTCCCACGCGTAACACACGATGGTGAAACGTCCACCCGGGTTCACACCACATTGGTAGGAAACACAAAAACCCGCCACCGCGAACGGGTGACGGGTCGTTGTGATCTGCGTGATCAGTTCACGCAGCGGTGTCGGCTACTTGGCCTTCTCGAGGACCTCGACCAGACGCCAGCGCTTGGTGGCGCTCAGCGGGCGGGTCTCCATCAGGCGAACGCGGTCGCCGATGCCGGCGGTCTCGTTCTCGTCATGCGCCTTCACCTTCGAGGTGGTGCGGATGATCTTGCCGTAGAGGGGATGCTTCACGCGGTCCTCGAGCTCGACCACGATCGTCTTCTGCATCTTGTCGCTCACGACATAGCCCACGCGGACCTTGCGCTGTGCGCGCTCCGTGGTGGCGGGTTGTGTCACTGTCACGTCCTTCTCGTCGCTCATGCGTCGTCACCGACCTTCGCATCAGCATCGGGGCCGGCCGAGAGTCCGAGTTCACGTTCACGCAGCACGGTGTAGACGCGTGCGATCTCGCGGCGGACCAACCGCAGCCGGCGGTTGTTGTCGAGCTGTCCGGTGGCCATCTGGAAGCGCAGGTTGAACAGCTCTTCCTTCGACTCGCGGAGACGCTCGAGGAGATCTTCGTCGTTGAGCTCACGGAGCTCGGCGGCAACAATTCCCAGTGCCATCAGAACGTCTCCTCTCGCGTCACGATGCGGGTCTTGATGGGCAGCTTGTGCTGCGCGCGGCGCAGGGCCTCGCGAGCGGTGTGCTCATCGGGGTAGCTCATCTCGAACAGCACGCGACCCGGCTTGACCGGGGCGACCCACCACTCGGGCGAACCCTTACCGGAACCCATGCGGGTCTCGGCGGGCTTCTTCGTCAACGGGCGGTCGGGGAAGATGTTGATCCACACCTTGCCGCCACGCTTGATGTGCCGGTTGATGGCGATACGAGCGGACTCGATCTGCCGGTTGGTGATGTAGGCACTCTCCAGAGCCTGGATGCCGAAATCACCGAACGTCACCTTGGTGCCGCCCTTGGCCTGCCCCTTGAGACTGGGGTGGTGCTGCTTGCGGTGCTTGACCCGGCGAGGGATCAGCATGGGTCAGCCCTCCTGATTCGCGGTGGGGGTCGCACCTGCGTCGACCGTGGCCGGAGCCTCGGTGACCGGTGCGGCGGAAGCGGTCTCAGCCGCGGCGCGGCCCGCATCGGTGCTGGTCGCGGTGGTTCCCGAGGAACCGCTACGACGCGGACGCTGCGGACGCTCACGACGCGGGCGATCGCCGGCCGGAGCCGCGACGGCGGTGAGCTCACGCTTGCCGCCGACGATGTCGCCCTTGTAGATCCAGACCTTCACGCCGATGCGACCGAAGGTGGTCTTCGCCTCGTAGAGGCCGTAGTCGATGTCGGCGCGCAGCGTGTGCAGCGGCACCCGACCCTCGCGGTAGAACTCGCTACGGCTCATCTCGGCGCCGCCCAGACGACCCGAGCACTGCACCCGGATCCCCTTGACGTTCGGCTGACGCATGGCCGACTGGATGGCCTTGCGCATGGCGCGACGGAACGCGACACGGTTCGACAGCTGCTCGGCGACACCCTGTGCCACGAGCTGAGCCTCGGACTCGGCGTTCTTGACCTCGAGGATGTTGAGCTGCACCTGCTTGCCGGTCAGCTTCTCCAACTCGCCACGGATGCGATCGGCCTCGGCGCCGCGGCGACCGATGACGATGCCCGGACGGGCGGTGTGGATGTCGACGCGAACCCGGTCACGGGTGCGCTCGATCTCCACCTTGGCGATGCCGGCACGCTCGAGGCCGGTGGCCAGGAGCTTGCGGATGGCGACATCCTCTTTCACGTAGTCCGCGTACTGCTTGTCGGCGTACCACCGCGACTTCCAGTCGGTGGTGATACCCAGACGGAAGCCGTGCGGGTTGATCTTCTGGCCCACTACTGAGCTCCCTTACTGGTCGACTTCTGTGCGACCGACTTCTTGGGCGTGCGCGACCGCTTGGGTGCGCCTGCGCCGGTGGCGGTGATGCTCTCCACCACGACCGTGATGTGGCTGGTGCGCTTGCGGATCCGGAACGCGCGGCCCTGGGCCCGCGGACGGAAACGCTTCATCGTCGGACCCTCGTCGGCGAAAGCCTGCGAGACGACCAGCGTGCGCCGGTCGAGTCCGAGGTTGTTCTCCGCGTTGGCCGCCGCGCTGGCGACGACCTTGGCAACCGGCTCGCTCGCGGCCTGAGGCGCGAACAGCAGGATGTCGAGGGCCTCGTCCACGCTCTTACCGCGGACCAGGTCGATCACACGACGGGCCTTCATGGGCGTGACGCGAACGAACTTCGCGGTGGCCTTGGCCGTCGGGTTCAGAGTTTCTGCGCTCATCGCCGCTTCGCCTTCCGGTCGTCCTTGATGTGTCCCTTGAAGGTGCGCGTCGGCGCGAACTCACCGAGCTTGTGTCCGACCATCGAGTCCGAGACGAACACCGGCACGTGCTTGCGTCCGTCGTGGACGGCGAACGTGTGCCCGATGAAGTCGGGGATGATGGTCGAGCGACGCGACCAGGTCTTGATGACCTGCTTGGTGCCCTTCTCGTTCTGGACGTCCACCTTCGCAAGGAGGTGGTCGTCGACGAACGGGCCTTTCTTCAGACTGCGTGGCATCTGCTACTCCCTCCTGCTTATCGCTTGTTCTTGCCGGTGCGCCGGCGGCGGACGATCAGCTGATCGCTGGACTTGTTCTTGCGGGTGCGGCCTTCCGGCTGTCCCCACGGGCTGACCGGGTGGCGACCACCGGAGGTCTTGCCCTCGCCACCACCGTGCGGGTGGTCGACCGGGTTCATCACGACACCACGGACGGTCGGGCGCTTGCCCTTCCAGCGCATGCGGCCGGCCTTGCCCCAGTTGATGTTGCTCTGCTCGGCGTTACCGACCTCGCCGACGGTGGCGCGGCAGCGCACGTCGACGCGACGGATCTCACCGGAGGGCATACGCAGGGTGGCGTAGGCGCCTTCCTTGCCCAGCAACTGGATCGAGGCGCCGGCACTACGTGCCATCTTCGCCCCGCCGCCCGGACGCAGCTCCACGGCGTGGATCTGGGTACCGGTCGGGATGTTGCGCATCGGCAGGTTGTTGCCCGGCTTGATGTCGGCGGTCGCGCCCGACTCCACCACGTCGCCCTGGTTCAGGCCCTTCGGCGCGATGATGTAGCGCTTCTCGCCGTCGATGTAGTGCAGCAGCGCGATACGCGCGGTGCGGTTGGGGTCGTACTCGATGTGAGCGACCTTGGCGTTGATGCCGTCCTTGTCGTTGCGACGGAAGTCGATCAACCGGTAGGCGCGCTTGTGGCCGCCACCCTTGTGACGAGTGGTGATGCGGCCGTGTGCGTTGCGACCACCCCGACCGTGCAGCGGGCGGACGAGCGACTTCTCCGGGTGGTCACGGGTGACCTCGGCGAAGTCGGCGCCACTGGCGCCACGGCGGCCCGGTGTCGTCGGCTTGTACTTACGAATAGCCATGAGTCTTCTTGTCCTCTACTTCTTCTCGATCCGCCCGGCGTCAGCCGACCGGACCTCCGAAGATCTCGATGGGCTTGCTGTCAGGGCTGAGGGTGACGATGGCGCGCTTGGTGTCCTTGCGCTTTCCGTACCCGGCGCGGGTGCGCTTGCGCTTGCCCTTGCGGTTGGCCGTGTTCACGCTCTCGACCGTGACATCGAAGATCTTCTCGATCGCGATCTTGATCTGCGTCTTGTTCGACTCCGGGTGCACGAAGAACGTGTACACGTTGTCCTCGATGAGTCCGTAGGACTTCTCCGAGATCACCGGTGCGAGGATGATGTCGCGCGGATCTGCCTGGATGACAGTCATTCTCAGGCCTCCTTCTCGTCGGTCTTCAGCGCCCGGGAGACGAACGCGTTGAGGGCCTCGACGCTGAACACGACCTCGTCGGAATCGAGCACGTCGTAGGTGTTGAGCTGATCGGGAGTGATCGGCAGGACGTACTCCAGGTTCGCGACGCTCTTCCACGCGGCGACGTCTTCGCGACCGACGACGACGAGGAACTTGCGACGGTCGGAGAGGGCCTCCAGGAAGGCGCGAGCCGCCTTGGTGGACGGGGACTGCCCGGCCACCAGTTCGGTGATCACGTGGATGCGCTCGTTGCGGGCGCGGTCCGAGAGGGCTCCGCGCAGCGCGGCGGCCTTCATCTTCTTGGGGGTCCGCTGGCTGTAGTCACGCGGCTTCGGGCCGTGCACCACGCCACCACCGGTGAACTGCGGAGCACGGGTCGAACCCTGACGGGCGCGACCGGTTCCCTTCTGGCGGTACGGCTTCGCGCCGCCACCGCTGACCTCGGCGCGGGTCTTGGCCGAGTGGGTACCCTGCCGAGCCGCGGCCTGCTGTGCGATGACGACCTGGTGCATCAGCGCGATGTTGGCGGGCGCGTCGAAGAGCTCGGCGGGCAGCTCGACGGTTCCGTCGGTCTTCCCGTCCGCGGTCTTGACGTCCAGCGTCAACTTCGTGGCTTCGGTCTTCGTGGTGTCGACGCTCATGCGCTCACACCGCCTTTCACTGCATCGCGGACGATCACGATGCCGCCCCTGCGACCCGGGATCGCTCCCTTGATCAGCAGCAGGCCGGCCTCGGCGTCCACCTTGTGCACGGTCAGGTTCTGGGTGGTGACGCGGTCGTTACCCATACGTCCGGCCATCCGCATGCCCTTGAACACGCGACCCGGGGTGGCGCAGCCACCGATGGATCCCGGCGCACGGTGCACGCGGTGCACGCCGTGGCTGGCGCCCAGGCCCTTGAACCCGTGGCGCTTCATGACGCCCGCGAATCCCTTGCCCTTGGAGGTGCCGGTCACGTCGACGAACGAGCCGTCGGCGAAGATCTCGGCGGTCAGCTCCTGGCCCACGGAGTACTCGGAGATGTCGTTCATGCGGATCTCGGCCAGGTGACGACGCGGCGTGACGCCGGTCTTCGTGTACTGACCGGTGACCGGCTTGGTCACCTTGCGCGGATCGATCGCACCGTAGGCGAGCTGAACGGCGGTGTACCCGTCGGTCTCCTGCGTACGGATCTGGGTGATCACATTCGGTCCGGCCTTGACGACGGTCACCGGGACAACCCGGTTGTTCTCGTCGAAGACCTGGGTCATCCCGAGCTTCGTGCCCAGGATTCCCTTCACGTTCTTCTGAGTCATATCTGCTTTCCGTCCCTATCCGCGTCTACTGGATGTTGACGTCGACGCTGGCCGGCAGGTCGATGCGCATGAGCGCGTCCACCGTCTTCGGCGTGGGGTCGAGGATGTCGATCAATCGCTTGTGCGTCCGCATCTCGAAGTGCTCACGAGAATCCTTGTACTTGTGCGGTGAACGAATCACGCAGTACACGTTCTTCTCGGTGGGCAGCGGCACCGGGCCGACCACACGTGCCCCGGTACGGGTCACGGTCTCCACGATCTTGCGCGCCGAAGCGTCGATCGCCTCATGGTCATAGGCCTTGAGCCTGATGCGGATCTTTTGTCCCGCCACGCTGTGTCCTCTTCCGTCGGTAACTAGTCGGCAGACGCGCCGCTGGTGAGCGGCTCACAGATGACCACTGCTCCTCATGAGACGGTGATCGACGCTGTTCATCTGTCGTTGTGCGTTCGCCCGCATGACGCGGGCCGGTCGTGCAGACCCGGCTGTCGGATTCCTCCGACACCCGAGGTCGGGCGTGTCGGGCGGCCGGGACATATCTCTGCAGACACATCCGGGCTCCGCCGAACATCGGTAGATCTTGGTTGCGATCCCTGATCAGGGGGATCGCGGTGGTGCTGGTCGTACTGGTCGATCGCTGTGACGGTTGCCGGGCCAGTTCGTCTCCGCTTGACCCGCCGTGGCGATCGCACCTGATCGAGGCCGCGAAAACACCGCGTTCCCGATCAAGGCAACCCGAACAGTATGCAACAGATGGGGCGCAGGGCCAAATTGCGCCGAGACGGGTCCGCGACCGGCCCCCACCTGGGCGGCGAGCACCTTCACAGACTCTTCACACCATCTCGGCAGCGCACCGACAATCGGCCACTAGCGTCGCTGCCATGACCGCACATCCGTCCGCGTCGCCCGGGACCTCCTCGTCAGCGTCGTCAGCACTGCCCGCGGTGTTGGTCGTCGATGACGAGCCGCTCATCCGCGAGTCCATCGCCGAACGGTTTCGGGCAGAGGGCTTCGACGTCACCACCGCCGACACCGGGCCCGCCGCCGTCGCCATCCACCGCAAGGGCGGCTGCGACGTGGTCATCCTCGATCTGATGCTGCCCGGGATGGACGGGCTCGAGGTGTGCCGACGCATGCAGGCGCACTCCCCCACCCCGGTCCTGATGCTGACCGCGCGATCCGCCGAGACCGACCTCGTCATCGGGCTCGGGGTCGGCGCCGACGACTACCTGTCCAAGCCGTTCTCCATGCGCGAGCTCGTCGCCAGGACCCGCGCCCTGCTGCGACGGGCCGAGCGCTACGGACCGGCCGACAGCGCGCCGACCGACACCGGGCCGGCCGAGTCGGCGTCGGAGGTGCAGATGCTCGGCGACCTGCACATCGACCACTCCGGACGACGGGTCGTGGTCGAGGGCGAGTCGGTGCACCTGACCCGCACCGAGTTCGACCTGCTGGTGTCGCTGGCGCGCCACCCGGGTGCGGTGCTCAGCCGCGGGCAGCTGCTCGAGACGGTCTGGCAGTGGCCGGGCGCCGGCGAGACCCGCACGGTCGACTCACACGTCCGGTCCCTGCGACGCAAGGTCGGCCACGGCCGCATCCGCACGGTGCACGGCGTCGGGTACGCGCTGGCGAGTGAACCGTCGTGAGTGTCCGTGAGCGGGTGTCGCAGGCGCCGGTGCGTCGGCCGGGACGACGGCTGCACTTCCCGCGTCCGCTCGATGCGGTGGCGTCGTTCAAGTTCAAGACCGCCGTGGTGGTGGGCGGTGCGCTGCTCACCTCCAGCGTGTCGTTCTGGATCACCGCGCAGCTGGCGTTCCGATACGCCCTGCTGGTCGCGCTGGTGGTCGCCCTCGTCGTCACGTGGGTTCTCGCGCACGGGATGACCTCACCGCTGCGGGAGATGACCGGCGCCGTCCGTCGGATGTCCGACGGCGACTACACCACCCGGGTGCGCGCGACGTCGAAGGACGAGATCGGCACGCTGGCGACGGCGTTCAACCAGATGGCCGAGGACCTGTCGCACGAGGATCGGTACCGACGCGAGGTCGTCGGCAACGTCGCCCACGAGCTGCGGACGCCGGTCGCCGCGCTGCACGCGGTGTTGGAGAACCTCGTCGACGGGGTCCGCACCCCCGATCAGGACACCCTGGAGTCGGCGTTGACGCAGACCGACCGGCTCGGTCGGTTGATCACCGACCTCCTCGACCTGTCCCGGGTGGAGGGTGGCGCAGTGCGACTCGACCACGACCCGATCGAGGTGCAGCGCTTCGCCGCCGACGCGGTGGCGCAGTGCCGGCTGCGGCTGCGCCGGCAGAACGGTCGGGCCACCGACGTCGGTTTCTCGATCGGCATCCCGGCCGCGCTGGTGGTCGAGGCCGACGAGGACCGCCTCCATCAGGTGCTGGCCAATCTCCTCGACAACGCGGCCCGGCACTCGCCACCGGGCGGCGTGGTCCATGTCCACGCCCACGCCGACGGCGATTCGGTCGTGCTCGAGGTGGCCGACCAGGGCCCCGGTGTCGAACCCGCTGAGCGACAACGCATCTTCGAACGCTTCACCCGCGGTGGTTCCCGTGACGGCGGGACCGGACTGGGCCTGGCCATCGCACAGTGGGTCGTCCACCTGCACCGCGGCGAGATCGCCGTGGTCGACGACCCACAGGGGTGTCGGATCCGGGTCCGGTTGCCCGCGTACGCCGCCCACTGACCCGACCCACCCTCCGCGCCGATCGGCGCATCACTCCGCATCACACCCGCACCACGAGAGGCGATACCCCCATGCCCGAAACACCCTCGATGCCCGGCATCCCCATCCCGGGGATGGTCTTCGGGAACGACCCCCGGCCGTCGGCGCCACCGCTGCCCCCGCTGCCGCCCCGGCGACCGCGCTACGACGTGGCGGCCGAACTCCCCCGCGCCGCACCACGTCGGGTGCTCGCCGCGGTCGCGGTCGCCGGTGTCGCCGCGGCGCTCCTGCTCCCCGGCGACCTGTCGGGCATCGGCATCGCGCTGACCGGCATCACGGTCCTCGGCGCGGTGTTCGTGGGTTCGCCCGAGCGGCCCGGCCGGGGGCAACTGCTCACCGCCGCGGGCATCGTGGCGCTGCTGGCCGTGCCCGGTTGGCGCAGCGCGGAATGGTTGACCGTCTGGTACGTCCTGCTCGCCGTCGCGGCCACCACGGTGCTCGTCGTCGGCGGACGGACCCTGCGCGACATGGGGTTCGCCGTGGTGGCGCCACTGATGGTGTCGCTGCACACGTCGGTCTGGCTGACACGCGCCGCCGGCGAGGCCTACGCCGGCTCGAAGGTCCAGAACCCACGGGCGGTGCTGGGGGTGGGCGCGGTGACCGTCGCACTCGTCGGGGTGTTCGGCGCGCTGTTCGCCGGTGCCGACGCCGTGTTCGCGGGGTTGCTGTCCGCGCTCACCCCGGACGTCGACGACCCCACCGTCACCGCGAACGTCGCGGTGGGCGTCGTGGTCGGCCTGTTCACGGCGTTGGGCTGCTACCTGCGGTACGCCCGACCGCGCCTGATCGACCGGGACCCGGACCGTGCGCCCACACGCGACACGTGGGCCTGGGCAGTGCCGACCGGCACGGTGCTCGTGGTGTTCGTCGCCTTCCTCGGGACGCAGGCCGGCGCCATGATCGGCGGGCAGGACTACGTGCGTGAGACCGCGAACCTGACCTCCGCCGAGTACGCCCGATCAGGGTTCTGGCAGCTGTTCGCCGTCACCGCCCTGACCATCCTGGTGGTGACGGTGGCCTGGCAGCGCGCGGACCGGACCACCACGCGCGACCGCATGACCGTGCGCGGCATCCTCGGCGGGCTGTGTCTGGCGACGCTGCTCGTGGTCGCGTCCGCGCTGCACCGTATGTACCTCTACATCGACGCCTACGGAGCGACCCGGCTGCGGATCAGTGTGATGGCGGTGGAGTTGTGCCTCGGCGCGATCGTCGTCGCGTTGATGGTGGCCGGCGCCGGACTCGGCACCCGACACCTCGCCCGCGCCGTCGGTGCTCTGGTCATCGGTGCGGCGCTGGCGTTCGCCGTCTACAACCCGGACGCGCAGATCGCCCGCATCAACGTCGACCGGTACGAGGCGTCGGTGGCCCGCGACGAGGCCCCCCGGATCGACACCTCGTACCTGTCCGGGCTCTCGCCGGACGCGACCGGTCAGCTGCTGCGCCTCCCCACCGGGCTCCGACCGTGCGTGCTCCTGCTCATCGCCGAGACAGCACGGGACAAGCGGGGGTGGACCGGGTTCACCGTCGGACGTGCGCAGGCGAAGTCCGACCTGCGTGACGTCGAACTGCCGACTGCGGGCGCTTCCGGCGCGTGCCCACAGCCCTAACTGACCGACGAGTAAGGTCGTGACCCATGACGGATGAGATCACCACCCTCCCCACCGCCCGGACCGAGTCGGTCACCCCGACGTATGCCCTGTGGCGTCGCCTTCCCCAGAACGCGGTGGGCGCGGCGCTGTTCTCGATCGGCATGGTCGCCCGGGTCCCCTACTTCGGCACCATCCTGCCGTCGGTGAAGGAGCTGCGACCCGGGTACTGCGAGGTCACGGCACCGAAGTGGTTCGGGGTCCACAACCACATCGGCACCTTCCACGCGATCGCCGCCTGCAACCTGGCCGAGACCGCGATGGGGATGCTGATGGAGGCGTCGACGCCCACCGCGCTGCGCTGGCTGCCCAAGGGCATGTCATCGCAGTACCTCGCCAAGGCCACCACCGGCCTGCGTGCGGTGGCCACCCTGTCCGATCCCATCGACGCCGTCGCGATCGGCGACGGGGCGGAGGTCGTCGTCGACATCGCGATCACCGACAAGGCCGGGATCGAGGTCGTGCACTGCGCGATCACGTGCTGGGTGACGCCGAAGTGAGCACATTCGTACGAATTTTTTTCGCCACGTCGGACAATGAATGAAATCTATTCTCGATTAACTGGGCAAGCCTGGTTGCGCGGCCTTTCGTATTCATATTAATCTCGGCTAAGTATTTGGTCGGGGCAATGCGGGGTGGTGAATCGAGGTCGTCGGGTGCCTGCGTTGGGAACGTCGGGAGTGGTGTCGATCGGCGATCGCGAGGTGCACTACTGTGCCGACGGGCAGGGGCCGGTCACGGTCTTCTTCGAGAGCGGCCTCGGGCGCTCGCGCAACACGTGGGCGGCCGTGCAACCGCTGGTCGCACGGTTCGCCCGGACGATCACCTACGACCGAGCGGGCCACGGACGCAGCGACTCTCGCGACGAGCCCTGCACCCTGGAGGAACTCACCGCCGATCACCTCGCGGTCCGCGCGGCGGTCGTCGACGGTCCGTGCGTCGTGGTCGGGCACAGCTACGGAGGGCCGATCGTCCGCGGGGGAGCCCTGACCCAGCCCTCGGATGTGACCGGCGTGGTGCTCGTCGACGAGGTGTCCGAACTGTGCGATCGCCTGGTGTACGGAAACGGGATGATGGGATCCGGCGCCTTTTATCGTGCGCAGGTGATCCTGGCCCGGCTGCGATTGTTACCGAATTTTCTGACGCACACCCATTACCGATCATTGATGTCGGACAACCCCGTGGAACGGTCCGATGAAGTGATGCGGGAGATCCGTTCCGAGGAGGGCAGCGGCCGCGGCGCCCGCACCGCGCTGCGGGAATGGCAGTCGTTCACCGCGAGCATGCGACGCTTCCGTGCGAGCGGTCCGTGGATCCCCCGCGTACCGATGACCACCATCTCGCCGACGCGGGTGCCCGAGGACAAACTCCACCTCGACTACATCGCGCAGTCACACGACGAGACGGCCCGGCTGGCCCGCGACTGCCGCCACGTGTTCGCACACACCTCGGGCCACTACATCCAGTTGTCCGAGCCCGACACCGTCGTGAACGAGATCCGCGCCCTGGTCGACGCCTCCTGCGATGTCGGCTGATCGCTGCGATACTCACATCACGTGATGTCGTCTCGGCCAGATCGGGCAGATGCGGATCGCGCGGATCGGGGGCGCGGGATGGCGATGAGGGGTCGCAACCTCGGGCTCCTCGCGGCGCTGTCGGCGATCCCCACCGGTCCGTCCCAGGCGAGTGTGCTCGACGGGTTGCGTCGGGTCATCCTGGACGGGGGCGCGACGCCCGGATCGGCCATCCCGGTCGGCGAGATCGCGACCCTCTTCGGCGTCAGCCCGATCCCGGTGCGCGAGGCGCTCAAGACCCTCGTGGGCGAGGGACTCGTCGGCCATCAGACCAACAACGGCTATTTCGTCGCCCAGCTCACCGTCGCCGAGCTCCGCGAGATCTACTTCGTACGCGGCATCCTCGAACAGGCCGCGCTGACCCGCGCCGTCGATCTGGCCGCACCCGACGATCTCGAGGCCGCGCGTGCGGCCCACCGGGCCCTGCACGCCGCCACCGAGGCCGGCGATCTCCGTGCGTACCACCATCAGTCGCGGCGTTTCCACCAGGCGCTCATCGAGCCCTGCGGCATGCACCGTCTGGTCCACATGTTCGACGCGACGTGGAACATCACCGAGCCGTTCCAGCTGATGCAGGCCGCGACGCCGGAGATGCAGACCCGCCTGCACGCCGACCACGAGGCGATGATCGACGCCGTGGCCGGGCGCGACGTGGACGCACTGATCGCCACCGCGCGCGAGCACCACTCACGCCTGGAGACGATGATCATCGACACCGCAGCACAATTGAACGTCGCCGACGAATCCTGACACGTCTGGTCCCGTCGGCCGGCGAGAATATACTTTCGCGGTAACGCAGCAGAAATAACCCGGTCCTAGCCTAGGCTCACTCGAACACCAGGAGAGCCCATGACCGAAACGATCAGTACCGGCGACGCCGTCGCGGAACCGACCCACGCGAGCGCGGCCGGCGAGAGCGTCATCAAGCTCGGCTACCACCAGAACCTCACCAACTCCGACCTCGCACCGCTGAAGAAACAGAGCTGGACGTCGTACAACATCTTCGCGTTCTGGATGTCCGACGTGCACAGTGTCGGTGGCTACGTGTTCGCGGGAAGCCTGTTCGCACTGGGCATCTCGGCCTGGCAGGTGCTCATCGCCCTGCTCGTCGGCATCTTCATGGTGTATTTCCTGTGCAACCTCGTCGCACGTCCGTCGCAGCAGGCGGGCGTCCCGTACCCGGTGACGACGCGGGTGGCGTTCGGCGTCCGCGGTGCGAACCTCCCCGCCATCCTGCGCGGCCTGATCGCCGTGGCCTGGTACGGGATCCAGACCTACCTCGCGTCCGTCGCGTTCGGTCTGCTGGCGATCAAGTTCTGGCCCTCGATCGCGAAGTTCGACTCCGTCGACGACTACGGGTTCCTCGGGCTGTCGCTGCTCGGCTGGGGTGGCTTCATCCTGATGTGGGTGTTGCAGGCCATCGTCTTCTGGAACGGCATGGAGACCATCCGCAAGTTCATCGACTTCTGTGGTCCCGCGGTCTATGTCGTCATGGTCATCCTCGCCGGTTACCTGATCTACAAGGCCGGCTGGAGCAACGTCCACTTCGACCTGTCGGCCGGACCGAACAAGACCGGGTGGGCCTCGTTCACCGCCCTGCTGAGCGCCATCGCCCTGGTCGTGTCGTACTTCTCCGGACCGATGCTGAACTTCGGCGACTTCTCCCGCTACGGCAAGTCGTTCTCCGCGGTGAAGAAGGGCAACTTCCTCGGCCTGCCGGTGAACTTCCTGTTCTTCTCGATCCTGGTGGTGTGCACGGTGTCCGCGGGCGCCACGGTCATCGGTCGCGACTCCGACGGCAACATCATCACCGACCCGGTGCACATCGTCGACCGCATCGACAACACCACCGCGGCGGTCCTGGGTGTGCTCACCTTCGCCATCGCGACCATCGGCATCAACATCGTCGCCAACTTCGTCTCCCCCGCCTTCGACTTCTCCAACGTGGCCCCGACCAAGATCACCTGGCGCATGGGCGGGATGATCGCCGCGGTCGGATCGGTGCTGATCACCCCGTGGAACCTGTTCAACAACCCGTCGGCGATCCACTACACACTCGACACCCTCGGCGCGGTGATCGGGCCGCTGTTCGGCGTGCTCATCGCAGACTTCTACCTCGTCAAGAAGAAGAAGATCGTCGTCGACGACCTGTTCAGCATGTCGCCCACCGCGACGTACTGGTTCCGCAAGGGCGTCAACCCGGTGGCCGTGATCGCCACCGTCATCGCGGCGATCGCGGGCATCGCGATCGTCATCGAGGGCACCACGTACATGGCCAGCTACACCTGGTTCGTCGGAGCCGGTCTCGGTTTCGCGATCTACTGGCTGGGCATGCGGTTCCTCCCACCGACGTTCATCTACGAGAACCCACCCACCGTCGAGGCGACCGAGAAGGTCGTCGCCTGACACGACAGACTGGCGTCATGCGAATCTGCATCATCAACCCGAACACCACCTCCGCCATGACCGACCTCATGGCGGAGGTGGCACGTTCGGCGGCCGGCCCCGACACCGACATCGTGGCGGTCACGTCGTCGATGGGGCCCGCCTCCATCGAGAGCCACTACGACGAGGCGATGTCGGTGCCCGGACTACTGGCCGCGATCGTCGCCGACCGGGAGTCGGAGCACCCGTCCGACGCCTATCTGATCGCCTGTTTCGGCGATCCCGGCCTCGACGCGGCACGCGAGATCGCCGGCGCCCCGGTCCTCGGTATCGCCCAGGCGGCAATGCATCTCGCGGCGCTCTCCGGCGGCGGGTTCTCGGTCGTGACCACGTTGGGGCGCACCATCGGACGCGCCGAGGAACTGACCCACCGCTACGGGGTGGCCGGCCTCTGCCGCGGACTGCACGCCTGCGAGATCCCCGTGCTCGAACTCGAGTCGAACCCGGACACCGAGGTCATCCTCACCGACGCCTGCGCCCGGGCACTGACCGGCGACGGCTCGGAGTCGGTCGTGCTCGGCTGCGGTGGGATGGCCGACCTGGCCGCCCGCATCTCGGACAAGATCGGCGCCCCGGTGATCGACGGTGTCGCCGCCGGAGTCCGCCTCCTGCAGGCGCTCGTCCCGGTCGGCGGTTTCCCCGGCCCCGCCAGCGGCGAGTTCTCCCGCCCGCCCGCCAAGGAGTACACCGGCCTCCTCAGTGGGTTCGCCCTGCGCTGATCGCCCCCTCCGGTCGCCCACGGCGTCCGAGGTCTCGAATCGGCATCCATCCGGTCGCGATCGGATGCGTGACGCGGACGCGTCACGGCACCTTCTGGCACGCTTCGCTACCCTCGCGAAGGTCGTGTGCTGTTACTGGAGGTGTTGATGAGGCCCGTGAGGTTTCGTTTCGGGTGGTTCGTCGTCGCGTTGATCGCTGCACTCCTCCTGCCTGCGACGGCGTGGTCCTCCCCCGCGTCGGCGGCACCCGCACCCGGCTCACCCGCCCCGGCTGCCCCGTCGGATCCGGCCGTCCTCGCAGGCGCCAACGACTTCTCGTGCCGCCCGTCGGCCGCCCATCCCCGACCGGTCGTGCTGGTGCACGGCACGTGGTCGACGATGACCGGCACCTGGAAGGTGCTCGCCCCGGCCCTGAAGAAGGAGGGCTACTGCGTGTTCGCCCTCGACTACGGCAAGCGTGAGCCGAACAGCCTGGAGAACCTGCTGAACCTCGCGGGCGGCGATGCCATCGCGCGATCGGCGGGCACCCTGGCGCAGTTCGTCACGAAGGTGCGCACCACGACGCGGGCAGCCCAGGTCGACATCGTCGGACACTCGCAAGGTGCACTCGTCGCTCGGCAGTACCTCAAGTTCAACGGGGGCACCGACGCAAAGGACCCGTCGCGCAACGCCGTACACACACTCGTCAGCCTCGCGGGCACCAATCACGGGACGACGTTCAACTTCAACCAGTTGATCGGGTTGGCCGGGCAGGCACTGGGCATCCCGGTGGTGACGCTGGCCGCGACCGCCGTCGGACCGTCCTACATCGAGCAGATGATCGGCTCACCGTTCCTGCGCCGACTCAACGACGGCGGCGACACCCGCGCCGGAGTCGACTACGTCGCGGTCGGTTCGCGGGGCGACAACGTCGTCACCCCGACCGCCGGCACCTTCCTCACCGCGGGTCCGGGTGCGACGGTTCGCAATGTCTGGGTGCAGGACGGGTGCCCGGATGCGCTCGTCGACCACATGACGATCACCTCGGCGCCGCGCGCGACGTGGATCGTCCTCGACGCACTCGACCCGAAGTACGGTCGGACGCACCGGGCTCCCTGCGCCTGAGACCGGTCGGCGCCCAGTCGGCGTCCGCAACCGCCCAGTCGGCGTCCGCAACCGCCCAGTCGGCGTCCGCAACCGCCCACTCGACGGGTCAGTCGGTGCGGCTGTCAGCGATCGACTGCAGCGCCACCAGCCAGTGCTGGAACAGCTCGTCGAGGTCCTCGTGGTCGATGGCGTCGTCGAGGTAGGTCACCAGCGCTCGCACCATGAGTCCGTCGGGTCCCGTCGTCGACAACGACTGGATGTCGATCTCGGCCTGTGCGGGCATCCGGTTGCCGCGGGCCAGCATCTCCGGGTCGTCGATGTCGACGAACTCGGGTCCGCGTACGTCCGGGAACCACGGCGTCTGCTCGATCTCCGGGCCGACCTCGGCGCCGGGGATGGTGCCGACGTAGTTGAAGACCACCTGCGGCTCGGCGAATCGGCTCAGTGCCGCGCGACCGACCGGATCGAGATAGCGCAGCACTCCGTAGCCCACGCCGCGATCGGGGTGGGCGGCCATGGCCGCGCGCGTACGCGAGACGATGTCGCGCGCCACGTCGCCCCGGAGCACCAGCTCGGCGGTGTCCACGCCGCTCAGGTCGATGTGGGTCGGGTACATCGAGGTGAACCACCCGACCGCGCGGGACAGGTCGGCTCCGTCGACGAGCGCCTCCTGGCGCCCGTGGCCCTCCAGCGTCAGGAGCGCACCGGGCACGTCGAGTCCACGATCACTGCGCCATCCGACGAGCGCGGCGGCGAGTCCGGCCACCAGCAGGTCGGCCAACGTGGTCTCGGCGTCGACGGTCGCGGCCAGCGGGGCGATCACGTCGGAGCCGATCACCAGTTCGGTGCGCGCCAGCCGGTCGATGCGGTCGGAGTCCAGGTCCAGACGTCGGGTCCCCAACGGCGGATCGTCGACGTCGAGCGTCGCCGTCCAGTGTTCGAGCTCGCCGCGGCGGCTCTCCGCGCGGGCTGCGAGCCCCCGGCTCCAGCTGATCCACGACGTGCCCGCGTCGGGCAGGACCGGTTCGGTCCCGGCCGACACCTGGGTGCCCGCGACCGCGAGGTCGGCGGTCAGGGTCTGCCACGAGACCGCGTCGACGACGAGGTGGTGCAGGACGACGACGAGTCGGCCGAGTACCGAACGCTCCGCGGCGTCGGCAGGCGGGACCAGCCACACCAGACGGATCATGTCGCCGGCCGCGGGATCGAGGAGGTCGATCGCGTCGGCGACCGCGCTGCGCAGCACCGGCGTGTACCCCGGCAGGTCCGGGGCCTCGTCGGCACCCAGTTCGATCCGGGTGATCAGAGCGCTCGGGTCCACCGTGCCCGGGGTGGTGACCTCGAGGGTGTGCGCGTCGGCGTCGAGCCGTGACCGCAACGCGTCGTGGCGGTCGATGACGCTGCGCATCACCTCGACGATGTCGGACTCGGCCGCGTCGGCGGGCACCGTGATCGCCATCGGCATCACGAACCGTCGGTGGTCGCCACCGCGCTCGAGCATCTTCTCGATGACCGGCGTCAGCGGCGCCGATCCCTCGTGGACCTCAGGCCCCGCATCCAGGACGGCACGGCTGTCGGCGGTCTGGGCCAGCGCGGCGATCGTACGCTGCTCCAGCACGTCTCGCGCGGTGAAGGTCAGTCCGGCGGCGCGGGCGCGGGTGACGAGCTGCATCGCCCCGATGCTGTCGCCGCCGAGTTCGAAGAACGAGTCGTCCGCGCCGGCCTGGGTACCGACGACCTCACCGACGATGCGGCACAGCAGTTCCTCGCTCGGGGTCGCCGGGGCGCGCATCTGCGCGCGGTCGACGGTCGGTAGCGGCAGTTCGCGTCGGGCGATCTTGCCCGAGCGACTGCGGGGGAACTCGTCGAGCCGCACGACGACGTCGGGGACCATGTAGGACGGCAGGACACGACCGGCGTGCTCGCGGACGGCGAGCGGATCGACGTCGCCGCCGGACCGGCCGGTGATGTAGCCGATGATCCGGGCGCGGCCCTCGGCGGTGTCGGTGATGACCGCCGCCTGCGCGACCGCCTCGTGCGCGGCGAGCGCGGCCTCGATCTCCTCGAGCTCGATGCGCAGACCGCGCACCTTGACCTGGAAGTCCGAACGGCCCACGTACTCAAGGGATCCGTCGAGGAGTCGGCGCACGAGGTCGCCGGTGCGGTACATGACCGCACCCGCCGGACCGAACGTGCTGGGCACGAAGCGTTCCGCGGTGAGATCCGGACGTCCGAGATAGCCACGTGCCAGCTGGGTCCCACCGAGGTACAACTCGCCGACGGCACCGGTGACGACCGGACGCAGCCAGTGGTCGAGGACCCAACCGCTGGTGTTCCAGACCGGCTTGCCGATCGGGACCGCGTCGGAGGCGGCGCGATTCGCGGCGGGCAGGACGGCCGACTGGTCGTCGGTCTCCGAGCTGTACACGACACCGTTGGAGGCGACGTAGGAGGTGGCGTCGACGGTGACCTCGGTGGGCCCGTACAGGTTGACCACCTGCGCACCGCCGACCGAGGACACGGCCTGCGCCAGTGACCGCGGCAGCGCCTCGCCACCGCTGAACACCAGACGCAGCGACGAGACCGACTGGGGCGCCGCGGCTTCGGCGAACACCGCGAGGACCGACGGGACGAACTGCGCGACGGTCACCCGATGCTGTTCGACGAGCGTCACCAGTTCCACCGGATCGCGGTGGGCCTGCGGCCCGGCCACCACGGTCCGGGCACCCACCAGCGCGGGGGCGAACATCTCCCACACCGAGGCGTCGAACGTGAACGGCGTCTTGAGCAGGACGACGTCGTCGCCGCCGATCTCGTATTCGGTGGCCAGCCAGCGCAACTGGTTGATCAGGGCCCGCTGCGTGATCTGCACACCCTTGGGTCGTCCGGTGGACCCGGAGGTGTAGAGCACGTACGCCAGCGACGCGGGTCGGACCGTCCCGACGAGTTCGGTCGGGCGCAGCGCGGTGTCGGCCGTCGACTGCAGATCCGGTGAGGAGGCGTCGAAACACGGGACGGTGGGGTCGATCCCGCGGATCCGGCTCAGCTGCGCGGCGTCGGTGACGATGCACGCGAGGTCGGCGTCGGAGATCACGGAGGCCAGTCGGTCGTCGGGTGCGTCGACGTCGAGCGGCAGGTAGGCGCCGCCCGCCTTCAGGATCCCGTAGACCGCGGCGACCTGCTCGAGGGAGCGCGCCATCGCGACACCGACGATGCTGTCGGGTCCCACCCCGCGCGCCGCGAGTGCCCGCGCCCGGCGGTTGGTCAGGGCGTCGAACTCGGCGAACGTCAGTTCCCGCTCGCCGTCGGAGTAGGCGACGGCGTACGGGGTCGTGGCGGCCTGCGCCGAGAACACGTCCATGACCCCTGCGTCGGCGACCTCGCGACGGGTCGCGTTCCAGTCGTCGAGTTGCGCCGCGAGTTCGGCATCGTCGAGCAGGTCGAGGTCACCGACCGAGCCCGTGCTCGACCCCGCGAAGGCCTCCAGCACTCGCTGCATGCGTGCGGCGAGGACGGCGGCGCGCTCGTCCGGGATCAACACCGGCACGTACTTGAGGTTGACCGTCAGACCGGGGTCGGACTGCGCCAGGACGGTGACCGGGTAGTGCGAGGCGTCGTTGATGGCGACGCCGCCGACCGACATGCCGTCGATGGAGGTCTGCGCCTCCAGCGTCGACCGGTCCACCGGGTAGGACTCGAACACGGTCAGGCTGTCGAAGAGCTGCGGGAGTCCGGTGGCGCGCTGTACCGCGGGCAGCCCCACGTGGTGGGCGTCGAGCAACCCGGCCTGCTCGGACTGCACGCGCTCGAGGAAGCTCACGATCGATTCGCGCTCGTCGAGCCGCACCCGCACCGCGATGGTGTTGATGAACAGTCCGAGAATGCTCTCCACGCCCTCGATCTCGGGCGGGCGGCCCGACACCGTGGCACCGAAGACCACGTCGTCGCTGCCCAGCGATCGGGCGAGGACGAGGCCCCACGCCGCCTGCACCATCGTGTTCAGCGTCAGGCCGCGATCGCGCGACAACTCGGCGAGTCCCTCGGTGGTGTGGGCGTCGAGATCGATCGCCATCTCCACCGGGACGCCGATGTCGGTCAGATCGGCGGGAACCCGTTCCACCAACATCGTCGGGGACTCGAGGCCGTCGAGGGCGCGCTGCCAGGCCGCCACCGCCGCATCGGCGTCACGACGGGCGAGCCATGCGAGGAAGTCCCGGTAGGAGCGGGCACGCGGCAGGTGCGAGTCGTCGCCGCGGGTCGCGTACAGGACGAACAGCTGCTGGATCAGCAGCGGTCCCGACCATCCGTCGAGCAGGATGTGGTGGTTCGTGACCGACATGCGGTGTCGATCGGGTCCGACCCGCAGCAGCAGGACCCGCATCAGCGGCGGGGCCGACATGTCGAAGTGGTCGGTGCGATGCGCGCGCAGCAGCCTGTCGACGACCGCGTCACGGTCGGGCTCGTCGGTGAGGTCGAGGAACTTCCACGGCACGTCGACCGACTTCGCGATGACCTGGACGGCGGTGCCGTCGGCGGTGTGACCGAAGCCGGCACGCAGGTTCTCGTTACGCGCCACAAGCGCCTCGAAAGCAGTCCGCATCCGATCCTGGTCCACCGGGCCGTCGAGCTCGAACACCAGCTGTGCGGTGTAGATGTCGGTCGCCTGCTCGGCCAGTGCGGCGTGGAACAGCATGCCGCTCTGCAGCGGCGACAGCGACCAGATGTCCTCGACCCCACCGGGTCCGGCCTCGAGGACGTCGATGGCGGCCTGGTCGACCGCGACCAGCGGCACGTCCGACGGGGTGAGACCACCGGCGTCACCGCTGCGGTCGTGCGCGGCCAGCGCGGCGGCGGCGTCGACCCACAGGTCGGCCAGTTCGGTGACCTCGTCGCGGTCGAGGATCCCCAAGGCGAACGCGAACGACGCGGACACCTCCGGACCGCGCGCGGTGTCGGTGGTGATGGCGTTGATGGTCAGGACCTGCGGCGCGACCATGTCGTCGTCGAGGGCGCCGCCCAGTTCGCCTCCGTCGGAAGCGGTCTGCCACCCGAACGCGGCCTGCGCCTCGTCGACGTCGGCGGCACCGGCGACCCGTCCGAGGTAGTTGAAGCCGATCTGCGCCTCGCCGAGGCCGGCGAGCCGTCCGGCCGCGGTCGGGTTGCGGTGACGGAGCAGCCCGAAGCCGATGCCGTTATCCGGCACGGTCAGCAGTTGTTCCTTGACGGCCTTGAACGCCGCACCCGCGGCCGGGCCGCCCGCGAACGCATCGTCGTCGTCGACGCCGGTGAGGTCGAGGCGGATCGGGTACAGCGAGGTGAACCAGCCGACGGTGCGCGACAGGTCGGCACCGCCCACCGCGGACTCCTCGCGACCGTGGCCCTCGAGGTCGAGCAGGAGCGAGGATGCCGTCTCGCCGCGACGGATCCGCCAGCGTCGCACCGCCAGTGCCAACGCGGCCAGCAACGCGTCGTTGACGCCACCGCGGTAGGTCGAGGTGATGCCGGTGAGGATCGACGTGCCCACGTCGACCGGCAGCGACACCGTCAGGCGCTCGATCGTCGACGCGACGTCGACCTCCGGGTCGATCCGACGTCGACCCAGTACCGGATCCGGCCCGTCCAGGACACGCACCCAGTGGTCGAGTTCTGAGGAGCGCCGTGCCGCGGCGTCGGTCAGTGCGTGTGCCCAGGCACGCAGAGACGTGCCGACGGGCTCGAGGACCTGATCGGGATCGATCGGTCCCTCCGCCGATCCGGTCGCCTTCGACCAGGCAACGGCGAGGTCGGGCAACAGGATCCGCCACGACACGCCGTCGACCACCAGGTGGTGCGCGACGACGTAGAGGCGTCCGGTGCCGCCGGCCGGAGCGGTGTCGGACGGGTCGAACCACACCATCTCGACGACCCGGCCCTGGGTGGGGTCGAGGCGGTCGTTGGCGGCGTCGGTCTCGCGGGCCACCATCGCGACGAACTCGTCGGAGCCCGGTTCGGAATCGAACTCGACGCGGGTCAGCACCGATGCCGCCGCAATAGAGCCGCGCGGGGAGATCATCAGGTGCGCAGGTGAATCCGTCGCCTCGACGAGAGTCGAGCGCAGTGCGTCGTGGCGGTCGAGCAGAACCGCGACCGCGTCGAGCAGACGCTGGTGGCCGGGATCGGCGGGCAACGTCAGGAACGCGGCCTGGGAGAACACCCGGTAGTTCCTGCGGGTGTCGACCAGCCAGTCCATGATCGGCGTGAGCGGCACCTCACCGACACCGCCGCCGGGCAGCTCGTCGATGACGGTGATCACCGCGTCGGCCTCGAACTGTGCGACCTCGGCGAGTTCGGCCACCGTGCGACGGTCGAACACGTCACGCGGGGTGAACACGATGCCGCGGGCGCGGGCGCGGGACACGAGCTGGATGGACACGATGCTGTCGCCGCCGAGTGCGAAGAACGAGTCGTCGATCGAGACCCGCTCGGCGCCGAGGGTCTCGGCGAACAGCGCGCTCAACGCCTCCTGCATCGGCGAGACCGGCGCACGGTACGAGTCGACGTCGGAGCCGAGGACCGGTGCGGGCAGCGCCTTCAGATCGACCTTGCCCGCAGGCGTCAGCGGGACCGCGTCGAGGACGGTGATCGACGAGGGGACCATGTGGCCGGGTAGCCGGGATCCGAGGAGCGAGGTGACGTCGTTGACCGAGACCGTGCGGCCGGCGGCCGGGAAGACATACGACGCCAGCATGGTCTGACCCGAGGTCGGGTGCGGCAGACCGACGGTCAGACCGAAGTCGACGTCGGGGTGTGCCGCGAGGACGGCGTCGATCTCGCCGAGTTCGATCCGGAAGCCGCGGACCTTCACCTGGTGATCCGACCGACCGCCGAACTCGAGCTCCCACCCGGTGCCGTCGGGGGTGCGCTTCCAGCGCACCACATCACCGGTGCGGTACATGCGATCGCCGGGTGCGCCATAGGGGTCGGCGACGAAACGGTCGGCCGTCAGCGCGCTGCGGTTGAGGTACCCACGGGCCAGAGCGGGCCCGGACAGGTACAGCTCGCCCGCGACGCCCGGCGGGACCGGCCGCAGACGCGAGTCGGCCACCAGTGCGTTCATCCCGGTGATCGGTCCGCCGATGCGGACCGGTTGACCCGGGACCAGGGCATCGCTGCACGAGCCCCAGATCGTGGTCTCGGACGGGCCGTACAGGTTGAACATCCGCCGTCCCGGAGCCCACCGGCGTACGAGGTCGGGTGGGCAGACGTCGCCACCCACACAGACGACCTCGAGGGCGTCGAGCCCCGCCGTCGGCACGGTGGTGAGCGCGGCCGGCGTCACGAACGCGACGGTGACGCGGTGTTCGTGCAGCTGACGCGCGAGGTCGTCACCTCCGTAGACGCTCGTCGGGACGATGACCTGGGTGGAGGCCGCCGCGACGGCGAGCACGGCCTCGAACACCGAGGCGTCGAAGCTCGGGGACGCGAAGTGCAGAACCCGCGAGTCGGGGGTGAGTCCGAACCTCTCGACCGCCTCATGGGCGACACCGGTCAGACCGCGATGCGGCACCGCGACGCCCTTGGGCCGACCGGTCGACCCCGAGGTGAAGATGACGTAGGCGAGGTCGTCGAGATGGGGCTCGGCGGGGACCACCGACGTCGACGGCTCGTGCGGCACGTCCTCGATCGGGATCCATTGGGCCCGACCGGGCAGCGCCGCCACGGTCTCACCGAGGGCGAGGCCCAGCGTCACACCCGAATCGCTGACCATGTGCTCGATCCGGTCGGCCGGGTAGTTCGGATCGATCGGCAGCACGGCCGCACCGGATCGCACGATGCCCCAGAACCCGACGACCGACTCGACCGACCGTCCGATGGCCAGCGCGACCGGCTCACCGACGCGGGATCCGGACGCGCGCAGCATCTCCGCGACCGCATCTGCCCTGGCGGCGAGCTCGGCGTAGGTCAGCACGGTGTCGCCGCACACCACCGCATCCGCGCTCGGATCGAGCGCCACGGCGTCGGCGAAGATCGCACCGAAGGTCCGTGGCGCGACCGGCGCCGCACCCCGCACCGGCGAGAGTTCGGCCCGCTCGACCTCGCCGAGCAGCTCGATGTCGCCGACCCGTACGTCCGGGTCGGCGGCGACCGACCGCATGATGGCGGTCAGGCGATCGGCGAACGCCGCGATGGTCGACGCGTCGAACAGCGCGGTGGAGTAGGTGAACAGCGCGAGCATGTCCCCGGCGCCACCCGCGGCGTCGGCCAGGGTCAGCTGCAGGTCGAACTTGGTCGTCCAGGTCGAGCTCTCCATGCCCGAGACCCGCAGGCCGGGCAGTTCGAGTTCGGCGGTCTCGTTGTTCTGGAACGCCAGGACGACCTGGAACAGCGGTGAATACGAGGTCTCGCGGTCGGGCGCGAGTTCCTCGACGAGGCGCTCGAACGGGATCTCGGTGTGGGTGAACGCGGCGACGTCGGTGTCGCGCGCGGTGCGCAGCAGGTCGGTGAACGGCTGGTCCGGGCTCACCGTCGTCCGCAGCACCAGTGTGTTGACGAACATGCCGATGAGATCGTCGATCTCCTCGGCACCACGGCCGGCGATGGCCGTGCCCACGGCGATGTCGTCGGTGGTACTCGACCGGGCGAGCAGTACCGCGAGGATCGCGTGGAACGTCATGAACATGGTGGCGCCGTTGGCGTTCGCGACGCGCTGCAGGGCGTCGCGCAGCTCGCGGTCGACGGTGAACTCGTGGCTCGCGCCCGCCATCGACTGCACCGGCGGCCGCGGCCGGTCGAAGGGCAGGTCGATCGCGTCGGGCAGGCCGGCGAGTCGCTCGGTCCAATAGGCGAGCTGGGAGTTGACCAGCGAGTCCGGATCGGACGTCTCCCCCAGCACCTCGCGCTGCCACAGCGCGTAGTCGGCGTACTGCACCGGCAGCGGCGTCCAGGTCGGGACCTCACCGGCGGCGCGGGCGGTGTAGGCCACCATCACGTCGCGGGCGAGCGGGGCGATCGACGAACCGTCGCCGCTGATGTGGTGGATGACGACCACGAGGACGTGTTCGGTCGGCGACAGCTCGAGCACCGAGATCCGCACCGGGACCGCGGCGGCCACGTCGAACCCGCCGAGGACGAGTTCGCCGAGGGCGCGCTCCACCTCGTCGTCGCCGGAGACGGTGCGCAGGGCCATGGCCGTGCCGTCGGCCAACGGGTCGTCGGCGTCCAGGATCACCTGGCTCGGACCACGCATCGCCGGCGTCTGGTCGTCGGGGTAGTAGGTGCGCAGGACCTCGTGGCGCTCGACGACGTCGGCGACCGCGGCGCGCAGGGCGTCGAGATCGAGGTCGCCGGACAACCGGATGACCGCCGGGATGTTGTACGCCGGTGAGGCCGTGTCGAACTGGTTGATGAACCACATGCGCGACTGCGCGGGCGACAGCGGCAGTCGTTCCGGTCGGACACCGGCGACCAGCGGCGGACGGGCGCGTCGTTCGTCGCCGCGCTCGGCCAGCGCGGCCAGACCGGCGACGGTGGGCTCGGTGAACAGGTCGCGGACCGAGAGTTCGGTCCCCAGCGCGGCGTTCACGCGGGAGATGACCCGCGTGGCCGACAGCGAGTTGCCGCCGACCGCGAAGAAGCTGTCGGTGGTGCCGACGCGGTCGACCCCGACCATGTCGGCGAACACCGCGGCGACGATCTCCTCGACCGGTCCGCGCGGCGCCAGGTAGCCGTCGGCCCCGCCGAACACGGGCTCGGGCAACGCCTTCCGGTCGAGTTTGCCGTTGATGTTGAGCGGGAACTCCTCGACGACCATCACGACCGCGGGCACCATGTACGCGGGCAGCTCGTGGCCCGCCTCCTCCAGCAGCGCCTGCTGGTCCAGCGTCACACCCGCCGCGGGCAGCAGGTAGGCCACCAACTGCTCACCGGCGTGGTCGTCGCGGTGCACGGTGACCACCGCGGTGTCGACCTGCGCCGAGGACGCCAGGACGCGCTCGATCTCCTCCAGCTCGATCCGCAGACCGCGGATCTTGACCTGGAAGTCGGTGCGGCCCATGTACGCCAGGGTCGGCGCGCCGGTCTCGTCGGTCGTCCACTTCGCGACGTCACCGGTGCGGTACATCCGCTCCCCCGGCGCGCCGAACGGGTTGGCGACGAAGCGTTCCGAGCTGAGGTCGTACCGGCCGTGGTAGCCGCGGGCGAGCTGCACACCGGCGAGGTAGAGCTCGCCGTTGACGCCGTCGGGCACGAGCTGCAGGCGGGAGTCGAGCACGTAGACCTGGCTGTTCCACTGCGGCCGACCGATCGGGACGACGGTCTGCGCGCTCGACGCCACCAGCTGGTGGGTGATGCTGACCGCGGCCTCGGTCGGGCCGTACAGGTTGTGCAGGGCGACGTCGCCGACACGGTCGGCGGACCGGGTGACATCACGGAAGCGTCCGACCACCTCGGGCGTCAGCGCCTCACCGATCGCGAGCACCTGTCGCACCGACGCGAGCTGTCCGCTCGTCGCCTCCTGCACGAAGGCGGCCAACAGCGACGGCACGAACACGGCGGTGGTGACGCCGGTGTCGCGGATCAGGTTCGCGAGATAGGTCTGATCCCGGTGGCCCTGCGGGCTGGCGATGACCAGTCGTGCGCCGGCGATCAGCGCCCACCAGTACTCCCACACCGAGACGTCGAAGGTCGACGGGGTGCGCAGCAGCAGGGCGTCGTCACGTCCGATGCGCAGCGCGACCTGGATCCAGTTGAGCTGGTTGACGATCGCCGAGTTCGGCACCGGCACACCCTTGGGGCGTCCCGTCGAGCCAGACGTGTACATGAGGTAGGCGGTGTTGTACGGGTGCAGCGGTGCCCGTCGCTGCGCGTCGCCGATCGTCGTCGTCGGCTGCGCCGACAGGTCGAGGGTCGCGAGGTCGACGCTGGGCACGCTGTGCGGGATCGCCTCGGGACGCAGCGTCGAGTAGAGCACCACGACCGGCTGGGCGCTGTCGAGGATGTAGCCGACTCGATCGACCGGGTGGTCGGGGTCGATCGGCAGGTACGCCCCACCGGCCATCGACACCGCGTACATCGAGACGATGAGATCCACCGAGCGGTACATGGCGAGGCCGACGACGCTCTCCGGACCGACCCCGAGATCGATCAGGTGATGCGCGAGCTGCCGGACCCGCACGGCCACCTCGGCGTAGGTGAGCGTGACGCCGTCGCCGGTGTCGAACGCGACGGCCTGCGGGTCGGTGTCGAGCGAGCTGTCGAGGAACCCGGCCAGCGTCCCGGGCGCCAGGGCGACACCGGTGTTGTTGCGGTCGGAGAGCAGCACCGTGCGCTGCGTCGGGGTGAGGACGTCGAGGTCGCCGACCGGCGCACCCGGGTCGGCCAGCACGCCGTCGATCAGCGACAGCAGGTTGTCCACGATCGACGACACGGTGGATTCGTCGAACAGGTCCTGCGCGTAGGTGAACACCGCCTCGACACCGGCGGGTTCGCCGGCGTCGTCGTAGCGGTCGACCAGGATCAGCTGGAGGTCGAACTGCGCCACCAGCTCCGGCAGTTCGACCGGCTCGATCCGCAGACCGGCCAGTTCGAGGTCGGCGTGTTCGATGTTCTGGAACGACAGGCCGACCTGGAAGATCGGGTGCCGCGCGGTCGAGCGGACGGGGTTGAGCACCTCGACGAGTCGCTCGAAGGGCACGTCGGAGTGCGAGAACGCCTCGGCGTCGCGATCCCGGACGCGGGTGAGCAGTTCGAGGAATCCCTGTGCGGGGTCGACATCGGCGCGCAGGGCGAGGGTGTTGATGAACATGCCCACGACGCCGTCGAGTTCACGCTCGTGCCGACCGGCGATGGGCGAGCCCACGGTGACGTCGCGGTTGCCGCTCAGACGCGCGAGCAGCAGGGCGTAGACGGCGTGGAACGCCATGAACGTGCTGGCGCGCTGCGACCGCGCGAGGTCGGCGAGCCCGCGGTGACGGGCGGCGTCGATGTCGAAGCGGTGCTGGTGTCCGCGCAGCGACTGCACCGGCGGACGGGGGTGGTCGGTGGGCAGCTCGAGCTGATCGGGGATGCCCGCCAACTCGGTGCGCCAGAACTCGATCTGCTCGTGCAGGACGCTGGTGGGATCGGCCTCGTCACCGAGCAGTTCGCGCTGCCAGATCGCGTAGTCGGCGTACTGCACGGGCATCGGCCGGAACAGGGCACGCTCGCCGTGCACCCGCGCGGCATAGGCCACCGCGAGGTCGGCGACGAACGGCGCCATCGACTGACCGTCGGCGACGACGTGGTGGACCACGAGCGCCAGCAGGTGCTCGGTCGGCCCGAGCTCGATCAGGCGGATGCGCACCGGAACCGCGGCGGTGACATCGAAAGTGCGGCCGAGGAACTCACCCACCAGCGCAGGCGCCTCGGCGGGGGTGGACGCGATGATCTCGAGCTCCGGGATCGCCTGATCGGCGGGCAGGATCACCTGGTGCGGGCCGGACGGCGAGTCCGGGTACACCGTGCGCAACGACTCGTGCCGCTCGATGACGTCGCCGATCGCCGCGCGCAGCGCCGCGATGTCGAGGTCGCCGGTCAGGGTGACCGCGGCCGGGATGTTGTAGGCCGCCGAGTCGGGGTCGAAGCGGTTGAGGAACCACATGCGGGTCTGGGCCAGCGACAACGGGATCTGGTCCGGACGCGGACGGGCGACGAGCCGCGGGCGCGCGGTGGTGGCCACACCGTCGGCCGAGAGTCGTTGCGCGAGTTCGGCGACCGACGGTGCGGCGAACAGTTCCCGGACGGCGACCTTGCGGCCGATCTCCGAGCCCACGCGGCTGGCCACACGGGTGGCCGACAGCGAGTTGCCGCCGAGGTCGAAGAAGTCGTCGTCGACACCGACCGCCGTGACCCCGAGGACCTCGGCGTACACCGCGGCGATGGTGATCTCCAGCGTGCTGCGCGGCGCACGGTAGACGCGCTCGGCGACCACGAACTCCGGCGCGGGCAGCGCCCTGCGGTCCAGCTTGCCGACCGGGGTCAGCGGGATCTCGTCGAGCACGGTGACGACCGACGGGACCATGTGACCCGGCAACTGGCCGGCGACCGAGGTGCGCAGGTGCTCGACGTCGAGGGTGCGACCGGGCTTGGCGAGCACGTAGGCGACCAGCGCGGTGTCCCCGTCGGGGCCGGGCAGGCCCATGGTGACGGCGAAGTCGACGTCTCCGGACGCGACCAGGGCGCGGTCGACCTCGCCGAGCTCGACGCGGAAGCCGCGCACCTTGACCTGGAAGTCGCTGCGGCCCACGTACTCCAGCGAGTCGGCGGCCACCATCGGGTCGAGGCTGCGGCGGACCAGGTCACCGGTGCGGTACATGCGCTCGCCGGGTGCACCGAACGGATCGGGGACGAAACGTTCGGCGGTGATCTGCGGACGACCGTGGTAGCCGCGGGCCACACCCGGTCCCGCGAGGTAGAGGTCGCCGACCATGCCGCGCGGCACCAGCCGCAGTCGGGAGTCGAGGATCCGCGCCGACACCCCACGCAGCGGGGCGCCGATGGTGACGCGGTCGCCGTCGGTCAGAGCCGGGGTGATGGTCACGATGACCGTGGCCTCGGTGGGGCCGTAGGCGTTGCGCAGGCGTCCGGACCACCGTGCGGTCAGCTCCGGCGGGCACACGTCGCCGCCGACGACGACCGAGCGGACCGAGTCGAGTCCCTCGGGGTCGACGGTCATCAGCGCGGTCGGGGTCATGACGACGTTGGTGACGCGCTGTTCGACGATCAGCTCGGCGAGTTCGGATCCACCGAAGGTGTCCTGCGGTGCGACGATGACCGCCGCGCCCGCCGTGAACCCGGCCAGCAGCTCGCCGACCGAGGTGTCGAAGCTCGGCGACGCGACGTGCAGGAAGCGTGACGTCGCGGAGACGTCGTAGTGCTCACGCACGTCGGTGGCGAGATTGGCCAGACCGCGGTGGGTGACCACGACGGCCTTCGGCTTGCCGGTCGAGCCGGAGGTGTAGATCAGGTACGCGGCCTGGTCGAGATGGATCGGTGAACGACGGTCGGCGTCGGTGACGGGGTCGCTGGACAGGTCGTCGGTCAGCATCGCGAGCTCGTCGATGTCGTGCCAGCCGAGCTGCGCGGGCAGATCGGCGAGGTCACCGGGGGCGGTGAGTCCGAAGACCGCCTGCGAGTCGGTCAGCATGTCGCCGATGCGCTCGTTCGGGTACTCGGGGTTGATCGGCAGGTAGGCCGCACCGGTCTTGGCGATGGCCCAGATGCCCAACACCGATTCCATCGACCGGCGCACTCCGAGTGCGACGACGGTCTCCGGTCCGGCGCCCAGCTCGATCAGCCTGCGCGCCATCCGGTTCGTCACCCGGTCGACCTCGGTGTAGGTGAAGTCGTGGCCGGCGAACACGACCGCGGTGCCGATCGGGTTGGTCACGACGCCCCGGGTCAGCAGGTCCGGCAGTGACTGCGGCGCGACCGGCGCGGGGCCGTTGGCCCCGAGCAACTCGGCGCGCTCGGCACCGCTGAGGATGTCGACGCTGTTGACCGCGGCACCCGGATCGTCGGCGATCGCGCCGAGGATCCGCAGGAAGCGATCGGCGAAGCTGCGCACCGTCTTCTCGTCGAAGAGGTCGGTGGCGTAGGTGAACGAGGCCGGCGCGGGTGCGTCCGGGGCGACGTTGTCGCCGATGGACAGCTGCAGATCGAACTTGGCGACCTCGAACTCCGCCTCGAGCGCACGCACCCGCAGGTCGGCGAGCTCGAGATCGGGGGCCTCGTTGTTGTCGAACGAGAGCGCGACCTGGAACAGCGGGTGGTGGGCGGTCGAGCGGGGCACGTCGAGGACCTCGACGAGACGCTCGAACGGCACGTCGCCGTGGGCCATCGCGTCGACGTCGGCGACGCGGACGGTGGCGAACAGCTCGGTGAAACTCGCCTCCGGGTCGATCTCGGTCCGCAGCACGACGGTGTTGACGAACATGCCGACGAGGTCGTCGAGTGCCTCTTCGCCGCGACCGGCGATCGGGGTGCCGACGGCGACGTCGGTCGAGCCGGACAACCGCTCCAGCAGCACTGCCAGGGCGGTGTGCAACACCATGAACAGGCTGACGTCGTGGTTGCGCGCCACCGCCGCGAGACGGGTGCGCAGACCGGCGTCGATGGTGAAGCGGGCGATGTCACCGCGCAGCGACTGGACCGCGGGCCGCGGTCGGTCGGTGGGCAGGTCGATCGACTCCGGCAGCTGCGCCAGCGTCGTGCGCCAGTACTCGATCTGCTGCGCGGCGATCGAGTCCGGGTCGGATTCCTCGCCGAGGAGCGCGAGCTGCCACAGCGAGAAGTCGGCGTACTGCACCGCCAGCGGGGGTTGCTGCGGTTCGTGGCCCGATCGGCGCGCGTCGTAGGCGATGACGAGGTCGCGGAACAGCGGCGCCATCGACGAACCGTCGGCGGCGATGTGGTGGATGACGAGCATCAGGATGTGCTCGCCGGTGTCGTCGGCGTCGCGGCCCACCTGCATCAGGGTGATCCGCGCCGGGAACCCGGTGGTGACGTCGAACCCGGCCACCGCGGCCTTGCGGACCTCCTCGACGACGTCGTCGGCGCGGACCGTGACCTCGCGGTAGATCTCACCCAGCGACTCGTCGGCGTCGTGCACGACCTGGTGCGGGCCGTCGGCGGAGTCGGGGTAGATCGTGCGCAGCGACTCGTGCCTGCGTGCCACATCGGCGATCGCCGCCCGGAGGGCCTCGACGTCGAGGGATCCGGTCAGGCGCAACGGCAGCGGCAGGTTGTAGGCAGGCGAGCTGGTGTCGAACTGGTTGATGAACCACATGCGCGCCTGGGCGGGCGACAGCGGGACGCGGTCGGGGCGTGGGCCGGCGACGAGACGCGGGCGAGTGGGCCCGTCCTCCCTGGCGGCGAGCAGCTGCGCGAGTTCGGCGACCGACGGGTGGTCGAACACGTCGCGGACGCTGACGTCGACGCCCAGTGCCGCGGCCACGCGGGCGGCCACCCGGGTGGCACCCAGTGAGGTGCCGCCGATGTCGAAGAACGAGTCGGTCGCACCCACCCGATCGCTCTTGGCGATCTCGGCGAACACCGCGGCGACGGCACGCTCGGCGTCGGTGCTCGGCTCGACGTATTCGGCTGCCTCGGAGGCGAAGTCGGGTGTCGGCAGCGCGCGGCGGTCGAGTTTGCCGTTCGCCGTCAGCGGCAGCTCGGCCAGCACCATGATCGCGGCGGGGACCATGTAGGCGGGCAGCCGTGACCGCAGATGGGCTTCGATGTCGGCCACCTGCGGGCTCGCCCCGGCGGCCGCGACGACGTAACCGACGAGCTGCTGATCGCCCGCGGCGTCGACGACCGTGACGACGGCGTCGGACACGTCGTCGAGGTCGGTGAGCGCGGTCTCGATCTCGGAGAGCTCGATGCGCAGGCCGCGCAGCTTGACCTGGAAGTCCGAGCGCCCGATGTACTCCAGCTCGCCGTCGGCGCGCCGGCGCACGAGGTCACCGGTCCGATACATCCGCTCGCCCGTGGTCGAGGTGACGTCGGCGACGAACCGGTCGGCGGTGAGGTCGGGGCGACCCACGTAGGCGCGGGCCAACTGCACACCGGTCAGGTACAGCTCGCCGGCGACGGTCGGGGGCACCGGGCGCAGACGTTCGTCGAGGACGTGCAGGCCGGTGTTGGCCACGGCGCGTCCGATCGGCACGGTGTCGGTGTCGGCGGCGACGTAGCGGTGATAGGTGACGTCGACGGCGGCCTCGGTCGGGCCGTAGAGGTTGTGGAGCTCGACGTCGGCGAGCGCGGTCAGGCGCGCGGCCACCGACGGCGGCAGGGCCTCACCGCTGGCGAACACCCGACGCAGTGACGTCAGGCTCGACGCGGTCGCCGTCGCGACGAACACCGACAGCATCGACGGCACGAAATGCAGCGTGGTGACGCCGGTCCGGTCGATCAGCTCCGACAGGTACGCCGGGTCGCGGTGTCCGTCGGGCACGGCGATCGACAGCTGGGCACCGACCTGCAGCGGCCAGAAGAACTCCCACACCGACACGTCAAAGGTGGCAGGGGTCTTCTGCATGACGACGTCGGTGGCGTCCATCGGGTACTCCGCCTGCATCCACAGCAGTCGGTTGACGATGGCGCGGTGGGTGACGGCGACGCCCTTGGGCCGGCCGGTCGAACCCGACGTGTAGATCACGTAGGCGGTGTTGTCCGCCCGCAGCGGGGTCGAGCGATCGGCGTCGGTGATCTGCGCGCCGGACCGACCGGAGACGTCGAGGGTGTCGATGGTCAGGACGTCGCGCGGCGACCCGTCGTCGCGGGCAGGCGCGGTGAACGCGTCGCGGGTCGTGCTGAGGATCAGCGCCGGGCGGGCACTGTCGAGCACGTAGGCGATGCGGTCGGCCGGGTGGTCGAGATCGATGGGCACGTAGGCGCCACCCGCCTCGACGACCGCGTACATGCCGACGAGCAGGTCGATCGAACGACGCATGGCCAGCGCGACGTGGGTGTCGGGCCCGACGCCCACCGAGATCATGTGGCGGGCGAGGCGGTTCACGCGCTCGGCGAAGTCGCCGTAGGTGACCCGCTGGTCGGCGAACATCAGGGCCGTGGCGTCCGGGGTGCGGCGGACCTGCTCGTCGAACATGACCGCGAGGGTCAGGTCCTCGGCGGCGGGCGCCTCACCCGACTCGGCGATGACCGCGGCGAGCATGCCGGAGAAGCGCTCGGCGAACGCGCCGCCGGAGGCGTCGTCGAGCAGACCGGGCAGCAGCGTCGACAGGGCGACGGTGACCGCGGCCTCCGGGCCGATGCCGACGGCGGCCAGGGTGGTCTGCAGTTCCCGCGACTTCGCCTGCAGCGCTGCGTAGGTGACGTCGACCCCACCGTGCGAGAGGGCGATGCCGTCGCCGTTGATGCGGGCCGCGGTGGCCAGCAACTCGTCGAGCGAGGTGCCCTCGAGTCCGACGGGTCCCGAGCCGGTGTTCGCGCGGTCGCCTTCGTCGGACTCCTCGAGTGAGGCCCACTCGGCCTCGGTGAGGATGTCGATGTCACCGACGACCGCGTCGGGGTCGTCGGCCACGGCGGTCAGGATCGCCACGAAGCGCTCCGCCATCCCCGCCACGGTGGACTCGTCGAAGATGTCCTGCGCGTAGTCGAGGCTGGCGTCGATGCCGCGCCCGCGACCGTCGGCGCCGAACGTCTCCGAGACCGTCAGTCCCACATCGGACTTGGCGAACCGGATGGGCCAGTCGAGCTGACTGACCGACATCCCCGGCAGCTGGACCACCGGGATGTCGATGTTCTGCATCGTCAGGTTGGCCTGCACCAGCGGCGCGTACTTGCGGGTGCGGACCGGTGCCACGACCTCCACGACCTGCTCCAGCGGGAGGTCGGCGTTGTTGAACGCGGCGAGGTCGGCGTCCTTGGTCGCGGCGAGCGCCTCACGGAACGTCTGCGAGCCGGCGATCCTGGTGCGCATCACCAGCGTGTTGACGAACATCCCGACCAGGCCGTCGACCGCGGATGCGGTGCGGCCCGCGGTCGGTGTCCCGACCGCGACGTCGGGGGTGCCGGCCAGGCGCGACAGCAGCGTGGCGAACGCGGTGTGGATGACCATGAACATCGTGGTCTCGGCGTCGGTGGCCAGTGCGTGCAGTCGCTCCTGGAGCGCGGCCGGGATCTCGAAAGCGACCTCGCCGCCGGCGATCGACCGCTTGTCGGTACGCGGCCGGTCGGTCGGGATGGCCAGCAGTTCCGGCATGCCTGCGAGGTGCTCGCGCCAGAACGCGATCTGCTGGGACGACAGCGATTCCGGATCGTCCGGCGAACCCATCACGGTCTGCTGCCACACCGAGAAGTCGGCGTACTGCACGGCCAGCGGACGGAACCGCGGCTCCTCCCCCAGCACCCGCGCGCTGTAGGCGGTCATCAGGTCGGTGGCCAACGGGACCAGCGACGAACCGTCCGCGGCGATGTGGTGGATGACCAGGAGCAGGGCGTGGTCGTCGGGGGCGAGCTCGAACAGCCGGGCCCGCAACGGCGGTCGCGCCGTCACGTCGAAACCGTCCGCGGCGAGATCCATGCAGATCGCGTGCAGTTCGGACTCCGAGGACACCGTCGTGCGTTCCAGCGTCACCGTGAACTCGTCGAGCGAGAGAACCTTCTGGTACGGACCCTCGAGCGAGTCCGGGTAGACCGTCCGCAGGATCTCCTGGCGCGCGACGACATCGGTCAACGCGGTGGTCAGTGCGGCGACGTCGACCGTTCCGCGCAGTCGGAGACCGAGCGGGATGTTGTAGTCGGCGTCATCGGGGTTGAGCCGGTTGAAGAACCACATCCGCTGCTGCGCCAGCGAGAGCGGGATGCGCTCGGGGCGCGGACCCGCGGTCAGCGGCTGCACCGACATCTGACCGAGCTCGGGGGACTGCTCGATCGCGGCGGCCAGATCGGCGACCGTCGGCGTCTCGAACAACATCCGCACGCCGAGCCGGACCCCGAGGGTCTCGCCGATGCGCGCGATCACGCGGGTCGCCGCCAGCGAGTTGCCGCCGAGGTCGAAGAACGAGTCGTCGGCACCGACGCGCTCGAGGTCGAGCACCTCCGCGTACGCACCGGCGATGGCGCGTTCGAGCGGGGTCGAGGGTTCGCGCTCGCTCACCGTGACGGCGAGGAACTCCGGGTCGGGCAGGGCTCGGCGGTCGAGCTTGCCCGTCGGGGTCAGAGGGACGTCGTCGATGAACATGACCGAACTCGGGACCATGTGCTGCGGCAGGAATCCCGCGGCGTAGGTGGTGAGGTCGCGGGCGTCGACCGACGAATCCGCGACGAGGAGAACGTAACTCGCGAGTGCGGTGTCGCCGCCGGGGCCGGCGACACCGAGCGTCGCCGAGAACTCCACGGCCGGATGACCGGTGAGCACCGAGTCGATCTCGTCGAGTTCGATGCGGAAGCCGCGGACCTTCACCTGGTGGTCGGAGCGCCCCATGTAGGCGACCTCGAGCGAGGAGGTGCTGTCGTCGTGCGCCACACGCGTCCACCGCACGATGTCGCCGGTGCGGTACATGCGGACGCCGCCGGGCAGGTACGGGTTGGCCACGAACCGCTCGGCGGTCAGCCCGGGACGGTCATGGTAAGCCCGCGACACCCCGGGTCCGCTGATGTAGAGCTCGCCGGGGACCCCGATCGGGACCGGGCGCAGCCGGACGTCGAGCACGAGCGCCTCGACACCGGTGATCGGTCCGCCGATGGTCATCGGGACACCCGGGACCAGCGGGCGGCCGATGTTGGTCATGATCGTGGTCTCGGTGGGGCCGTAGCCGTTGTAGAGGTTGCGGCCCGGGGCCCAGCGTGCGACCAGATCGACCGGAACCGTCTCGCCGCCGACCGCGACCTCGGCGAAGTCCGGCAACCCCTCGGGGTCGACCGACGCCAGCGCGGCGGGGGTGATGAACGCGTGCGACACACGCTCGCGGGCCAGGACGTCGTGCAGTTCCTCGCCGCCGTAGACCGAGGGTTCGACGATGATCATCGTCGAGCCCGCGCCGGTCGCCAGCAGCAGCTCGAGCACCGACGCGTCGAAGCTGGGCGAGGCGAAATGCAGTGTGCGCGAATCGGTCGTCAGACCGTATCGGTGCACGACCTCCGCCGCGTACGCGGCGAGACCGCCGTGGGTGACCTCGACGCCCTTGGGCTTACCGGTGGTTCCCGAGGTGTAGATGATGTAGGCGCAGTTGGCGATCCGCTCACCACGGACGCGTTCGTCCGGGGAGATCGGTGCGGCGCTGTGCCGCGCCATGACCGGGTCGTCGATGGACAGCCACTCGACGGTGTCGGGCAGACCGCCGCGGTCGCGGCCGGCGATGATCGCCAGTCGGGCACCGGAATCGGAGAGCATGTGGGCCACGCGGTCGGACGGGTACTTCGGATCCACCGGGACGAACGCCGCACCGCTGCGGGTCACGCCCCAGACGCCGAGCACCGACTCGATGCCGCGGGCCATGCCCAGCGCCACCACATCCTCGGTACCGATGCCGCGGGCGATCAGCTCGCGCGCGATCCGGTTCGAGCGCTGGTCGAGTTCGCGGTAGGACATCGACCGGTCACCGCACACCAGCGCGATGCCGTCCGGGTTGAGGCGGACGGCCTCGTCGAGGATGTCGGAGAGCAACGTCGGTTGCGGTGCCTCTGGACCACGCACGGGGATGAGGTCACGGGTCTCGTCGTCGGCCAGGATGTCGATGTCGCCCACCGGGTTCGACACGTCGACGGTGAAGCCGTCGAGCATCCGGGTGAGTCGGTCCCCCAGCGCCCGCGCGGTGCCCGCGTCGAAGATGTCGGTGGCGTAGCCGACGAAACCGGTGACCCCGGCGGGCGTGCCGTCGGCGTCGAAGGACTCGCTGAGGTCGAAGGTCAGGTCGAACTTGCTGTACTCGGTGTCGACCGCACCGAGCTGCACGCGCAGACCGTCGAAGTCGAACCCGGTCTCCGCCGCGGCGTTGACGCCGATGACCACCTGGAAGATCGGGGTGTGCGACGCGGTCCGCGTCGGCGAGAGTGCGTCCACGACCTGCTCGAACGGGACGTCGCTGTGGGTGAACGCGTCGAGGTCGGTCCGGCGGACCTGCGTCAGCAGCTCCGCGACGGTCATCGACGGCTCGACCGTGGTGCGCAGGGCGAGCGTGTTGACGAACATACCGACCAGGGCGTCGAGTTCGGCGCTTCCGCGTCCGCCGATCGGGGCGCCGATGACGATGTCGGTACCGGTGTCGTGGCGGGCCATGACCGCGGCGAGCGCGGCGTGGAAGATCATGAACCGCGACACGCCGGTGGCGTTCGCGGTCGCCGCGATGCGCCGGTGCAGGTCCGGCGACAGGGTGAACACGTGGGTGGCACCGATGCCGCTGCGGGTCTGACCGCGCGGACGGTCGGTCGGGATGCCGATGATCTCGGGCGCGTCGGCCAGCGCGGCGCGCCAGTGGTCGAGCTGACGGGCCGCCGGTGACGCCGGATCGGTTCCGTCGCCGAAGGTCGCGGCCTGCCACACGGCGAAGTCGGTGTAGTGCGCGGTCAGGGGGGCCCAGTCCGGGCGGGTGCCCGCGACCCGAGCGCCGTAGGCCGCCAACAGATCGGTCGACAACGGTTGCATCGACAGCCCGTCGGCGGCGATGTGGTGGATGACGAAGACCAGCATGTGCACCGGCGGCTCGTCGGTGGCGTCCTCGTCGAGTCGCCACAGCGCCGTGCGCACCGGCACCGTGGTCGTCACGTCGAAGCCCGGACCGGCGAACTGCCGCAGACGATCCACCACCTCGTCGCGGTGGATCGAGTCGACCCGCACCGGTGGCAGGGCGTCCATGATCGGGACGACCGACTGCTCGGGCCCGTTCGGACCGGACGGGTAGATCGTGCGCAGCACGCGCTGGCGGTCGACGAGGTCGACGAGCGCGGCGCTCAGGGCGTCGATGTCGAGGTCGCCGGTGAAGACGAACGTCAGCGGGATGTTGTAGGCGCCCGACGCCGGGTCGTAGGTGTTGATGAACCACAGGCGTTGCTGGGCCAGCGACAGCGGGATCGGCGCGACGACCGGTTCGGACGGCACGGCGAAGCGCGGCACGACCGCGACGGCCTCCGACGATCCGTCGCGGCGGGCACTGATGAGCGACGCCAACTCACGGACGGTCTGCGCCTCGAAGAGGTCGCGGATGCCGATCTGGGTGCCGAGCGCATCGACGATGCGCGACGACAGTTGCGCCGCCATCAGCGAGTTGCCGCCCATCTCGAAGAACGAGCGGGTGGTGCTCACCCGGTCGAGACCGAGCAGGTCGCCGAACAACCCGGCGACGATCTCCTCGATCGGGCTCTCGGGCGCGACGAACTCGTCGTCGGACACCTCGAGGTCGGCCGACGGGCGGGGCAGGGCCGCGCGATCGAGCTTGCCGTTGACCGTCAGCGGGAACTCGTCGAGGACGACCACCACGTCGGGCACCATGTACGAGGTGAGGAACTCTCCTGCGGCACTGCGGGTTCCGGCCGGGGTGACGTCGGCCCCGGCGGCACGCACGACGTAGGCGATGAGACGGTCACCGCCGCCGGACGGCAGGGTCTCGACCATGGCGACGGCCGCGGCCACACCGGGCGAACGCAGCAACGCCGACTCGACCTCACCGAGTTCGATCCGAAATCCGCGCAACTGGACCTGGGTGTCGCTGCGACCGATGTACTCGACGTCGCCGCGCGAGTTCACCCGGGCGACGTCACCGGTGCGGTACAGCCGCCGACCGGTTCCGGCCGGGTCCGCGACGAAGCGGTGCGAGGTCAGGGCGACCTGACCGAGGTAGCCGCGGGAGAGCTGGGTGCCCGCGACGTAGACGTCGCCGGGGACGCCCCGCGGGACGACGCGCAGACGCGAGTCGAGGATTCGCAGCTCGAGACCGTCGATCGGGTCGCCGATCACCGAGCCGCCCGCCGACGCGGCGAACGCGCGGTCGAGCTTGATCCGGGTGACGTGCACCGTGGTCTCGGTGATGCCGTACATGTTGACCAGCACCGGCGACGAGTCGTCGTGCCGCTCGTACCACTTGGCGAGCTGTCCGAGGTCGAGCGCCTCACCGCCGAAGATGATGTAGCGCAACGACAGATCGTCGGTCGTCCCGCCACGGCCGGCGGCGACGCGACGGTCCTCCTCGGAGAGCTGGTAGAACGCCGACGGGGTCTGGTTGAGCACGGTCACGCCCTCGCGGACCAGCAATTCCCGGAAGGCACTCGGGGTGCGCGAGGTGGCGAAGTCCACGACCACCAGGGCACCGCCGTAGAGCAACGGTCCCCACAGTTCCCACACCGAGAAGTCGAACGCGTACGAGTGGAACATCGTCCAGACGTCGGATTCACCGAAGCCGAAGTAGGAGTCGGTGTTGTCGAACAGCGCGACGACGGACTCGTGGGTGACCACGACGCCCTTGGGTCGACCGGTCGAACCGGAGGTGTAGATCACGTAGGCGGCGTTCGACGCGCGCAACGGTCCGCGGCGTTCGGCGTCGGTGACCGGCGTCGCGTCCGCGGCGGCGAGTTCCCGTGCGAGCGTCGAGGATCCGAGGGTGAGCACGGTGGGCAGTGCGTCGGGCAGCGCCGCCCGCAGCGCCTCGGTGGTCAGGACCACCGAGGGCGACGCGTTCTCGACCACGTAGGTCAGGCGCTCGCGCGGGTGGGTGACGTCGAGGGGCAGGTAGGCGCCACCGGCCTTCATGGTGGCCAACAAGGCGACCACCAGGTCGACCGTCTTGTCGAGTGCGATCGCCACGAGCCGGTCCGGGCCGACCCCGCGGTCGATGAGCACCCGCGCGAGCCGGTTGGCCCGCGCGTCGAGCTCGGCGTAGGTCAGCGTGACGTCGCCGTCGGTGGTCGCCCGGTTGTCCGGGGTGCGGGCCACCTGATCGTCGAACCGCGAGACCAGGGTGACCTCGGTCGGCGGGGTCCCGGACAGGCCGGGGACGAATCCCACGGTCCGCCAGGCCTTGTCGACGGCGGAATCGAGCAGCGCACCGACCTCGGCGGGCGGGGCCACGGCGATCATCGGGACGAGACCGGTCAGCGCGATGGTCAGGATCGCGTCGGCGTTCATGCCCCGCTCGGTCAGCGGTCCGCTGATCATCGCCAGGCGGTCGTCGAGGTCGCGGTTGGACACCGCCGTCCCGTCGTAGGCGATGGCGTCGGCATCCGGGGCGATCGCGGCCGCGGCGGCCACCAGGGCCGGCATGTCGTCGACCGTCGGCACGCGTCCGTCCACGGCGGTGTCGGGCGATGCGGCGGCGTCCGACGCGGCGCCGGTCATGTCGAGGTCGGCGACGGCCAGCGACGGTGTCGTGGACGCGGCGCCCAGGAGCGCGACGTAGCGGTCGGCGATGTCGGCGACCGAGATCTCGTCGAACAGGTCGGTGGCGTAGCTGATCTGGCCGGTCAGTCCGACCACCGAACCGTCGTCGGAGAACACCTCGTCGAGGTTTACCGAAAGGTCGAACTGGGCGGTCGCCGTGCGCATCTCGGAGAAGATCTCGACGTCGACGTCACCGAGCGCCACGTGGGCACGCTCGTTGTTCTGGTAGGCGAGCACCACCTGGAAGAACGGCGAGTAGGCGTTCGTCCGGCGCCGTCCGAGCGCACCGACGAGCTCCTCGAACGGGACGTCGCTGTTGTCGAAGGCGGTGAGGTCGGTGTCGCGCACCGAGGCCAGCAGGTCGGAGAACGACGCGTCGGGGTCGACGTCGGTGCGCAGGACCACGGTGTTGACGAAGACGCCGACGAGGTCGGCGAGGCGGGGATCGGTCCGGCCGACGATCGGTGTGCCGATGGTGATGTCGCGGCTGCCGGAGTAACGCCCCAGCAGCACCGCGAGCGCCGCGTGAGCGACCATGAACACCGACACGGAGTGGTCGCGGGCCACCGCGTCGATGCGGGCGTAGGACGTCTCGTCGAGGCGGAAGGTGACCACGCCACCGTCGGTGGTGCGCTGTGGCGGTCGCGGACGGTCGGTGGGCAGTTCGAGCAGTTCCGGGGCGTCGGCGATGGTGCGGCGCCAGTGCTCGATCTGCCCCGCCACCACCGAGGTCGGATCGGTGGGGTCACCGAGGTGGCCCCGCTGCCACGCCGCGTAGTCGACGTACTGCACGGGCAGCGGCTCGAAGTCGGGTGCCGCGCCGCGTGATCGAGCCTCGTAGGACACGACGAGATCGCGGGCCAGCGGCGCGAGCGAGGCGCCGTCCCCGCTGATGTGGTGGATGATGACCGCGAGCACGACGTCGTCGGGGGCGATCTCGAACAGACCGGCACGCACCGGGATCGACGTGGTCACGTCGAACCCCTGCGAGGCGAACCCGATGACCGCGTCCGTCATCTCCGATTCGGTCACCGCGACCGCGGTGACGTCCACGTCGACGTCGTCGATCTCGAGGACCCGCTGGTACTGCGCGCCGTCGGCCGTCGGGAACACCGTGCGCAGCGTCTGCTGGCGGACGACCACATCACGCAATGCCGCCCGCAGGGCCTCGACGTCGAGGGCCCCGCGCATCCGCACGACCAGCGGGATGTTGTAGGCCGGCGACGTGGGGTCGAAGCGGTTGAGCAGCCACATCTGCTGCTGCGCCAGCGACAGCACCGGGCGCTCACCCGCGAGTCCGGGGCGCAGCGCGTCGGTCGACGGTGCGGGCATCGCGACGCCGGAGGCGCCGTCGATACGAGCGGCCAGGCCGGCGACCGTCGGATGGTCGAAGATGTCGCGGACCGGGACCCGGGTACCGACCGCCGAGGTCAGTCGCGCGGCGACCTTGGTCGCGACGAGCGAGTTGCCACCGAGGTCGAACATCGACGCGTCGGCGCCGACGGCGGGTAGTCCCAGTGCGTCGGCGAAGACGTCGGCCACCAGCTGCTCGGTCGGGGTCTGCGGCGTACGGCCCTCCCCCGCCATCGAACTTAGGTCGGGGACGGGCAAGGCCGCGCGGTCGAACTTGCCCGAGCGCGTCAGCGGGATCTCGTCGAGGAGCACGACAACCGACGGGACCATGTGCGACGGGACCCGGGTTCCGACGGACTCACGGATGTCGGCGGGGTCGGTGTGCCCGGGCGCGAGCACATAGGACACCAGCGCGGTGCCCCCCGAGGGCATGGGTGCGCCGATCGTGCTCGCGAACGTGACGTCGGGGTGCGCGGTCAGCGCGGCGTCGACCTCGCCGAGTTCGATGCGGAAGCCGCGCACCTTCACCTGGAAGTCGCGGCGTCCGACGTAGAAGATCTCGAGGTGGTCGCCGACCGGGATCCACCGGACGACGTCACCGGTCCGGTACATCCGATCACCGGGTGCACCATGGGGATTCGCGACGAAGCGGTCCGCCGTCAGACCCGGACGGGCGTGGTAACCACGCGCCGTCGCGGAGCCGCTCAGGTAGAGCTCCCCGTCGACGCCGACCGGTACCGGCTGCAGACGGCGGTCGAGCACGAGCGACGTCAGCCCGCGCACCGGTGACCCGATCGTGATGGTCTCACCGGGTGTCATCGGGCCGGCGATGTCGGCGAAACAGGTTGCCTCGGTGGGTCCGTAGCCGTTGAACATCGCGCGACCGGGAGCCCAGCGCTCGACCAACTCGGGCGGGCACGCCTCACCGCCGACGATGACGCTTCGGAAGGCGTCGAGTCCCGTGGGATCGACCGACGCCAGCGCCGCGGGGGTGATGAAACCGTGGGTAACCGCGTTCTGCGCCAGCAGGTCGTGCAGGTCGTCGCCGCCGTAGACCTCGGTCGGCGCGATGACCATCGTCGAGCCGTGCGCCAGCGCGAGAAGCACCTCGAGGACCGAAGCGTCGAAGCTCGGTGAGGCGAAATGCAGTGTCCGGGAATCGGGGTCGAGACCGAAACGGTCGGACTGCTCGGCCATCAGGCGGGCGAGCCCGCCGTGGGTCACCGCCACGCCCTTGGGCACACCGGTCGTGCCGGAGGTGTAGATCATGTACGCGAGGTTCGAGGTCCGCACCGGCGCGCGTCGATCGGCGTCGGTCACCGGCGTCGTGGGCTGCTCGGCGAGCGCACGTGCGCAGTCGTCGGAGTCGATCTCCCACCAGTCGACGGTCGAGGGGCGCGCATCGCGCCACCGTCCGGTCGACAGTCCGAACACCGCGGACGAGTCGGCGAGCATGTGCTCGATCCGGTCGGTCGGGTACCGCATGTCCACCGGCAGGTAGGCGGCACCGGTCTTGGCGACGGCCCACAGACCGACCATGAAGTCGACCGACCGACCCATGCCGAGCGCGACGATCTGCTCCGGGCCGATACCGCGTGCGATGAGGGCGTGCGCGAGCGCGGTGGATCGGGCGTCGAGGTCGGCGTAGGTGATCGACGCGTCCGGCGAGACCACCGCGTCCCGGGTACCTCCGAGTTCGGCTGCCCGGGCGAGCAACTCGGGCAGGGGGGTGACCGACGGGATCTCGACCGACCCGGTGCGGTCCTGGTGTAGCAGCAACGCGCGCTCGTCGGCGTCGAGGATGTCGAGGTCGAGAACGCACGCCGAGGGGTCGGCAGCGATCTGGGCGAGCACCCGGACGAAGGCGCGCAGGATGGCGTGTGCACGTTCGGCGTCGACGGCGTGCGGGAGAAACTTGGCCGAGAGCCGCAGTGCCGGATCGGTGATCGCGATGACGGTCAGCGGGTAGTGCGTCGCGTCGACGACGTCTGCGTCGGTGACCCGCATCCCGTCGACGCTGCTGGCCGCGGCCAGGGCATCCCGGTCGAGCGGATAGGACTCGTAGACCATCATCGTGTCGAACAGCGAGTCGACGTCGGTGGTGGCCACGATGTCGGCGAGACCGACGGTGTGGTGATCGAGCAGCTCGGCCTGTTCGTGGGAGACCCGCTTGAACAGTCCGGCGAGGTCGTCGCCGTCGTGCATGGTGACGCGCACCGGCAGGGTGTTGATGAACAACCCGACCATGGTCTCGATGCCGGGGACCTCGGGGGGACGGCCGGAGACGGTGGTGCCGAACACGACGTCGTCGCGACCGACCAACCGCGACAACACGATCGCCCATCCGGTCTGCAGGACGGTGTTCAGGGTGATGCCGGCGTCACGCACGTAATCGGTGAGCCGCGCCATCACGTCGTCGTCTACGGTCACCTCGACGACGCCGGGGACGGTGTCGGTCAGGTCGTCGGGCAGACCCGGCGCGACCAGCGTCGGCTCGTCGATCCCGTCGAGCGCCGATCCCCACACCTGCACCGAACGCTCGGTGTCCTGCTCGGCCGCCCAGGACAGGTAGTTGCGGTAGGCCGGTGGCGACGGCAGCTGGTCCCCGACCCCTCCGGCGGCGTAGATCGCGAACAGATCGCCGATGTAGAGCGGCATCGACCACCCGTCCATCAGGATGTGGTGGTTGGTCAGCACGAAACGGAAGCGGCCGTCACCGGTGTCCATCAACAGGAACCGGACGAGCGGCGGTGTGCCCATGTCGAATCGCGTGAGGCGGTCGCGTCGGGTCAGACGGTCGACCTCGGCCTGCGCCTCGGCGGCGTCGAGCGTACTGAGATCGTGCTCGTCCCACGCGGCGGTGGCGCCGGTGGTGACAACCTGCAGCGGCGAACCGCTCTCGGTGACCGCGAACGCCGCACGCAGGTTCGGATGACGCGCGATCAGGGCGTCGGCGCTCGCGTGGAGACGGTCGACGTCGACGACGCCGGTCAGGTCGAGCACGATCTGCGCGGTGTAGAGGTCCACCGATCCCGTCGACAGTTCGGCGTGGAACAGCAGGCCCTGTTGCAGCGGGGTCAGCGGCCACGCGTCGACCATCGCGGCGAAACGGGCCTCGAGGGTGTCGATGTCACCCTGCGTGAGCGCGACCAGGTCGAGGTCCGACGGCGTGAAACCGCCCGCGGTCGGGGTGGCCGCGTGCCGCGCGATCGACTCCAGCGAGCGCTGCCACAGGTCGACGAACTCGTCGATCGCGTCGTCGTCGATGGCGCCGGCCGGGTAGTCGATCGTCGCCGACAGCTGCGGCCCCGACGCGGACTCGGTGACCATCGCGTTGATGTCGATGACCGCGCGCACTGGCACGTCCGGTCCGCGCAGGCCCGCGAGTGCGTTGTCCCCGTCGGGGATCCATGCGCCGGATGCGTCCGTGCCGGTGAGCCGGCCGAGGTAGTTGAAGCTGATCGACGGGTCGCCGTGCCCGGCGAGCGCCGCGGACCCCTCGGGGTTGAGGTAGCGCAACAGTCCGTATCCGACACCTCGACGCGGGACCGCCGCGAGTTCTTCCTTGACCGTCTTGACCAGCGCGCCGGCCGCGGGGCCGCCGGCGAGTGCGTCGTCGATGTCGCACGAGCCGGTGTCCAGTCGCACCGGGTAGACGGTGGTGAACCATCCGACGGTGCGCGACAGGTCGGCACCCGGGAGGAGTTCCTCCTCGCGACCGTGGGCCTCGAGCGAGACCACCACGGAGTCGCCCGATCCGCCGTGCCGACCGCGCCAGTGCCGACTCGCCAGCGCCAGGGCTGCCAGCAACCCGTCGTTGACGCCGCCGTGGAAGGCCTGGGGAACCCGCGTCAGCAGGGTCTCGGTCAGTTCGGTCGACAGCGTCAGTTCCCGATGACGCAGCGTCGAGACGGTGTCGCGGGCGGGATCGATCGTCAGCGGTGAGTCGGCGACGCCGGAGAGCACCGACCGCCAGTGGTCGAGTTCGTCACCGATGTCGGGGTGGGTGGCGAGTTCGGCCAGACCGTGCGCCCACCGGCGCATCGACGTGCCCTGGGCGGGCAGCGCGACCGGTTGCCCCTGCTCGGCCTGCGACCACGCGACGGCGAGGTCGGGCAACAGGATTCGCCACGACACACCGTCGACGGCGAGATGATGGATCACCAGCAGCAGCCGGTGCGCGGCGTGCGCCGTCCAGTCACCACCGACGACGACCGCGCCGATGATCTCACCGGTCGACGGGTCGAGGCGGTCGGTGACCGTGTGCGCGGCCGTCCGAACCGCGTCGTCGAACGCACCCGTGCCCGGCTCCGCTGCGATCGTCAGGTGCTCGACCGTGGGGGCGGTGGCCTCGGAGGCCTCGGCGACGACGTGGTCGAGAGAGCCGTCCGGACGGGTCACCAACGACGATCGCAGGATGTCGTGCTGCGCGATGACCGCGCTCAGGGTCGCCGCCAACACCGCGTCGTCGAACGGTTCGGGCAGTGGCACGACGATCGACTGCGCGTACGGCGCGATGGCCGCGGGGTATTCGGCCATCCAGTTGATCACCGGTGTGGTGGGCAGGTCACCGACACCGCCGCCGGGCAGTTCGGCGAGCACCGACGTCGAGCCCTCCGCGCGGGCGACCGCGGCGAGCTCACCGATCGTCTTCTGCTCGAAGACCTCTCGCGAGGTGAAGTGCACACCGGCCGCGCGGGCGCGCGAGACCAACTGGATCGACATGATGCTGTCGCCACCGAGCCCGAAGAACGAGTCGTCGAGTCCGACGTCGCCGCGGCCGACGATCTCCTCGACCAGACCCACCAGCGTGCGTTCGGTGTCGGTGGTCGGCGGACGGAACGCCACCGCATGGGCGGTGAAGTCCGGCTCCGGCAACGCTTTTCGGTCCACCTTCCCGCTGGGACCGAGAGGCATCGCATCGAGCGCGACGACCGCATCGGGAACCATGTACCCGGGCAGTCGGGAACGCACCGCGCCGATGACCACGGCGGTGTCGATCTCGTGGTCGGCGGTGGCGACCGCGTAGGCGACGAGACGCTGCCCCTGCGGGCTCTCGTGGACGGTCACCACGGTCTCGCGGACCGCCGGGTCGGCCAGCACAGCGGCCTCGATCTCACCGAGTTCGATGCGCAGACCGCGGACCTTCACCTGGAAGTCGCTGCGGCCCACGTACTCGAGTTCGCCGTCCGGGTTCCACCGGACGAGGTCACCGGTGCGGTACATCCGATCCGACGCCCCACCGAACGGCGACGCCACGAAACGCGTCGAGGTCTGCACGGCGTCGGCCAGATAACCGCGTGCGAGCTGGACGCCGCCGAGGTACAACTCACCCACGGCACCCACGACAACCGGCCTCAGGCCACGGTCGAGCACCCACACACCGGTGTTCCAGACCGGCCGACCGATCGGGACCGACACCACGTCGTCGGCGACGTACTCGTGGAAGGTGACGTCGACGGCGGCCTCGGTCGGGCCGTAGAGGTTGTGCACCTCGACGTCGGTGAGCGCGGCCATACGCGAGGCGATGAGCGGGGTCAGGGCCTCGCCGCTGGCGAACACCCGACGCAGGGTGCCGAGGTCGGCCGCGTCGGCCGACTCGACGAACAGTGCGAGCATCGACGGCACGAAGTGCAGCGTCGTGACCGACCGCGCGGCGATGAGCCCGGCCAGGTACTCCGGGTCGCGGTGTCCGTCGGGGACGGCGATGGCGACCGATGCACCGACCTGCAGGGCCCAGAAGAGCTCCCACACCGACACGTCGAAGGTGACCGGCGTCTTGTGCATGACCACGTCGGAAGCCTGCAGCGGGTACTCCCCCTGCATCCAACGCAGACGGTTGACGATCGAACGGTGGCTGATCGCAACACCTTTGGGACGACCGGTCGATCCCGAGGTGAAGATTACGTAGGCGGTGTGATCGGGGCGCAACGGCGCGGTTCGATCGGCGTCGGTCAGCGGCGACGTCGGGTACGCGTCCGCGACCGAGTCCACCGACACCGGAGTCGGGGCGCCGCCGACACCCTCGGGAACCACGAACGCGTCGGCGTCGGTGGTCAGGATCGCGACCGGTGCCGCGGTGGTCAGGACCGCGACGATCCGGTCGTCGGGGCTGTCGAGGTCGAGCGGGACGTACGCGCCCCCCGCCTCCACGACGGCGTGGACAGCGATCAGCAGTTCGAACGACCGGCGCATCGCGATCGCGACGTGGGTGTCCGGGCCGACCCCGAGCGTGAGCAGATGGCGGGCGAGTCGTGTCACCCGGTCGGAGAACTCCCGGTACGTGAGCTCGGCATCGCCGAAGTGCAGGGCCGGCGCATCCGGTGTCGCCGCGGCCTGCGCGTGCCAGATCCCCGGCAGTGTCAGGGCATCGCCGATGTCGTGGGCGGTGTCGTTCCATTTCCGCGTGATCGTGTCGAGTTCGGCCGCCGAGCCCAGACGCACCGAGTCGACCGGCGCGGTCCGATCGGCCTCGAGCAACCGCTCGAGGAAATCGACGAAGCGATCGAGATGACGGTGCAGATCGACGTCCGTGTACGACCGCGGGTTGGCCTCGAGGTCGATCCGCAGCCGCTCACCCTCGGCACCGGGGTAGATGTTCACCGCGAGGTCCTCGACGGGCCCGGTGGTCAGCACGTGCGTCTGGCCCTCGATCTCGCCGAACGTCAGACCCGACTGGAACATCATCAGGTTGATCGACGGTCCGAACAGGCCACGCTCGCCGGTGCCCTGGCCGATGTCGCGACGCATGTCCTCGTGCCGGTACAGCTGGCGTCGCAGTGCGCCGGTCAGCGCGGTCTGCACGTCGGAGATGAGGCCGCCGACGGTGGCGGTCGCGGGTACCGACAGTCGCATCGGGACGATGTTGGAGACCATGCCTGCGGCGTTGCGCAGCTTCGCGGTGTTGCGGGCCGACACCGGGAGGCTGAGGACGACGTCGTCGGTGTCGGCCATCCGGGACATGTAGACCGCGAAGGCGGCGATCACGGCCGGGGCCGGACTGCCCGATGATTCGCGCGCGGCGGCATCGAGGAGGGCGCCGATCCGCTCGGACACCTCCACCGAGGCGATCCGGGAGAACTCACCGGGGGGCTCGCGCCGCGTCGCCAGCGAGACCGCACCGGGCAGGCCCTCGTTGCGTTCGGCCCAGTAGTCGCGGTCCTTGGCGAAGCGGGGCGATTCCCGGTAGACGCGCTCACCCTCGGTCAACTCGGCCAGGTGCGCACCCTTCCACGCCTCGGGCTCCTCGCCGGCGACGATGGCTGTGTAGGCGCGTGCCACGAAGCTGAGCATGGCCATCGCACCGAAACCGTCCATGACAATGTGGTGCGCGCGCCAGTACCAGAGGTGGTGGTCGGGGCCGAGTCGGAGCAGGGCGGTGATCGTGAGGCGGTCGGTGATGACGTCGATGGGCCGGCTGTAGTCGGCCCGCATCCATTCCAGGGCGGCCGCGCGCGGATCAGGGGCGTCGGAGAAGTCGATCTCGTCGATCGCGTCGTCGGCGGCGGAGTCGATGTACTGCAGGGGGACGTCGTCGGTCTCGACGATCCGGAGGAAGCCGGAACCGCCCGCACGGCCGGCGGCGTTCGACGCGGCGGTCAACGCCGCGAGATCAACCGGTCCGTTCAGTTCGACGTATTCGGCGATGTTGATGGGAATGCTGCCCAGAGCCTGCTGAGCGAACCAGATACCACGCTGCGCCGCCGAAAGCGGAAACGCTTCGGCGGGCACTACTGCTGGTGCATCAGAGCGGCCAGCAACCAAGTTCTCTAGCTCCAATCCCGAACCAAATGCTCGCCTGTCCCCGAAACAATGATCGCACGGACCTTTATGTCCGTACGCCAGGACAACATGATTTCATTCTGCGCTTCGAATAGGCGATCAACACGCCTGTAAGTCAGCAGATGCCTCTGGTCCTGGACAATCATTGCTCATCGGAAGCGCCTGTATGACTATCAGCAAAACGACTGCCAACGTTACACGAGCTACGACAAGACGGCACTGAGGTGGAGCGAGGATCCGAATGGCCGCCGAGACGCGCGCGGCCGGTCCGGGTCAGGCGTCGGAGAGCCTGCTGGCGATGCCGCGGAGGTCGATCTCGCTGGTGCGCATGGCGACACCGCGAGCCGGCCCCGTGGCGCCGGCGTCGAGGTCACTGAGATCGGAAAGGACACGGGCGAAGGTCCCGTCGACCACGGATGCGACCGTGGCCGGGTTCCGTTCGGCCGAGAGGGCGGGCATGCCCGCGAAGATGGCGGCCACGACAGCGGCGCGATCGTCCATCTGCTGGCTCCGGGTGACCGGGACCATCAGTTCGATGGCGGCGGCGAGGTCCCGGTAGCTCATGCTCCGGTAGTGGTAGCGGATGACCACACGATCCGGCGTGCTCTCGGCCAGTCGGCCGACCGCGGTCACCAGGTCATTGGTCGTGTCGTTGCCGACGCTCGATGCACTCATGGTCGATCCCCCCGACCGAACTGCTGCAAATGACATATCTCACCCCTAATGTTGGTGACACCATACGTGCTGATGGCCAGACTATGCGACCACCTGGTCCCCATGGGTTGACATTTTGTTACGCAATACAACGGTGACCTACACCACATCGGACACGAAACAGCCTCTGACGTGTGGGTTCGACCAAAATTCCCATGTAACCAATGTTTCACAGCTTGGTGATCTGTGCCACATTCGTGTCGCGATCGCGTCTGAGGCGTGATCTGCGGGCCTATCGGGGGTGAACAAACAGCCGCAGCCGGGCACGTACGTGCCCGGCTGCGGTGGAAGAGATGGGTGGTGAGCTACTGCTTCGCGTCGGCCTCCATGGCGTCGATCAGGCTCTGCGGCCGCAGATCGGTCCAGTGCTCGTTGACGTAGTCGAGGCACTCCGACCGCGACGCCTCTCCGAACACCTTGTTCCAGCCCGCCGGGATGTCGGCGAACGTCGGCCACAGCGAATGCTGGTTCTCGTCGTTGACCAGCACGAAGAACCGGCCGTCCTCATCATCGAATGGATTGCTCATCTGAAGTAGTCCCTCCTGAAGCTGGTCATGCGTGCCGACGAGCGGTTCACGCCTGGCGGGATCCCGCGACCGCCATCGTCGCCTGGATCCGGACGGACGACAGAGTAGTCGCAAGGCCGGACGCACCCGAGGCCGCGAGGCCGGGAATGGTCATCATCAGCGCGACGGTCAACGCGGAGTCGTCGATCGAGTTGCCACCGGACATGGCCATCGACGCGCCGGTCGCGCGCTGGGCCAGCTCACCGAGGCTCAGATCGACGTCGGGCATGCACACGGCGGGAACGGTGGGCGCGACCTTCGCCGCTGCGGCCACCAGTTCGGCGAGCGTGCGGCTCTCGGCCACGGGGTCTGCGGCCTGGCGACCACCCGGTAGACGGTGCGAGCGGAGCTGTATTGCCACGACGCCCTCCTGACTTGGTAAGAAACCTTCGAACCGGCGCTTTTACTGGACTCGAACGCAGTCTGCAAAATAATCGATTGTCTGGTTCAGGGAAAATACTAACCGTTCTCTCAACACCTATAAGAGAATGGCGGGTATTCGCTTCACTGGACTACCTATCGTCGCGGCGGGCCGTGGTGTTACCGCCGGTTTGCTGCGCTAGGTTCGTGGGGTGTTCCGCCGCACATGCGCGCGACACGCGTCGAGTCGGCGTAGCCGGACACCGACCACCCGAGGGACAGGACGGAAATGCAAGCCAGGCGGGCTGAACAGAGTGCCGTGGTCGCGGAGGGACTGGTCAAGCGCTTCGGGGAGTTCACGGCCGTCGACGGGGTCAGTTTCACCGTCGAGACGGGCACGGTGCTCGGCCTGCTGGGTCCCAACGGTGCAGGCAAGACGACCACGGTCAACATGCTCGCGACCCTGCTCCTCCCCGACGCCGGTACCGCGCGGATCGCCGGACACGACGTGGTCAGCGAACGCGCCGAGGTGCGCCGGTCCATCATGCTGACCGGCCAGTTCGCCGCTCTCGACGAGTCGCTCACCGGCCAGGAGAACCTCATTCTCTTCGGTCGGCTGATGGGCCTGGACAAGAAGACCGCTCGATTGCGCGCCGAGGAACTGCTCGAGGCCTTCAATCTGACCGAGGCCGCCAAGCGCCGCGTCGGCAAGTTCTCCGGCGGTATGCGCCGGCGCATCGACATCGCCTGCGGACTCGTCGTCCGACCCGAGGTGGTCTTCCTCGACGAGCCGACCACGGGCCTCGACCCGCGCAGCAGACAGGACGTCTGGAACATCGTCACGTCGCTGCGCGATCTGGGCATCACCACCCTGCTGACGACTCAGTACCTGGAGGAGGCCGACCTCCTCAGCGACAACATCGTCGTCATCGACAAGGGCAAGGTCATCGCCGAGGGCACCGCCGACGACCTCAAGGACCGCGTCAGTGGCACCTTCTGCGAGATCGTGCCGAGCTACCCCGACGACGTCGTCAAGATCACCGACCTGCTGGCCGACCTGGCCCCGTCGGATCAGATCCGGACCAACGCCGCGGGCACCTCGCTGACCGTTCCGGCCACCCGCGGCACGAACACCCTCGTCGAGATCGTCCGTCGGCTCGACGACGCCCAGATCGCGCTGACCGACGTCGGCCTGCGCCGCCCCTCGCTCGACGACGTCTTCCTCAAACTGACCGAGGCACCTCCGGTGCCGGGTGCCGCGCGGTGACCACCACGACCGACCGCCCGCTGGTGATCGGCGGGCTCACCAAGCCCGAGATCAGCACCGCTGGGCAGGTCTTCGCGCTCACCGAACGGTCGCTCCGGGGCATGATGCGCCAGGGCGAGTTCGTGCTCGGCATCGTTGCGCCGGTGATGCTGACGATCTGCTTCTACGTCCCGCTGCGCAGCATCTTCGACTCGTTCCCCGGCGTGAACTACGCGCAGTTCCTGATGCCCGTCATCCTGCTGCAGTCGGTGGGGTTCGTCGCGACGTCGGCGGCGATGCGCGCCGCGGCCGACGGCAGCGCCGGTATCACCGACCGACTGCGCAGCATGCCGGTCAACGCCGTGATCCCCATGCTGGCGCGACTGGTCGCGAACGCGATCCTGCTCGTGATCTCGTTGATCTGGGCGGTCATCTCGGGTCTGGTGATCGGATGGCGCCCCGAACACGGGCCGGGGTACCTGTTCGGGTTCCTGCTCGTGGCGTTCGTCGTCGGACTGCTCCTCGCGCTCGGCGCCGACGCGATCGGCGTGGTGTCGTCCAACCCCGAGGCCACCAGCCAGGCGCTCGCCCTCCCCCAGCTCATCCTCGGCATGCTCTCGACCGGGTTCGTCCCCGAGACCTCGTTCCCTGAGTGGATCCGCCCCTTCGCCCGTAATCAGCCCATCTCGCAGTTCACCGAACTGATGCGCGGCTTCGACGCCGGCAAGGTCACGTGGGACATCGCCACCGCGCCGCTGATCTGGGCGGGCAGCATCGCCGTCCTCGCCGTCGGCGGCGGGGTGTACATCATCGTCAAGGGCGCGCGCCGATGAACTGGGAGATCACCGGGCAGCCGTCCGACGACCGCGAGCCTCCGACCACCCGCATACCCCGACGGCCGCGACACCGGTCGCCCGACGACTCGGGCAGCGACCACTGGTGGAGCTCCGACCGACCCGCGGCACGGCGCCGGTCGGTGGCCCCGGACGACGCGGTGACCCGTCGCACCGAGGCCCCGCCGTCACGTCAGGTCCTGTTCCCCGGAACGGGATCGATCCGCGCGGTCGTCGGCCCGTGGACCGTCCTCGCACCCGAGGCCTCGACCGACTGGGCGACCGAACGCATCTCGGCATCGTCGAGGGACGCCGGCGCCGACGAGCCGGCCACGACCCGCCTCACTCCGCTGGCCCACACACTCACCAAGGACCCGGCCGAGCGCGGCGAGCATCCGGCCCCGACGACCACCCGGACCGCCGAACGGTCGATGGTCACCCGGTTCCCCGTCGCCGAACAGACCGGCGAACGCGGGCTGCGGGCCTACCTCCTGCACACCAGCATCCTCACCGGACGCCAGGTGCTGGTGGTGCTGCGCGACCGCGTCACCCTGCTGCAGACCCTGCTCTTCCCCGCGTTGAGCATGATCATGTTCAAGGTCGTCCTCGGCGACGCCATCGGTCAGGCGACCGGCCAGAACAGCGCGTTCGGCACCGTCCCACTCGTGGTTCTCGTCGGCGCGATGTTCGGCTCGCTGGCCGGCGGCGTCCGGGTCACGAGCGAGCGCAAGACCGGCCTGCTGACCCGCCTCTATGTGCTCCCGGTGCACCGGGGGGCCGACCTGTCGTCCCGGGTGATCGCCGAGCTGATGCGCATCCTGCTCGGAACGGTCATCCTGATGCTGTTCGGGATGTTCATCGGCTGGCGTTTCAACCAGGGGCTCATCCCCGCCATCGGCATCTTCGTCGTCGCGCTGCTCTACGGTGCCGCGTTCTTCAGCATCGTCCTGGCCCTGGCGTTGTCGGCATCGAACATCCCACTCGTACCGATCATGTCGTTGGTGTCGAGCCTGTTCATGTTCTTCAACTCGGGCTTCTCGCCGGTCAGCGCGTATCCCGGTGCGCTGCAGCCGATCGTCGCCAATCAGCCGATGACGTGTGCCATCGACACCATGCGCGCCCTCGCCATCGGCGGACCCGTGGCCGACAGTCTGACCAAGACCCTGATCTGGGCGATCGGTGCGCTTCTGCTGTTCACCTACCCGGCGCTGCGCGGCTACCGTCGTGCCGCGAGTTCGGCCGCCTGACCGCAGCCCTGCACTCCCCCGTACGACCTGTGCGACCCCCCGGTGTGATGCGAACGCACGATTGACCGGTGCGCTCGGCCTGGCGATCATCGAAACCCGAGACGCCGACGCCGATCGGTGGGACAACCCGGGGGGGGACTCACATCCATGTCTGACATGAGCGATCAGCGACCACGCACGCTGTCGGTGGTGATACCGGCGTTCAACGAGGCCGACGCGATCGGCACGTGCCTGCGGGCCCTGCTGGCCCAGTCGCCGCCACCCACCGAGATCATCGTCGTGGACAACAACTCCTCCGACGACACCGCGCGGGCCGCCGCGGCGTTCAGCGGGCCGCAGTCGGTGGTCCGCGTGGTGACCGAAACCCGTCAGGGCGTGCAGCACGCCCGGGATCGGGGAGTGGCCGAGGCGACCGGCGATCTCATCGCACGCATCGACGCCGACACCTACGCGTCGGCCGGATGGGTGGCTGCCATCCATCGGTTCTTCGCGGTGGCACCCCATCACATCGGTGGCGGCTACGGGATGATGACGATGCACGATCTGCCGTTCCAGAAACCCTTCGCGGCGATGCAGCGTCGGCTGACGGCCCGGGTGCGCTCGAAACTGGACGCGGGGTCGGTGACCGTGGTCGGCGAGGCGATCGGCGGGAACTGCGTGATGCGCGCCCAGGTGTGGCGGGAGGTGGCGGGCACGACCAGTCGGCGTGGCGACATCATGGAGGACGCCGACCTGTCGCTGACCATCCGCGGGGCCGGGTGGAAGTTCGGCCTGATCCCCGACATGACCGCCCAGACTTCCGGCCGTCGGCTCGCGTCGAGTCCCCGGAACTACTGGCGCTACACCGCCTACAGCCCGCGCACCTATGCCATGCACGGCCGACGGCGGGCCGCGGTGTTCGCCGCCATCGGGATCCAGTTCGCCCGCGCCGCCCATCTCCTGATCTGGGCGGTGCTGCTGTGGTGGGACCTCGACGAGAGACGTTTCCGCGGCCGACCCGCGGGGCTGCGCAAGGGCGATCGCGAACTGCCGTCGGGGCTGCGGACGGGCTGACGTCACGGAGGACACCGCCCGGCACGCGAGACGTCTGCCGGGAGTCGGGGTCGCGGGTACCTCCCGGGTACCATCGGACCGACCGACACAGCGGGGGGACCACCTCGGAAACCTCAGGGGGTAGATCCATGGCTGACAGACAGCCGACACTGTCGGTGGTCGTCCCGGCGTTCAACGAAGCCCGGTCGATCGGTCGATGCCTCGACATGTTGCTCGCTCAGTCGAATCCGATCGACGAGATCATCGTCGTCGACAACAACTCGACCGATGAGACGTTCGCCATCGCATCGGAGTACAGCCGCGACAACGCCAACGTCCAGGTCCTGATCGAACCGCGTCAGGGTGTGCAGCACACCCGTGACCTCGGCGTCGGCACGGCCACCGGCGAACTGGTCGCCCGTATCGACGCCGACACCTACGCTGAGCCCCGCTGGGCCGCCAACATCGTCGACTTCTTCGCCGTGGCCCCCGATGACATCGCCGGCGGCTACGGGATGTCGACCATGCACGACATGCCACTCCAACGTCCGTTCACGGCGATTCAGGCTCGTATGACCCGGCGTGTGGGCAAGGCTTTGGCCGAGGGCCAGGTGACCGTGGTCGGCGAGGCGATCGGCGCCAACTGCGTCATGCGCAAGGAGGTCTGGCGAGAGGTCGCCGGGAAGACCAGTCACCGCGACGACATCATGGAAGACGCCGACCTGTCGCTGACGATCAGGGACGCCGGGTGGCGAATCGCCCTCATCCCCGGCATGGACGCGCAGACCTCGGGACGCCGTCTGTACTCGAGCCCGCGGAGCTACTGGAAGTACACCGCGTACAGCCCGCGTACCTACGCGATGCACGGGCGCCGGCGCGCGATGGTGATGGCGTCGGTCGGTATCCAGTTCGCCCGACTCGCGCAGATCGGGGTCTGGATCCCGTTGCTGTGGTGGGATCCGACCGCCAAGAGGTTCGGTCTGGTGCCGCGGGGACTGCGTCGCACGGATCGGGAACTCCCGTCGGGGCACCGCGCCGATTCCCTACCGGAGAACTGAGCGCCGTCACGAGCGCCGCGTGTCGGCCATCCCGGTGCGTGGTTACAGGATTTGACCGGTCCGCAGTGTGCGATTCTTCGTCGGGATGACGTGACCGCAGGGCGGGGCGGGCGACGCGTCCGGGAAGGTCGGCGATGAAACAGTTGCGAGCGCGCGACTCGGCGTATGTGTTCCTCGGCGGATCGCGGGGGATCTCCTCGCGGGTGTTGTCCTGCTGGGTCCTGGCTCACGACGACGGTGGCGCGGCGGACCTTCCCGCGGACGAGGTGGTCGACACCATCCGTCGACGATTGAGCGTCGACGAACGGTTCACCAGCCGGTTGATGCGTGTCCCTGGCGATCTCGGTCACCCGTACTGGGTACACGACCCGACCATCGACATCGCCGAACAGATCGTCGTCGACGATCGGCCGGGCCTGCGGTGGCACGACGCGCAGGAGACACTCGCCGACATCGCGGCCACCCCCTTCGACACCGACCGTCCGCTGTGGTCGATGCACCTGATCACCAACGTCACCGGGCTCCCGTCCCAGCCCGGTCTCGCGACCATCCTGTGCGTGACGTTCCACCACGCGGCGTTCGACGGGATGTCGTGGGAGAAGACGATGCACCGACTTCTCGCCGACACCCCGTCCGCTCCCCCGGAACACGTCGAGATCGGCCCGCGCGAGGCGTCCACCGCGCGCATCGCCGCGGCCCAGATACGCAGGGCCCCAAGGGAATGGGCGACATTTTTCGGCAACCTCGGACGCATGCTGCGCGAGACGCGGCAGATCGCGCGGGCACGGCGTCCCGAGCAACTGCAGTACGAACGCAACGGCGCCCCGCGTACCCGGTTCAACACCGGGGTCCAGGGCAGGCGATGGACCGACTATCTCGAGTTCCCGTTGACCGATCTGCAGGCCGTGCGCGACCGCGTCCCGGGTGCGACGGTCAACGACGCCCTGCTGTCGATCATCGGCCGCACAGCGCACCTGTACCTGACCGAACACGGCGAGGAACCCGACGCGTCGCTCGTCGCCCTCGTGCCGATGTCCACCCGCGGTTCGCAGGCCGACGAGAACGCCAACCAATTCGTGCCGCTGGCCATCGACGTGCACTCCAGGGTGGCCGACATCGACACCCGCCTGGGCATGATCGCGACCAGTTCGTCCGTCGAGAAGTCACGGGCCACGAAGATCACCCGCAGCGAGTTCTGGAAGGCCGTGAACTCTGCTCCCGCACTGGCACTGCGTCTGGTGGCGCAGACTGAACGCATCCCACGGCCGGGAGGGGCGAGGAAGCGGCCGAGTGTGAACACGGTGGTGTCCAACGTCATCAACCGCACCCCGGTGAGCTCGATGATGGGGGTGCCGACCGCATCGGGGTTCGCCTACTCACCGCTGGGCGGCGACTCGACGCTCTCGCACTGCGTCGTCACGGGTCTGGGCAAGGTCATGATCGTGGTGACCTCGGATCAGACGGTCATGCCCGACATGACGCGCTACATGCAGTTGCTGCAGGATTCGGTCGACGCGCACCAGGCCCTGATCCGGCGCTCCGACGCGGGGTGATCAGGCGGTCGCGTCCAGCGACGCGATGACCTTGGTCTCGGTGATCCACACCGCCAACTCGCCGGGCACCCCGTTGCGGGCGCCGAACTCCTCGGCCCGATCGGCCCCCATGTACCGGGCACCGGCCGCGGTGGCGATCCGCCGGACATCGTCGAGGTCCTCGCTGATCTCCACCCGGCCCTGCACCTGCACGAATGCGTACGGCGGTTCGGGGAGGTCGATGCACATGACGACCCGCGGATCACGCGCCAGCGCACGGCCTTTGGCGGTGGTGGCAGCGGTGTTGAAGGCGATACGGTCGCCGTCGAGGACGAACCACACCGGCGCGACCAGCGGGCGACCGTCGGATGCTGTGTAGCCCAGGTGACCGGTCTTCGTGCCCTCGGTGACAAAGGCGCGCACCTGCGGGTCGGACAGTTCACTCATCGTCGATCTCCGGTCTCTCGGGGGCGGGTTTCGGAACCAGCGTAATGCTCCACCTCAGAACCTTTCCGACGCCAACCGCGCGGCGATGACCGACGCCGTCATCATCAGAGTGGCGTGCGGCCCGCTCGATCCGGGGCCGGGCAGGATCGATCCGTCGATCACCCGCAGGCCGTCGAGACCGAGGAACGCGCCGTTGACATCGGTGACCCCGCCCATCGGCATCGACCCCCAGGCGTGCTGGGACGTGAGCACATCGTCGTCGACCGTCACGCTGTCGGCGTCGAGCAGCGTCGCGAACCGTCGGTCGGCGAGCATCTCCGCCACCCGCTCACCCCAGGAACGCATCTGCACGAGGTCCTGCGGGTCGATGTCGCCGAGGTCCACCTGTTGGGCTCCGCCGGCCTCGATCACGAGCGCTCCCGCCGCGCGGGGCTTCATGAGCGCGATGCCGATCGCCGACCCGGTCGGCTCAACCCCGTCGATGTAGCGGGCGAAATCGCCGTTGTAGCAGCGGATCTCCATTCCGTCCTCGGTGTGCAGCACGGTCGGCAGCAGCGGCATCCGCGCACCGACGTCGTCTCGGGGGCGATACCGGACGAGCAGTTCGCGGTGTTCGCCGATCCGCCGTGTCGAGGCGGTGCCCGTCGACCGGGAGATCAGCGCCGCCGACGCCAGGGTGCCCGCACACAGGATGGTCTCGTCGGCGACGATGGTCTCACCGGTGTCGAGCACCACCCCGCGGACGCGAGCCCCGTCGACATGCAGACGGTCTGCCCGTGCGCCCGCGCGAACGGTGAGGCTCGTCCGTCCCCTCGCCGGCCACAGGTAGGCGCGGTCAGCGGGCATGCGGTGCGAGCCGCGTGAGTTCGATCGGACCCGGTTGACGCCCACCCGGGGTATGACGCTGTCCACACGGTCGTAACCGATTTCTGCCCAATGGTTTTCGAACTCGGACGCGATCGGGGTCAACTCGGCGTCGGCGAACCGGCGTACCGACATGGCACCGCCGCCTCCGACGCCGCCGTCGATGTCGGTGTAGGCCGCCGCGATGGCGTCGAGGTCCCACGAGCGATCCCACCCCGCGAAATCGTCGTCGTGCCAGCGCATGAAGTAACCACCGTTGACCGCCGATGAGCCGCCCGGTCCACGCCCCCGGGGCAGCGTCAGCCCGCCGGTCGAGCGATGGTGGGTCACACGGTCGGAGGCCGGACCGACCGGCAACATCGCCAGTTCCAGATCCGCGTCGTCGGCCGCCGTCGGCCCCTGCTCCAGGAGGATCACCTCGACGGTGTCGTCCCGGGTCAGACGCTCGGCCACGACGCATCCGCAGCTACCCGCGCCGACCACGACGATCCGACGCCGCGCCTTCACTCCGGTGGTCGTCGGCCCGCGGCGGAGGACGGCAGCTGATCGGAGCCCCAGCGGCCGATGACCGGGCGCAGGGCACCGAGGTTCCGACCGCTGACCGCGCCCTGCCACAACCCGGTTCCGTAGGCGAGATCGTCGAGTCGTTTGATGGCGACGAATCGTGTGACACCCAGGCGGACAGGCGCATCGGGGTTGAGCATCTCCGAGCGCATCCACTCGACGACACCCTCGGCCAGCGCCACCGCCAGCAGCACTGATCGGAAGCGACGTGACACCAGGGCCAGCAAGAGCGACAGCGGCCAGTAGTGCCGACACAGTGCCGATGCCATCTGCAGGAAGCCGAACCCCACCGACTGCGCGGTGAGTCGCGCGGCGACGCGGGGGGCATCGGGGATGTGCGCGATGCGCTGGTGGAGTCGGTGGGCGATGAACCCGATCATCGCGACCATCAGTCCGAAACCCCACCGGGAACGGGTGAGCGCCGCGACCATCGCCACCACCATCGGGGTGTTCATCACCATCGGCGACGCCAGCGTCTGGTGCCGGTCGGTGAGCAGGGCAGCACCGGTTCCGTAGTAGCGACGACGATCGAGGCCCGCCCGCAGCGCCGCGCGGTGATCGTGCTCGGCCAGCGCGACGGGATCGTATCGGATGACCCACCCGTCCGAGCGCAGGCGCCAGCACAGATCGACGTCCTCGGCCACGTGGAGCGACTCGTCGAATCCGTCGAACGCACTGCGCCGCATGATCATCGCCGCACTGGGCACATAGGCGATGCGAGTTCCCGGTGCGACGGGCCCTTCGCGACGCCCCATGTCGAGCGAGGAGTGCAGTGCCTCGTACCGGGCCATCGGGCCACCGTCCGGTCGCATCGCGGTGATCCGTGGTGCGACCAGCGCGACCTGCTCGTCGGAGAAATGGCCGAGGAGTTTGGGCAGCCAGTCCGAGCCCGGCGTGACGTCGGAGTCGAGGAAGGCCACGAAGTCTGTCTGGACCCGGGCGGCACCCAGGTTGCGGGCCGCGGCGGGCCCCGCGCTGGTCTCGGTACGGATCACCTCGGCACCATCGGCAGTCACCGGCACCCGGGAACCGTCGTCGACGACGATGACACGCACCCCGTGTAGCGCAGACACGAGTCGATCGACCCCGGTCTGGTTGTCGCGCACCGGGATCACCACGGTGACGTCGGACTCGGTGGGTCCGAACATCGGGCGGGGGTGCGCGACGCCGGCGTCGAGCAGCGTCCGCGCCAGCGAAGCCGTGCCCGGACTGCTCACGAGGATCCGACCGTCGGCGTCGATCATCTCCGCCGCCGCAACGGACAGTGAGAGCACGCGCAGCGGTGAACCACCCACGAGGTGCCGACCCCCGGGGACCACCGTCGTCCGCAGGTCGATCTGAACCTGGAACCCGTTGGGAAGAGCCTGTTTCGGCGTGACCGGACGATCCTCGTCGGCGTCCGACTCGGTCTCGTCGACCGATGGCGTGGTGTTCGACGTCATCGGATCATGCCGTTCGCGTCGGGCGACCACCGGTCGACCGCGGAGACCAGACGCGCGGTGAGATCGTCGAACAGCTCCCGGCCGTGGCCGGCACTGGCGGTCACCGGATCCCCGAGGACACCGGTTGCGCTCACGGCCCGCACACCACCGGATCGCATAGCACCCATCAGTTCGCCCAGCGGAGTGGTGTTGCCCGACGTGACCCGCTCGGAGCGCACGAGCTGGGGTGAGAGATGCAGCAGCAGTGAGGTTTCCGTCTCACCGGCGTGGGCGTCGGCCCCGGCGACGCCGCAGGGGAACCAGACCACGTCGCGTCCCTCATGGCGTAGCAGGGCGACGGCCGACGACAGGGTGGCCACGTTGCCACCGTGTCCGTTGACGAACACCACACGCGAGGCCCAGAGGCAGGCGCTGCGTCCGAACTCGACGAGAAGGATCCGTAGCGCCTCGTGACCGATCGACAGGGTTCCCGGGAAGCTCTGGTGTTCGCCGCTCGCCCCGTAGTTGAGGGCGGGCGCCACCAGCGCGTCGCCGGCGACCCGGTCGGCCACGTCCTCCGCGACCGCAGCGGCGATGCGCACGTCGGTGTCGAGCGGGAGATGGGGTCCGTGCTGTTCGACCGACCCGAGCGGTACGACCAGAGTGCACCCGCGTTCGTCCAGCTCGGTCCACGTCTGCGCACCGAGCCCACCGGGGCAGGTCATTCGGACAATGGTAGACACCGCGGCCGGATCTGAACACCGGAAGCGCGTAATGGATTTCGAGACGTCGGCGTGTCGCGCGGTACCGGCGTCGGCGCGGGGCTCGCCGACACCCCACACATGAACCCGCATTCAGTTATGCGATGCTGAGGTACCGTGCGGCCGCCAGGTGCGGACGCGTTCCCCACTGTCGACGACGAGGTGTGCGATGAGCGAGAGCAACCGTCCCCAGAATGGCCCGCTGAGCAGCGTGCGAGTGATCGAGTTCGCCGGGATCGGCCCCGGTCCGCACGCCGCGATGTTGCTCGCCGACCTCGGCGCCGACGTGATCCGCGTCCAGCGAGCGGGCACGTTGCCCACACCGGACCGCAATGCCGACCAGTTGCTGCGCGGGCGGTCCGCGGTCGTCGAGGCGAACCTGAAGTCGCCCGAGGACAAGGCGGCCGTCCTCCGTCTCATCGAGAAGGCCGACGTGATCGTCGAGGGCTTCCGCCCCGGCGTGATGGAACGACTGGGTCTCGGCCCCGACGATCTGCACGCGGTCAACCAGGGACTGATCTACGGGCGGATGACCGGATGGGGACAGGAGGGGCCGCTGGCCGACCGCGCAGGCCACGACATCAACTACATCTCGCTGACCGGCCTCCTGCACGCCGTGGGCCGCGCCGAAGAACGTCCGACCCCGCCCCTCAACCTCGTCGGTGATTTCGGCGGAGGGTCGATGTTCCTCGTCCTCGGTGTCCTCGCGGCCGTCATCGAGCGGCAGCAGTCGGGTAAGGGTCAGGTGGTCGACGCCGCGATGGTCGACGGCGCTTCAGTTCTGGGACAGATGATGTGGGCTTTCCGCGGCACCGGCCTGTGGCAGGACGAGAGGGGCGTGAACCTGCTCGACACGGGTGCGCCGTACTACGAGGTGTACGAGACCTCGGACGGCAAGTACATGGCCGCAGGGGCCATCGAGCCGCAGTTCTACGCCGAGATGATCAATGGACTCGGTCTGGCGGAGGCGGATCTGCCCGACCAGAACGACATCGCGCGCTGGCCCGAGCTCAAGGCGCGTTTCACCGAGACGTTCGCGTCGAAGACGCGCGACGAGTGGGCGGCGATCTTCGACGGCACCGATGCGTGTACGACTCCGGTGCTCACCTTCGCCGAGGCCCCCGAGCACCCGCACATGGCCGCACGGCGAAACCTCACCGAGATCGACTCGGTCATGCAAGCCGCTCCCGCACCGCGGTTCTCGCGTACCGGCACCGACGAGCCCGCGGGACCGGTCCGGACGGCCACCGATCCGGCGACCATCTGGACCGACTGAGTCGAGACAAGCCACCGACAGTGCCGAAGCGACGCACCGAGCGTGCACCGTTTCCGACGCCCCTCACGCCACGTCCACAGCACACTCAGTACCTCATTTCGACCCGGCCAGCAACAACGGATCCGGCGCTGACTGTGTGGAAACGCCAGTCGAGTGTGCTCACAGCGGAACCCGAGATTCCTTCACAACAACGCACACTCGACGACGCGATTCCGCACCGTCAGCGGCTCGAGACCCACACACCACAAGGACGTCAAGCCGCCGACAGTGCCGAAACGACGCACCGAGCGTGCACCGTTTCCGACGCCCCTCACGCCACGTCCACAGCACACTCAGTACCTCATTTCGACCCGGTCAGCAAACGCCCGATCGCGCCGAAGCGTCACTCAGACCTTCGTACTGCCCTGGTCCATCGAAAACTGTGATGCGGTGATCGTGCGGGCGGCATCGGAGCACAGGAACATCACCATGGCCGTCACCTCGTCGCGGGTACTGAAGAACGGGTCGTTGAGGATCGGCGCGAAGTGCGGCTTGTACTTCTCGATGGTGAAGGCGTGCTGGGCCGAGGTGTCCTCGAAGGCCATCGGTGTGTCGACGGCGTACGGATGGATGGTGTTGACCCGGATCTTGTACTCGCCAACCTCTTTGGCGACGGTCTGAGCCATCCCGGTGAGGGCGTACTTCGACGCCGTGTACGACGCCTGCAGCGGCATGGCCTTGAGACCCGCCGACGAACTGACCACCACGATCGAGCCACCCCGCCCGCCCTCGATCATCGAGGGCAGCACCGCGCGCAACGTCTTCCACGTGCCGACGACGTTCACGTCAAGCACGTCGGTGAACTGCGCCTCGGTCAACTCCCAGGACTGACCCCACGTGAGGATGCCGGCGTTGGCGATGACGTGGTCGATGGCCCCGAACTGCTCCACGCCGTCGGCGACGAGCTGCTCCTGGAAGGCGAGATCACGCGTATCACCTTGTCGGGCAAGAATCTTGCCGCCGACACTCTCGACCTCACGGATCGTCTCGGCGAGGTCGTCGGCGGTCGCGTGCGGGTAGGTGGTGTGGTCGGCGACCGGCCCGGCGATGTCGAGGCCGATGATCGACGCACCCTCCTCCGCGAACCGGATGGCGTGATTGCGACCCTGCCCACGGGCGAGCCCGGTGATGTAGACGACCTTGCCGTCGAACTGTCCCATGGCATCAAGTTACACCAAACTGGAACGTGTTCTAGTATTTTCCCTGGCGGTCGATCCGGGGTCAGGCCGTCTGCTCGCCGAACCGTCTCTCGAAGCCGTCGGGGATGATGATGTCGTCACGGGACAACTCGTGGATGCTCTTGCGGCCCAGTCCCATCAGGGCGGAGTCGATGCCACCGCGCAGGATGTCGAGGACGTTCTCCACGCCGGCCTGCCCGTTGGCCGCGAGACCCCAGAGGTAGGCGCGGCCGATCATGACGGCGTCGGCTCCGAGGGCGAGTGCTTTGACGACGTCGCTGCCGCGTCGGATGCCGCCGTCGAGCAGGACCTGCATGTCGTTGCCGACGGCGTCGGCGATCGGACCGAGCATCCGGATGGTGGCCGGGGTGCCGTCGAGGTTGTTTCCACCGTGGTTCGACACCGACAACGCCGTGGCGCCGATGTCGCGGGCGCGTTTGGCGTCGTCGAGTCGCGTGATGCCCTTGACCATGAACGGCCCACCCCACTGCTCCCGGAGCCACTGCAGGTCCTCCCAGGACGGCGGCGCGGTCTGCATCCACTGGCCGTACGCGCCGAAGAACGTCGGTCCGAGCTCTCCGGGCTCGGCGAGGTTCGGCGCCGTCAGATCGGGGATGATGGGCTTGCCCTTGTTGAACCAGTCCCACGCATACCGTGGGCGCATCGCGATCTCCGGCGCGAGCTTGAGTAGCGCCTTGAGGTCCACCTTCTCCGGGATCTCGGGGCTTCCCCAGTCGCGGCCCATCGAGAACGACCAGTCGGTGGTCACGATGAGTCCCTTGGCCCCCGCGGTACGGGCCCGCTCGGCTCGGGCCAGGATCTCCTCCCGCGAGTTCAGCCAGTAGATCTGGAAGAACGTCTGCGGGTTCGCGGCCGCCACGTCCTCGACCGGCTTCGACGCGAAGCTACTCAGTCCCATGGCGGTTCCGCGAGCCGCCGAGGCACGGGCCACCGCGATCTCGCCGTCCTTGTCGACCGCCTGGACGCCGGTCGGGGAAATGATCACCGGCATCGAGATGTCCTGGCCCATGATCGAGGTCGACAGCTCACGCTCGGCATGCGCGCCGACGACGTGCGGCGCGAAGCCGATCTCACCGAACGCCTCGACGTTGTCGGTGATGGTGATGCCCTTTTCGCTGCCGGCGACGAGCGCGGAATAGACGGACTTCGGGAGACGCTTCTGAGCGCGCCGCTGCGCCTCGAGGACAGTCTCGAACCAGGGGTTGGCCATGGGGTTCAACTACTTTCGGTGGAGGAGGTCAGATTGCGGCGAACCCGGCCAGCGGGTTCTCGTCGCAGTCACGCGATGGTGGGCGGGTCATCAACGTCAGGGGCACCCCTCGCGAATGGTCCTTGTTCGCAGTGGGCGTCGAGCGTTCGCCGGCGAGCAGCGCCTCGCCGAAGCCCTGAACGCATTCCGGGTCGGGACCGTCGAGCGGCAGGCCGGTGAAGAACTTCGCCGCCATGCAGCCACCGCGGCAGGCGTCGAAGTGTGCGCACTTGGTGCACGCACCGGCGTTCTGCGGTTCGCGCAGTTCCAGGAACAACTCCGACTGCTGCCAGATGGTCTGAAACCCACCATCGGACAGGATGTTCCCGGCCAGGAAGTTCTCATGGATCGCGAACGGGCAGGCGTAGACATCGCCGATCGGATCGATCAGGCAGACCACCCGACCCGCGCCGCACAGGTTCAGCCCCGCCAGACCCGAGCCCGGCGAGCCGTCGCTGTAGGCGGCCAGGTGGAAGAACGAGTCGCCGGTGAGGACCTTGTCGCCACGCTTGACCAGCCAGTCGTAGAGCTCCCGTTGCTGGGACGGTAACGGGTGCAGATCATCCCACACGTCTGCGCCGCGTCCCGAGGGCCGCATCCGGGTGATACGCAACGTCGCGCCGTACCGGTCGGCGAGATCCTTGAACTCGTCGAGCTGGGAGACGTTGTGGCGGGTGACGACCACGGAGATCTTGGCGTCGGCGAAGCCGGCCTCGTGCAGATTCTCCAGGGCCTTGATCGCCATGTCGTAGGAACCCGGGCCGCGTACGGCGTCGTTGACCTCGGCGGTCGCACCGTCGAGGGAGATCTGCACGTCGACGTAGTCCGATGCCGCCAACCGCTGCGCGACCTTCTTGTCGATCTTCAACCCGTTGGTGGAGAACTTCACCCCCACCTGATGCGACGTCGCGTAGTCGACCAACTCCCAGAAGTCCGGGCGCACCGTCGGCTCGCCACCACCGATGTTGACGTAGAACACCTGCATCCGCTGCAACTCGTCGATGATCGCCTTGCACTGCGCGGTGTCGAGCTCACGCGGATCACGCTTACCCGACGACGACAGACAGTGCACACACGACAGATTGCACGCGTACGTCAGCTCCCACGTCAGACAGATCGGGGCGTCCAAACCCTTCTCGAACTGATCGACGAGACGGCCGACGGGAGCAGAGGCGGGACGATCGAGCGTGGCGGTCATGCGGACTCCCGGGGCGAGGTGGCGGGCACGATCGTCGCGGACGCCGCGAGCGAGGTGAGCGCCTGGAGGTACAGGGGGCGGTCGGCGTCGGAGATCGGAGATGCCGCCAGGGCGGACTCGGCACTCGGGTGGTCGGCGAGAGACTTGACGAGGTCGACGACGATCAGGTTCTTGAGGAACGACAGTTTGCGCGTCCCGAAGTGATACAGCAGCGCACCGAACGGCTCGGGCCTCAGGGCCACGCTCGGATTGAGCACCCACGCGGCCGAAGCGTCGAACGCCCTCGGACCGTCCGCGGCACCAGTGGTGTCCGACGTCTCGGCCGTGTCGACGCTCATGTCAGTAGACGCCGCACATACCGTCGATCGAGACCTCTTCGACGAGGCTCTCGGTGACCAGCTCGGCGGACTCGGCGACGGGCGCGGTGACGTCGGTGGACGGGGTGGAGGTGTTCTCGGCCATGATTGTCCTCTCGGGTGATGTGGGTCACGTCGGACTATAATGGCACCGAGTGCAGAAAAGCTAGACCCGAGCGATCACTCGCACGGAATCGGACGCGGCGAGAGAGGGCGGTCATGGCATCACCGCAGCTCGGTCGACGTCCGAGCACCACGAAGACGCATATCAGCGAGCTGGCCATCGCGCTGTTCGCCGAGCGCGGCTTCGACGAGACGAGCGTCGACGAGGTCGCTCAGGCCGCCGGGATCGCCCGCCGGACACTGTTCCGCTACTACCCCTCGAAGAACGCGATCCCCTGGGGCGATTTCGACGACCACCTGTCGGCCATGCGCGATCACCTGGCGGGACTCCCCTGCGACGAGTCCGTCGCCGAGGCCCTGCGTTCGGCGCTCATCGCGTTCAACGAGGTGTCCGACGACCAGGTCGACGCGCATCGTCGACGGATGACGCTGTTGCTCACCGTGCCTGCGCTGCAGGCTCATTCGATGCTGATGTACACCGGCTGGCGCGACGTGATCGCGGAGTTCGTCGCGAAACGCACGGGCGGCACGCCCGGTGACCATCTACCGCAGACCGTGGCTTGGTTGATGCTGGGAGTCGCCCTGTCGTCCTACGAGCAGTGGCTGGCCGACCCGTCGACAAACCTGACCGCTCTGCTGGCCGACGGCAGCCGTATTCTCGGACGTGGCCTGGAAGCGCTCTAGTGGTCTGCCACGAAACGAGCGGGGTGTGGAACCGCCGCCTCCCACTGGGTACTCTGAAAACTAGAACGTGTTCTCATTCTGCGAAGGGTGTCCGATGTCGCCGATCACGCCGCACAGCGCGCGCAGTGTCGTCCTGACCGTCGCCGAGGTGGTCACCGAGACCGCGGACGCCAGATCGCTGGTGTTCGACGTCCCCACCGCCGACGGTGTGCCGCCGATGGACTACAAGCCGGGCCAGTTCCTCACGCTGCGGGTCCCCAGCGATCAGACCGGCTCGGTCGCGCGCTGTTACTCCCTGTCGTCGTCGCCCTTCACCGACGACAAGCCCAAGGTGACCGTCAAGCGCACCGCGGACGGCTACGGCTCCAACTGGCTGTGCGACAACATCTCCGCCGGCGACGAGATCGAGGTGCTGCCGCCGTCGGGCGTGTTCACGCCCCCCGATCTCGACGCACCGCTGCTGTTGCTGGCGGCCGGGAGCGGCGTCACGCCGATCATGTCGATCCTCAAGGCCGCCCTCGAGAAGGGCTCGGCGCCGGTGGTGTTCTTCTACGCCAACCGCAGCCAGGACGACGTCATCTTCGCCGACGAACTGCGGGCATTGCACGAGCGTCACGACGACCGACTGACCGTCGTCCACTGGCTCGAGAGCGTCCAGGGCCTCCCCCGCGTCTCCGCGCTGACCGCGTTGTTCCGCCCCTACGCCGCCCACCATGCCTTCATGTGCGGCCCCGGCCCCTTCATGGACGCGCTCCACACCGCCCTGGCCGACGCCGGATTCCCGCACAAGCAGGTACACGCCGAGGTCTTCACCTCGCTGTCCGGCGACCCGTTCGACGACCCGGAAGCCCCCGAGCTGACCGAGGAGCAGACCGCCGACGCCGCGTCGGTATCGGTCGAACTCGACGGCACCGTGCACGAGCTGTCCTGGCCGCGCAGCCAGACCCTCGTCGACATCATGATGGCCGCCGGCCTCGACGTGCCGTACTCGTGCCGCGAGGGCGAATGTGGTTCGTGCGCATGCACCGTGGTCGACGGGACGGTGGAGATGGAGAACGTCGGCGCCCTCGATCAGGAGGACATCGACGACGGCTACATCCTGGGGTGCCAGGCCCGACCGACCTCGGACCACCTGACGATCGAGTTCTGAGCCGGCCCGCCGGCGCGAATTCTGAGCCGACTCAACGCAGTGCGCGCAGCGCCCTGCGGTGCTCGGGTTCGAGATGTTCGGTGGCGTACGACAGGGCGGTGCGGCCCATCTCATGCGCGTGCTGTTCGAGAAATGCGATCAGTTCGTCTCTGTCGCAGCGTTTCCCGGCCTCCCGCAGCATCCAGCCGCACGCCTTCTGAATGAGGTCTCGCCGGTCACCGATGACGAGCGGGGCCAGGTCGTACAGCGCGGTAGCGTCGCCTCGTCTGATGAACGCGAACGTGGCGACGATGCCCACCCGTCGAGTCCACAGCGTGTCGTCGGCCGCCAGTTCGGTGAGCAGGCCGCGGGGCCGATCGACGAGCCATTCGCCGAGGATCGGATCGGCCGAGCTGTCGACCAGATCCCAGTTGTTCACCCGACCACGTCGCACCGCGTCGAGGTAGAGATCCACCCACCGCTCCCGCTGCTCATCGGTGTCCGCCCGCTCGAATCCGTCGCGCAGCAGGAACAGTCCGATCAGCCGGTGTTCGTGGATCGCGCCGTCGAGCAGCGAGCGCACACCGCGTTCGTCGAGTCCGGTGAACTTCTTCACGACCGAACGCAGTTGGGGGACAGTGACCCCGATGAAGCGATCACCCTCGCCGTAGTCGCCGGGGCCCGTCTTGAAGAACCGCTGCGCGTTCGCCGCTCGTGTCGGGTCGGCGAGATCGTCGACGGCGGCACGCACCGCGGTCGCGGTGGGCCGTGGCGGGTTCACCGCCTCTACACCAGGTCGGAGATGGGGGTCCGCGCCGCGACGGTTGCCCGCATCTTCATCACCGCGCCGGCTCGTCCGGCACCGACCACACCGGTCAGGATGCCGTCGCGGCTGAAGTAGGCGAGGAACTTGTCGCCGTCCTCGTCGACGATGTGGACGTCGTCGTCGGCCGCGGGCGCGCCCAGGCACTGGATCTTGAGATCGAACTGGTCGGTCCAGAAGTAGTGGACCACCGGGGTCGAGGACGCCTTGTCGGTGCCCGCGATCGCGTCGGCGACGACCTTCGCCTGTTCGACGACGTGATTCCAGTGCTCGACGCGCCGACCGAACTCGCCGGTCTCGTCGGACCAGTTCGCGACGTCTCCGAGCGCGTAGACGCCGTCGGCGGAGGTCTTTCCGGTGGCGTCGCAGGCGATCCCGCCGCCGACCGAACGATCGGAGAGGTCCAGGCCGATGGACTCGGCGAGCGAGGTCGTGGGGATCGAGCCGATGCCGAGCACCACGAGGTCGGCGTCGAGCGTGGACCCGTCGTCGAGCCTGATCCCGGTGACGGCGCCGTCGGCGGTCAACAGTTCGGCGACGCCCACCCCCGTGCGGACGGTGACGCCGCGGTCGGTGTGCAGCTTCTCGACGCGTGCGCCGATGGTCGGTCCGAGCGCGGCGTGCAGTGCGCTCGGCGCCGGCTCGACGATGGTGACCGTCGCGCCGAGGATCGACAGGCTCGCCGCCGCCTCGCAGCCGATGAAACCGGCCCCGACGACCACGGCCCGTACGCCCTCGCGCGCCGCGGCGCGCAGCTCGAGCGCGTCGTCATAGGTGCGCAGGACGTGCACGCCGTCGAGTTCGGCCGCAGCCGAGCCGCCCTGCACAGCACTGTCGGGGAGGAAGCGCGGGTCGAGACCCGTTGCCAACACCAGGGTCTCGAACGCCAGGGACTCCCCCGCACCGACATCGACCTTCTTCGCGGCGAGGTCGACGGCCTCGACCTCGGTGTCGAGGAGCAGGTGGATGTGGTTCTCGGCGTACCACTCCGGCGTCTTGAGGGCCACCAGATCACGCTCACCACGCAGCACCGCCTTGGACAGCGGCGGGCGGTCATAGGGGATCTGACTCTCCTTGCCGATCAGCGTGATCGGCTCGGAGTACCCGGCCTGCCGCAGGTTCTCCGCCAGTCGCGCGCCACCGAGCCCGGCACCGACCACCACCACTCCAGCACTCATTTGACGATCCCTCTCGTGTCAGCCACACCCGACCGGCCCGACCTCGATCGCCTATCCGCCGATTCCGGCGGGATAGATGTCGGCCATACGCCAGGTGGAACCGACTCTACGCATCACGGCCCATCGCACGATCGGCACCATCGAGGTGGGAGGGGTCGCCGAGGGGACGGTGATCTTCTCGGTCGCAAAGACGAGGAGGCGCACCGTGTCCGGCGCGACGTCGCCGACGCCGACCGCCTGCACCGTGGTCTGAAGCGAGGCCCTCGATTCGACGGCGGAGGGCAGCACCACGTTGGGCCCCTGACTGCGGTAGTCGGCGAGCAGTCGACCGGTCAGTCGGGGAGCCAGCATCTCCGACCGTTGTTGCGCCGCCTGGGCGGTGAAGTCCGACGGACCGAAACCGAACAGCGTCGTGAAGGTCTCCGTCGCGGCGGCGGTCACGGCCGGGTCGACGTCGACACGGTCGTCGTCACCCACCCCGACCACGGCGGTCACCGTTGTCGCGACGGTGAGCGCGGCGGCCAGTGCGAGCATCCCCGCGTCGGCGCGTCCGGGGTCGCGGGGCGCCCTGCGTGCGGTCACGAGACAGATCACCGACAGCGCCACCACGACGACCAGCGGCGCGATCGACCAGCCCGGCCAGTCGAGCAGCGCGGCGAGGGTGACCGCGGCAGCAGCGGTGACGAACGCGAGAAGGCAGCGCAGAACGGTCATTGCAGTTGCGCCCGTTCGATCTTCCACGCGCCGTCGGCACGCACCATGTGCACCAGCAGCACGATGCGCGCATCGCCGGCGCCACCGCCGAGCAATTGCGGATTGGTGGCCTCGGCCACCAGCAGCACATCGGCCGCCGACCCGGGGTCGGGGCCGACGATCCCCGCGGAGATCACCTGGCCGGTACCCGCGATCGCCTGCGCGGCCACCGACGACTCGATCTCACCGCGCGAGTCCGTCACCCGTCGGCGGAATTCGCCGGTGCTCACCCCGAGGACGGATTCGACGTACTCGCTCGGTCGCCCCGGGTCGGCGGTCAATGCGGTGGCGATGCCCGCGCGCGCGGAGGCCAGGACGGCGTCCGCTCGTTCGGACGCCGCGACGCCGCCACCGCCGACGGACACGAGGACGATCGCCGCCACGACGAGGGCGACGGTGAGGATCAGGCCGACGACCGAAACGACCCGAGCCCACCGTCCGACGCGACGCGCACGGTCTCGGCGGGCGTCGTCGGCGGCGGCGCGGGCGGCCGCGTGGACCTCGGTCGCCTCGGCGAGTCGCGTTCGCGCCGCGGCCAGTCGGACCGAGGTGGTCGAACCGGTCTCGCCCGCGCTCACCGGATCACGTCCAGCGTCGCCACTCGCCAGGTGCCGCCGACCTTCTCCAGGCGTGCGGCGATCACCCGGCCCGATGCGGATTCGTCCGAGCCGACGCGTTCGGTGAGGTTGGCCGCGACGACGACGTCGGCGGAGTCGGGGGTGACCGCACCCAGACCGATCCGTGCGGGGATGCAGCGCGTGGTGGAACGCGCCTGATCCGAACTCGCTGCGGCAGCACCCGAGCGAAGCCGGGCCCCGAGCTCGCCGGTCGCCACCCGCAGGGCGGCGGCGCGGTCGGCGTCGGTCCCGGTGCGCAGCGTCGTACACACCAGCTCACCCGAGATCCGCCGGACATCGGCGCGGTCGTCGCTCAGCGCGCGGTCGGCTCGCAGGTGGACGACGGCACCGAGCATCAGGGCCACCGCGGCGACGACGACGGCGACGGTCATCGCGGCGGCGAGCAGCAGGCGGGGCTCGTCACGTCTGGTCACGACCCCGTATCCGATCGCGCCGGCGACGGTGAGCACCATCAGCGAGATCCACCACCCCGGCCAGTCGTCGATCGCACCGAGGCCGATCACGACCCCGACACCGGCAATTGGGACGCCGACGGCGATCCACGCGTCGACGATCCGCGCCCGGCGCGTCACGGTAGGAACTCCACGGAGGCAAGTCGTAGCGCCCCGCCGTCCGGTTCGATCTGCACGCGGAGCCGAAACCGCCTGGGCTCGGCGGTGTCCCGGTCCGACGTGGTCGGCCCGACCCGCGTCGTCACCACCGACGTCACGAGCGCACTGACCGTGTCGCCGGTGCGCCCGGCGATGGCGACACCGTCCACGACCCCGGTCGCCACCGTTCCCAGACGCGCGACGAAGGCACTGTAGGCCCCGGTGGATTGTGCGAACTCGTCGCGGAACGTACCGGTGGACAGTTCGAGGATGCGTCGGGCGCGGTCGGCCTCCCGCGAGTCGGGCGTCAGCAGCAGCCCCACGGCGTCGGCGGCGAACGTGCAATAGTCGGCGTCGGAGAAGGTGTCCCGTTGCGCGCGCCAACCGACGGCGACGGCGGCCACGACGGCGAGGACGACCACCACCGCCACCGCGAGGGCGAACCGTCCGCGGACACCGCCGCCGGACCGCGGGGCGACGCCGGTCAGCCGGTCCACCTCGTCGCGGGCGCGGGCGAGATCGCGCTGCGCGGCACGCTGCGCCGCGAACGGGCTCTGCGCCACCGGACACCTCCAGACTCACCCGTCGCACGGTTGTCCCGTCGGGCACCTCGGGCGCCATCGTAGATGCCGTGACAGAGATGGTCCGGTTGCGCTGACACCCCGCGCGGCCGGTGGTTTCATTGGGCATTCGCTTCAGGAGGGGACCCCCATGGCTGCACGTCCGACCGGCCCGGCGCCGCTGAACCCGGCACCTCTGTCACGGTCGACCCTGCTCCGACGCAAACCGATCCCCACCGGCTGGGCGGCCGAGTCCGACACCGGCCTCAAACGCAACATCACCACGGTCCAGTTGGCGAGTTTCGGCATCGGGTCGACCATCGGCACCGGCATCTTCTTCGTCATGTCGGTCGCGGTGCCCGAGGCCGGGCCGTCGGTGATCGTCTCGTTCGTCTTCGCGGGCCTCGCCGCCGGACTGGCCGCGCTGTGTTACGCCGAGATGGCTTCGGCCGTACCGGTCTCCGGGTCGACCTACTCCTACGCGTACGCCACCCTCGGTGAGCTGACCGCGATGGCGGTGGCCGGTTGTCTGCTGCTCGAGTACGGGGTGTCGACGGCGGCGGTGTCGGTCGGCTGGAGCGGCTACCTCAACGAACTGCTCGGCGATCTGAACATCCCGGAGATCCCGCACGCATTGAGCGCAGCCCCGTTCGACGCCGATCCCGGAGTGGTCAACCTCCCCGCGATCATCCTCGTCGCCATGTGCGCGATGCTGCTGATCCGTGGAGCCAGCGAATCCGCGCGTGCCAACACGATCATGGTGGCCATCAAGCTCGCGGTTCTCACCATGTTCGTCGTCATCGCGTTCACCGCGTTCAACGACGACAACCTGACCCCGTTCTTCACCGACGGCGCGCACGGCGTGACCCTCGCCGCTGGCACGATCTTCTTCTCCTTCATCGGACTCGACACCATCTCGACGGCCGGCGAGGAGGTCAAGGACCCGCAGCGGACCATGCCGCGGGCGCTGCTCGCCGCGCTGGCGACCGTCGTGCTGGTCTACGTGTTGGTGGCGCTCGCGGCGGTCGCCGCGCAGCCGACGGAGAACTTCGCGAAGCAGCAGAGTGCCGGCCTGGCCCAGATCCTCAACGATGTCACCGGCCAGACCTGGCCCTCGCTGATCCTGTCGGCGGGCGCGGTCATCTCGATCTTCTCGGTGACCCTGGTGACGCTGTACGGGCAGACCCGAATCCTGTTCGCGATGGGCCGCGACGGCATGCTGCCGGAGTTCTTCACCAAGGTGAACCCCCGCACCCTGACCCCGGTCAACAACACGATCGTGGTGGCCATCGTCGTCGCGATCCTGGCCGGTTTCATCCCGCTGGACTACCTGGCCGACATGGTCTCGGTGGGCACGCTGGTGGCGTTCATCGTCGTCAGCCTCGGCGTCATCATCCTGCGCCGACGCCAACCCGACCTCGAGCGCCCGTTCCGCGTGCCGCTGTACCCGATCACCCCCATCCTCGCGATCGCCGCGTGCGCCTACATCCTCTACGGGCTGCACTGGTACACCTTCGTCTTCTTCGGGATCTGGGTCGGCGCGGTCATCGCCTTCTATCTGCTGTGGGGACGTCATCATTCCGCGCTGAACAAGCCCGGCCCCGACGACGCCGGTCTGGGGACCCCGACGACCGAGGCAGCTCCGTGACCGTGGTCGTCGGGTACCGACCGGGGTTCGGTGGCGAGGAGGCGCTCGAACTCGGCATCGCCATGGCCGGGTCGCTGGACCTGCGTCTGGAGATCGTGATCGCGCTCCCCCGGCCCTGGACCACGCCGTCGATGGCCAAGGTCGACGCCGAGTTCGCCTCGTACGCTGCGCGACTCGGCGAGGAGTCCGAACGGGCCGCGCACGCCGCGCTCTCCCGGCACTCGGTCACCGCACCGGTCGGGGTCCACCGGGTCACCGAGCGGTCGGTGAGTGTCGCGTTGACGAAGGTGTCGGGTGAACTCGAGGCACAGTTCCTGGTGATGGGCACCCGCCACCGCACCCGCGGGGGCTTCTCCCTGGGGTCCACGACGAGTCGGATGATCCACTCCAGCGAGATCCCGCTCGCCCTCGCACCCCCCGACTACATCGCACCCCCGGGCGGGTTGAGCGGCGTGACGTGCGCCTACTCGGCCACCGCCGACGGCACCGATGTCGTGGCAGGCGCGAGCACGATCGCCTCCTCGGCCGGGGTCCGGTTGCGGGTGGCCAGCTTCGGGGTGGCGCCGGCGGACATGTATCCGCCCGAGGTCGGTCTCGACGCCGAACGCGGTGTGCTCGCCGCATGGGTGGACCAGACGACCGCCGCCCAGTCCGCGCTGCGCACGTCCGGTCTGATCGACCCGTCGGTGGCCACCGTGATCGGGACCGGTGCCGACTACACCGCCGCGCTGGCCGCCATCGACTGGCCCGCGGGAGAGGTACTGGCCATCGGGACGACACCGCGCAGTCCGGTCAAGCGGGTGTTCCTCGGTTCGACGGCCACCCGGATCCTCGGTGGCGCAACGGTTCCGGTCATCGTCCTCCCGGGCTGATCGACCGTTCGGCGCGTCAGCGACACGGGCTGACGTAGTCGGCGGTGGGCAGGTACCGGGCCCACTCCTCCCTGGTCAACAGCGCCGTGCCCGACGCACAGACCGACGCCGCGACCCGATCCGGGTCGGTCGTCCACGACTGGATGACACCGGCCGCGCCGGTGGCCAGGACCGTTCGGTCGTCGGCGCCGAACTGGACGTCGTAGATCCGACCCGGGTATGCGCGCAACCGCGCCACGGCCGCCGGGTGCCCGCGGCGGGTCACGTCCCACAGCCAGAGGTCCCCGTCGGCCGCGCCGGCGGCGACCAGTCGACCGTCGCGAGAGAAGGCACCGCCGTAGATCGTGCTGCTCGGGCCGGTCATCTCGTCGACGACCTGCGGCCGCGTGGGATCGGAGATGTCGACGACCTTGACCTGCTTGGTCGCCGAGGTGACCACGACCGAACGCTGGTCGGGGCTGAATCGGGCGGCCAGCGCCAGGGTGTCGAACATCTTCTCGCGGAACAGGATGCGTGGTGCCCGCCGATCACTCAGGTCGAGCAGCACGACGTAGCCGCGCGGCGTCGTGACGATCGCGCGGGTGCCCGCGTCGTCGAGGTTGGTCCACGCGACGCCGTCGCCGATGTCGACGGCCGCGGTCGAGGTGGGTCGAGCCGGGTCGGAGATGTCGACGACGGCGAACCGGTTCGACGACAGCGTGCCCGCGACCACCAACTCCGACCGCTCGCTGATGTCGACGGTCTCGGCGAGATCGGGCAGAACCTTCAGCGGCGGACCCGCCAGGACCGGCCGCGCGGGATCGGAGTAGTCGGCGAGGAACACCTGACCGGTCACCGACCCTGCCACCGCGAGCCGCCCCGAGGCGCCCAGGGACAGCGACGCGAACTTGTCACCCGGCGGCGGCGCCAGCAGCGGGCCGCGTCGGGTGATGTCGGGCCCTTCGCCGATCCTCCACTGCGACAGCGAGCCGTCGGTCGCGGCGTTCCCGCTGATGAAGTCGGTCCCGCGTGCGTCGAACGCGAACTGGAACGTGGGATCGACGCCCGCCTGCACCCCGGGGTCATCCGGACCCCACACCCGCAGGTAGCCGTCCTCGGACAACCCGGCAACGTGATCGCCGTCGAACACCGCGGAGCTCACGACGGCGCCGCTCTTGAGCACGCGATCGGGCTGGTTGCCCCGCAGATCCACGACCCGCGACGTGTTGTCCGAACTCGCGCCGAGCAGCCGTCCACCGTCCGGGCTGAAGTCGACATCGTTGACGTAGCTCTCGAAGCCGGTCAGATCACGGGTCAGGACCGGTCGGGCCGGGTCGGTGAGCGAGTACAACTTCACGTCGCGTGAGTTGAGGGCGACCGCCAGATCACCGATCGGCGAGAACGTCAGCGCCCGTGCCTCGACGTTGTCCGACCCGGGCAGCGGTATCGACGCGGTCCGTTCGATGCGGTCGGCGACCACGCGGTACAGGTCGACACGTTTGTTGCCGCCGCGCGCGGTGGCCAACTGAGAACCGTTGCGTGAGAGGGCGACGGCGGTGCCCTTTCCGGCCACGTCCGCGGGCAGCGCCACCGGTTCCCATCGCATCCCGACCGCATCGGGCCCGCCCGCCCCACCGCCTGCGGACGTCACCCTGCGGAAGGCGAGCGTGCCCGCGTTGTCGACCGCGGCGGTCAGCAGATCGCCCGCCGGGTCGATCGCGAGGTCACGGACCGTCTCGGGGATGACCGGAGCGCCCTCGATCCGCCGGGGCCGGGTGCGGTCGCTCAGATCCCAGATCGTCAGCGGCGCCGCGCCGGCGGTGTACAGGGTCCGGGAGTCCGCGCCGAAGGCGACCGCGTAGAGCGGCAGTTCGCGGTCGGCCCCGCCGAACTCGGCGAGCGAGCGCCCGACCCCACCGGTTCCGGACGCGAAGAGTCGGACCCGGTTGTCGGCGTTGACGACCGCGATCATCGACCCGTCCGGCGACCGCGCGATGGACCCGGGCCCTGACGCGGTGAAGTGGCGAACCGGGATCGCCTCGGCGGACGCGTCGAGCACACTCGACCTGGCCTCCATGGTCGGCGAGAGTCGGTACGCCGACATCGCCAACTGCACCGCGAGCGACGGGTCGGTGGTGCGCAGTTCGTCGGCCTGCACGGCGAGCTGCGCGCTCTGCGCGTCGCGACGGAGCTGATCGGTCGCACGCTCCTGCGACACCGCCTCGGACCGGGCGACGATCGCGACCACGGCCGCGACCAACGCGACCACCGCGAACACCGTGGCCGCCATGGCCACCCGACGCAGCTGCCGCACGTGTCGACGCTGCACCGACTCCCGGCGCTTCTCGCGGTCGGTGGCCAGATCGAGGAAACGCTCCTCCCGGGGACGCAGGCGCGACCCGTTCTCCGGCGCCGCGGCGAACTCGGTGAACGCGACCAGACGGCCGCCCCTCGGCAACAGATCGGGGCTGCGGTCACCCTCCTCCCACATCTGCATCGCGGTGTGGAGTCGGCGGTGGATCACGAGGTTGGCACGGTCCTCCTCGATCCACCCGGCCAGCCGGGGCCAGGCCGAGAACAGCGTCTCGTGGGTGATCTCCGCGTAGGTCTCGGCGACGGTGACCAGCCGGGCCCCGGCGAACCGTTCGAGGACCTCCGCGGCCCGACGCTGCCGCACGTCCCGTTTGATGTTCGTGTTCGCCGTGGTGATGAACCCGAGCTCGTCGAGCGCCGCGCGCCTGCGGGTCGCGACCTCGTCGTCGACGTGGCTCATCGACAGCATCTGCCGACGGGCGACCTGCTTCTCGGCGTAGTCGAGCCCGGAGTAGACCTTCTCGGCGGTCTGCTCCACCGCCCCGCGGATGCGTCCGGTCGCGAGATAGTCCGCGACCGTGAGCCGCCGCTTGTCCGACGCCGACCACGTCGAGAGCAGTGCGTGGGAGAGCAGCGGCAGCGACCCCGCGTATCCGACGGTGGCGCCCGCCGGACGAAGGTCGGCCAACAGCAGTTCGACGAGGTCGTCGGCGACGTCGAGCCCTGCCGTGCGGGCGGGGCCGACGATGACCTCACGCAGTCCCGCGTCGTCGAGTCCGGGCACGAGGACGTGCCCGTTCTGCAGCGCGGTCGCCAGGCGCGGGTTGCCCGCGACCGAGCCGTAGTGATCGGCGCGGATCGCGAGCACGATCACCAACTGCTCGACACGCGCGGCCGGCGACAACAACGCATCGGCGAACGACATACGGACGGGCGCGTCGTCGACGAGCGTCCACAACTCCTCGAGTTGATCCACCGCGAGCACGACCGGGCCGTCCCCGGCGGGCAGTCCCGCGACCGCCTCGGCGACCGCGGCGGACGGGTCGGCCGACGGGGTCATCAGCGCGTACCGCCACCCCGCGAACGGTCCCTCCTCGCCGATCCGCGACAACAGACCGGCCCGCAGCATCGACGACTTGCCCGCGCCCGACGAACCGACGAGGGTGATGATCGGCGTGCGTTCGTGGCCGGCGATGACCGCGGTCGGCCGTTCGACCTGATCGAGCACGGTGTCCACGAGTCGCTCGACGGCGTCCTCGCGTCCGAAGAACCAGTCGGCGTCCTCGACCTGGAACGACTCGAACCCGCGGTAGGGCGTGGGGGCGTCGAGGGATCGGCGGGCACCGGGCTTGCGGGCGCGGGCCGCCGCAGCGACCCATGAGTCCTGTTCGGTGGGATCGGTGACCCCGCAGACCTCCAGGACCGTTCGGAACACGCTCTCGTTGGCGGCCGTGGGGGCGTGCTTACCGGTGAACCAGCCCGACAGGGTGCCCGCGATCGCCCCCGCTCGCGACGCCGTCTCGCGGATGGACAGGCCCGCGTTCTCCCGGATCTCGGTCAGCCCACGGGCCAGATCCTCACGTGTCCGGACCTCGTCGGGCCTCACCCCACCACCTCTCTGAACTGCACGAACACACCCAGCCGTATGGACCTTCGTATGGACTTGCCGCAAACCGGCCTCTCAGCTGGTACTCGGCAGTCTCACCAGAGATTATTGGTCACATCGCACATCTGTGCAGGGAAAAAGGGTTCCCGGGAGGGTTTTTATGTCAATCGCTAATCATTTCGTGCTGCCGTCATCGACGACATCGTCTGAACAGATGAACCGGCAGCCGGTCCTGCGGGTGGTGGCCGGCGGTCGCCCCACCCTCTCGGCCCGCGAGGTCGAGGTGCTCCTGGCCTGGCTGGCCGCGGAGTCCAAGGCGCAGGCCGCCGAGACGCTGTTCATCACCGCGTCGACGGTCAACACCCACCTGACGCGCATCCGGGCGAAGTACGCCACCGCGGGCCGTCCGGCGCGTTCGAAGGCCAACCTGTTCGCGCGCGCCATCCAGGACGGGTACACCCGACTCGAGGACTGGTGACCTCGGGTCCGCCGCCGAACTGACGACAACGCCCTCGACCGGATGGAACGGTCGAGGGCGTTGTCGTGTGTGCGACGCGCGACGCGTCAGAGCTTCCCGCTCGGGGTCGGGTTGCCGTTGACCCGCTCGAGGTACTCCGCGCGTGCGGTCGCGTCGTAGCTCATGAACAGCTTGTCCATCCCCGTCATCCGCAGCGACGCCCGCTTCATCGACCGCGGCATGATGCCGGTGGCATGCACCCAGGACACCGACTTGGGCACGGTCGCGTGCATCTTGTCGCCTTCGATGCTGGCCAGCACCTGCGCGGCCACCTGTGCCGGCGTGACCGTCTGGGTGAACTTGTTGGTCTTGATGCCCGAGATGAGACCGGTCTGGGTGAAGGTCGGGTTGACCGTCTTCACGCGGACACCGGAATCGGCCAGCTCGGCGTCTGCGGCCTCGGAGAACGCGATCACGCCGGCCTTCGCACCGTTGTAGATGGTGAGCCCGGGTACGGCGAGCCGACCCGCGATCGACCCGATGTTGATGACCTGACCGCCGCCACGGGCGACCATCCGCTTCGCGGCGAGCTGGGTGCCGATGACGACGCCGAGCAGGTCGATGTCGAAGTTGCGGCGCACGACGTTGATGTCGTAGTTCAGCAGCGGGCCGGTGGGCATGATGCCCGCGTTGTTGATCAGCACGTCGATGGGACCGGCCGACGCCTCGACCTCGTCGAGGAACTTCTCGAACGACGTGGGATCGGTGACGTCGACCTCGAATCCGTCGTGGCCGAGCTCGGCGGTCGCCTTGCCGACGGCGTCGGAGTCGATGTCGCCGATGACGACGGTCGCGCCTCGGTCCTGCAGGGTCTTGGCCGTCTCGAACCCGATGCCGCGGGCGGCGCCGGTGATCGCGATGACCAACCCGCGCACGTCGGTGGTGGACTTCTTGTTGTTGCGGGGCATGTGGGTACTCCTCATAGGCGCACGGCGTCGGGCCGGGCGTGGTTGGTCGAACAGATGGGTGGTCAGGTCACCGGCGCGGCGGTCACCAGATCATGGGGGCGAGATGGCGTCTCGCGAACTCCCGGACGTAATCGGGTTCCTGTCGCCGCTCGTCGGTGGCCGGCGATTCCAGCAGCGAGATCACCAACCGGACGACGATCTCCACCGCCTCGTGCAACTCCTCCTCGGGCCGCGTCGCCCCCACACTGCGCAGGGCGCGAACCGTGCGGGCGGTCACGACGTCTATGAACATCGCCGACACCGAGGACGACATGATCGCCTTCATCTCGGCGTCGTCGATGACCAGCCGGTGCATCAGCGGATCCTTCAGGATCATCTGGGCACCGACCGAGAACGCCTCGGCGATGGCCTCTTTCGGGTCGAGCCCGACGATCGAGGCCTCCAGGGTCCGCATGCCGTCGAGGTACAGACTCGTGGCCACGGCCAGGAGCAACGCCTCCTTGTTCGGGAAACGTCGGTACAACGTGCTGCGGCTGACGCCCGCGCGCTTGGCCACCTCGTCGACCGAGGTGCGACGGACGCCGACCTCGGTGAACTCGGCTGCGGCGGCGGCGACGATCGCACCCTCCTGATCCGACGGACTGTTGGTGTTCCGCGTCTTTCGCAGCGGTGACGGTTCGACCACGGGTTACAACCGCCGCAGGGTGACGGGCAGGCCGTCCTTGGGGATCGGCAGCGAGCTGTAGTCCATCGGCAGCTCGTAGTCGGCGGGCACGTCCCAGTCGTAGTTGCGCAGGAGGTGATGCATGATCGTCTTGATCTCCATCTGACCGAAGTAGAGGCCGATGCACTTGTGCACGCCACCGCCGAACGGGCTCCAGGCCATGCGGTGCTTCTTGTCCTCCGCCCGCTCCTTGGAGAAGCGGTCGGGGTCGAAGGTCCACGGATCGGAGTAGATCGACTCGTCGTAGTGGTTCCAGAGTGCGGTCAGCGTGACCATCGACCCCTTGGGTACGAAGTAGCCCTGGACCTCGGTGTCCTCGACGGCCATTCGCGGGTGCGCGGGCACCGGGGTGCACATGCGCAGCGACTCCTTGAAGATGGCGTCGAGCGCGGGCAACTTGTTCAGGTCGTCGTAGCTCAGCTCGGCGCCCAACGCCATCGACTCCTCGCGGGCCTTGGTGAGCCACTCGGGCGACTTGGCCATCCGGTAACACATCTGGGTCATCGAGATGGTCGACGTGTCGTGCGCGGCCATCAGGACGAAGATGAGGTGGTTGACGACGTCCTCGTCGGTGAAGGTCTGCCCCTCCTCGCTCTCCGCGCGGCACAGGACCGAGAACAGGTCGTCGGTCGCGGTGGCCCGCTTGGCCGGGATGTGCGAGTAGAAGAACTCCTCGAGGATCTTGCGGGAGCGGATGCCCTTCCACCAACGGGTGCCCGGGACGGGCTTGCGGATCACGGCGACGCCGGCCTGCACGGTCTCCAGGAACGCCTTGTTGATGCGGTCGGCCTCGTCCTTGGGCAGCTCGAGACCCAGGAAGACCTCGAGCGCGACGTCGAGGGTGAGTGCCTTGAACTCCTTGAACAGCAGGACCTTCCCGGTCGGGAAGTCCTGCATGCGCTTGGCGATCATCGGCTGCATGAGGTCCATGTAGGACTTGAGGGCGGCCGTGCTGAACCCCTGCTGGAGGATCAGTCGGTGGCTGCGGTGCTCGTCGAAGTCGAGCAGCATCACGCCGCGGTTGAAGAAGGGGCCGATGAGGTAGCTCCACGCCGGGCCGTTGGCGAAGGCCTTCTTCTTGTTCATCAGGACTTCCTCGGCGGCGGGCGCGCCGGAGGCGACGACCCACTTCTTGCCGAAGGCGCTCATGCCCGAGACGCGGCCGAACTCCTCCTCGCGCTTGCGCTGGAAACCGAACGGGTCCTTGCGCATCCCGAGGACGGAACTGATCCCGCTCTTCTTCGAGAACTGGACTTCTTTGAGATCGCTGTCGGCCGGGATCTGTGAGTACGCGGTTGTCATGGCTGTGCACCTCCATTGGAACAGATACCGATAATCGTATCTTTGAGGAGCCGTGCTGTCTACCAGGTCACATTTCCGACGAGGCCGCGGGATGTCCGCCGTCAAGCAATCCGTGCACGCGGGCGAGTCGATCGAGCCACCATTGCCGCCGGTCGTCGGAGGCGAGCGGGGCGCGGCCGTCGGGGACGACGGTGCCGGTGAGCAACGCGCCGTCGACCACCGGGATGGGCGGTGCGACGTCGGCGACGAACAGGTTGCCGGTCCCGAGACCGCAGTCGAGCGGGGGCGTCGCGAGCGCGGCCGCGGTGGCCACACCCGCGGAGATCCCCACCGCGGTGTCGAGCGCACTCGAGATCACCACCCGCAGATCGATCTGCTCGGCCAGGGCCAACACGCGGCGCATCCCGCCCAGCGGCGCCACCTTGAGCACCGCGACGTCGGCGGCACCGGCACGGACCACGCGCAGTGGATCCTCGGCACGCCGGATGCTCTCGTCGGCCGCGATCGGGGTGTCGACCGCGGCGCGGACCGCGGCCAGCTCCTCGATGGTCGCGCACGGTTGTTCGGCGTACTCCAACTCCCCCAACGCTTTCAGCGCGCGGACGGCCTGGTCGACCGACCACTTGCCGTTGGCGTCGACGCGGACCGAGGGGACGACCGCGCGGACGGCGTCGATCCGGGCGACCTCGTCGTCGAGAGAGTCGCCGGGATCGGCGACCTTGACCTTCGCCGTCCTCGCCCCCGGATACCGGGCGAGGATCTCCGCCACGGCGTCGGCGGGGACCGCGGGAACGGTCGCGTTGACCGGCACGCGATCGCGCAGCGCAGGCGGCGGGCCGGCGAACGCGGCCTCGATCCCGGCGGCCAGCCACCACGCGGCCTCGGTGTCGTCGTACTCGACGAAGGCACCGAACTCGCCCCACCCGTGCGGCCCCCGGAAGATCATCGTCTCGCGAACGGTGATGCCGCGGAAGCGTTCGCGCATCGGGAGCGCGACGACGACCGCGGTGTCTATCAGTGCGCCGAGCGATGGGATCTGCACGCGTCGAGCCTCCTGCCATCGGTTCTCCGCGAGCGTAACGGTTGAGACGAATGTTAGAGTTCGTCTCACATTGACGCGTATCCGAGGCCTCCACCGCCGAGCGGTCGCGTTCACCAGCGAAGGGACGACCCTGATGACCCAGGACGTCGAGCACGCCGCACTTCCGGACTTCGACGCGCGGATCCGTGAGGCGACCCCGGTCCTGCACGACACCGACCCCACCTCCCCGGCGCCGCCACAGCTGGGCCCGGAGACATTGACGTGGAAGTTCTACGGGGACATGCGTGGACTGCTCGGGTTCCAGCGCCTGGCCGGTACCGAGAACTGCATCGAGCAGCTCGGGCAGGGCGTCGCCGACCACTCGGTGATCTTCGGCGACTTCCTCGGTCGCGCCCGACGCACGGGACCGCCGATCATGCGCACGGTGTACCACCGCGACGCCGCCGAATGGGGTCGCACGGTGCGCGACTTCCACCGGGACATCAAGGGCACGATCAGTGACGGCTCCCGCTATCACGCAATGAACCCGGAGTTGTTCTATTGGGCCCACGCGACTTTCGTCGATCAGGTGCTCTATGTGACCGACACCTTCATCCGCCGCCTCAGCCACGCCGAGAAGTCGCAGATCTTCGAGGAGAGCAAGACCTGGTATGCGCTCTACGGGATCAGCGCGCGTGATCAACCGCAGACCTACGACGAGTTCTGCGCGTACTGGGACGCGATGCTGGAGCGATTCGTCCCGCACAAGACGATCGTCTACGCCACCGGCTACATCCGGAAGGGCGTGCCGGGTCCACGTCGGGTGCCCGCGCCGATCTGGCGGGTCGTCTCGGCTCCGCTGAACGCGTTCATCCGGACCGTGGTCGTCGGAACGCTGCCGCAGCAGATGCGAGACGTCTGCGACCTCGAGTGGAACGACCGCCTGCAGCGACGATTCGACCGGTTCGCCGCGTTCATGCGCCTGATCAACCCGCTGGTGAACCGGCTGCCGCTCAAGGCGCTCTACACACCGTGGGCGTACGAGGCGTGGCGCGACGCCGGCATCGATCCGCGACGGTTGCACAACAAAGCCGCGCGCTGACCGCCCGACAAACGCGCGCTCGGCGTTCACACGCGCGCCCAGGTTGGCGCGCGTCGGAACGTTCGACGCGCGTTCACGTGCGGGGTGAACGTCACTTCCGTAGCGACCGCGCCATCTCCAGCTCCGTCAGATGCGGATGCGCCGGGTTCGTCACCGACCCACCGGTGAGGACGAAGCCGTTGCGCTCGTAGAACCGCCGGGCGCGGGCGTTGCTGGTGGCGACGTGCAGGAGCATCCGATCGGCGTGCCGGGTCGCCCAGTTCGACATCGTCGCGAGCAACCCCTGCGCGACGCCGCCGCCCCGCGAGGCCGGCACCACGTAGACCCCGTACAACCACGCGTCGTCGCCGGTGATCGCCCCGCGCATCGTCGCTGTCCACGTTCCGTCGTCGGCCACGGCCACGACGCCCAACGCGTGTCCACCCTGCATGCGCGACAACCGCTGCCGCCATTGGATTTCGGTGCAGGACCGCGCGTGGTCGATGGTCTCGCCGAACGCCTCGGGGGTGTCGGCGAGGCCGGCGATCCGCAGATCGCGGTATCGCTCCCAGTCGTCGACGCCCAGCCGATGGATCTGCATGGGACGTGACGCTAGATCGCCGCCCGCCCGACGTCGATCGATTTACCGATGACGCTCAGCCGGCGCGGAACACGGCCAGCTCATCGGACCGGGGATCGACCACGACGGCGTCCGCGCCGAGCGACGCATCACCGAACGTGCGCACCGGCCGACTCGTGCCGACGCGATCCCAACCCGGATCTCCGGTGGTCGCGAAGCGGACCCATGTCGAGTGCATCTCGTCGGCAAGATCCTGTGGCGGAGTGGGCCCGGCGAGCTGCGCCGAGCCGTGCAGGGTGTCGAAGACGAACGCCAACTCCAGAGCGTGGCAAGCACGGAGATCGCGCACCGGGGTCGGCCACGCGAACTCGTATTGCCACGCCGACTCGTCGCGCGCCGCAATCGCGTCGACGAGATCGGCTGTGCCGGAACGGAACGAGTAGTCAGTGAACATCGCACACATCACGTCGCCCGGCGACTCGTCGGGTCGGTTGCGGGTGTAGGTGGCCACCGCGTCGGCTCCGACACCGAGTCGGCCGACGATCCCGGGGAGCATCTCGGCGGTGACCACGGCGGCGAGACCACTCGGGACGAGGAAGAACCGCATCTCCTCGCGGGTCGTGCCGGCCAGCACCTCGACGCCGCGACCGGCGCCGGCCCGGATGGCGTCGATCGGCAGCGCAGGCAGGACGTCGCCGTCGATGGTCGGGAACATGCTCATCACCCCGAGGCCCCGGGCGATGGTGCTCGCGCCCCACCGACCCGGGTTCGGGTCGCCGACGAGCGCCAGACCGAGCGCGTCCTGTGCCCGCTGCAGTTCGGCGGTGGTCAGGTCGGCGACCCCGACAACGGTGGGCGGCAGACCCAGTGTCTCGGTCAACTCGCTCGCGACCAGGCGCGCGTCGCCCAGATCCGACGCGGACACCGCGTTCCCGCTCTGCACGATCGCGCGGTGGAACAATCCCTCCGCATGCGGCGACGCCAGCAGGGCGGCGATGCTCATCGCGCCCGCCGATTCGCCGAAGACGGTGACCTGGTCGGGATCGCCGCCGAAGTCTACGACGTTGTCGCGCACCCATTCCAGCGCCGCGATCTGGTCGCGCAGCCCACGGTTGTCGGGTGCGCCGGCGAGGCTCAGGAACCCGAGGGCGCCGAGGCGGTAGTTGATCCCGACGACCACGACCCCGTCACGGGCGAAGGCGGCGCCGTCGTAGGTGGGCAGGCGATGTGTGCCGCGGGTGAAGGCGCCGCCGTGGATCCACACCATGACCGGGAGTCGGCCGGTTCCCGGCTCCGGTGTCCACACCGACAGGTTCAGCGACTCGTCGCCGTCGACGATCACACTCGGCAGCAACTCCGACGTCGGCGCCGGGTACGGCCCCTGCGGCGGGGTCGGACCGTGCTCGGTCGCGGGCCGTTCGCCCTCCCAGGGCTCGACCGCGCTCGGGGCGGCGAACCGGGCAGCGCCGACGAGCGGCCCGGCGTACGGGATCCCGAGGAAGGCATGCACCACCGAATCGCCGACGGCCACCCGGCGTCCTCGGACCACACCCGACCTGGTCGTCACCCGTACGCCGGTCATCGCCTCGTCCGCACCCACCGCATCGTCATTGCTCACCACCTCACCATGCCATGCGACAGTGAACCGTTGATCGTCGAACATGCTCTCCTGCAGGTGACACCGGGTCGGGGCGCGGAGTTCCGCGCCGCGTTCGCCGAGGCGAAGTCCATCATCTCCGGTATGCCCGGTTTCCTGGACCTGCGTCTGTCACGGGGCATCGAGAGCCCCGACACCTACCTGCTGCTGGTCGAGTGGCAGACGGTCGCCGACCACACCCACGGCTTCCGCGGATCACCGGAGTACGAACCATGGCGCACCCTGCTCCACCACTTCTACGACCCGTTCCCGGACGTCGAGCATTTCGACCCGGTCGACGGGGTGTGAGCTCTCAGGCCGACGGGAGGTACTCCGCGCGCAGCTGCTTCTTGAGCAGCTTGCCCGCCTCGGTGCGGGGCAGTTGCGCGACGAAGTCGACACTCCGAGGACACTTGAACGCGGCGATGTGCGACCGGCAGTGCTCGATCAGCGTGGCCGCGAGATCGTCTGTCGCCGACTCGGAGTCGACGAGCTGGACCACCGCGCGGACCTCCTCGCCGAGGTCGTCGTGCGGTACGCCGATCACGGCGGCGTCGAGGACCGCGGGGTGCTCGATGAGGACGTTCTCGGCTTCCTGCGGATAAATGTTCACGCCGCCGGAGATGATCAGGAACGACGACCGGTCGGTCAGGTACAGATATCCGTCGCCATCGAGACGTCCGACGTCACCGACACTGCGCCACCCGTCGGAGTTCGTGGTCTCCTGCTCCTTGGCCTGGTCGCCGAGGTAGGAGAACGGCGGGGAGTTCTCCGCCCAGATGGCCCCGACCTCACCCACCGGCAGTTCGACACCCTCGTCGTCGCAGATGTGCAAGGTGCCCATCAGGGACTGGCCCACCGAACCGGGATGGGCCAGCCAGTCATCGGAGCCGATGAAGGTGAACCCGGCCAACTCCGACGACGACCAGTACTCGAAGACGATCGGGCCCCACCAGTCGATCATCGCCCGCTTCACCTCGATCGGACACGGGGCCGCGGCGTGGACGACGCCGGTGAGGCTGGACACGTCGAACGACAGCCGTTGTTGCTCGGGCAGTTTGAGCATCCGGACGAACATCGTGGGGACGAACTGACCCGTCTGGACCCTGTACGTCTCGATCGCACGCAACGCCTCGACCGGATCGAACCGTTCCATGACCACGACCGTGCCGCCGAGGCGCAGCGCTCCCATGGACCAGCCGATGGGCGCCGAATGGTAGAGCGGGGCCGGCGACAGGTAGACCGTCCCCTCCTGCGCCCCGATTCCCCGCAGGAACAACACGAGGGGGTCGGCCTCGGCCGGTACCGGGTCGTCGGCGAGTGGACGCCGGATCCCCTTGGGGCGCCCGGTGGTCCCGGAGGAGTACTGCAGCAGGTCGCCCTCGCCGGCCGCGGGTGGGATCGTGGTGTCGGCCGACGCGATTTCGGCGTCGTAGTCGCGGTACCCGTCGATCGCGCCGAACTGCGCGAGGCGGTGCGTCACCGTGGGGACCATGTCGTCGCTCAGCTGGGCTGACGTCTCGAGGTTCGCACTGGCGACGAGGACCTGTGCGCCGCAGTCGTTCACGATGTAGGCGATCTCGTTCGCGGTGAGGTGACGGTTCACCGGCGTGAAGTAGAACCCGCCGAGACGGCACGCCCAGAACACCTCGTGGAAGCGGTGCGAGTTCTCCGACAGCATCGCCACGACGTCGCCCCGCTGCAGACCGTAGGACCGCAACAGGTTGGCCAGTCGCACCGCGCGGTCGGCGAGCTCGGCGTAGGTGGTGGTGACCCCGGAACCGGCCATGACCACGGCGACCCGATCCGGATCCGACGCCGCCCAGGTCACCGGGTTGTTGGTCCAGCCGCCGAGTGGCGTTTCCGGGGTGGCAGCGTCAGGTGCGGATTCGTCGGCCATCAGTGTCGGGCTCCTTTGCCACAGTGAAGTCGTTGGAACAAATATCAATATATGTCCCAACAGCTCAGGAGTCCAGAGCGATCACTCGGTTGCCTATGCCGTGGTCACACCGAACCGCTTCTCGAAGTCGTCGGGGATGATGATGTCGTCGCGGGACAACTCGTGGATGCTCTTGCGGCCCAGTCCCATCAGGGCGGAGTCGATGCCACCGCGCAGGATGTCGAGGACGTTCTCCACGCCGGCCTGCCCGTTCGCCGCGAGACCCCACAGATAGGCGCGGCCGATCATCACCGCGTCGGCTCCGAGGGCGAGTGCTTTGACGACGTCGCTGCCGCGCCGGATGCCACCGTCGAGCAGGACCTGCATGTCGTTGCCGACGGCATCGGCAATCGGACCGAGCATCCGGATCGTGGCCGGGGTGCCGTCGAGGTTGTTACCACCGTGGTTCGACACCGACAACGCCGTGGCCCCGATGTCGCGGGCGCGTTTGGCGTCGTCGAGTCGCGTGATGCCCTTGACCATGAACGGCCCACCCCACTGCTCCCGGAGCCACGCCAGGTCCTCCCAGGACGGCGGCGCGGTCTGCATCCACTGCCCGTACGCGCCGAAGAAAGTCGGCCCGGTCTGGCCCTTGTCGACCAGATTGGGGGCCGTGAGATCCGGGACGATCGGTCTGCCCTTGTTGAACCAATCCCAGGCATAGCGCGGCTTCACCGCGATCTCCGGCGCGAGCTTGAGCAGTGCCTTGAGATCGACCTTCTCCGGGATCTCCGGACTCCCCCAGTCGCGGCCCATCGAGAACGACCAGTCGGTCGTCACGATCAACCCCTTCGCGCCCGCGGCCCGTGCACGCTCGGCGCGCTTGAGAATGTCCTCGCGAGAGTTGAGCCAGTAGGCCTGAAAGAAGACCTTGTCGTTGACCGCCGTCACTTCTTCGATGGGTTTGCTGGCAAAGCTGCTCAGTCCGATCGCTGTTCCGCGCGCGGCAGCCGCCCTGGCCACGGCAACCTCGCCGTCGATGTCGACCGCCTGCACCCCGGTCGGGGAGATGATCACCGGCAGCGAGATCTCCTGGCCCATGATCGACGTCGACAACTCCCGATCAGCGCTGGCACCCACCACGTGGGGGGCGAAGCCGATCTCACCGAACGCCTCGACGTTGTCGGTGATGGTGATGCCCTTCTCGCTGCCGGCGACGAGCGCGGAGTAGACGGACTTCGGCAGTCGCTTCTGAGCGCGCCGCTGCGCCTCGAGAACGGTCTCGAACCAAGGGTTGGCCATGGGGATCAACTACTTTCGGTACAGCGATCAGACCGGCGCGAAGCCGGCGAGGGGGTTCTCGTCGCAGTCGCGTGAGGGCGGCCGCGTCATGAGCGTGAGTGGTACGCCACGGGAGTGGTCCTTGTTGGCCGACGGCGTGTTGCGTTCACCGGCAAGCAACTCCTCGCCCAAGCCCTGCACGCATTCCGGATCCGGGCCGGCGAGCGGCAATCCGGTGAAGAACTTCGCCGCCATGCAGCCACCGCGGCAGGCGTCGAAGTGTGCGCACTTGGTGCACGCACCGGCGTTCTGCGGTTCGCGCAGTTCCAGGAACAGCTCCGACTGCTGCCAGATGGTCTGAAAACCACCATCGGACAGGATGTTCCCGGCCAGGAAGTTCTCATGGATCGCGAACGGACAGGCGTACACGTCGCCGATCGGATCGATCAGGCAGACCACCCGACCGGCTCCACACAGGTTGAGGCCCGGAAGACCACCCGAACCCGGCTCGGCGAACGCGGCAAGATGGAAGAACGAGTCACCCGTCAGCACACCATCGCCATGCGCGACGAGCCAGTCGTACAGCTCACGCTGCTGAGACGGCAACGGGTGCAGGTCATCCCACACATCGGCACCACGCCCCGACGGGCGCAACCGCGTGATGCGCAATGTCGCACCGAAACCATCAGCCAGGGCCTTGAACTCATCGAGCTGCGACACATTGTGCCGTGTCACGACCACGCTGATCTTCGCATCCTTGAACCCCGCCTCAGCCAGGTTCTCCAACGCTGTGATCGCCATGTCGAACGAACCCACCCCGCGCACAGCGTCGTTGACCTCGGCGGTCGCACCGTCGAGGGAGATCTGCACATCGACATAGTCCGATGCCGCCAACCGCGCCGCGACCTTCTGGTCGATCTTCAACCCGTTCGTGGAGAACTTCACCCCCACCTGATGCGACGTCGCGTAATCGACCAACTCCCAGAAATCCGGGCGCACCGTCGGCTCGCCACCACCGATGTTGACGTAGAACACCTGCATCCGCTGCAACTCGTCGATGATCGCCTTGCACTGCGCGGTGTCGAGCTCACGCGGATCACGCTTACCCGACGACGACAGACAATGCACACACGACAGATTGCACGCATAGGTCAACTCCCACGTCAGACAGATCGGGGCATCGAGACCCTTCTCGAACTGATCGACGAGACGGCCGACGGGAGCAGAGGCGGGACGATCGAGCGTGGCGGTCATGCGGACTCCTACGGTACCGGGGTGGGGATGATGGTCTCCGAGCGCGCCAGCGACCGCAGCGCGTCGAGATACATCGGTCGGTCAGCCACGCCGATGCCCGAGGCGGCCAGCGCGGCGTGTGCGCTGGAGTGGTCGGCAAGCGAGCGGACCAGATCGACGACGATAAGGTTCTTCAGGAACGACAGTTTGCGCGTCCCGAAGTGATACAGCAACGCGCCGAACGGTTCCGGACGCAACACAACACTCGGGTTGAGGGTCCAGGACCCGTTCAGGTCGACGTCGTCGACCGTGACGGCGGTCGGCATGTCAGTAGACGCCGCACATGCCGTCGATCGAGACCTCTTCGACGAGGCTCTCGGTGACCAGATCCGTCTCGCACACGACGATTGGCGCGGTGACGTCGGCGGACGGGGTGGAGGTGTTCTCGGCCATGATGGTCCTCTCGATCGGGCTGTGATGTGAGCTCAGACTAGGAGCGCGCCCCCTCCCGGCAAGTCCGTCCGGGCACCGAACCGACCGTTCGGAACGCCGATCCACCCGATCGGGTAGGTGACCCACCCGCCACCAGGCCGCGATCATCCTTCGTGCCGGTCGGACTCCGTCCTTGCCCACCCGCTCGACCGGTCTGCGTACCTACCGTCGGGACATCGGCTCGAGCGAAACGGCTCAGGCTCTTCACAGAAGTGAGACGGACGTGACGCTCACCGCACCTCCCGCCGCGCGCCGGCCCGGCTCCTTCGCCCCGACACCGCCGGGCGTGTGGGACCGCGGCGTCGTCCACGTTCGCCGCGACCGCAACCGGCTCACCGGTTCCATCGTCGTGCAGCGCAACGGTGACGACATCCTGGTGCGACACAATCTGACCGGAGCCGATCTGTCGGACAGCCTGGTCGGCCGCACCACATCGGCGATCGCGGACACGGGCGGCGGACGGGCCGAGTTCGAGGCCACGATGGTGGGACTGGTCCGGACCACCATCGACGACCCCAGCGACGCCTGGACGGCGTTCTATCGCAATTCGATGGACGAGTTGTGCAGCGGCGCCGCACCGTTCGCCCCAGTTCACGATCGCGCCATCGCGACCGTGGTCGGATCGGTCCTCGACCTCGGCTCGTGCTTCGGCTTCTTCCCTCTGCGGATGGCGGCCGCCGACCCGAGCCGCACGGTGGTCGCCACCGACCTCCACGCCGACACCATGGCATTGCTCGACGCCGTCGCCCCGCGCCTGGGCGTCACGATCGACACCGTGGCGTGCGATGCTGCCGCACTCCCGTTCCCGGACGCATCGTTCGACACGGTCACTGCACTGCATCTGCTCGAGCACGTGGATCGTGCGACGGGGCACCGCGTCCTGACCGAGGCCTGCCGCGTCGCCCGGCAGCGGGTCATCGTGGCGGTCCCCTATGAGGCGGAGCCCGCCGCCTGCCACGGGCACGTGCGCACATTCGACCGTTCCGAGCTGCACTGCGCCGGTCTCGAACTCGGCCATGAATTTCTCGTCACCGACCACCACGGCGGATGGCTCACGATCGACGTGGGGTGAGCCGGCGGATCAGATGAGGCCGGCCTTGCTGGCCTCGTAGACCGCCTCGGCGCGACGTCGCACGCCCAGCTTGCGCATGATGTTGCTGACGTGGAACTTGGCGGTGGTCGCGGAGATGAACAGTGACGAGCCGATCTGCGCGTTCGACAGCCCGGTCGCGAGGAGTTTCAGCACCTCCAGCTCACGGTCGCTGAGCCGATTGTCGGCCGTCGCGCCGCTGGTCATCGACCGCACCATTGCCGACGCGCTGCGGGAGTCGAAGGCCGACTCACCGCGGGAGACGGCACGGATCGCCCGAACAAGCTCGGTCGTGTCCACGTCCTTGACGACGTAACCGCGCGCACCGGCGTGCACCGCCTCGACCACGAGGCGCTCGTCGAGCGATGTCGTCAGCACCAGCAGACCCATCAGCGGGTGCGACCGGGACAGCTCCGCACAGAGCGCGAGTCCCTCGAAATCCGAACCGGCAGAAAGTTTCAGGTCGATCAGCACGACATCGGGGATGAGGTGCCCGGCGACGACGACCGCCTCCTCCTTCGTCGCGGCCTCGCCGACGATGGTCAGGTCGGGTTCGCGTTCCAGGACCGACCGCAACCCCTCCCGCAGGATGGCGTGGTCGTCGACCAGCGCGATGGTCGTCACGACGCGTCCTCACCGTCGTCGACCTCGGGCCGTGCGGCCGCCAGCGGGATGGTGGCGACGACTCGGACGCCACCGAGACGCGATCGCCGGACCCGGAACTCGCCACCGGCGTCGCCGACCCGATCGGCCATGTTGACCAGTCCACGATGCATACCGCCGAGGTCACCACGGCGCGCGACGCCGAGCACCGAACGCAGCGCGCCGGGCTCACCGCACCCGTCGTCGTCGACAGAGAGGCTCACCTGATGGGTCTCGTAGCGGAGTCGGACCCGGGCGCGGGTCGCCTCGGCGTGCACCGCGGTGTTGAACAGCGCCTCCCCCGCGACCCGCAGCAGGGTGTGGTCGAGGTCGCCGGGCAGCTCGACCGGGGCACCCCCGACATCGACGGTCACGGTCAGCTCACCGGGCATGTGCACCACGCCGAGCTGGGCCAACATGTCCGGCAGTGACGACTTGTGGTGGTCGGCGGAGTGTTCGAGAGCGTAGATGGCCGACCGCAACTGGTCGACGGCCCCGCGCGTCAGGTCCTTTGCGAGATCGAGTCGTTCGCGACGCTCGTCGGCGGGGATGTCGTTGCGGCACACCTCGATCTGCATACCCGCCGACAGCACGGCCTGCGTCACGCTGTCGTGCAGCTCACGGGCGATCCGGTGCCGCTCCTCATCGAGGACCCGATTGCGTTGCGCGGCCCCGAGTTCGCGTTGAGTGGCCTCGAGCTCGGCGTTGCGCGACTCGAGGTCGGCGGCGGTGCGTCGTGCGTGCTCGAGCACCGCCGAGTTCTGCAACGCGACCGCCGTCTGCGACGCCAGGATGCTGACGACCGCGGCGTCGGTGGCGTCGATCGGACGACGCGTCCAGGCGGCGAGCGCCCCGACGTGACCGCCGCGCAGGGCCAGTGGCACACAGACGAATCGGTTCTCGACGACCACCTCGTCCGCGATCCGGGCCCGACGGATGTCGTCCAGCAGGGCGACCACGTCGTCGGGCAGCGGTGGACCCTCGACATCCCCGACCAGATATGGCGTGCCGTCGGGACCGAGGACGAGACACCGCGGACCGGCGTCGACGAAGGTCCCGTCGGCGAGCGCGAACACCGCCCACTGTGCGTCGAGATGCACCCGGGCGGCCTCGACCACCTCACAGATGAGACGTTCGGGCCCGTCGGACGTACGCACCAGCGCGCCGGCGATCAGTCCGAGCGACGACAGTGTCCGCTCCAACCGCGCAGTCGCCCCGCGGTACTGCGGGTAGAACGTGGACTTGCCGGTCCGCAGACCAGTCAGCCGCGTGAGGTCGCTCTCCTCGGCCATCGCCGCGACGAGCTCGTGGACGTCGGCCATCTCAGAGGGCGACCCGGAAGAGCGACTCGGCGTCGGTCAGCGAGACCGGGCGCGGGTTCGTCGCCATGCACGCGTCGCGCAGGGCCGACGCGGCCAGGCGTGGGATGTCGGACTCGCGCACCCCGAGTTGACCCAGGTGGCGGGGCACGCCGACGCGACGGGCCAACGCCTCGACCGCGTCCGCGACGGCGAGCGCCGCCTCGTCGGCCGGGCCGCGCGCCTCGTCGAGTCCGAGACCCAGTGCGATGGTCACGAACGGTGCCGGATCCGCGGCCGCGTTGAAGCGGATGACGTGCGGCAGCAGGACCCCGTTGATCACGCCGTGCGGCAGGTCGAGCAGACCGCCGACCTGATGGCTCAGCGCATGCGCGGCGCCGAGGATCGCGTTGGTGAAGGCCAGTCCGGCGTCCAGGCTCGCCTGTGCCATCACCGAGCGTGCCCCGACGGCCAGCGGGTCGGTGATGCACGCCCCCAGCGACGCCATGACGGTGTTGATCGCGCGGAGTGCGTGATGGTCGGTGAGGGGGTTGTGTGCGCGGGAGACGAACGCCTCGATGCCGTGGGTCAATGCGTCGAGACCGGTTGCGGCACTCAGCCAATCCGGCATCGTGGTGAGCAACCGCGGGTCGATGACGGTGATGTCGGGCACCAGGGCGCGACCGAGGATGGTGACCTTGGTGTCGCGGGTGGTGTCGGTGACGATGCAGAACTGCGACACGTCGGCACCGGTGCCCGCGGTGGTCGGCACCATGACCAGCGGCGGGATCGGGCCGAGGACGCGGTCGACACCTTCATAGTCGAGGATCTGACCACCGACACCGGCGAGGATCGCGATGCCCTTGGCGGCGTCCATCACCGACCCACCACCCAGCGCGACCAGCACGTCACACCCGGCCGCCTGATACACCTCGTGGCCCGCGGCGATCTCATGGTCCTTGGGATTCGGCGTGAGGTCACTCCACACCGTGGGTTCGAGCCCGCAGGCCCGTAGATGTCCCTCGACCTCACGCATCCAGCCGGCCTCGATCAGACCCGGATCGGTCACCAGGAGCGGTCGCAGGCCCCCGAGTCGGATGGCGGCGTGCGCGGCCTCGACCGTCGAGTCGACACCGAAGACGATCTCCGGGGCGTGGAACTTGACCACCCGGCCCTGGCCGGCGAAGGCGCTCGAGACACCGGTCGCCGCCTGCGCATGCACAGCAGCCACCCCGGAACCCATGTGACCCAGCTTACAACCGCGCGCACGCAGTTCACCTGCCCGTTCGGGCAGGTGACGGGTCACGGAGTCGAGGGTGACCGGGCGCTCACCACCCCGGTCTCCAGGGCGTCGAAGCGGTCGTCGACCTTGGCGACCCTGTAGTAGATCAGCGCCCCGATCCACACCACGAAGAACGTCCCGACCACGAACTGACCGACGCGTTCGAGGTTGATCGCCGCGATGACGTCCCAGATTCCGCCGGCGAGGCCGAGCTCGTCGCCGAGCAACGACAGCAACTGCAGGGTGCCGATGACGAACGCCAGGAACACCGACAGCCCGGTCATGGTGATGTTGTAGTAGATCTTGCGGACCGGGGTGACGAACGCCCACCCGTAGGCCTTCGACATGAACACCCCGTCGATGGTGTCCATCGTGGTCATCCCCGCGGCGAAGAGCACCGGCAGCGCGATGATCGCCAGTGGCGGCAGTCCCCCTGCGATGGCCGTGGTGCCTGCGACCGCGAGCAGTCCGACCTGGGTGGCGGTGTCGAAGCCCAACCCGAACAGCAGTCCGAGCGGGTACATCTGCCACGAGTGGTTGATCAGCTTGTCGTAGCGGCCGCGGAACAGCCGGTTCATCAGGCCACGCTTGGCCAGCAGTTCGTCGAGGGAGTCGTCGGAGAACTCACCACGCTTGGCTCGCCGCCACACCTTCACGATGCCGTAGAGCACCATGATGTTCAGTCCGGCGATCAGGTAGAGGAACGTGCCCGAGACGAGGGTGCCGACGATCCCACCCGGCCCGGAGAACGCCTCCTGGAAGGCCGTGGCCTTCGCGGCGACGATCGCGATGGCGCCGACGAACACCAGCACCACCGTCGAGTGGCCCAGGGAGAAGAACAACCCGACGGCCAGGGGTCGCCTACCCTTCTGCAGCAGGAAACGAGTGGTGTCGTCGATCGCGGCGATGTGGTCGGCGTCGAAGGCATGTCGCATCCCGAGCGTGTAGGCCAACAGACCGGCGCCGGCGTAGACCAGCGTCCCGTCCGAACCGGTCAGGTCGTGGATGCGCGGGATCGAGTTGTAGTGGGCGAACAGGCCCCACCCGATCAGGTGCAGCATCACGAGGAACCCGACGATCATCGCCAGCCGCGGGATCTCGTCGCGGGTGAAGCGGCTCAACGGAACCGCGGGATCGTCCTTCTCGGCAAAGGTCGTCGTGGTCATCTTCCTACCTGTTCTTCCGCCAGCGCCTCGGCCGTGCTGGTGAGTCCGGTGAGGTCGCGTACGACGCGAACTCGTTGACAGTATTCGGCGTATTGCGGCAGATCGCAGGACCCGAGGCCCCACGAGTACCGCGGCTCGGGCGTGAGCCAGATCGTTTCGCGGGCACGACGGGTGATCTCGGCGAAGGCCTCGACGTTCGGATCGAGCCCGTTGCTGCGTCCGTCGGCCAGCACCAGCACCGTCGTCCGCCGGCTGACGGCGTTGCCGTGCTCCTCCAGGAACTGGCCGAATGCGGCGCCGTGGTCGGAGTTCGCGTCGACGTCGATGACGTCGCCCCCGAACACCAGACCGAGGGCCTTCTCCACCGAGTGGTCGCTGAACAGGTCGGTCACCTCGGCGAGCTCGGAGACGAACACGAACGTGCGCACCTGACTCACCAGGTCTTGGAGACCGTGCACCAGATGGAGGGTGAAGCGGGCGGTGGCGCGGACCGACAGACTCACGTCGGCCAGCAGCACGAGCCGGGGCTTGTCCTCGCTGCGCGCCACCGTGACCGGTCGGAACGGCACCCCGTCGTAACGCATGTTGTGCCGCATGGTGCGGGACGAGTCGACCCGACCGCGCGCGCCGGCCTTTCGACGATGGGTCAGGGCACCGTGCAGGCTCTGGGTGAGTCGACGCAGGACCTCCTCGAGTTCGGCCCGCTCGTGCTCGCCGACGTGGTCGACGGTGGCGACGGCCTTCTCCTCGTGTCCCTCGATGATCCGGTTGTCCAGTGCCAGCAGCGATTCGAGGTGCTTCTTCAGCGCTGCTGGCAGGTTCTCCAACACGCCGGCCAGTCGCCTGCGCAGATCCGCGGCGTCGTCGGTGACATCGGTCTGAGCGTCGTCGGCCACGTCGTCGAGCCATCCGAAGAGCGCATCCTGCGCGGCAATGGACAGGTCGGCGTCGACGCGTGTCCCGCTCGAGGTGGAGATGTCACCGGGGACCGACGCACCGCGCAGGTGGTCGGTCTCGATCTGGACCCGATTGCCCTCGCCCAGTACCGACACCGCGTCCTGGGAGAACACGATCTCGTCGGTCATCGAGGCCAGGTCTATCTTGTTGGCCTCCTGGTGCAGGTTGTACTGCGTCGCGAGGTCGTCGGGGTCGAAGTACTCGCGGATGTCCGACGGTGCCCCGTGTTCGTGCCCCTGCTGCGGCAGTTGGCCCGGCTCCTCCGACAGCGTGAACTGCTCGAGGGTGCCCTCGTCGGACAGGTCGTCGTGGCTGTGGGTGTGGCCGTGGTCATCCTGCTCCGGCTGCACCCGGACCAGTGCGAAGAAGAGATCGAAGACCTCGTCGAAGATCGCATCGCCCTCGATGTCCTTGACGAGCGCGTTGCGCAACGCCTCCTTCAGGATCGGACGGGCGGTCAGGATGCCCGGCAAGGCCGCCGCGTTCATCGCGTCGATCGTCTCCGGGGTGGAGATTCGCAGCCCGCGGAGACGGAGCAACCGGACGAACCGGTGCAGGCTCTGCTCCACGGTGTCAGTCCCGTCGCTTGGTGGTGGGCCCGGGCTTCTTCGAACCGAACCCTCGGGCGAACGACGAGTTCCGTCCTCCGGCAATCGATGCCTCCGTGCCAGGAGCGGGTGGTGCCATGGCGGGATCGGGCCCGGTCGTGGCGCCGTAGTAGTTGTCGCTGTGGCGACCGGGGGTGTCCTTGGCCGCGCGGATCTCCGAGCCCGACGGTCCGGAGTCCGCGTCGTCATCGTGAGTGTGGCTGTGTCCCGGACCGTGGCTGTGTCCGTGGCCATGATCGTGCCCGTGCTCATGGCTGTGCTCGTCGATGGTGGCGTTGGGATCGATGAGGCGGGCCATCACCGCCGTGGCCTTCGTGACGTCCTTGTCGTACTTCACCACGACCGAGACCGTGTCGTTGAGCAGTTTCGGGGTCAGCTCGATGGCGCCGAGGACGGCCAGTGTCCGGGCCCAGTCGACGGTCTCGGAGATGCTCGGCGACTTGCGCAGGTCGAGATCGCGCAGGCCGCGGACGACATCGACGAGTTGCGCGGCGAGGGACTGCGCGAGTCCGGTGTCCTTCGAGACGACGATCTCGAGTTCGCGTTCGGCCGTCGGATACCCCAGGAAGCTGTGCAGGCAGCGACGTTTCAGCGCCGCGGACAGGTCGCGGGTGTTGTTCGACGTCAGCACCACGTAGGGCCGGATCTTCGCGACGAACGTCCCGATCTCGGGCACCGACACCTGGTTCTCGCCGAGCAGCTCGAGCAGCACCGCCTCGAGGGCCTCGTCGGCGCGGTCCACCTCGTCGATCAGCAACACCACCGGTTCGGGTGATCGGATGGCCTCGAGCAGCGGTCGAGGAGCCAGGAACCGTTCGGAGAAGAAGACGCTCTCCTGCGCCGAGATACGGTCCACGGCCTCACCGAGCGTGTCGGCGTCGGCGACGAGCTGACCGATCTTCTCCTTGAGCACCTGGGTGTAGAGCAGCTGCTTGCCGTAATCCCATTCGTAGAGCGCCTTGGTCTCGTCCTGGCCCTCGTAGCACTGCAGGCGCAGCAGTCGTCGCCCCGTGACCTGCGCGAGCGCCTTGGCCAGCTCCGTCTTGCCGACGCCGGCCGGCCCCTCGAGCAGCACCGGCTTGTCCAATCGGGTCTGCAGGAAGACCGTGGTCGCGAGACGCTCGTCGATGATGTAGCCGGTCTCACCGAACCGTGCGGTGACGTCCTCGACGGAATCGAAGTCGTGCACCGACTCGAGATCGTCTGTGTGAGCGGTTTTCTCGTCGACGGGGGTGACGTTGTCAGGCGACACGAATCGGCCTTCCTCGGTGGTGTGTGCGTGGGGATGGAGCCGGCGCCCCGCCTGCTCGGGCGGGGCGCCGGAGTCGGAGACGGGTCAGCCGATCAGGTCATCGAGGTCGCCGACCATGCAGTGCTCGACCACCGGATAGACCGTGTCGAAGGTGCACTCCTTGAGGTTGCCCGGAGTGCAGGCGTCGCCGAGGACGTGGTTGGTGATGCGGGCGACGTCCTTGTCGTCACCGGAGATCACCTTGGCGTTCTCGTAGTACTTGGTCGGCCCGGTGCCGAGACGATTCTTGCTGTAGCTGTTGGAGTGGACGTCGACGAACCGCTCGACGATGCCGACGTCGCGCAGCAGCTGGATGGCCGACTCGAGCGCGGCGTGCGACGCCCGCTGATCGGACATGCCGTGGGTGTCGATGCCCATGGCGACGGCGATGTCGGCGAACTTCCGGTAGTCGGCGGTCATGTTGAACGCCCACACACGGGGCAGCGCGACAGCGTTGTTGAGGCCGTGGTGGGTGTCGTAGAAGGCGCTGATCGCGTGGCTGATCGAGTGGATGATGCCGAGGCCGCCGGAGTTGAACGCCTGGGCGGCGATGTACTGCGCGTACATCATTCCCTCGCGACCGGGCAGATCCTCACCGTTCCAGGTGGCCGCGCGCAGGTTGTCCACGGTCATCTTGATGGCGTGCAGGGCATTGCCCTTCGACGGCTCGAAGTTGAGACGGGAGACGTAGGGCTCGCTGGCGTGGGCGAGGACGTCGAACCCGCATTGCGCGGTGTAGTCGGTGGGACACGTGTAGTAGAGCACCGGGTCGTCGATGGCCAGCGTGGTCACGCTCGCGTCGTCGAACGCGACGTACTTGTGCGGGTTGTCCGGGTCGGTGGTGGTGTCGGTGATGACATACGCCCACGACGTCTCCGAACCCGTGCCGGCCGTGGTGGACACGGCGATGTGCGGCGGGTTCTTGGGGTTCTCGCTCTTGTTGAAGCCCTCGAACTCGTTGACGTTGCGGCCGTCGTGGGCGACGGCGATGCGGGCGCCCTTGCACGCGTCGTGGCTCGAGCCGCCGCCGATGGAGACGAAGCTGTCGCACTTGGCCTCGGAGTACATCGACACCGCGTCCATGACGTTGTAGTCCTTGGGGTTGGACTCGACCTTGTCGTAGACCACCACCTCGAGACCGTGGTACCGCATCGACTCGACGATGTTGTGCACGGTGTCGGTGCCGCGCAATCCTGACGTCATGACCAGGGTCTTCTTGAACCCGAGCTTGAGGGCCTCGGGACCGATCATCTCGTGGGCCCCGGGACCCATCATCGCGCGGGGGAAGGGATGGAACTCTTTGATGGGGAACGGCTTGAGTAGGTCGTCGACCTGCATGACTTGTCCTTTGCACGACGGGCCCGCGAGTAACGCGGTTGACTCGACCGACGTTAAGGACCGTGACCCGGGCGCTGGGACGTTCCGACGCCGAACTGTCGGCTCCGCTGCGAAGAACTGCCCGATCGGACAGCGACACCCCTGTCCTGCTCCGGCCGAGGTCCTGTCCGACCCGTCCGACGCGAGAACGCCCGACCCCTGGTGGGATCGGGCGTTCTCGTGGTGCGTTCCCGCGCTACGCGCGGGAGGGTGTCACTTGGTGATCTTGGTGACGCGACCGGCACCGACGGTGCGGCCACCCTCACGGATCGCGAAGCGCAGGCCCTCGTCCATGGCGACCGGCTGGATCAGCTTGACGCTCATCTCGGTGTTGTCACCGGGCATGACCATTTCGGTGCCCTCGGGCAGGGTCACGACGCCCGTCACGTCAGTCGTACGGAAGTAGAACTGGGGACGGTAGTTGTTGAAGAACGGGGTGTGGCGACCGCCCTCGTCCTTCGACAGGATGTACGCCTGGCCCTCGAACTCGGTGTGCGGGGTCGTGGTGCCGGGCTTGATGACGACCTGGCCGCGCTCGACGTCCTCACGCTTGAGTCCACGCAGCAGCAGGCCGGCGTTGTCGCCCGCCTCTGCCGAGTCGAGCAGCTTGTGGAACATCTCGATACCGGTGACGGTCGACTTGGTCGACTTCTCCTTGATGCCCACGATCTCGACATCCTCGTTCACGTTGACCGAACCGCGCTCGACACGGCCGGTGACGACGGTGCCACGACCGGTGATCGTGAAGACGTCCTCGACGGGCATGAGGAAGGGCTTCTCGGTCTCGCGGACCGGGTCCGGCACCGAGTCGTCGACGGCCTGCATGAGCTCGGCGATGGCCTCGCCCCACTTCTCGTCACCCTCGAGGGCCTTGAGCGCGGACACCTTGACGACCGGAGCATCCTCGTCGAAGTCCTGGGCGGCCAGCAGTTCGCGGACCTCCATCTCGACGAGCTCGATGATCTCCTCGTCGTCGACCATGTCGGCCTTGTTGAGCGCGACGAGGATGTACGGCACGCCGACCTGGCGGGCGAGCAGCACGTGCTCACGCGTCTGGGGCATCGGGCCGTCGGTGGCGGCGACGACGAGAATCGCACCGTCCATCTGGGCCGCACCGGTGATCATGTTCTTGATGTAGTCGGCGTGACCGGGGGCGTCGACGTGCGCGTAGTGACGCTTCTCGGTCTGGTACTCGACGTGGGAGATGTTGATCGTGATACCACGAGCCTTCTCCTCCGGCGCCTTGTCGATCTGGTCGAACGCGAACGCGGCGTTGAGGTCCGGGTACTTGTCGTGCAGAACCTTGGTGATGGCCGCGGTCAGCGTGGTCTTGCCGTGGTCGACGTGACCGATGGTGCCGATGTTGACGTGCGGCTTGTTCCGCTCGAACTTCGCCTTACCCACTTGATGTCCTCCTGGACTGTCGTTGCGCCTGAGACTTTCTCAGGGGCAAAAAGTTTTGTACTTGCTGTGTGCGTCGCGACGGTTGTCACGACGCGGTGGCGATTGCTCGCCCGTCGCGACTACTCGCCCGTCGCCTTCGCGATGATTTCCTTCGCCACGTTCGCCGGAACCTCAGCGTACGAGTCGAACACCATGGAGTAGTTCGCCCGGCCCTGAGTCCTCGACCGGAGGTCTCCGATGTAGCCGAACATCTCCGACAGCGGGACCTGCGCCTTGACGATACGGGCACCGCTGCGCTCCTCCATGGCCTGGATCTGGCCACGGCGTGAGTTGAGGTCACCGATCACATCGCCCATGTAGTCCTCGGGCGTGATGACCTCGACGGCCATCAACGGTTCGAGGATGACGGGGCCGGCCATGCGGGCGGCCTCCTTCAGTGCCTGCGAACCGGCGATCTTGAACGCCATCTCCGAGGAGTCGACGTCGTGGTACTGGCCATCGAGAAGCGAGAACTTCAGGTTGACCAACGGGTAACCGGCGAGCACTCCGTACTGCATGGCGTCCTGCGCACCGGCATCCACCGACGGGATGTACTCGCGCGGGACACGACCACCGGAGACGGCGTTGACGAACTCGTAGGTCGCGCCGTCCTCGGCGTCGACCAGCGGCTCGAGCTTGACGACGACCTTCGCGAACTGGCCCGATCCACCCGTCTGCTTCTTGTGGGTGAAGTCGTGCTTCTCGACGGTCTTGCGAATCGTCTCGCGGTAGGCCACCTGCGGCTTGCCGACGTTGGCCTCGACCTTGAATTCGCGCTTCATGCGGTCGACCAGGATGTCGAGGTGGAGCTCGCCCATGCCGCCGATGACGGTCTGGCCGGTGTCCTCGTCCAGCTTCACCGAGAAGGTCGGATCCTCTTCGGCGAGCTTCTGGATCGCGGTGCCCAGCTTCTCCTGGTCGGACTTGGTCTTGGGCTCGATCGAGACCTGGATGACCGGGTCCGGGAAGGTCATCGACTCGAGGATCACCTGGTTCTGCGGATCGCAGAGGGTGTCACCCGTGGTGGTGTCCTTGAGGCCGATGACCGCGTAGATGTGACCCGCGGATGCGGTCGCGATCGCGTTCTCCTTGTTGGAGTGCATCTGGAACAGCTTGCCCAGACGCTCCTTCTTGCCCTTGGTCGAGTTGATGACCTGGGCACCGGAGTCGACCTTGCCCGAGTACACCCGGACGTAGGTCAGCTTGCCGAAGAAGGGGTGCGTCGCGATCTTGAACGCGAGCGCCGAGAACGGCTCGTCCGAGGACGGCCGACGCTCGATCAGCTTCTCCTCGTCACCGACGGCGTGGCCGGTGACCGACTCGACGTCCAGCGGGGAGGGGAGGTAGTCGATGACGGCGTCGAGCATGGGCTGAACGCCCTTGTTCTTGAACGCCGAACCGCACAGCACCGGGTAGATCTCGGAGTTCACCGTCATCTTGCGGATGGCGGCCTTGATCTCGTCGATCGTCAGCGGCTCGCCGCCGAAGTGCTTCTCCAGCAGAGCCTCGTCGGACTCGGCGACGGTCTCGAGGAGCTCCTCGCGGTACTGCTCAGCGCTCTCGAGCAGATCCTCGGGGATGTCGATGGTCTCGTAGGACTCACCGAGCTTGGTCTCGCCGCGCCAGACCTTGGCCTTCATCTCGACCAGGTCGACGATGCCCTCGAAGCCACCCTCGGAGCCGATCGGCAGCTGGATGACCAACGGCTTGGCGCCGAGACGGTCCTTGATGGTCTGCACGGTGTAGTAGAAGTCCGCACCGAGCTTGTCCATCTTGTTGACGAAGCAGATACGCGGCACGTCGTACTTGTCGGCCTGTCGCCAGACCTGCTCCGACTGCGGCTCGACACCCTCTTTGCCGTCGAACACCGCGACTGCGCCGTCGAGCACGCGCAGCGACCGCTCGACCTCGACGGTGAAGTCGACGTGACCGGGGGTGTCGATGATGTTGATCTGGTTGTCGTTCCAGAAGCAGGTGGTGGCAGCAGAGGTGATCGTGATGCCACGCTCCTGCTCCTGCTCCATCCAGTCCATGGTGGCTGCGCCGTCATGGACCTCACCGATCTTGTACGAGATACCGGTGTAGAAGAGGATGCGCTCGGTGGTGGTGGTCTTGCCGGCATCGATGTGGGCCATGATGCCGATGTTGCGGACCTTGTTGAGGTCGGTCAGCACGTCCTGTGCCACTTATCTGCCTCGCTTTTTCGCGTAGAGATCTTGGGATTGGTGGACGGTCCGACGGTGACCCGGGTGGATCACCGTCTGACCGCAGCTGTCACCAGCGGTAGTGCGCGAACGCCCGGTTGGCCTCAGCCATCTTGTGGGTGTCCTCACGGCGCTTGACTGCGGCACCGAGACCGTTGCTGGCGTCGAGCAGTTCGTTGGCCAACCGCTCGACCATCGTCTTCTCGCGACGCTGCCGGCTGAACGTGACCAGCCAGCGGAGGGCGAGGGTGTTGGCGCGGTTGGGCTTGACCTCGATGGGCACCTGGTAGGTGGCACCACCGACGCGGCGGCTCTTGACCTCGAGGGCGGGCTTGACGTTGTCGAGCGCGCGCTTGAGCGTGATGACCGGATCGGTACCGGTCTTCTCGCGAGCCTGCTCGAGCGCCTGGTAGACGATGCGCTCGGCGGTCGACTTCTTGCCGTCGAGGAGGATCTTGTTCACCAGCTGGGTGACCAGCGGCGAGCTGTAGACCGGGTCGTTGACGAGGGGGCGCTTCGGGGCGGGTCCTTTACGTGGCATCAGCCCTTCTCCTTCTTCGCGCCGTACTTGCTGCGTCCCTGCTTGCGGGCCTTGACGCCCTGGGTGTCGAGCGAGCCGCGGATGACCTTGTAACGCACACCCGGGAGGTCCTTCACACGACCACCGCGGACGAGCACCATCGAGTGCTCCTGCAGGTTGTGGCCTTCACCGGGGATGTAGGCGGTCACCTCGACCGAGCTGGTGAGGCGCACGCGGGCGACCTTACGCAGAGCGGAGTTCGGCTTCTTGGGGGTTGTCGTGTACACGCGAGTGCACACACCGCGGCGCTGAGGGCTGCCCTTGAGCGCTGCCGTCTTCTGCTTGGCAGGCTTGTCGTGGCGGCCCTTGCGGACCAGCTGGTTGATAGTTGGCACTGAAAGTCAATCCTCTGTGTTGGCGTTCGTGATGTGTCTCTGTGGTTGGTGCTCCGGACAGACATTCGGATCGATGAGATCCGAGGTCTCCACAGATCGCCCCATCAGGCCCGAAAGCGCTGATCAGTCGTTGTTTTGCTCCCCCACAACCGGGCGTGTCGGACACGCTCGCGAGTGGGTTGGCACCTCAGCTCGTCGCATACGCTCGCAGTCAGGGATCCCGACGGCGATTGTGGGCATACGAACTCGCCCGGCAGTTGCCAGGCACCAGCGGTCAACTGTACCGACAGCGCCAGGTGAGGTCAAAAATCCCACGAGGCATCGGCCGGTGTTCAGATGAGCGCCATGTAGAGGTCATCGATTCCCCGCCGTCCGGCGGTCCTGCGCATCGACTAGTTAGTGCCACTAAAGTCGTCCTCGTGGACCTCCTCTTCTCCTCGCTCGCGGCCTACGGCCACACGTTTCCGCTGATCCCGCTGGCGCGCGCCGCCCAGCGGGCAGGTCACCGCGTCCACTGGGCGACCGGCGGCACCATGCACCGCGTGCTGGATGAGCTCGGCTTCGCGACCGAGACGGCGGGCACGTCGATCGCCGACGCCTTCGAGCAGGTGGTCGCGAGCAGCGGGTCGGTGTCGTCCACCGCAGAACTCAAGGCGAACACCGAGGGACACCGGGACCTGGTCGACCGGGCGTTCGGCGAGATCATCCCCCGGTCGTTCGCGACCGACCTCGCGCCGATCCTCGATCGGGTGCGCCCGGACGCGGTGATCGCCGAGGCGGGCAACTTCGGCGCGGTCGATGCGGCGGCCGCGGCCGGGATCCCGGTCGTCGTCCACGGCATCGGGCGCGGCTTCGGGTTCGACCGCGACGTCGCCGACGCACCTTTGCTCGACATCTTCCCGGCGTCGATCCAGGACCCGGCCGTGGTGCGCCGGGTCGGCCGCATCCCACTGCGCCCGACCGCCTTCGCCCCCGACGGTCCGCTCCCTGCCGTCGTCACCGACGACTCCGATCTGCGTCCCCTCGTCTACGTGACACTCGGTACCGAGTTCGGCGACGCCGCGATCCTCGCCGCCGCGGTCACCTCGATCGCGTCGTTGGGTGTGCGGGTGTTGTTGGCGCTCGGGCCGTCGGTGTCGCGCGAGGCGTTGGGCGTCGTCCCCGACGCGGTGCACGTCGCCGACTGGGTCCCGCAGGCGGCCGTACTCCCCCACGCCTCGGCGATCGTCCACCACGGCGGCGCGGGCACGACCCTGGCCGCCCTGGCCGCCGGCCTGCCGCAACTCGTCCTCCCCCAGGGTGCCGACCAGTTCCGCAACGCCGACGCCGTCGTCTCCGGCGGTCTCGGTCGACAGTTAATCGGTGCCCAGACCACGCCACTCGGCATCCGCTCGGCGGTCGAAGAACTACTCGACCCGGCCGCGCTGATCACCCGCGCCTGCGCGGTCATGGTCGACGAGATCGAGGCCATGCCGTCACCGGATGCGGTCGTGGCCGATCTGCCCGCCCTGGTCGGTCGACGCTCGGACGCCGCCTCCTCCGCCTAGCGACCGCCAGGCCGCGTCTCCGCGTCGAACTCACGAACCCGCGTCGTGCCCGGCGCGGATTTGGCTGCTTGGCGCGGATTCACGCACCCATGGCACCGAATCGGCTCCCGCTGCGTCCGAGTGCAGTGAATTCCTTCCCCACCGATCGTCACGGCCTCGTTCACCGCAGCAACGCAGTCCGATGCGGGTACACCGACGCACAGCTCGCCAGGGCCGTGGCCGCGGGCGAACTCGTCCGCGTCACGCGCGGCGTCTTCACCCGCCGCACGGAACGGACACCCGAGCAGACCCACCGCCTGATGGGCATCGCCACCGGGTCACCGGACGGTTCGGTCGTGGTGAGTCATCAGAGCGCGGCGACGCTGCACCGACTCGAGATGCTCCGACCGCAGCATCGGTTTTGCGGGGGCCCTCGCCGTTCTGGACTCAGCGTTGCGAATGGGCGCCGATCGGAGCGTGATGGCGGCGATGCTGCTGATCCCGCGCCGCGGCGTCGGCCAGGCCCGGCGTGCGTTGCACCACGCCGACGGCAACGCCGAGAACCCCGGTGAATCCTGGAGCCGAGCGCAGATGATCGACGCCGGTCTGCCGCCGGCGCGTCTACAACACGAATTTCACTCGGCGACAGGTGAACTGGTCGCACGAACCGATTTCGACTGGGCGGGACTCCTCGTCGGCGAATTCGACGGGATGGTCAGGTACCAGAAGCATCTACGGCCCGGAGAGACACCGTTCGACGCGATGCGTCGCGAGAAGGAACGCGAGGACGCGTTGCGGCGAGCCGGGATCATGGTCATCCGCTGGACCTGGAACGACCTGGAGCGTGGTCGCGTCGTGCCCCTGATCCGCGATTGGCTCCTCAGGTTGCGACTCCTTGCCGTCTGAACCCGCGCCGAACCCAAGAACCCGCGTCATGCCCGACGCGGATTCGTGAGTTGAGCGAGGACTCGTACCCGGGCGCGGATGTCCGAATGAGGTGTAGAACAAATGTGTGGCCCACGACACAGTTGTCGCGACACCGAGCCCGGGCGACTCACCCGCGTTGCGCGACGAGATCGCCCGATCCTGGGAGCGGTCGCGGAGCAGCGGACTGCGCCCGGACGACTCGCTCGAGCGGTTCTCGGTGTCCGACGTGGACCGCCGCAGTCGTCTCCTGGCCGCCGCCGAGCCCGTCCTCGACCGCATGGAGTCGATGCTCGCGCGGACCCGCTACTGCGTCCTGCTCTCCGACCGCGACGCACGCCTGGTCGACCTGCGGTTCGGCTCACACCAGGTACGCGACGCGGTCACCGCCACCGGCACGGTCCTGGGACGGCCCTTCAGCGAGCAGACCTCCGGGACCAACTCGATCGCGACGGTCCACGAACTGCGCGTCCCCGTGTCCGTCCGCGGCGACGAGCACTACATCGAGGCGATGAAGGGGTTCAGCTGTCACGGCCACCCGTTGATCCATCCGGTCACCCGACGTATCGAGGGCGTCCTCGACATCACCTATCTCGTCGACGAGGACAACCCGCTGCTGCGGCCACTGCTCGCGCAGTCGGCCTCCGACATCCAGAGCCGGCTGCTCGAGGAGACCCGCTCGAGTGAGCAGTTGCTGTTCGCCGCGTTCCAACGCAGCAACGCGTCGCGTCGAGGCGCGCCGGTGATCGCGTTGGCCGACGAGATCCTGCTCGAGAACTCCAGCGCCTCGGCGCTCGTAGGCTCCGACGACCACGCCGCGTTGCGAGCGCAGATCGAGGGGTCGTCCCTCCGCGCCGGCGTCATCGAATCGATGACGTTGCGCGCCGGACGCGCGGTGCGCATCCGCTGGGAGCGGCCGCCGGCCGGAGCAGGGGTCGTGCTGGAGATCGATCCGCTGGACGCCCCGACGGTCATCGACACCGCGAACCGTCCACCCACCGCGCGGACGGCGGCCGTGATCGGCGAGCCCGGCACGGGACGGTCCACCGCACTGTCGGAGTGGGCCGCTCGGTTCGACGCCGACACCGACCGGTTCGACGCCGCCGAGCTCGCCGTGGACGACGCACACGCCTGGATGACCCGGGTGTCGACACGGCTGCGTGACGGAGACGCGGTCGTACTCGTCGAGAACGTGCACCTTCTCCCCGATCTGCAGGCGTGCGCATTGCGCGAGGCGATCGCCTCCGCGACGGCACGGGTCGGGCTCTCGTCGAACCCCGTCGACGCCGCCGGCCCCGAGCACCGGCGACTCGTGTCCGGCTGTCGCGATCGCACCGAGTTGGTCCCGCTGCGGTTGCGTCGCCACGAGATCCCGTCGATCGCACGCTCGATGCTCGCCCGACACGGTCTGGACCTGCACTTCTCTCCCGCCGCGATCACCGCGCTCGTGCACCACGACTGGCCCGGCAACCTCGCCGACCTCGCCGACGAGATCAGCGATGTCGTCACTCGCCGCTCGGCGGGGGCGATCACCGACACCGACCTGCTCCGGCCGGGACGGGCGACACCGACGGACTGCACCCGCAATCCGCTCGACACCGCGTTGCACGACGCCATCAGCAACGAGCTGCGCCGCCACGGAGGCAACAAGCGGGCCACCGCCGATCACCTCGGCATCAGCCGGACCACCCTCTACAAGCGCATGCGGGAGCTCCACATCCCCGGCTGAGACGAGAACGTCCAGAATCTGAACACCCCTCATCGGTGATCGCCGTCACAGTGGAGGTACGGCCCGTATGCGGTCGCACCGACCAAGGAGGACTTCACCGATGAAGACCAAGGCAGCAGTTCTGATGGACGTGCACAAGCCGTTCGAGATCATGGAACTCGACCTCGATGCGCCCGGACCAGGCGAGGTGTTGATCAAGTACGTCGCGTCGGGTCTGTGCCATTCGGATCTGCACCTCACCGACGGCGATCTGCCGCCGCGTTTCCCGATGGTCGGCGGACATGAGGGCGCGGGGATCATCGAGGAGGTCGGCGTCGGTGTCACCAAGGTGAAGCCGGGCGATCACGTCGTCTGCAGCTTCATCCCCAACTGCGGCACGTGCCGCTACTGCTCGACCGGTCGCCAGTCGCTGTGCGACGTCGGCGCGACGATCCTCGACGGCTGCATGCCCGACGGGACCTACCGGTTCCACGGCGGCGGCAACGACTTCGGCGGCATGTGCATGCTTGGCACCTTCTCCGAGCGGGCGGTCATCTCGCAGTACTCGGTGGTCAAGGTCGACGAGTGGCTCCCCCTGGACAAGGCGGTCCTCGTGGGGTGCGGCGTCCCCACCGGTTGGGGTTCGGCGGTGTACGCGGGCAACGTGCGCGCCGGCGACACCGTCGTCATCTACGGCATCGGCGGTATCGGCATCAACTCGGTGCAGGGCGCCATCCACGCGGGCGCCAAGTACGTCGTCGTGGTGGATCCCGTGTCGATGAAGCGTGACGCCGCACTGAAGTTCGGCGCCACCCATGGATTCGCCGACGCCGCCGAGGCGCAGGAGAAGATCACCGAGCTCACCTGGGGGCAGGGCGCCGACTGCGCCATCGTGACCGTCGGCACCGTCGACGAGGCGGTCGTGTCGTCGGCGATCGGGGCCGTCGGCAAGGGCGGCACGGTCATCCTGACCGGACTGTCGAGCCCCGAGGCCTTCACGATCCACTGGCCGGGCATCGACATCACGCTGAACGAGAAGACCATCAAGGGCAGCCTGTTCGGGTCGGCCAACCCGCAGTACGACATCGTCCGGCTGCTTCGTCTGTACGACGCCGGTCAGCTCAAGCTCGACGAGTTGGTGACCACGACCTACACGCTCGAGCAGGTCAACGAGGGATACCAGGACCTCCGCGACGGCAAGAACATCCGCGGCGTCATCCTGCACGACAACTGACGCAACCGCGGGGACGCGTGCCCCGGATCGCCACCCTGGGCGGTCCGGGGCACGACCGTTTGTGGACACCTGTCCAGACAGCATTCTTGACACCGGTGCGGATCGGCGGTTCCATGACTGGTGTGACCTACGACACGATCATTCGCAACGGCCGGTGGTTCGACGGAACCGGTGGTCCCTCGGGCATCCGGGACATTGGGATCCGCGACGGCCGGATCGCGTCGGTGAGCACCGGCCCCCTCGACAACTCGGGGTGCGACCGCGTGATCGACGCCGCGGGCAAGTGGGTGCTGCCCGGGATGGTCGACATCCACACCCACTACGACGTGGAGATACTCGCCGGACCGTCGCTGTCGGAATCGTTGCGCCACGGGGTCACCACGATCATGGTGGGGTCGTGTTCGTTGTCGACGATCCACGTCGACGGGACCGACGCGGGCGATCTGTTCGGTCGGGTCGAGGCGATCCCGCGTGAACACGTCATCGACGCGATCGATCGGCACAAGACCTGGTCGAACTGCGAGGACTACATCACCGCGCTCGAGGACCGCCCGCTCGGACCGAACGTCGCGGCCTTCATCGGCCACTCGGACATGCGCGCCGCGACGATGGGCCTCGACCGCGCGACCCGCAAGGGTCAGCGACCCGACGCCCACGAGCAGACCCAGATGGAACGCTGGCTCACCGAGGCACTCGACGCCGGATTCGTCGGCATGTCGTCGCAGCAGTTGTTGTTCGACAAGCTCGACGGCGACATCTGCCGGTCCCGCACCCTGCCCTCGACCTACGCCGGGCCGCGCGAGCTGCGTCGCCTGAAGTCGTTGCTCCGCAACCGCGATCGCGTCCTGCAGTCGGGACCGGACCTGAAGAACCCGCTGAACGTCGCCTCCCAGCTGGCGCAGTCGTTGGGGATCGGTCGGCGTCCACTCAAGACCAGCCTGCTCTCCGCCGCCGACATCAAGGCCAACCCGCAGGCGATCCGGATCATCGGGCCGCTCGCCCGACTCATCAACCGGCTCGGTGGCAACTTCCGCTGGCAGCATCTGCCGGTCCCGTTCGAGGTCTACGCCGACGGCATCGACCTCGTGATCTTCGAGGAATTCGGTTCGGGCGCCGCCGCATTGCACCTCAGCGACGAGATGGCACGCAACGAGTTGCTCCGCGACGAGGGCTACCGACGCCGGTTCCGGAAGGACTACGAGAGCAGGTTCGGGACACGCGTGTGGCATCGCGACTTCTTCGACGCCGAGATCGTCGCGTGCCCGGACCCCGCGGTCATCGGCAAGTCGTTCGGGCAGGTCGGTGTCGATCGTGGTGGAGTCCATCCCGTCGACGCGTTCCTCGACCTCGCCCTCGAACACGGGAAGGCGTTGCGGTGGCGCACCACGATCTCCAACCACCGTCCCGACCTGCTCAAGAAGATGGCCGCCGAGCCGGGCATCCAGATGGGGTTCTCCGACGCCGGGGCGCACCTGCGCAACATGGCGTTCTACAACTTCGGGCTGCGGTTGCTGCGGCATGTGCGTGACGCCGAACTCGCCGGCACCCCGTTCCTGTCGATGGAGCAGGCGGTACACCGACTCAGCGGGGAACTCGCCGACTGGTACCGGATCGACGCAGGCCACCTGCGGGTCGGCGACCGCGCGGATCTGTTCATCCTCGATCCGGAGCGGCTCGACGAGTCGCTGGACGGCTATCACGAGGAGGTGGTCGCGCAGTACGGCGACCTGTCGCGCATGGTCAACCGCAACGACCCCACCGTCGAGGCCGTGTTCGTGGGCGGCGAACCGGTGTTCGTCGACGGCGAGCCGACCGATGTCCTCGGCCACCGTCGGACAGGCCGCTTCCTGCGCGCCGACGCCGCGCCGGCGGCATCCACCTCGACGAAATCGGTGAGCAATGTCGGTTGACGACACGGTCCTTGGCCTGTGGGACGCACTGTCGCAACGGGATTGGGACGCCGTGAAGACCTTCCTGGCGGACGACTGCATCTACATCGACATGCCTGTCGGACCCACCCTGGCCGCCCGGGGACCCGACGACATCGTCAAGCGCCTCAAGGTTGGACTCGAGGCGTTGGCGAAGTACGAGAACCACCCTGGTCTGCTGGTGGGCAACGGTTCCGACGTGATGTTCGAGCATTCCGAGTCATGGGCGTGGACCACCGGCGAGACCGCGGAGTTGCCGTTCGTGTCGGTGCACCGGGTCGTCGACGGGAAGGTGACGCTGTGGAAGGACTACTGGGACTTCAACGCCATCCTCGGCAGCGCGCCGGCGTCCTGGATGGACGATTTCGCAGGGGCGGACGTCTCGTGGGTCTTCGACGCCACCGACCACATCTAGAAAGCCTATGGTCGAGTCATGGCACGCACAGAGCTCACCCCGGGACCTGATCACCCCATCACCGTGACCCCCACCGGACACCGTGTGACGGTGTCGGTCGACGGTGTCACGGTCGCCGAGACCGATGCTGCGTTGACGCTGCAGGAGTCGTCGTATCCCGCGGTTCAGTACATCCCGATCGGCGACGTCGACCCCGCCTCGCTGCAGTCCTCGGACACCACGACCCACTGCCCGTACAAGGGCGACGCGTCGTATTACGACCTGTCCGTCCTCGGGACCACGCAGTCCGACACCGTCTGGGTCTACACCGAGCCCTACGGCGCCGTCGCCGACATCAAGGACCACGTCGCCTTCTACCCCGATCGCGTCGAGATCACCGTCGCCGATTGACCGTCGTCACCTCGGCCCGACCGCGCGACATCGGTGGCGGGAAGGTTCGCCGGGTCCGTGGCGTTGGTGAGGACTGTCGCGGTCCGTTCCGGGGCGTGACCACATCCGTCGACCCAGCCTTCGGGGGACCTCCATGAGTCAGACGGTCATCGTGACCGGCACCGACCGGTCGTCGAGCCCTGCCGGTCGGCGGGACGCCACCTGGTTGATCGCCGTGTCCGCGGCGCTGTGGGGACTCGATGGCCTGTTGCGCAAGCCGCTCGCCTCCGACCTCGCCGCAGGCACGATCGTGCTGTCGGAGCACATCATCCCGATGATCGTGCTCGCCCCCTTCCTGCCGTCCGCGATTCGCGCCTTCATGGGGCTCGGTCTGCGCGACCGGGCCGCGGTGGTGGTCATCGGCGTCGGGTCGTCGGCTGTGGCGACCGCACTGTTCACCCGGGCGTTCACGATCGCCGGGAGCAGCGGCGACTTCATCACCCCGCTCGTCCTGCAGAAATTGCAGCCCGTCCTCGCCATCGCCCTGGCGGTGATGCTCCTCGGCGAACGCCTGCGTCCCCGCTTCGCGCTGTACGTGGTCCCCGCCCTCGCCGGCGCCTGGCTCCTCGCGTTCGCCGACCCGCTGCACCTGAGTGTGTCCGAACTCGAGCCGGCACTGCTCGCGCTCGGCGCCGCCGCTCTCTGGGGGGTCGGCACCGTTCTCGGGCGACTGGTGTCGCCGTCACTGACACCGCGCGACCTGACCACCCTGCGGCTGGGGTTCGGCACGATCGGCGCATTCGGCGTCGTCGGGGTGACCGGCGCGGCGGTACTGCCGACGTGGGGTGACGCGGTGGGTCTCGTCCTGCTGGCCCTCATCCCGGGGTTGCTCGCCCTGACGCTGTACTACCGCGCCCTGCAGTCGACCCCGGCGTCCCGGGCAACGCTGGGCGAACTCGCCTTCCCGGCGACCGCAGCCGTGGTCGGAGTGCTGGTGTTGGGCACGAGCCTGACCTGGTCGCAGTGGACGGGCCTGGCGGTGGTCGCCCTGACGGTCACCGCGATGGGCATCCGCGAGGCCCGCGCCCACCACTGAGCACCCAGGTCAGCGCCACAGGGAGACCGCCTTCGCCGTGGTACGCAGGATGTCGCCGCCGGCGTCTTCCACGGTGACACCGCGCGAGTCGATTCCTGTCGGCAGTCGGATCGTCCACAGGATCTGACCGGTGGTCGCATCCGACGAGTGCATGCCGACATAGTCGGCGAACACGAAGTATCGGCCGTCGGTCAGGCCGCCGGTCATCCAGTAGGCGTCTCGCCACGGTGTTGTCCATTGCCTGCGACCGGAGCGGGAATCGAAACCGACGATCGTCTGGTCGTCAGGTGAGGACACGATCATCGTGGTGCCGACAAACGCAGACACCCCTCCGGAATTCAGAACCGGATCGCGCCAGAGGAACGCCCCGGACTCCGGGTCGTAGACACCGCCGTCAAGCACCGCCGGTGCGAACGGCGCAGACGTCGGAGGTGGGTAGACCATCCACGCCGTGCTCCCCAGCCGCGCAATCGGGACCCCGTTCCGGTCGAGGAGGGACAACCTCTGATGCGCCAAGTCGTCGGCGTGGAACAGTCCTTCACCCGCCGCTCGGACGTCTCCATCGAAGACGAAGCGCTTCCGTCCACTGTCGAGATCGTAGGCGGTGGTGCGATATTGAACCGGGCCGTAGATCGATTCGACGATCGTGAAGGTGTCCGATGCCGGGAGCGTCTCCGCGACATACGAATCATGTCCGGTGACGTCGTACTCTCGACGAAAAGCCGAGTCCGGGTCGTCGACGGTTCCTGCGGTCATAACCACGGATCGGCGATCGATGCCGGTTCGTCGGCCGGTGACATATGCGACGCCGCCTATGACGTCTGCATAGGTCATCAGAAAGTCGGTCGTCGTCTCGCTGCGCACGTGGCCGGTCGCGACATCGATGAACATGACCCTGTCGATGTCCCAGCATGCGATCGTGCCGCGTCTGTAGCTGTCGGAGCACTGTTCGACGTGACCGATACCTCGGCGCCACAGGGGTTTGCCCGTCTGGCGGTCGACCCCGACCAGGGTGGCGGAGTCCACCACGATGCCCCGTCCGTCCTCGGTGTCGTAACGGCCGTACAGCGGGTGCCCCACCGCGGCGACGATCACCTGGTCGCCGGCCCCGACGGCTCCCGTGGTGATCCCTGCACTTTTCATCCCGGAGGGGAAGTTCAGCGGCCGGTCGACGGAATTACCGGCGAGTCGCTCCGTGTTCAGTACCCACTGGAGCTCTGGTCGGACCGCCAGATCCTGCGGGCGCGTCGGAAGCCGATCCTCGGTCGCCGCGACGCCCGCATCATGGTCTGCACCCACCTTCCAGGTGATGGCGGCAGAGGCGATCGCCGCCGCGGCGACCAGAACGATCACAAGCCCACGTTTGCTGTTCACAGATAGGGACGGCACGGGAGGCAACCTATCCCGGGACCATCTGGAAAGTTCGCACAAGGAGCAAACCGCGCGGCGAAAACGGGTTGCCCGGCCCGCGTTCTCGTCCGCACAATTGTCGGCGATGACCCTCACGAGCACAGAGATCGAGACCTTCGTCCGCGATGGATTCGTGGCCGTCCGGGGCGCGGTGGACCGCCCGACGATCGACGAGTGCCGCAGGCAACTGTGGGATCTCGTCTCCGAGGACCCGACCGATCCGAACACCTGGACCGAACCGGTGCGACGGATGGACAGCCCGATCACCCCGGCCTTCACGAGAGCCGCACAGGCGGCCGCGCTCACCGAGGCATACGACCAGCTCGTCGGCCCGGGCCGCTGGCAGCGACGAGTCGAGCTCGGGAATGTCGCGATCCGCTTCCCCGCCGACACCGAGTCGAACGACACCGGATGGCACATCGACGCGAGCTACCTGCCCCCGGACGCGAGTCGCCACTTCGTCAACGTGTCGTCACGGGACCGCGGGTTGCTGATGTTGTTCCTGATCTCCGATGTCTGCGCGGACGACGCGCCGACGCGTCTCAAAGTCGGCTCACACCAGGATGTGCCGCGGTTCCTGGCGCCGTACGGCGACGGCGGGGTCGACATGTTCGAACTGTGCGGCGTGATGGACGCGGCCGGCGCGCTCGACTCACCCGACCGCGGAGAAGCAGTCGCGACCGGCGCGGCGGGTGACGTGTTCCTCTGCCATCCGTTCCTCGTCCACGCCGCCCAGTCGCACCACGGGACGCAGCCACGATTCCTGTCGCAACCAGGTCTGATGCTCACCGATCAGTTCGATCTCGGCAATCCGTGGAGTCCTGTGGAACGCGCCATCGTCGCCTCACTGTGACCGCGACCGCCCACTCGCCGTCCGCAATCGCCCAGTCGGCGTCCGTAACCGCCCACTCGACGTCCCCAGGTGCCCAACTGGCGTCCGTACGTGCGCAACTGGCGGAACTTCACCGGGTCAGTTCAGGGCTGCGGCAAGCACTTCCGACCAGGTCGCGACGACCTGTTTGCGGCGGGCGGAGTCGTCGGAGAGCGTGTCGGCCAGTCCGAGTCCACGCGCCATGTCGAGCGTGGCCTGAACGAGCCGGTGCACGCCCGGATCGTCGGTGTCGCCGGCGATCGCCTGAACGGTCATCCGGTGCGCCGCGCGGGCGAACTTCCGCTCCAGCGGACGGATCAGGTCGCGCAGACCCGGATCCGACGCCGCGGCACTCCACACCTGCAGCGCAGCCTTGAACTGGGTGCCGGTGTAGATGTCGACGGCACGGGTGACCGCGGCCTCCACGCGACCGGGTCCCTCGGGCAGCGTCTCGTACATCACCGACGCGCGGCCGGTCAGTTCGTCGAACGTCTGCTCCAGCGTCGCCGTGATCAGACTCTCGCGGGTGGGGAAATGATGTTGAGCCGCACCACGCGACACCCCCGCACGCTCGGCCACCACCGACACCGTCGACGCCGACCAACCCTCGGTGGCCAGCACGTCGATCGTCGCCGAGATCAACCGCTCCCGTGTGGCGCGCGACCGGTCCTGCTGCGGTTTGCGGACAGGGGTGGCCGGCCGTCCGGAGTCGCGGAACATCACGTCGCCGCCGGTTCGGTCACGGCCCACCGCGGCGGGCGCTTCTCCAGGAACGCAGTCATGCCCTCGCGCGCCTCGTCGGAGGCGAACAGCGCCGCCGACTCGCGGGTCCGGTCCTCGGCGAACCGCTCGAACTCGGCCCGGATCTGCGCGGTGGCGACTTTCTTGGACTCCCGCAGGCCCTGCGGCGAGCCCTTGCCGATCGCGTCCAAGAAGCTGCCCGTGGTCGACGCCAACGACTCGGCGTCGGCCGCGGCGACGGTGATCAGTCCCATCGCCTCGGCCTCGACGGCGCCGAAGCGCTCGCCCGTGACGAAGTAGCGCCCGACCGACCGTGAGGTCATCCGGGACAGCAGCGTCAAGGAGATCACCGACGGCGCCAGACCCAGACGGGCCTCGGTCAGGGCGAAGGTGCTCGCCGGTCCGGCGACGACGATGTCGCAGGCCCCGAGCAGCCCGATGCCGCCGGCCCGGACGTGGCCGTCGACGCGGGCGACCACGGGCCGCGACAGCTCGAGGATCGTCCGCATCACCGTGACCATCGCCTTCGCGCCCGCGGCCGAGGCCTCCTCGGGCGACATGCCCGAGCCCAACGCACCGGCGAGATCGGCACCGGCGCAGAACGTGTTGCCGGTGTGGGTGAGCACGACCGATCGCACCGCGGGGTCGTCACCAGCCGTGGCGAGATGCTCGAGCAGCTGCGCGACGAGGTCGGCCGAGAGCGCGTTGCGATTCGACGGCGAGTCGAGCGTGATCGTCGCGACGCCGGCCGAGGACTCGAGCGTGACCAGGGTTGTCATGGGTGACACCTTGCCACCCGGAAGCCCGGGTCCATCAGTACGACTTGGGCAGACCCAGGCTGGTCTGCGCCACGAAGTTGAGCACCATCTCGCGGCTCACCGGCGCGACCCGGGCCACGCGGCACAGGTTGAGCAGCGGGGCGATCCCGTACTCGCTGGACAGACCGTTGCCACCCATCGACTGCACGGCCTGGTCGACGATCTTCACACACGCCTCGGCGGCGGCGTACTTGCTCATGTTGGCCGGTTCGGCGGCACCCCAGTCGTCGCCCGCGTCGTACATGGTGGCGGCCTTCTGCATCATCAGCTTGGCCATCTCCATCTCGATCTTGCCCTGCGCCAACGGATGTGCGATCGCCTGGTGTGCGCCGATGGGCGTCTTCCAGACGGTGCGGTTCTTGACGTAGTCGACGGCCTTGTCGAGAGCGAAGCGCGCCATGCCGAGGGCCGACGCAGCGGCCATGATCCGCTCCGGGTTCAGCCCGGCGAACAACTGTCCCAACGCCGCGTCGGCCGATCCGACCAGCGCCGTCGACGGCAGGCGCACGTCGTCGAGGAACAGCTGGAACTGCTTCTCCGGGTTGATCAACTCCATGTCGATCTGCTTGTACTCGAAGTTCGGCGTGTCGGTGGGCACGATGAACAGCGCCGGCTTGAGCTTGCCGGTCTTCGCGTCCTCGGTGCGCGCGACGATCAGTACCGCCTGCGCCTGGTCGACACCGGAGATCCAGACCTTGCGGCCGGTCAGCAGCCAGTCGTCGCCGTCCCGCCGGGCAGTGGTGGTGATCTGGTGCGAGTTCGAGCCGGCCTCGGGCTCGGTGATACCGAAGGCCATGGTGACGCTGCCGTCGGACAGACCGGGCAGCCACTGCTGCTTCTGGTCGTCGGTGCCGAAACGGGCGATGATGTTGCCGCAGATGGCCGGTGAGACCACCATCATCAGCAACCCGACACCGTTCGCGGCCAGCTCCTCCATCACGATCGCGAGCTCATAGATACCGGCGCCACCGCCGCCGTACTCCTCGGGGAGGTTCACGCCGAGGAAGCCGAGCTTGCCGGCCTCGGCCCACAGTTCGTCGGTCTTCTTGCCGGTGCGGGCGCACTCCATGAAGTACTGCTGGCCGTACCGCTTGCCCAGTGCGGCGACCGAGGCACGCAGCGCGGCGCGCTCCTCGGTCTCCACAAAAGGATTCACCGGCGTGGGGTCGGCGGTTGCCTCGGTCGGGCGCTCGGTCGTTGCGGTCATGTCGTCTCCTCGGTCGTGCTGTCACTGCTGATGACGGCGAGCACATCGCCCACCGCGAGTTGTTGTCCGGCCACGACGGCCAGTTCGGCCACCACCCCGTCGGCGGGTGCGTGCACCGTGTGTTCCATTTTCATCGCCTCCAGCCACAACAGCGGCTGGCCCTGCGTCACCGCATCGCCGATCTCGACCGCGATGCGGATCACCGACCCCGGCATGGGCGCGAGCAACGACCCGGGCTTGCCGACGGCGGACGGATCGATGAAGCGCGGCACGTCGCGCAGGGTCACCGACGTCGTGTCGGAGTCGACGTAGGTCACCGCCCGGCTCTGTGCGTCGACGTGGCGGGCGACGGCGAACCGTCTGCGGACGCCGTCCACCTCGAGGGTCACCGACGTCGACGACGCGTCCACCAGCGACACCGACGGATCGTCGGGCAGCTCGACGGAGTCACGACCGGCCCGGTAACGCACCGAGATCGCGGTGTCGGCATCGGCGACCGGATCGGACCCGTCCGGCACGAACCGCGAGGTCTGGTACTGCGAGTGCAGGTTCCGCCATCCCGACGGGATCCCGCGCTGCACCGATGCGCGCTCGCGGTTGGTCGCGGCACCGGATGCCGCCGCGGCGACCGCGGCGAGTCGGACCTCGGATGCGTCGGCGAGCGGCCGCGACAGCACCGGCAACCCGATCTCGTCGATGAACCCGGTGTCGGTGTCACCGGAGCGGAACACGCTGTGCCGCAAAATGGTGACGAGCAGGTCGCGGTTGGTGCCGGGTCCGTGGACCGTCGCCCGCGCCAGCGCGCCGGCGAGCATGGCCGCGGCGCGGGTGCGGTCCGGTGCCCAGCTGATGACCTTGGCGAGCATCGGGTCGTAGAACACCGAGATCTCGCTGCCCGCCTCGATCCCGGAGTCGACGCGGATCCCCGGTCGGTCGAGTCGGTCGAACGTCACGTCGGCGGGTAGGTCGATGTCGAAGACCGTGCCCGACTGCGGGGACCAGTTGGCGGCCGGGTCCTCGGCGTAGAGCCGGGCCTCGATGGAGTGGCCGGTGATCGGCGGCGGGGTCTCACCGAGCGGTTCGCCGTCGGCGACCCGGATCTGCCACTCGACGAGGTCGAGCCCCGTGGTGGCCTCGGTGACCGGATGTTCCACCTGCAGACGGGTGTTCATCTCCAGGAAGTAGAAGCGACCGGAGCCGTCGGCGAGGAACTCCACCGTGCCCGCGCCGACGTAGCCGATGGCCGACGTCGCCGTGCGCGCCGCGTCGAAAAGGCGGTCGCGGAAGTCACCACCGATGCGCTCGACGAGCGGTGCGGGTGCCTCCTCGATGATCTTCTGGTGCCGTCGCTGAATGGAGCATTCCCGCTCCCCCACCGTCCACACACGGCCGTGCCGATCGGCGAGCACCTGCACCTCGATGTGGTGTCCGCGTTCGACATACGGCTCGCAGAACACCGTCGGGTCACCGAAGGCGGACTCGGCCTCGCGGGCCGCGGCCGTGACCTCGCCCGCGAGGTCGGCGATGTCGCGGACGATGCGCATGCCGCGTCCGCCACCACCGGCCGAAGCCTTGATGAGCACCGGCAGGTCGGAGGCGGTCAGGGTGGCCGGGTCGAGGTCGCCGAGAATCGGCACGCCCGAGCCGGACATGATCGCCTTGGCGTTGACCTTCGACCCCATCGAGGTGATCGACGACGGCGGCGGACCGATCCACGCGATGCCGGCGTCGATCACCGACTGCGCGAAAGCGGCGTTCTCGGAGAGGAATCCGTATCCGGGGTGGATCGCGTCGGCGCCGGCTGACTTCGCGGCGGCGATGATGGCGTCGGCGTCGAGGTAGGTCGCAGCCGACGTCTCGCCGGGGAGCCGGACCGCGCGGTCGGCCGCCGCGACGTGGGGGGCGTGCGCGTCGGGGTCGGAGAAGACCGCGACGGTGGACAGACCCATCCGCTCACAGGTCGCGAACACGCGTCGGGCGATCTCGCCGCGGTTGGCGACGAGGACCGAGGTGATCGACGAATCGTTGTTGCTCACAGTGTTGTTCACATCCGGAAGACGCCGAAGTTGGAGGTTCCCTCGACCGGCGCGGTGTCGATCGCCGAGAGGGTGATGCCCAGGACGGTGCGGGTGTCGCGGGGGTCGATGACCCCGTCGTCGTAGAGCATGCCGGACAGGAACGCAGGCAGCGACTGTTCCTCGATCTGCGCCTCGATCACGGCGCGCATCCCGCGGTCGGCCTCTTCGTCGACGGTCCCACCGCGGGCCTCGGTGGCCGCGCGTGAGACCAGCGAGATGACACCGGACAGTTGCGCCGCACCCATGACGGCCGACTTCGCGCTGGGCCACGCGAACAGGAACCGCGGGTTGAACGCACGACCGCACATCCCGTAGTGGCCGGCGCCGTAGCTGGCGCCGATCAGCAGGGAGATGTGCGGGACAGTCGAGTTCGACACGGCGTTGATCATCATCGACCCGTGCTTGATGATGCCGTTCTGCTCGTACTCCTTGCCGACCATGTAGCCGGTGGTGTTGTGCAGGAACAACAACGGGGTGTTGCTGCGGTTGGCGAGCTGGATGAACTGCGTGGCCTTCTGCGACTCGGCGGAGAACAGGACGCCCTGAGCGTTGGCCAGGATGCCCACCGGGTAGCCGTGGACGCGGGCCCAGCCGGTGCACAGCGACGACCCGTACTCGGCCTTGAACTCGTCGAAGTCGCTGTCGTCGACGATCCGGGCGATGACCTCGCGTGGGTCGAACGGGATCTTCAGGTCGCCGGGGACGATGCCGATGAGTTCGTCGGTGTCGTACCGGGGTTCGATCGGCGCGGCCAGCGGGCCGGGACCGACCTTGCGGTGGTTGAGGCGGGCGACGATACGACGCCCGATGCGGATTGCGTCCTGCTCGTCACGCGCGTAGTAGTCGGCCAGACCGGACTGCCGGGCGTGCATCAACGCGCCACCCAACGACTCGTCGTCGCTCTCCTCGCCGGTGGCCATCTTGACCAGCGGCGGGCCGCCGAGGAACACCTTGGACTGGTTCTCGATCATCACGGTGTGATCGGACATGCCGGGGACGTAGGCGCCGCCCGCGGTCGAGTTACCGAAGACCAGAGCGATGGTGGGGATCCCGGCGGCGGAGAGCTGGGTGATGTCGCGGAACATCCGACCACCCGGGATGAAGACGTCCTTTTGCGTGGGCAGGTCGGCGCCACCGGACTCCACCAGTGAGATGCACGGGAGACGGTTCTCCATCGCGATCTCGTTGGCGCGGAACCCCTTGCGCAGGGTCCACGGGTTGGACGTTCCGCCACGCACGGTGGGGTCGTTGGCGACGATCATGCACTCGACGCCCTCGACCACGCCGATACCGATGATCATCGACGCACCGACCTGGAAGTCCGAGCCGTACGCGGCGAGCGGACACAGTTCGAGGAAGGCGCTGTCGGCGTCGATCAGCAACTCGATGCGCTCACGGGCCAGGAGCTTGCCGCGCTCATGGTGACGGGCGACCTTCTTCTCGCCGCCGCCGGCGAGCGCCTTGGTGAACTCGGCGTCGAGCCCGGCCAACTTCTCCTGCATCGTCTGCGCCGCGTCGACGAACTCCGGCGCGGATCGGTCGATCACCGATCGCAGCGCCGTCACGCCTGATACCCCAGGCGTTTTGCCGCCAGACCGGTGAGGATCTCGGTGGTGCCGCCGCCGATGCCCAGGATGCGCATGTCGCGGTACTGGCGTTCGATCTCCGACTCGGCCATGTAGCCCAGCCCGCCGAACAGCTGCACGGCCTTGTTCGCGACCCACTCACCTGCCTCGACGGAGGTGTTCTTGGCGAAGCAGACCTCGGCGATGAGGTCGTCGGAGCTGGAGACCTTCCGGTCGACGACGGCACGGGTGTACGTCCGTGCGACATCGATGCGGCGAGCCATCTCGGTCACGCTGTCCTGCACGGACTGCCGGGCGATGAGCGGCTTGCCGAAGGTCTCCCGGGTGCGCACCCACTCGAGGGTGAGGTCGAGGCAGCGTTGCGCGCTGGCGTAGGCCTGGGTGGCGAGACCGGCGCGCTCGGTGACGAAGCCGGCCGCGATCTGTGCGAAGCCGGTGTTCTCGGCGCCGACGAGGTTGCCGACCGGCACGCGAGCGTCGACGAAGCTCAGTTCCGCGGTGTCCGAACAGCGCCAGCCCATCTTGTCGAGTTTACGACTGACCGAGAAGCCCGGGGTGTCGGTGTCCACGACGAGCAGGGACACCCCACCGGCACCCGGTCCGCCGGTCCGTACGGCGGTGACGATGAAGTCGGCCCGGACCGCGGAGGTGATGTAGGTCTTGGCCCCGTTGACGACGTAGTGGGCGCCGTCGCGGACCGCCGACGTCGTGAGGTGGCCGACGTCGCTGCCGCCGCCGGGCTCGGTGATCGCCAGGCTGCCGATCTTCTCGCCCGCGAGCGTGGGACGCACCCACCGGTCGATCTGGTCGGCGTCGCCCGCGGCCACGAGGTGTGGCAGGGCGATGCCGTGGGTGAACAGCGATGCGTAGATTCCACCGGCGGCACCACGTTCGTGCAGCACCTCGCCTGCGATGGTGGCGTCGATCAGGTCGCCGCCGGATCCCCCCACCGCCTCGGGGAATCCGAGTCCGAGCAGGCCCAGCTTGGAGGCCTCTCGATGCAGTTCGCGCGGGATGAGTCCTTCACGCTCCCACTCCGCCTGATGCGGCAGGATGTGCCGCTCGACGAATCCACTGACCGTGCTGCGCAGTTCGCGCCGCTCCGGGGTGTTCCACGCGGGTGTGGCAAGACTCATTCAGATGACCTCGAATCGATCGGGGATGTCGACCACGCGGGCGCGTAGCCATTCGCCGAGACCCTTGCCCTGCGGGTCGAAGCGGACGTTGTCGGCCACGCCGCGGCCGAGGATGGCCTCGATCACGAAGTTGACCGCCAGCAGATTGGGGAAACGATGACGCGTGACGGTGAGGTCGGCGGTCTCGGGCAGCAGCTGCGCGAGCAGGTCGACGGTGAGGATCTCGTCGAGCCATTCGAAATGCTCCGGATCCCGAACCCACACACCGATGTTGGCGCTGCCGCCCTTGTCGCCGCTGCGTGCACCGGCGATCAGGCCGAGCGGTGCCGGGCTGGTGGGGCCCCAGTCGCGCGCCGGGCGCGGTGCCTCGTCGAGAAGGGGCGCGAGCGGTCCGCGGACCGGGCTCGGAGGGATCTGGGTGACCGTGCCGTCGGGCAGGGTCACGCGGTGCTCGACGGTGTCGGCGGCGACGTACCCCGGCTCGAACACCCCGTACGGACTGCCCTTGCCCGGAGGTGCCGTCATGCTGAATCCGGGGTAGCTGGCCAGCGCCAACTCCACGGCGGCCGAGGAGAACTCACGACCGACGGTGTCGGCGTCGCGGCTCTTGCCGACGCAGCGCAACAGTGCCGAGGACTGGGCCTCGGTGGCCCCGTCGGCGCGGTCGGTGCGTGAGAGCTCCCAGGTGAGTTGTTCGGGCTTGGTCGCCAGCGAGGACTCGAACTGCTCGGTGACCAGGCGGGCCTTCTCCTCGACGTCGAGGCCGGTGAGGATCATCGTGACCTCGTTGCGGAACCCGGCGAGGGTGTTGAGCGAGACCTTGACCGACTCCGGCGGGATCTCACCGCGCACACCACTGATCAGCACGCGGTCGGTGCCCTGCTGCGACAACTCGACGGTGTCGAGGCGCGTGGTGACGTCGGGTCCGAGGTAGCGGGGACCGGTGATCTCGTAGAGCAGTTGCGCGGTGACCGTGCCCACCGTGACGGCGCCGCCGGTCGCGCGGTGCTTGGTGATGACCGAGCTGCCGTCGGCCGCGATCTCCGCGATGGGGAACCCCGGGCGGGACAGGTCACCGATCTCGGTGAAGAACGCATAGTTGCCGCCGGTGGCCTGGGTGCCGCACTCGATGACGTGGCCGGCGACCACGGCTCCGGCGAGCTGGTCGAGATCCTCGGGCTGCCAGTCGAAGTGGTGTGCGGCGGGGCCGACGGCGAGTGAGGCGTCGGTGATCCGGCCGGTGACGACGACGTCCGCGCCGGCGTCGAGGGCGGCCTTGATGCCGAACGCGCCGAGGTAGGCGTTCGCGGTCAGCGGCTCGCCGAGTCCGAGCTCGGGTGCGCGGGAGATGAGGTCGTCACCGTCGACGTAGGCGATGGAGACCTCGACGCCGAGCTCGGCGGCCAGCTCGGTGAGCTTGTCCGCCAATCCCTTCGGGTTCAGGCCACCGGCATTGGTGACGATGCGGACCTTGCGCTCGACTGCGATGGTCAGGCATTCGCGCATCTGGCGGACGAAGGTCGACGCGTATCCCCGTGCGGGGTCGCGGAGTCGGTCGCGGCCCAGGATGAGCATGGTCAGCTCGGCGAGGTAGTCGCCGGTGAGATAGTCCAGATCGCCTCCCTCGAGCATCTCGCGCATGGCGGAGAAGCGGTCGCCGTAGAAGCCGGAGGCGTTGCCGACGCGGACGCAGGGAGCGGTGCCGGGTACGACGGGGACAGCGGTGGTCATGCGGTACTCATCTCGGTCGATCGGGGCGCGCGGCCCGGTCCGGGCGGTCCGGCGAAACACTGTGCGATGCGGATCCATTGCGCGGCGTCGTCGCCGCGCACGGACAGGTCGAGGTCGGCGGGCGCGCGACGTTGCGTCACCAGTCGGCAGAAGTCGACGGCCGGTCCGCTCACGCGGTCGGTGGCGTCGTCGGGTCCCCAGGTCCACAGCGATCCGTCGGGTGCGGTCAGTTCGACGCGGAACTCGGCGGTCGGTGGGGTGGCACCGTTGACGATGTAGGCGAAGTCGCGGGTGCGGACACCGATGTGTGCGACGGCGCGGATGCGGGAGGTCGGCTCGACGGTGACGCCGAGGGTGTCGGCGACGTCGAGTCCGTGGGCCCAGAGCTCCATGATGCGGGCGGTGGCCATCGACGCCGCCGACATCGGCGGGCCGAACCAACTCAGTTTGGTCCCGGACGGGACGGCAACGAGTGCGGTCGCCAGCTCGGCACGGTTGGTTCGCCACGTGGCGAGGATGTCGCCCGGAGCGTCGGCGGCGGCGAGCTCGGCGGCGGTGTCGACGAAGCCTGCGGGGTCGGCGGCGCCCGTGGTGAGGACGTCGGCGAACGCGTCGGGGTCGGCCGCGGACAGGGTGGCGACCCGGTCGGTCCAGGACAGGTGCCCGATCTGGTGGGCGATGGTCCAGCCGACCGCGGGCGTGAGTGTGCGCCAGGTGTCGTCGTCGAGGTCGGCGACCAGGGCGTCGAGCGACTCCCCCTCGGCAACCATGTCGGCAACCAGGGACTCCACAGCGGTCATGGCACACAGCGTCACAGGTGTGCCAATAAAAAGCAAGCACGCATGCTTGTTTTGACAGCACACCCACAGGTTCTCTTCGATGCCGCTCGAATCAGCCGAAGGTGAGGTCTGCGGTGGCGCGGGCGAGCAACGTGCCGTCGGCCTGGGCGAGCACAGCCGAGACCGACCCGAGCCGCCGACCGACGCGTTCGGTGCGGGTGGTGACGACGAGCTCCCCCGCGTCCACCGGCGGCGACCGGAAGAAGTTCACCGCGAAGTCGATCATGGTGTAGTTCTGGCCCGCGGCGGTGTGCTGTTGACCGGCGAGCGAGCACGCCTGAGCGGTGATCGCGGCGATCACGCCGCCGTGCATCGTGCCCAGCGGGTTGGCCATCCACGACTGCGGCGAACACACGACCGTCGGCCCGTCGGCCCCGGCGTGCGCCGTCAACGACAGCAGCTCGGCCAGCGGCCCACTCGAGAGTCGTTCCCCGACGATCGCGTCCACGATCTGGCGTCCCGTCAGGGCGGGGTCGATGCGGGGCGGCAGATCGGTGTCGGTGCCCATGGTGTCCGGGACGGTCGCACGCTCCCCGGCACCGGTGTCGGAGGCGTCGCGGCCGCGGGCGAGCAACTCCGGGTCGAACGTGCGCGCGGTTCGGGCGTTGCGGACCAACACCGAGGCGTACAGCTCGTCGGCCAGACCGGTCACGTCGACGGTGGTCAGACCGAACATGTCGTGACGGTCGCGCAACGTGGCCGTCGCGGTGAGCAGTCCCTGTGCGGGCACGCGGTCGCCGGTGGTCGCGAAGGCCAGGCGCGCCTGGACGACGCCGAACTCGGGCCCGGTACGGACGACGAACGGGCCGCCACCGACGGTGTCGACGAGAACCGCGTAGGCGCTGAGCTCGATGCGACCCCGGTGATCGGTGACCGCAGGCCCCATCCGCTGCTGCAGCGTCGCGGTCGGCTCGCTCGCGGCGGGTCCACCGACCCCGAAGGCGGTCAAGGCGTTGCCGTCAATCACCCGGCTGGTCGATGTCATGGCTAAACTCCTATCGCAAACAGGCGGTCAACAGCGATCCGGGAGGTGGCGAATGAGGGCGAGAACACAGTCGGTCGCACATCTGCCTGCGACCTCGACGATCGCGACCGCCGTGCTGACCGCGGCCTGGTGGCTCACGCTGATCGGCCTCACCGAGCCGGCGGCACCCCACGCCGGAGCGGCTGTGATCTCGGCCGCGCTCGGCGTCGCCGTCGTCTCCGTGGCCGCACACCCACACGTCCGTGCCGCCCTCACGCGGTGGGTCCGCGATCGCGTGTCCCCTACGCGGCAGGGTCTCCCGCCCGACGTCGCCCACAGATGGCGCGTCGTCGCATGTTCGGTGTCCGAACCACGGGCCTTTGACGTCGCACTGCTCCAGATGTCGCTTCCGCGCGCACCGGGCGGGGATCCGACCACCGCCTGAACTCGGCTTTCGCTGCGGCAGGCGGTTCTTCGTGACCCCGCCCGCCACACACCGGAAGTCCACTCATGCTCTCCATCGATCATCTCTGCCTGTCCACTGACGACAGCGACCTCATCACCGACCTGACGTTGCAGCTCCCTCCCGGCGAGTGCCTCGCCGTGGTCGGCCCGAACGGCTCGGGAAAGTCCACCCTGCTGCGAGCCATCGCCGGATTGCGCCGACCCGATTCCGGGGAGATCCGAGTCGGCGGGATCATCGCCGACGACAGCGATCCTGCGTTCCGCGCGGCCGTCTCGGTCGAACTCGGCGATGACGCCACCTTCGCCGAACTGACCGTCCTCGAACACCTACGTCTCATCACCGCCGCGCACGATGTCGACACCGAGATCGCCGCGGTCGCTCTCGACGGTTCCGGGATCGGCGATCTGGCCGACCGATTCCCACATACGTTGTCGACCGGGCAACGCCAGCGGTTCTCGATGTGCGCCGCGTGGATTCGGCCCGCCGACCTGGTCGTCATCGACGAACCCGAGGCCGGCCTCGATGTGGCCGGACGTGACTGGGTCGCGCAACGGATCCGCCGTTCGACCGCAGATGCCAGGTCCGTGGTGTTCGCGACCCACAGCCCCGAACTCGTGTCGCGAGGCGCCGATCAGACGGTGACGGTGGGGCGATGAGGGTCGACACCGACAACCTTCCCGGAGTGGTCATGACGGTTGCCGTGGTCGGCGGGCTGGGGTGGTATCTCCTGCAGCCCGAGCGCGTGTCCGGTGTCGTGGGCGTCGAACCGGGGCTGGGTTCGACGACCCCGGTTCTCGTCGGGTGGACCGTCGCGTCGTGCACGCTGATCGTCGGCACCGCGCTGTGGTGGTGGGGGCCGATTCGGCTCTCGCGTGCGCAGGCGGTGTGGCACCTGTCCGGCCCCGCCGATCGCGGGCCGGTGCTGCGTGCGCAGCGGTTACGCGCCTCGATGTCCGCGCTCATGGGTTGCCTCGCCGTCGCGGTGGTGGCGTCGATCCTGGACTGGTCGAGCGCACCGGCGCTGCTCGGTGCGGGCCTCGTGTCCGCCGCAGCGCTGATGACCGCGGCCAGTTGGCGTCAACATCGTTCCAGCGATGCTCTTTTCGAGCACACCGACCGTAGGGCCCGCCGGTCGGTGGAGCGACTGCATCGTGATGTCGTCGCTCCGGACGACGGCTTCATCGGGGCTGCACGCCTGGCGGTGGTGACGATGGATCTCGGATGGCTGAGCACAGCTCGTGTGGTGCGGTGGGAGCTCGGAAACACCCGGTCCCGCAGTCGCGTCCTCCCGCTGGGGCGTGCCCGCGCCTGTCTGAGCGCCGATCTCACCCGCCTACGACGCCGCCCCGGCGATCTCATCGTGTTCGCGGTGGTCGTCGCCGTCGGACTCGCGATGTCACAGACGCTCTACCTGACCTCGATCGCGCCCGCGGTGGCTGCCGTGCTGGCTTATCGAGCGGGGTGTGCCATGGCCGGCGGGTTACGCCGGCTCACCGAGGAGCCCGCACTGCGTCGCGCGCTCGGCGGCTCGCGCGTCGAGATCACCGCGGTGCACAGCGTCGTCCCCGTCGTCGCGGTCCTGCTGTGGTGCGGTGTCGCGTCGCTCACCTGGCACCTGTCCGCGGTCGCGCTGGTGGTGGTCACCATCGGGTCGGCCGTCGCGGTCGTACGCCGCGCAACCCGACCCGATCTGCCCTTCGACGCACCCGTCTACGTCACCGGCCAGGGTGGGGCCGTCCAACCGCTGTTGCTGCTCGCGATGGCCCGCGGTCCCGCGGCCGTGGTGCTCACCGGATTGGTCGCGACGCTCATCGGATGAGGCTGGCGCATTGATCGGTAGCAGTTTGTGTCGGTAGGCGACACGAACTGCTACCGATTGCGGGCGAGCGCGGAGCGGATCTGCGACACCACGTACTGCGGACGCTGGGTGAGATCGGCCCACGTGAATCGCAGGATGGTCCAGCCGTTGGCGACGAGGATGTTCTGTCGAGTCCGATCGTGTTGGAACGCAAGCGCGTCCGAGTGGAATGCCATTCCGTCGATCTCCACCAGCACCCTGTCCGTGTCGAAGACGATGTCGACGGGGAAGCCGCAGACCTCCCGGTTTGCGACCCACCCGCCGATCGCGGCGCGTCGCAGCAACCCTACGAGGAGTCGCTCCGCCTCTGAACGCGCTCCCGAGTGTGCTCGGCGCAGCATGTCACCGGTGACCTTCGAACCACGACGACCCGGATACCGAGCGTGGGCGGCGAGCAGCTGCTCGAGAGACACCCGCCCGCGCAGCAACGCCGAGTCGAGGACGCCCATCCCGGTGACCGCGGCGGTGTCGAGCACGGTGAGCGGGACACCGGTCATCAGCAGATCCGAGCGTTCGACGACATCCACGACGTCCAGATCACGGTGGACGACCGTCACAGCCGTGACCGCACCCCCGTGACGGCCGCGCCGGGCGGTCACCGTGACCACCGTCGGGGGTTCGTCGACGAGCCGATGCCACCACGCGGCCGACGTACCGGACAGCGCAGCGTGCGAACCCACCGACCAGCAGGCAGCTCGCAGACGTGCGCGCGTCGAGACCTCGCGATCGGCCACGAAGTAGACCCCTCGACCCACCCGCCGCCACTCCCCTGCCGCGACCCTGCGCTGCACCGCTGACCGGTTCAACCCCACCGACTCGGCCTGACCGAGGGTGATGACGCCGTCATGGGACGCGAGCAGTTCTCGAAGGATCACGGCTATCGGACGCAGTCCGTCCAGCCGCGGTTCCGATGCGTCTTCGGTAGCAGTTTGTGTCGGTCAGCGACACGAACTGCTACGGATTGCGCCTGACAGCGAAAGCCGCGTCGATGTCGTCGAGGGTGTACGGCGGGGTGTCGACGTGGTCGCGGTAGGCGATCAGGGACAGCTCGGGATCGGCGTAGCGACCGATGAAGTTGCCTGCCGCGCTGAACACCGACCCGGTGATGTCGGCGGCGAGGTCGGAGACGAGATAGGCGTAGATCGCAGCGACGTGGTCGACCGATCCCGGATCGGCTGCGGCGGCGTGCATCCCGGGGTCGAGCACACCACGATCACGCAGACCGTCGATGTGGGCCTGATACTCGTCGCCGGTCGACAGCCGGGTCTTCGCCCCGGGCATCACCACGTTCACGCGGACCCCGCTCGGCCGCAACTCGGCGGCGACGGCCAGGGCGAGGGCGTTGACACCACCCTTGGCCGCCGGATATCCGGTCCCGCCGAAGACGCCCAGCGACGCAGCCGAACCCGTCAGGACGATCGCCCCCGACCCCTGCGCCACGAACACCTCTGCGGCCGCGCGTGCCACCTCGAACGCACTCGTCAGGTGAGCGTCGATCTGGGCCGCGAACTCCTCGGAGTCGATGGTCAGGATGGTCGATCCGCCGGGTTCGGCGACCCCGGCGCAGTTGATGGCGGCGTCGAGCCGCCCGAAGTCCTCGCGCGCGGCATCGACCATGGCGTAGGCGATCCCGGGGGTGGCCAACGACCCGAGCACCCCGGCAGCCCGACCTCCCGCGGCGACGACCTCGGCAACCGCGGCGTCGAGCACGTCGGCATCCCGACCGTTCAGCACGACGGCGGCGCCCTCGGCCGCCAGTCGGTGCGCCACCGCGAGACCGATCCCGCGGCTCGAACCGCCGATCAGAGCGACCTTCCCGGACAGCGGGAGTCCGCTCACAGGTGGGACCGCGCCGCGTCCCGCACGTGGGCCGGATCCGAGGACGCCGCAATCGACTTGGCCCAGCCGTAGTCCGGCTTGCCGCTGGGGGTGCGCGTGACCGCATCGACCACCCAGTAGGTGCGCGGCACCTTGTACCCGGCCAACCGGGTCCGCAGGTGGGCCTCGATCGCTTCGAAATCCGGTACCCCGGTCACCGCGACCACGGCCGCGACCCCCTGCCCGAACCGCTCGTCGGCAACGGCGATGACGATGGCGTCGACCACGGCGGGATGCGACTTCAGCTCGCCCTCGACCTCTTCGACGAAGACCTTCTCACCGCCGGTGTTCACCACCTGCGAGCCCCGGCCGAGCAGGGTGATCGCACCGTCGGGTTCGCGCCGGGCGCGGTCGCCGCTCACGACCATCCGGACGCCCTCGTGCTCGCGGAAGATGGTCGCCGACTTCGCCTCGTCCTTGTAGTAGCCGATGGGCAGGTAGCCGGTCTTCGCGAACCACCCCTCCCCCGGCCCGGTCAGTGGCGCACCGTCGTCGTCGATCACCGTCGCCCCGCGACCGGCCGGGACCCGGGGACCGCCGGCGTGGTCGGCGGTGGCGAACGAGGTGTCGGCGGCCGAGTACACCCGGATACCGCCGAATCCCGTCTCCGACGACCCGATCGAGTCGCTGATCGCCACCGTCGGGGCGAGTCCGAGCAGGCGGGCCTTGAGGGCCGGGGAGAACAGTGCCGCACCCGAACTCACGGCCAGCAGGCTGGACACGTCGACCGCCCGACCGGCCGCGACGCGTCCTTCGAGTTCGTCGATCAGCGGACGGCCCATCGCATCCCCGGTGATCACCATGATCGCCGGACGGCAGGTCTCGACGACCTCCCAGACACGGCCGGCGTCGAACCGGGGCTCGAATATGACGGTGTTGCCGGAGAACAGCGCACCCAGCGTCGGCATGAGCCCGGACACGTGGATCAGCGGCGGCAACATGAGAAACCGCATGGGGTCGGCACTCTCACCCGCACGGGCCGATTGTGCGTACTCGTCGGCCATCAGTTCCCCGGAGTAGAAATCGATGCCGCCTCCGAGGACCCGCCACATGTCGGCCTGTCGCCACATCACACCCTTGGGCGCCCCGGTCGTACCGCCGGTGTACATCAGGAAGAGGTCGTCGTCGGCGCGTGCCTCGAAGTCCCGCTCGGACGAACACCCCGCCAAGGTCTCCTCGAACCGCTCGTCGACGACGATCACCGGGTGCTCGGTCGCGGCGCGCGCGGCGTCGGCGTATCGGGGCTGGGTCAGCACGGCGACGACATCGGCGTCGTCGTACACGTAGACCAGTTCGTCGCGCACGTATCGGTAGTTCACGTTGACCGGCACGGCCCGGAGCTTGAACGCCGCGAGGAACCCCGCCAGGGTGTCGACGGCGTTGTGCATGTGGATGGCCACATGAGATCCGCCGCGGACCCCATGGTCGATCAGCAGGTGCGCCACGCGATTCGACCGGTCCTCGAGTTCGGTGTAGGTGAACTCGGTGCCGGACTCACCGTCGACGACCGCCACCCGATCGGGCACGGCGTCGACGGCGTGCTCGAACAGGTCGGCCAGGTTCTGTGCCACGACAACGCTCCTCGGGGAGATCAGACGGGTGAGATGGACAGCGGTATCACCGAGTTGGGGATACCACGATCAGCGAAGGAGAAGGTGGAGCCGCCGCTGAAGCGGACGATCGCGACCTCCTTGCGTTCTCGCTGCTCGGCACCCCATGCGATGTCGACGGTCAGGAAACCGTCGGCGACGCGGGCGCCGGAGATCACCCAGTGCGGGTTCACCGCGGTCGCGATCGCCTGGATGGGGAGCACGTTGTCGGGATCGAGGTAGGACACCCAGCTCTCGTCGGCGACCGCGTCACTGCCCTGCGGGATCCGTACCGACACCACCGCGTCCGATCCCTCACCCTCGGAGATGACCTCGAGACCGACGTACTGCTCCGGCCCGAGCGCGGGGTGCAGCGACAGCACCCGGGCCAGACCCGCGGCGTCGTCGGCGATCCCGAGCGCGGCGGTGATCCGCTCGGCGGTCAGACCCGCGATGCCGGTCATCGCCTTGATCACCAGCTGCGCGGCGTGCTCGGGTGTCGTGCGACGCAGCGCGGCGCCGCGGAACCCCATCACCAGCAACTGATGTTGGATCGCCACCTCCTCGGCGGTCCGCACCAGGGTGCTGCGCGCCCAGTCGCGGAACTGTAGATCGTCGAGCAGGTCACCGGAGTAGTCGTTCCACCCCTTCTCGGAGTGATCGATCGGCGACAGGGCGATGTCGGCGGCAGCCGTGGCGAACATCGAGTGGGTGTAGTCGGGCAACTCGAGTTCGTCGCGATCGGGCTCGATGGTCACCAGCCATTCGCAGTGCGGGGTGCGGTTCTCCGGGCGGCGGGGCGGCCGGTGGACCGGCCGGATCCGGGCACGGCGGTTGGTCGCGATGGCGGTCGCGTCGAACGTCGGGTCCTCGATGTCGTGACACATGGCGGTCACGTAGTCCTCACCCATCGGCTCCACGTCCATCAGGGCGCCACAGTGGTCGAGCACGAAGCTCCCGTGGTACTCGTCGGTCACCGAATAGCGGAAGTCCATGAATTGCGGTGGGGCCCCGATGTCGAGCTGCAGGCACTTGAACATGTCCACCACACCGTCCCCGTCGACGCCCATCGCACGGCGCATCCGGGCGGTGTAGACCGGGCTCGCGGCCATCCACTCCTCGATGGCGACCTGGGCCATCACGTCACGACCGAAGTCGCCGATGATGTGCGCCATCGCGCTGCGATCGATCAGCTGACCCGCCAGCAACAGCTCGGGCACGAGCACCGACAGCTCTTCCTGCGACAGTTCGGAATACGACACGTCAGGCAGTCCTCACCACATCGGTACGGGGGTCTTGCCGAGCGGGTACCAGCCCGGCAGCCGCTCGGTGGCGTTGGCGACGCGGTTCATGCGCGCGCTCATGCCGTCGGTGAGAACACCGTCGGTGATCATCTCCATGAACAGGGCGACGACGTTGCCGTAGTCGAAGAAGTCGCGCTGCCAGCGGAACTGGAAGTCGCCGCCGTACTTGAACCAGCTGCCCTGGATGCCCTCGAGGGCGTAGCGGGTGCCGTCGGCGCGGGTGGCGTCGAACACCTGTTTCCACAGGCCGAGCATGTCGCCGGTCTTCTCGTCGATCACCCACGACTGGTACGGGTAGGTCCATCCGTCGAGTCCGTCCATCTCGTAACCGATGGCGAAGTCACGGATCTCGTCCCGACCGACGGCCATGAAGTCGTCCTTGGGACCGTAGTTCCATCCGTAGGTGGCGTCGGGTGTGTAGAACTCTGCGAGGTTGCGCCAGTCGCCGGCCTTCTCGCCGTCGACGTTGGCCTGGAGCCAGCGCTCCACCATCTCGTCGAGTTCTGATCGATCAAAAGCCATGGGAGAAAGACCTTTCTAATCTTCGATGATGCGCAGAGCCTGCGTGGGGCAGTACTGGACGGCGCGCTCGACGTCGTCCCGATCGCTGTCGGCGGGACGGTCCTGTCGCAGCTCGACGTGGTCGCGGAACGCCTCGAACACCTCGGGCGCCTCCATCTCGCAGACCCCGTGTCCTTGACAGAGGTCCAGATCGATCTCGATCCTCACTGCGTCCGCCTCCGATACGTGACCCGGCACGGCTGCTGGAGCTGCACCACCATCTTCGAGTGATCGTTGCGATAGGACTCCGAGGGCTGCGCCATCTCGAACTCGTAGTTCTGTAACAGCACCGAGAAGATCGCCTTGAGCTGCATGATGGCGAATTGCGCACCCACACAACGGTGCCGACCGGCACCGAACGGGATCCAGGTCCACCGGTTGGCGATGTCTTCCTGACGAGGCTTCTGGTAGCGCTCGGGGTCGAAGTCGTCCGGTGACGGGAAGTCCTCGGGCAGACGGTTGGAGATGGCGGGCGACACCGCGATCGACTGCCCGGCCGCGATCTCGACACCCTCGATGTGGATGTCGTTCTGCACCACCCGCATGAGGATGATCAGCGGGGGGTGCAGGCGCAGCGCCTCTTTCAGCGCGGCCTCCACCTTCGGCATCTGCCGGGTGTGGGCGAACGTGTACTCGGGTCGCTCGCCTGCGGGGGTGTCACCGTAGATCTCGTCGAGCTCGGAGACCACCTGCGCCATGTAGTCGGGATGACGGAGTAGCTCGATCAGCGTCCACGCGGCGGTGCCCGAGGTGGTGTGGTGGCCCGCGAACATCATCGAGATGAACATGCCGGTGATGGTGTTGGAGTCGAAACCCACCGACACCAGCACGTCCATCAGGTCGCGATCTTCCTTGCTCTCGGGAGGGTTCGCGATCCGATCGTTCATCACCCCCTGGATGAACTCCTGCAGCTCTTTTCGTGACTCGTCGCGTTTGCGGAAGCTCTCGATGTCGGCGTTGTAGTCGACGTAGGCGATGGGGTCGGTGCCCTTCTCCAGGTCGTGGAAGAGGTGGGCGATGTGACCGTTCAACTGCTCGCGGAACTTCCGCCCGATGAGGCAGGCCGAGGAGGTGTAGAGCGTCAGTTCGGCGAAGAACTCCAACAGGTCGATCTCGCCCTCGTCGCCCCAGTCGGCGATGATGCGCTCGACCTCGTTGGGGATGGTGATGGCGTGCTGCTTCATGTGCTGCGCCTTGAGCGCCGAGTTGTGGATGGCCTGCGACCGCTCCTCGGGACTCGCGTCGAACACGACACCCTCACCGAAGATCGGCGTCATGAACGGGTAGGCCGCGGCCTGATCGAGGTCCTCCTCCGGCGCCCGGAAGAACTCCTCGTTCGCGGTGGCCCCGGTGACCAGGACCACCTCGCGGTCGGCAAGCTGGAAGGTGCCGACGTCGCCGCACTCCTCGCGGATCCGCCAGAACAGGCCGATCGGGTCGGACGCCAGTTCGTCGAGATGGCCGTGTTCGCCCTCGCCGCCGGATACGCGTGCGGGTTTGGTCAGGGTCATTCGGTGTCTCCTTGTTGGGGCTTCTCGGCAATCGGCGCCTCGGCCTCGACCTCGACCAGGCGCATGTGCGAGCCGCGCGGCATCGTCACGATGGTGGTGATGGCGGTCGCGAGATGGACCGGCTTGAGGAAGAACCCGTGGCGGGCGAACCCGAAGGTCACCCAGTCGTTCAGCATGGCCGCGGCGGTCTCGGCGTCGAAGTTCGTGCCCATCCCCGTCATGGTCTGGCCGGGGCGGACGAGGCTAGCGCGCACGCCGGTGCCCTCGAGCTCCTGACGGGCCACCAGGGCCAGCGCCTCGACACCGGCCTTGGCCGCCGCGTATGCGCCCATGTGGGGCCGCGGGTCGGCGGCGACGTCGGAGCTGATGAACACGAAATCCCCGCGGCGCCGGTCGATCATCTCGGGGACGACACGGCGATAGAGACGCTGTGCACCCAGCAGATGGATGGTGACCTGGTTCGCGAACTCCTCGTCGGACATCTCGAACGTACGGCCCGGCCAGAGATCGCCTGCGCCGGACACGACGACCTCGAGCGCTCCCAGTTCCGCCTCGGCCTTGGTGATGCACTCGTCGATCGAGGCGGCGTCGGTGATGTCGAGCGGCACCGCGATCGCCTCCCCACCTGCAGCGATGATCTTCTCGACGAACTCCTGCGATTTCTCGACGCGACGGGCGCCGAGGGCGACAGGATGCCCTGCGGCAGCGAGCATCACGCCGGTGGCGGCACCGATACCGGACGATCCTCCCGCGATGAGGACCGGCCGTCGTTCGGGGTGTCCCGGATAGCGCGGCATCTAACGGGCCGTCACGGTCATCGGGAGGTTCGCGAACCCACGGACGTTGACCGAGTGAACACGTACCGCGCGATCGAGGTCCAGCTCTATCGCCGAGGCCGACCGCACGATCTCCGCGAGCGCGACGTTGGCCTCCAACCGTGCGAGGTGGGCACCGAGGCAGAAGTGCGTTCCCAGACCGAAACTCGTCAGAGCCTGCGAGCTGTCCCGGCCGATCTGATACGAGTCAGGGTCGTCGAACACCTCGTCGTCGCGGTTGGCCGACCCCAGCAGCAGCAGCACGCGTTGCCCCGCCGGGATCGTGTACCCGCCGTACTCCACATCCTCCAGAACACGGCGGAGCACGATCTGCGTCGAGTTGTCGTACCGCAGTGTCTCCTCGGTCCACGCCGGGGTCACCTCGGGATCGGCGAACACCTTCGCGAACTCGTCGGGGTTGACGTATCCCCAGTAGATCGCGTTCGCGAGGAGCTTGGTGGTGGTCTCGTTGCCGGCGACGATCATCAGGATCAGGAATCCGATGATCTCGTCGGAGGTCAGCCGCGTCGGCTCACCGGTCGCCTCGTCGACGATCTCGGCGTCGATCAGGACCGAGACCATGTCGGTCCCCGGGTTCTTGCGACGATCCTCGATCAGGTCCGAGTAGTACTGCGCCAGCGCGAAGTACGCATCCACCGCCGCCGGCGGGACGTCGTAGACCCCTTCGTCGCGATGGATCAGGTCGTCGGACAGCTGCCGCAGCCGCGCCCGGTCGGCCTGGGGTACCACCAGCAGTTCCGACACCACGTCCATGGGCAGCAACCCGGCGAAGTCCGAGACGTAGTCGAACTCCCCCTTCTCGAGGCACTCGTCCCAGTGCTGGTGGGTCAGGGCGGTGATGCGCTCGGTGAGCTGGTTGACCCGGTTCGGGGTGAATCCCTTCGACACCAGCTTGCGGATGCGCATGTGCTTCGGATCGTCCAGCGCCAGAAAGGACATCGACAGGTGCGCGTCCGGTCCGTAGGCCGCGGGGTCCATCGAGACACCCCAGCTGTTCGACAGTCGCGGTGTGTCCCGGAACGCCGCCCGGACGTCGGCGTGCTTGGAAAACGCCCAGAAGTTCTTCTCCGCGTTGTAGTACACCGGGGCCTCGTCACGCAGACGGGCGTAGGTGGGATAGGGGTCCTCGTGGAAGGCGTAGTCGTACGGGTCGAACGGGACCCGGCTCTCCATCCCGGCGGTGTCGGTGCCCACGGTCACGACAGATCCTCCAGCAGTAGCTTCGCGGCGTCACCCAGCCGGTCGGCCATGTCGGAGTACGACCCGTAGCCCATACCAGCACGCACCAGCGCGCCGGAGTAGAGCATCTCGAGCAGTTCGATCCGGCGGTCGTCGGAGTCCATCGGCACGCCCAGGGCAGTCGCCAGACGTTCCCGGATGAAGCCGCCGACCCGCAGACGCAGGTGCTCGACGTCGGGGTCGGTGCCGAGCAGGGCAACCGTCACCGCGCCGGCGAGCTGATCCTCACCGGCGACCACGAGCGCGACGTGGCGCAGCACGTCCGCCGCACGCGCCGCAGGGGGCGACGACGGGTCCGGCTCGGGCACCGAGTTCACCAGCATGCGCCAGAACAGCTCGGCCACGATGTGGTTCTTCGAGCTGAAGTAGGTGTAGGCGGTCGCAGGTGCGACGCCGGCGCGTTTGGCCACCGAGCGGATCGTCATCCCCTCGAAACCGTCCTCGCCCAACACCTCCCGCGCCGCCTCGGTGAGCTTGGCGACGGTCTCGGCCTGCTGATTCGTCAGCCGCCGACGCGTGGACTCATGGAACGTGGGACCGGATTCACCGAATGCGGGGGTGGACATGACGGTCACGCTACATTAGCTTTGAACGCGAGTCCAGACACGTGTCCAGATCGGAGTTCGATTCATGGTCCAGCCCGAGGTCGAGGTACGGAAGCTCCATCCGACGGTGAGTTCGGACCTCCTGATCGACGGGGAGCTGCGGCCCGGATCCGGCGGTACCTTCGAGATCGTCAACCCGGCGACCGAGCAGGTCATCGGCCTGGCCGCCGACGGCACGGCCGACGACATGGACGCTGCCATCGCCGCCGCGCGAACGGCTTTCGACACCACCTCGTGGTCACGCGACCACGCGTTCCGGGCGCGGTGCCTGCGTCAGCTGCGAGATGCGTTGCAGGGCCACATCGAGGAACTGCGCGAGATCACCATCGCCGAGGTCGGGGCACCCGCGTTCCTCACCACGGGGCCGCAACTGGAGGGGCCGATCGCCGACCTCGGGTACTGCGCCGATCTCGCCGAGAACTTCGCGTGGGAGACCGATCTCGGTCGCGCCGAACCCATGGGCATCCCGAACCAGCGGATCATCAAGCGGGAGGCCGTCGGGGTCGTCGGCGCGATCACCCCGTGGAACTTCCCGCACCAGATCAACTTCGCGAAGATCGGACCCGCACTGGCGGCCGGGTGCACAGTCGTGTTGAAGCCCGCCCCCGACACCCCGTGGTGCGCGGCACTGGTGGGCACGGTCATCGCCACCGAGACCGACATCCCTGCCGGCGTCATCAACATCGTCACCTCCAGCGACCACGCCGTCGGCGCACTCCTGTCGTCGGACCCCCGTGTCGACATCGTCTCGTTCACCGGTTCCACCGCCACCGGCAAGGCCGTGATGACCGCCGCCGCAGCCAGTCTCAAGAAGGTCTTCCTGGAACTGGGCGGCAAGTCGGCGTTCATCGTCCTCGACGACGCCGACCTGAAGGCGGCGTGCTCGATGGCCGGTTTCAGCGTCGTGACCCATGCCGGGCAGGGCTGCGCCATCACCACCCGGTTGCTGGTCCCCCGCGAGCGCTACGACGACGCCATCCGCTACACCCGGAAATCCATGGCGGGCCTCGAGGCGGGCGACCCGACCGACCCGGGCACCATCTGCGGACCGGTGATCTCGGCGGTGCAGCGCGATCGCGTGGAGTCCTACATCGCACTGGCGAAGGAGGAGGGCGGCACCGTCGAGATCGGCGGTGGCCGACCGGAGAAGCATCCGAAGGGCTTCTTCGTCGAACCCACCCTCATCTCCGGTCTCGACAACTCCGCGCGCGCGGCGCAGGAGGAGATCTTCGGCCCCGTGCTCGTGATCATCCCGCACGACGGCGACGACGACGCGATCGTCATCGCCAACGACTCCCCCTACGGCCTGTCCGGCGCGGTGTGGGGCACCGACCCCGACCGGATCGCCCACGTCGTGGACGGCGTCCGCACCGGGACCATGAGCGTCAACGGCGGCATCTGGTACGGGGCGGACGTCCCCTTCGGCGGCTACAAGCAGTCCGGCATCGGACGTGAGATGGGCGCGCTCGGCTTCGAGGAATACCTCGAGACCAAAGCTGTCGCCACCCCGGCCTGACCGGCCGCCCACCGTGAACACCCCTGCAGAGAAGAGTAATTCATGAGGTTCGAAGGAAAGACCGCCATCGTCACCGGAGCCGCGGGCGGCATCGGCGAGGGCTACGCACGCGCACTGGCCGCCGAGGGGGCCAAGGTCGTCATCGCCGATCTGTCCGACGAGGCGGGTGAGAAGGTCGCCGCCGACCTCGGTGGGCTCTACGTGCACACCGACGTCGCCGACGAGGAGTCCGCGAAAGCCCTGGCGCAGGCCACTCTCGACGAGTACGGCCAGATCGACTACCTGGTCAACAACGCCGCGATCTACGGCGGCATGCAACTCGACTTCCTCATCACCGTCCCGTGGGACTACTACAAGAAGTTCATGAGCGTGAACCTCGACGGGGCACTCAACGTGACCCGCGCCGTCTACGGCCACATGAAGCCGGGGAGCGCCATCGTCAACCAGTCCTCCACCGCGGCATGGCTCTACAGCGGCTTCTACGGTCTGGCCAAGGTCGGGATCAACGGCCTCACCCAGCAGCTCGCGACCGAGCTCGGCGGTTCCGGTATCCGCGTGAACGCGATCGCGCCCGGTCCCATCGACACCGAGGCCACCCGCTCCACCACACCGGGCAAGATGGTCGCCGACATCGTCAAGAAGCTGCCGCTCTCGCGGATGGGCACCCCGAAGGATCTCGAGGGCACCTGCCTGTTCCTGCTCTCCGACGAGGCCTCGTGGATCACCGGGCAGATCTTCAACGTCGATGGCGGACAGATCATCCGGTCATGACCACCGCGAGCACCGACACCTTTCCGATCGGGTTCATCGGCCTGGGGAACATGGGTGCGCCCATCGCCCAGCGGTTCGTCGCATGGCCGGGCGGCCTCGTGGTCTGCGATGCCCGACCCGAGGCGACGGAGAAGGTGGTCGCCGCGGGCGCCACCGCCGTGGCGACGGCCGCCGAGGTCGCAGCGACCGCGCGCGTCATCTCGATCACCGTGCTCGACGATGCGCAGGTCCGGTCGGTGATCACCGGTCCCGGCGGCATTCTCGAGACCGCCTCGGCCGGAACCGTGATCGCCGTGCACTCCACCATCGCGCCGGGTACGGCGATCGACCTCGCCGAGATCTGCGCCGCACAGGATGTCGCCCTCGTCGACGCACCGGTCTCCGGCGGCGCCCCCGGCGCGGAGCAGGGCCGGCTCGCCATCATGGTCGGCGGTCCCCGTGCCGCTTACGAGAAGGTCAAGCCGGTGTTCGCGCTCGCGTCGGACATGACCATCCACGCCGGTGACGTCGGCGCGGGTACGCGGATGAAGCTGGCGCGCAACCTTCTCCACTTCATCTCGTTCACCGCGACCACCGAGGCCGCCCGGCTCGCCGAGGCCGCGGGCATCGACATCGTCAAGCTCGGCAAGGTCGTGCGCCACACCGACGCGATCACCGGCGGCGCCGGCGCGATCATGCTGCGCGACACCACCGCACCCATCGACACCGACGACTTCTGGCACTCGGTGTTCACCCACGTGCGCGGCCTCGGCGAGAAGGACGTCGCTCTCGCGCTGGATCTCGCCGAGGAACTCGACGTCGATCTCCCCCTCGGCCGCATCGCGCTGAGGAGACTCGGCGATGGACTCGGTGTCGGACCGGGCGAGATCGCGACCCACCACCAGAACGGAGTCACCCGATGACCGCACCGAACGAACAGCCCCCGTCCGAGCAGCCCCAGTCCGAGCAGCGACGTAAGGGCCTGGCCAAGATGGCCGAGGTGTACGGCTTCGACCTGTCCGACGGGCCCGGCGACTACTTCGCCCACACCGCCGATCACCTGTTCGGCGATGTGTGGACCCGGGAGGGACTCACGGTCCGCGACCGGCGTCTGCTGCTGCTCGGCGCACTCGCCGCGTCCGGCCTCGACGACGTCGCCGAGATCCAGGCCGGTGCCGCGTTGGGCAACGGCGAGCTGGAACCCGATCAGCTCCGCGAGATCGCGTTGTTCCTCTGCTACTACATCGGGTGGCCGCTCGGCACGAAGCTCAACTTCACCTTCGGCAAGGTCATCGGCAACTTCGAGAAGAATCGTTGAGGCAGTTCGTCTTCGAGGACATCACGTCCGAGGAGGTCGCCCGTCGGACGGGTCTCTACACACCGCTGACCAACTCGGTACGCGAACTCCTCGACGCCACAATCCGCACCGAGGTCGATCCCGACACCATCCGCGCGGCCGGTGAGCTGATCGATCGGGCCACCGCGATGCTGCGGTCGACGCAGAGCGACGGCCCGCACGGGGTGCGATACACCGCCGACGGCACCGGGATGCCCTGGGGCAACCCCGCCATCGGGATCCGCAACGCGATCGCACCGCCGATGGTGGTGACGCATGAGGGCGACCATCGCCGCGTCGCCGACGTCGTCCTGGGCGCGGCCTACGAGGGGCCACCCGGACTCGTCCACGGCGGCATCTGCGCGTTGCTGCTCGATCACATCCTGGGTGAGGCCGCGAGCGCCATGACCGGGACCCTGACACTGCGCTACCAGCGCGCCACACCGCTCGGCGCCGTACACCTCGAAGCCGACGTGGTCGCGACCGCAGGCCGGAAGCTGACCGTGCGGGGATCGATGTCGGACTCCGACGGCATCACGGTGACCGCCGAGGGCATCTTCATCGTGCCCAGAAGAGTCGCGCCCACAGGACCAGACGACCGGGAAGGACCCCGATGACCACCGAACTCCCCACCCGCTGTCCGTTCGGGGCCGGCTGGGATCTGACCGATCCCGCGCTGCTCGAGAACGGGATGCCGCACCACGAGTTCGCCCGGATGCGCGAGACCAAGCGCATCTTCTGGATCGATCAGGATCCCGAGGTCGGTCCGTTCCGCGACAACGGCTACTGGGTCGCCACCCGGCACGAGGACATCCGGGCCATCTCGAAGAACTCGACCGACTGGTCGAGCAACACCCAGGGCGCGGTGATGCGACTCCCGGACATGATGACCCCTGAACTGCTCGAGTACACCAAGGCGATGCTGATCAACCACGATCCGCCCGAGCACACCCGGATGCGCAAGGTCGTGTCGCGGCTGTTCACCCCGCGCGCGGTCAACTCGCTGCACGACATCCTCGATGCGCGTGCGAGAGAGATCGTCTCCGCCGCGATCGCCAAAGGTCCCGGCAACTTCGTCGACGACGTCGCGGTGGATCTGCCACTGTCGGCGATCGCCGACCTCATCGGGGTACCGGCCGCGGACCGGGAGAAGTTGTTCACCTGGACCAACGCCGTGATGAACACCGACGACCCCGACTACGGCGACATCGACGCCGCCGAGGCCAACGCCGCGCTGCTCGGATACGCCTACGCGATGGCCGAGGACCGCCGGAAGAACCCGGCCGAGGACATCATCACCACCCTGGTCAACGCCGACGTCGACGGCGAGGCGCTCGACGAGGCCGAGTTCGGCTTCTTCGTCATCCTGATCGCCGTGGCCGGCAACGAGACCACCCGTAACGCGATCACCCACGGCATGAACGCATTTCTCGACCACCCCGAGCAGTGGGAGCTGTTCAAACGGATGCGCCCCGCCACCGCCGCCGACGAGGTGATCCGGTGGGCGACCCCGGTGCACTGCTTCCAGCGGACCGCGATCAACGACGTGGTCCTCGGTGACGTCACCGTCCGCGCGGGCGAGCGGGTGGGGATGTTCTACAGCTCCGCCAATTTCGACGACGAGGTGTTCGAGAACCCGAGGACGTTCGACATCACGCGGAACCCCAACCCGCACCTGGCGTTCGGTGGCAGCGGGGCGCACTACTGCGTCGGGGCCAACCTGGCCCGAATGGAGGTCGACATCATGTTCAACGCCATCGCCGACCTCGCGCCCGACATCACCAAGCTCGCCGACCCCACCCGACTGCGGTCCGGCTGGATCAACGGGGTGAAGGATCTCGAGGTCAGCTACGGCGCCGCGCGCTGAGTCCCGTCAGCGCGCCCGAGCAGCGATCCGGGCCTGCACCTCGGGTCGGCGCAGTGGAGGGACGGTGCGCGGCGGCTGCCGTCGCGCCGGCAGCGCCTCGAGCAGCGTGGTGGTCGCCGCGGTCACGGCCGCCACCGCGGCCTCGAACGCCTCGACGTTGGCGGGCGACGTCTTCGCCACACCGCTGACCTTGCGTACGTACTGACGCGACGCCGCCTCGATCTCGACCGACGTGGCCGGCGGCTCGAGGCCCCGCAGCTCGGTGATGTTGCGACACATGACGACTCCTCGCAGTGGTCGAGACCCGGGGGTCAGTCGGCGATGTGGATGACCGCCTTGCCCAGGATCTTGCCGTTCTCCAGATCCGACAGTGCCTGCGGCAGATCAGCGAGCGGATAGGTGACGTTGACCGGCGGGCGCATACCCGCGGAGATCATCGCCGTCAGCTCGGTGTGCAGCTCGCCGGGTACCGCCGGATGCGTCCGAATGTACTCACCCCAGGCCGCCCCGACCACGGAGATGTTGCGGAACAGGACGCGGTTGAGCTTCACGGACGGGATGCCGCCCGCCGCGAACCCGATGACGACGAACCGGCCGTCGGGCGCCACCTGACGCAGCGCCTCGTCGAACACCTCCCCGCCGACCGGGTCGATCAGCACGTCCACGCCCAGGCCGCCGGTCAGCTCCTTGAGCCGGTCACCCCAGCCGTCGGTGAGGGCGACGACCTCGTCGGCCCCGACCTCCCGCAGCATGTCGTCGGCACCCGTGCGGTGCACGATCGCGATGACCCGCGCGCCCAGGGCCTTCGCGACCGCGATGGTCGCGACACCGACGCCGCCGGCACTACCGAGGACACCGACCGTCTCCCCCGCACGCAGGTTCGCACGGAGCTGCAGCGCGAAGATCGCGGTCTGGAAGTTGATGCCCATCGCGGCGCCCTCGTCGAAGCTCAGTCCGTCGGGGATTGGAAGCAGCTGCTCGGGCGCGGCGACGACCTTCTCGGCGAAACCACCGACCACCGACATGACCAGAACCCGATCACCGGCGGAGTAGCCGGATCCCTCCGGTGCCGACGTGACGACACCCGCGACCTCGGTGCCGGGTGTGAACGGCGTCGGCAGACGCAGTTGGTACTTCCCCTGGCTCATCAGCAGGTCGGGGAAACACACCCCGCAGGACTTGACGTCCACGGCGACCTGCCCCTGCGCGGGGGTGGGGTCGTCGACATCGGTCAGGGTCAGCCCGCTGGGCCCGGTCTCTTCGGTGAGAATCTGCGCCTTCATGACCGTCACACTAACGGCAGTCCTCGTCGAGGTCAGGCGACCCGCCTTATAGGATCGCCCGATGGACCAGACCCAGCTCGACGCGGCCCACGACGCCCCCGGATTCATGCCCGAAGACGAGGCGCTCGCGCTGAATCAGGTTGCCGGACAGTATCTGTCGAAGTCCGATTCGGTCGGCATCGGTGTCGAGATCGGGACGTACTGCGGAAAGTCCACCGTGTACCTCGGGGCCGCCGCCCAACCACTCGGCGCCACCGTCGTCACCGTCGACCACCACCGCGGGTCCGAGGAGCACCAGCCGGGCTGGGAGTACCACGACACCGCCCTCGTCGACCCGCACACCGGCACCCTCGACACCTCGGCCCGGTTCCGTCGGACCATCTACGACGCGGGCCTCGAGGACACGGTCATCGGCATGCTGGCCCGCTCGACGGATGCGGCCAAGGTGTGGGGCCGGCCTGCGGATTTCGTGTTCATCGACGGCGGACACAGCAGCGAGGCGGCCGACAACGACCTGGGCGGCTGGGCGCCCTGGGTGCGCGTCGGTGGGGCGCTGCTGATCCACGACGTGTTCCCTGATCCCGCCGACGGCGGTCGGCCGCCGTTCGAGATCTACCAGAAAGCCCTCGCCTCGGGCGACTTCACCGAGGTCGCGGCACACGGGTCGCTCCGGGTTCTGGAACGCACCCGCTGAGACCACCTCCTCCGACTCGGGGCCACGGAGTCGCAGATCCGCCGCGCGGTGCGTGTCGGGGACCTCGTCCGACTCCGCCCGGGTTGGTACGCCCGGTCCGACGCGGACCCGACCGTGGTCACGGCCGTACGTGCCGGCGGGGTGCTCGGCTGCGTCTCGGCGCAGCGTGCCCACGGCGCCTGGATCGCCCCGGGTAACGGCGGCGTCCATGTGCGGGGCAGCAGGACTCTGCGCACGTCGATGGCGCATGGCTGCCGCGGTGACGGAACGCCGCCGCCCACCCGCACAGCCGTCGACCCGGTCGACGTCGCGCTCGGGTGCGCCCTGCGCTGCATAACCGACGAACACTGGATCGCGGCCTGCGATTCGGTGCTGGAGTCCGGTCTCGCGCACGGCGCCGACATCGCATCCTGCCTCGGCCCTCGCGGGAAGAAGTTGCTGTCGAAGTGCGACGGCAACTCTCAGTCGGGAACGGAATCGCTGGTGCGAGTGCGACTTCGTGCGCTGAACTTCGCCGTCGTGGTGCAGCCGCGCATCGCCGGGGTCGGAAAGGTCGATCTGCGCGTCGGGAAGCTGCTCATCGAGTGCGACAGCAAGATGCACCACACCAGCCTGGAGGACTACCAGAACGACCGGCACCGCGACCGAGCCGCCCTGGGTGCGGGGATGGCTGAAGATCCGACTCACCTATGACGACGTGGTCTACGGATGGCAGGAGTCGCTGGAAGCGATCCGGGGCGTGACCCTGCCCGAGCGGCACCGCATCCGCGACGGAGATCGTCCGTCCTGAGCGCCACCTCCGGCATAGTGCCGGAGGCGGCCGCGTGAGCGGCAGATCTTCGTCGAACCAGACATCGACCCACCGGTTCCGCAGTAGCGTCGGCGGCATGGATGATCCGTTCCCCCGGCACCTCGAACCCCTGGTCTCCCAACGACACACCTGGGTCAACCAGGTGCGGATGCATGCGATCATGAGACCGGACGAGCCGGCGCTGCGTTTCCTGGGAACCGCCACGACATGGCGTGAACTGGACCGACGGATAAGTCGCCTGGCCGCGGCGTTGGACGCGCGCGGGGTGTCCATGGGCGACCGCGTCCTGGTGCTCACCCTCAACCGTCCGGAGTTCTTCGAGACGGTCCTCGCACTCAACGCACTCGGCGCCATCGCGGTGCCGGTGAACTTCCGGATGGCCCCGCCCGAGGTGGCCCACCTCGTCACCGACACCGGCGCCCGCGCGATCGTCCACGAATCCGTCTTCGATCCCGTCGTCGCCGCGGTCGGCGAGCTGCCGGGCGGTGCGACCGAGCTGCGTGTCCGCATCGGCGGTGCCGACGGGGACGCGCTCGACTACGACGCACTCGTCGCCGAGGATCGCGACCTCCCGCCCATCGATGTGCCGGAGACCTCGCCGGCGGTGATCATGTACACCTCGGGCACCACCGGTGCGCCCAAGGGCGCGGTGCTCACCCACATCAACCTGCAGGCGCAGGCCTATCACAACCTCGTGGCACCGGGAGTCGTCGATCACGAGGCCGTCGCCGCGGTAGCGGTGCCCGTCTTCCACATCGCCGCGCTGGGCGTCATCTCCTCGTGCCTGCTCGACGGTGTGTGCACGATCATCCTGCCGATCGGTCAGTTCGACCCGGCGGCGACGCTCGATGTCATCGAGTCCGAGCGGATCACCACGATGTTCATGGTGCCCGCACAGTGGCAGCTCGTGATCGCCGAACAGCGTTCCCGTCCGCGCGATCTCGCCCTGCGGTTCCTGTGGTGGGGTGCCGCTCCCGCCTCACAGACGCTGCTGGCGGCGATGGCCGACACCTTCCCGGAGGCCACCATCTGCGCGGTCTTCGGCCAGACGGAGATGTCACCGGTCACCTGCACGCTCACCGGCGAGGACACCCACCGCAAGATCGGTTCGGTCGGACGGGTGATCCGGACCATGGCCGCCCGGATCGTCGATCCCGACATGAACGACGTCGCACCGGGCGAGGTCGGCGAGATCGTTTACCGCGGACCGAATCTCATGAGCGGCTACTGGAACCGACCGGACGCGACCGCGGATGCCTTCGCGGGCGGCTGGTTCCACTCGGGCGACCTCGTCCGCGCCGACGACGAGGGCTTCGTCTACGTCGTCGACCGGGCCAAGGACATGATCATCTCCGGTGGCGAGAACATCTACTGCGTCGAGGTCGAGAACGCGGTGGCCGCGCACCCGTCGGTACGCGAGGTCGCCGTGATCGGCCGTCCGGACGAGAAATGGGGTGAGGTGGTCGTCGCCGTCGTGGCCACCACCGCCGACGCCGAGGCGCCCACCGTGGCGCAGCTCCGAAAGTTTCTCGACGGGCGGCTGGCGCGCTACAAGCACCCCACCGAGGTCGTGATCGTCGACGAGCTCCCGCGCAATGCGGCCGGCAAGGTGTCCAAACCCCATGTGCGAAAGGCGACAGCTACCCCGTGATCGATGAGCGCTACGCCAGCCCGAGCTGACCCGCCCGCTTCGCCAGGTAACCGCGGGCCTTGTCGATGTCGTCGTCCGGGACGCCGTAGAGCACCAGGGTGACGCCGAGACCCTCCCAGCGCGCGAGCTTCTCGGGGTCGGGCCTGCCGTCGAGTGCGACGATCTGCGGTGCGCCCTCACGACCGTGCTCGGCCCAAATCTTCTGCAGCAGACGAATCGAGTCGTCGATCTCGGTGTCGGCAGGGGTGGTGAGCCAGCCGTCGGCGTTCTTGGCGATCCAGGTGAAGTTCTTCTCGGTGGCGCCCGCGCCGACGATCACCGGGACACCGGGCTGCTGGGTGGTCTTGGGCCACGCCCACGACGGACCGAAGTTCACGAACTCGCCGTCGTAGGACGCCTCCTCCTCCGACCACAGGGCCCGCATCGACTCCAGGTACTCCCGCAGCATGGTCCGGCGTCGCTTCGGCGGGACCTTGTGGTCACCGAGTTCGTCGAGGTTCCAGCCGAACCCGACGCCGAGGGTCACCCGCCCGTCGGACAGATGGTCCAGCGTCGCGATCTGCTTCGCCAGCGTCAACGGATCGGACTGCACCGGCAACGCAACGGCGGTGCCGAGTCGGATCCGCGTGGTGACCGCGGCTGCGGCGCTCAGCGACACCCACGGGTCGAGGGTGCGCATGTAGCGGTCATCCGGCAGCGAGGAATCCCCGGTCTGCGGGTGCGCCGCGTCGCGACGGGTGGGGATGTGACTGTGCTCGGGGACGAAGTACGCGGCGAATCCCGCCTCCTCCACCAGCGGCGCCAGCACCGCGGGACGCAGTCCCCGATCGCTCGTGAACTGCACGATTCCGTAATCCATCGCCTGCCGACCTCCGCTGCCACACCAGGCAAGACGCCTGACTGGACACCAGTCTAGGCATTTGTGCAGTCGCAGGAAAGACCCGGTACCTCCGATGCAGGCACGGTGACGTCGACCAGCGGGTCCGCGTCTCGGAAGATGCCGTTCGCGTCGCTGGTCCGGCTGAGTGCATCCGCGGCCAGGACGACCGCGGCGGAGGTCCAGCAGCTCTTCTCCACCGGCCACCGCTTGCCGTCGGAGAAGACGAGCCCGGTCCAGTAGGACCCGTCCGGGTCACGGAGATGCTGCATGTCGGCGAACAGCCGCGTGGCGTCGGCGTCGTCGCCCAGGCAGTTCATGGCCAGCACGAGCTCACACGTCTCGGCACCGGTGACCCAGGGGCGGTGATCGACGCACCGGATACCCAGATCGGCGACGACGAACTCGTCCCACCGTCGGGCGATCAGTTCCTGGCCCGCGCGGCCGCGTACCGCCCCGCCGAGCACCGGGTAGTACCAGTCCATCGAGTGGTCCGACGGTGGGGCGAACCGGTCGGTGTGGGCGCGCAGCGCATGACCGAGCCGCAGTTGCGCATGCCGCCAGGCGGGTGCGGGCTGCTTCATCTCGTCGGCGATCGCGACGGCGCAACCGAGCGCCTGATGGATGCTGGCACTTCCGGTCAGCATCGCCGCGTCGAAGACGCCGCCGTCGGACGGGTCGTACGCCACGCCCGAGGTGGGTAGCGGATACTTACCGCCCCAACGGATCTGACCACCCGGAGCCTGGAATCGCACCACCAGCTCGACGGCCGACCACACGGTCGGCCACATGCGTCGGAGAAAACGGGTGTCGCCGGTGATCAGGTAGTGGTGCCAGACCCCCACCGCGAGATAGGCACAGAAGTTCGCGTCGGTGTTGGCGTCGGCGACGGTACCCACGACGGTGCGGATCGCCCACGAACCGTCGGGACGCTGTGTGCGACGGGACCATTCGTAGGCCGCCTCGGCCTCCGGGAAACGCCCGGTGACCGACAACGCCATCGCCGATTCGACGTGATCCCACGGATCGGTCTGACCGCCGGGGAACCAGGGCATCGCGCCCGTGGGTTCCTGCATCGCCGCGATCGCGGCACCGGTCTTGTCGCACTGGTCCTCGGTCAGCACGCCCGGGACATGCGGCAACCGCCTCACGCGTCTCAGGCGGGCTTGCGCAGGTAGAGCACCACGGACTTGCCCACCAACGGGTTCAGCGCCCGCTCGGTGAGCCGCGTGGCGGCGGGAGCACTCATCATGTCCCACACCAGCAGCTTGTGGTACGCCTTGACCAGCGGGTTGTCGTTGTTCTCCACGCCCACAGCACATTTGATCCACCAGTACGGTGCGTGCAGTGCATGGCGGTGATCGGTCCCGACCACCTCGAGACCCGCCGCGGAGACCTTCGCCGCGAGTTCGCTGGCCTTGTAGATCCGCACGTGCCCACCCTCGTTGGCGTGGTACTGGTCGGAGAACGCCCAGCAGACCCGCTCCGGCCAGTACCGCGGCACGGTCACCGCGGCGTGACCGCCGGGCGCGAGCACGCGGGCCATCTCGGCGATGGCCTCGGTGTCGGACGGGATGTGCTCGAGGATCTCCGACATCAGCACGACGTCGAATGCGTTGTCCGCGTACGGGAGATGCAGTGCGTCGCCGACCTCGGTGCGCGCCTTGGCCGATGCGGGCACCTGTTCCTCGGCCATCATGGCGTCGAACATCTCCGAGACCTCGGCCATGTCCGAGTCGGACTGGTCGAAGGCGATGACATCGGCTCCGCGACGGAACATCTCGTAGGAATGCCGTCCCTGACCCGCGCCGATGTCTATCGCCTTGGTCCCGGCGTTCACCCCGAGACGGTCGAAATCAACGGTCAGCACGGATATCTCCTTCGTGGTTCGAGCTCTTCGAGTTCGAGCTCTGCTCATTCAACACGTGTTCGTAGTGGGCCGCCGTCTTCACCGCGACCGCCGACCAGCTGAAGCGCGACTCGACGCGAGCCCGCCCACCGGCCCCCAGCCGGGCCCGCAGGTCGGCATCGTCGAGCACGCGACCGATGGCGGCGGCGAGTGCGTCAGAGTCCATCGGCGGCACCAGCAGCGCGGCCTCGCCGTCGGGGCCCGCGACCTCGGGAATCGCGCCCGCGGTCGTCGCGACGAGCGCGTTGCCACAGCTCATCGCCTCGATGACCGGCAGCGAGAAACCCTCGTACAGCGACGGGACGCACGACACCTCGGCCGACGCGATCAGCTCACCGAGCTCGTCGTCGGACAGCCCGGAGACGACCTCGACACGGTCGGCGATCGCGAGCTCGTCGATGAGTTTCGCGCTGGGGCCCTCGGGATTGAGCTTCGACACGAGGACGAGGTGCACGGGCCGTTCCGCGCTGAGCTTCGCGATCGCCTCGAGCAGATACGACACCCCCTTGAGCGGGGCGTCGGCGCTGGCCACGCACACGACGCGGCCGGACACCCGCTCGGCCGACGGCCGGAACACCTCGGTGTCGACGCCGAGCGGGATGGTCTCGATGCGGCCGGCGGGGATGTCGAACGCCTTGCGGATGTCGACCTCGCTGCTGCGTGAGACGGTCAGGATCTCCGGGATCCGCCGCGCGACCTTGCCCTGCATGCGGGAGAAACCGTGCCAGCGGATCGCGGTCAGCTTGCGCCAGCCCTTGGCCGCCTTCACCGCGAGCGTGCGGTCGCGGGTGATCGGGTGGTGGATCGTCGTGATCACCGGCATGCCGCGCCGCTGGATTGCCAGCAGGCCGTAGCCCAGGCTCTGGTTGTCGTGGACGACGTCGAAGTCATCGGCGCGATCCTTGAGGATCCGCGCCATCCGCAGACTGAAGGTCAGCGGTTCCGGGAACCCCGCGGTCCACATGGTCAGCACCTCGAGCACGTCGATCCAGTCGCGGATCTCGCGCGGGCGCGGGGTGCGGAAGGGGTTCGGCTCGCCGTACAGATCGAGGCTGGGCACCTTCGTCAGACGCACACCGGCATCGAGCGACTCCTGGTCCAGATCCGGGTACGGCTGCCCGGAGAACACCTCGACATCGTGGCCGAGCAACGCGAGTTCGCGGGCGAGATGGCGCACGTAGACGCCCTGCCCACCGCAGTGGGGTTTGCTCCGGTACGACAGCAGCGCGATCCGCACCCGATACCTCTTCTGTGGTTGGTCGGCTCCGGCGTGGAGACGATGACGTCGGTGAACTCGCGCTACCGCTACCGAACTCAGCCGGCTGCGGCGCCCTCGAGTTCGTGGATGCGGACGAGCTTGACCCGCCGGCGCCCGGCTTCCTTGCCCGCGGACTTCTCGGTGGCGTCGATGCTCTTCCAGCCCGAGGCGTCGATGCGGTTGGCACCGCGGCCGGCGATCAGATCGGCGACCTTCTCCCGCGACGAGGTCGGCTCGGCCAGACTCCCGGCGATGAAGTCCGCGAGCACCGCGTGGGCGGTCTCCTGACCGTCGAGCCGGTTCATCCCGATACCGCCGGTGGCGCCGCGCTTGATCCATCCGGTCACGTAGACGCCGGAGACGGTGTCCCCGTCCGGCGCGGTCAGCACCCGGCCGTCGGCGTTGGGCACGACGCCGTGACTCTCGTCGAACGGCAGGTCGGTGACGGGCACGCCGCGATAGCCGATGGCGCGCATGACGATCGAGGTCTCGATGTCGAAGGTCTCCTCGGTGGGCGCGACGGCGACGCGCTCGCCGGGGACGAGTTCGTTGCGGACGCAGGTCAGCTTCGACACCGCCCCGGCCTCACCCTCGGACCCGTCGGTGCTGAGCTCCAGCGGCGACACCAGGAAGCGGAAGACCACGCGCTTGGGGGCGCCGGTGTCTCCGCGTTCGGCGAACTCGCGGGCGATGCGGATCTTGGTCGCGATCGTCGAGTCCAGCGAGTCGCTCTCCAGGGCCTCCTCGCTGGCTGCGTCGAGGGTGAGTTCCGCGTCGTCGATGATGACGTCGACGTCGGGCAGATCGCCCATCGCCAGGAACTCGGCGTTGGTGTAGGCCGCCTGCGCGATGCCGCGGCGCCCCAGCAGGACGACCTCGGTGACCTGACTCGACCGCAGACGCTCGATCGCGTGATCGGCGATGTCGGTGCGGGCGAGGGCGTCGGGATCGCTCAGCAGGATCCGCGCGCAGTCGAGGGCGACGTTGCCGTTGCCGACGATCACCGCGCGCGACGACGACAGGTCGAAGTCGAGGTCGGCGTAGTCGGGATGGCCGTTGTACCAGGCGACGAACTCCGTCGCCGGGATCGAGCCGGGGAGGTCCTCGCCGGGGATGCCCAGGCGCTTGTCGGTCGAGGCGCCGACGGCGTAGACGACGGCCGAGTAGTGCTCGAGCAGCTCGTCGTGGGTGACGTGGGTGCCGACCTCGACGTTGAGGAAGTACTCGAAGGTCTTCTTGTTGGCCGTCGCCGCGAACTGCTTCTCCACACCCTTCGTCGACGGGTGATCCGGCGCGACGCCCGCGCGGACGAGCCCGTACGGGGTGGGCAGGCGGTCGAACATGTCGACGCGGACCGCGGAGTGGCGCACGAGTTCCTCGGCCGCATAGAACGCGGCCGGACCGGCGCCGACGATCGCGACGTGCAGCGTCTTGCCCTGCGGCAGTGGCGGCTGCTTGCGCGGCGGCACCAGACCACCGGAGACGTCGTGGTCGTTGTAGTAGTCGGCGTTGATCTGGAGGTACCGCTCACCCTTGTCGTCGAGCTGGTCGTCGGGGAAGATCGCCTCGACCGGGCACTCGTCGATGCACGCACCGCAGTCGATACAGGTGTCGGGATCGATGTAGAGCATCTCCGCGGTGCGGAACTCGGGCTCGTCGGGCGTGGGGTGAATGCAGTTCACCGGGCAGACGCTGATGCAACTCGCGTCGTTACAGCACGGCTGGGTGATCACGTGCGCCATAAGGCAGTTACCTCGGAGGACTCGAACGATCCACTGGGTGGAACGTGTTCTATTTATGTGCGTTTTCTTCACTCTAACCACGCCCGGGAAGAGTTCCCAAGTCCCGTGAGCGTCATCGTGAAGCCTATGCTGCCGGGGTCGAAAGGATTCACTTGCCCGAGGACCCCTACCCGTTCGATCCCCCGATGCAACCGCGGCTGTCGAAGGCGCAGTTCTTCGAGACGAGCTATCGGGTGCGCACCGACGACGTCGACCAGGAGATGCGGGTGCGCCTCGACGGCACCGCGCGGTACCTGCAGGACATCGCCAACGACAACATCGAGGCGACCGACTTCCACGACTCCGATCCGTTCTGGATCGTCCGTCGCACGGTCATCGACGTGATCGAACCGATCAGCTGGCCGGCGACGGTGACGCTGCAGCGGTGGTGCGGTGCGCTGTCCACGCGGTGGACGAACATGCGGGTGCGGGTCACGGCCGAGCACGAGACGAACCGGTTCAACCCGCAGATGCGGCCGCCGGGTCTGATCGAGACCGAGGCCTTCTGGATCAACGTCAACGACAAGGGCATGCCGTCGCGCATCACCGACGAGGCCTTCGGGATGCTCGCCGCGATGACCGACGAGCACCGGCTGCGGTGGAAGACGATGAACCCCGAGCCCGCGCCGGAGCCCGGCGAGACCGATCGCGTCCACGTGCTTCGCAGCACCGACTTCGATCCGTTCAAGCACCTCAACAACGCCGCCTACTGGGAGGCGGTCGAGGACGAACTCCTCGACCACACCGACCTGACGGCCGGTCCGCACCGGGCGATCATCGAATACCTGCGTCCGATCACCCCTGGCGCGCAGATGACGATCCGTCGGCGCCGCGACGGCGACCGGTTGTCGATGTGGATGATCGTCGACGATCAGACCGCCGCGACGATCACGATCACGAAGGCCGAGTCCGACTGAGAACTACTGCCCGCCGCTCAGCACCAGCTCCATGAGCTTGGTCGGGGCGGCGCAGGGGTCGCCGGACGCGCCGGTCGCGCGGGGTTCGACCCACCAGGTGTAGACGCCCCGCGCGGGTGAGTTCGCGGTGACGCCGCAGGCCGCGGGCCGCCGCGGGTCGCGCTGGGTGAACGCCGCGGTGCTGGAGATGCGGACGTTCTCGGTCGTGTAGCCGAGCTTGCGCGCGACGTCCTTCTCCGCACGTTGGTTTCCGGACTCGAACCAGTTGAAGGTCACGCCCGTGGTCACGGCGCCGGAGACGACCCACCGGCAGATCGCGCCGTTGAAACTGGACTGCGCGGCCTCGCCCCCGACCGCCTTCGCGATCTGGTCGGTGGTCAGCAGGCTGCACTCGAGCAGCAGCTTGTCGAATTGATCGGTGTCGACATTGCCGTCGGACGACCCGGACTGTGCGCCCCCGCCGAGCGGGACGGCCTCGCCGTCGACCGATCGGCTGCAGCTGCTGAGGACGAGCGCGAGCACCGCCACGAGGACGGCCAGCGCGACCGAAACCCGGCGGATCACTTCGCACGCTCGATCGTCGTGGTGGACAGCTTCTTGGCGGCGTCACACACCTGCTCGATGGAGCGATCGGACTCGCCGGACGCGGTGACTCCGTAGCTCACCGACCACTCGAAGAAGTCGGACCCGAAGGCGATGCCGATCTCGCAGATCCCCGGCGAGGACGCGATAAAGCCGGTGTGGCCGTCGATGGTGAGGTCGGTGGTCGATTCCCGCGACAGCTGCTCGGTGGCCCGCTCACGTCCGATCGGGCTCCCCCGGTACCAGTTGAAGGAGAACTGCGGACCGAGCTGGTCGGCGCTGGTGACCCACTCGCAACCCGACGAGTTGTTGGTGACGTTGGTCAGCCCCTGGGTGTCGACGATCTGGGAGACCTCGGCGGTGCTGATGCCACCGCACTCGCCGAAGAACGGTCCCGAGCCGGCCGCGGAGGCGGTGGTCGGGGTGCCTGAACCGCTGTCGTCGCCGGAGTCGGAGCAGCCGGCGAGCAGGAGGACGAGGACGGCGAGCAGCGCGATGACACCCGCCGCGGTGCGCGGCGTCGGAGTCGGTGCGTGTCTGCCGGGTGCGAGTCCGTCCACAGGCGCAAGTGTAGGGCGCGGTGACGGGTCAGAGGTCCCGTCCGCCGGGGATGTCGCGTCCGTGCAGGCGGTCGGTCTCACGCCGTTCACGTTTGGTGGGTCGGCCGGCGCCCCGGTCGCGGACCGGGATCGAGGCGATGACCTCGCGCGGGGGCGGTGGTGGACTCCGATCGATCATGGCCTCGGCGGCGACGGGTGGTCCGACCCGCTTGGAGAGCACCCGCGCGACCTCGACGATCCGCTCACGACCGGCGACGCGCAGCCGTACCTCGTCACCGACCGCGACGTGTTGCGCGGGTTTGGCCGGGGTCCCGTTCACCCGGACGTGCCCGGCCCGGCAGGCCGACGCCGCCGCCGAGCGGGTCTTGGTCAGACGCACCGCCCAGATCCAGCTGTCGACGCGGGTGCTGGGTTCCGACATCGGACCAGGATAGTTTCCCCGACGAGATCGCCGATCACTCGCGGACTGCGGCGGGGTGGGCTACCGTCAGGCCAGCGAGTGGGTCATCTGACCCACTTTTGATCCGTGAGGGGCCCACCATCACCCGCATACCCGTCGACGAACGCCGCAGCCGCCTGGTGGCCGCTGCGTTCCGCGTCGTCGCACAGGACGGTGTCGAGGCGGCCACGACCCGAAAGATCTGCGCCGCGGCCGGGGTCTCGCTGGCGAGCTTCCACTACGTCTTCGAGTCGCGGGACGCCCTGCTCGAGGCCCTCGTGGTCGCGGGCCTGACGAGCGAGGACACCGCGGTGCACGCGGTCCTGGGCGCGCCCACACCCGACGGTGCCGGGCCAGCGGACATCGAGGGCGTGCTGCGCGGTGGCCTGCTCGGTTACCTCGACAGCGTCGTGGCCGACCCCGCGCGCGAACAGGCGCTGCTGGCGCTCGCGCACTACGCGCGGCGCACCCCGGGACTGGACTCGTTCGCGGCGCAGATGTACACGCGCTACTACGACCTCGCTGCGCAGGCGCTCGGCGCGGCGGCGGAGGTGACGGGGGTTCGCTGGCGGACCGCACCCCGGACACTGGCCCCACTCGTGGTGGCCTCGACCGACGGACTGACCCTGGCCTACCTCACGACCGGCGACCTCGTCGTCGCACGCCAGATCGTCGACGCCTGCGTCGCGATGCTGCTCACCCACATCGAGGCGGCGTGACCGCGGCACCGACCGTCCGGGCGCGGGTGAGCACCCGCTGGATCGCCCTGTTCGCCCTCGCCTGGCTGGGCATCTGGATGGCGCAGTTGACGCCGTTCCAGCTGAGCCTGCCGAGCCAGATCAACGACCGCCTCGGCATCGGCGACACCGTCAGCGACGACAACTGGCGACACAGCGTGACGACGTTCGGTGTGGTCTCTGGGATCTCGGCCGTCTTCGCGCTGGTCGCGTTCCCGCTCACCGGCTCGCTGTCGGACCGGACGACCGGGCGCTTCGGCCGGCGGCGGCCCTGGATCCTCGGCGGCGTCGTGGTGTTCGCCGTGGCCCTGGTCGTGCTGGGTACCCGGACCGGACTGGTCGGCATCACCATCTGGTGGTGTGTGGCGATCACCGGCTTCAGTGCCGCGTCGGCGGCGCTCACCGCGCTGATCGGCGACCGCGTACCGGTGACGCAGCGGGGTGTGGTGTCGAGTTGGGTGTCGGCACCGCAGGCCATCGGGGTCATCCTCGGGATCGGACTGATCGCCGCCCTCGGGTTGTCCACCGGCTCCGGCTATCTGGTGATCGCGGGACTGCTCGTCGTCTGCGTGGTGCCGTTCGTGGCGACCGTGGACGACCCGCCGCACACCGCCCGCCGGCACGGACGTCTCACCGCCGCCGCGGTGGTCGGTGAGCTGTGGATCTCGCCGCGGGCGCATCCCGACTTCGGGTGGACGCTGGGTGGGCGGGTGCTGGTGAACCTCGGCAACGCGCTCGGCACCTCGCTGCTCCTCTACTACCTGCAGTTCGGGCTGCGGGTGTCGGACGCGAACGCGGATCTGTTGCTGCTCACCGGCATCTACATGGTCTTCGTGATCACCGCGGCCATCGGATCAGGGCTCGCCAGCGACCGCCTCGGGCGACGCAAACCGTTCGTCCTGGCCGCGGGCGCACTGCAGGGCGTGGCCGCGCTCGTCATCGCGGTGGCCGCATCTGTGCCCACCACCATGGTCGCGGCCGCCCTGCTCGGCGCCGGCTTCGGCAGCTTCCTCGGCGTCGATCAGGCCCTGGCCACCCAGGTACTCCCCGACCCCGAACACACCGGAAAGGATCTCGGCATCATGAACATCGCCATGGCCGTCCCGCAGGCTCTCGGCCCCCTGCTCGGCGCGGCCACCGTCGCCGTCACGGGCGGCTTCACCGCCCTGTTCACCGTCTCCGCACTCCTCGGCATCGCCGGTGGACTGTCGGTCCTGCGCGTGCGGTCGGTCCGATGAGCTGGGCATCGATCGACCGCGCCACCGCTGACCTCGACGGTCCGGTCGTCGTCCTGGACCGGTCCGCGCTGGAGGCCAACATCGCCGACCTGCGCCGCCGCGCGGCCGGGGTCCCGATCCGGGTGGCGTCCAAGTCGATCCGGGTGCGCTCGGTGATCGACGACATCCTCCGGCGCGACGGCTTCGCGGGCGTGTTGGCCTACGACATCGACGAGGCGATCTGGCTCGCGACCGCGTCGGGAATCACCGACGTCCTGATGGGCTACCCCACCGCGCGCCGCGCCTCGATCGCCGCAGTGGCGGCCGACGACGTCGCGGCCGCCCGGGTGACCCTGCTGGTCGATTCCGTCGACCACCTCGACCTGATCGACGCGGCCGCCCCACCAGGGCGACGCAACCCGGTGCGCGTCGCCATCGACCTCGACGCGTCGTTGCGCGCACCCGGCCTCGGGCATGTCGGCGTCCTGCGCTCGCCCGTCCACACCGTCGCGGAGGCGACCGCGCTGGCCCGGGCGATCGTCGATCGGCCGGGGGTCGACCTCGTGGGCGTCATGTCGTACGAGGCGCAGGTGGCCGGGGTCGGCGACGCGATCGGCGGCGGATGGCGCAGCGGAGCACCGCTGCGCAACAGGATGATCCGGATGATGCAGTCCGCGTCGATGACAGAACTGCGCCGTCGACGTGGCGCCGCGATTGCCGCGATCCGACAGATCGCCGACCTCGAGTTCGTCAACGGCGGCGGCACCGGCTCACTCGAGGCCACCGCCGCCGACAACTCGGTCACCGACATCGCCGCGGGCAGTGGGTTCTTCGGTGGGCACCTGTTCGACAACTACTCGCGCTTCCATCCCTCCCCGGCGCTGGCGTTCGGCCTACAGGTGGTGCGCCGACCCACCCCCGGCGTCGTGACGTGCCACGGCGGCGGATGGATCGCGTCCGGCCCGCCTGCGCCCGACCGGCTGCCGCGGCCGGTGTGGCCCGAAGGCCTGGCCTACGAGCCGCGCGAGGCCGCGGGCGAGGTCCAGACACCGCTGCGCGGGGCAGCCGCAGATCAGTTGGCGATCGGCGACCGGGTCTGGTTCCGGCACACCAAATCCGGTGAGACGAGCGAGCACGCAGCCGAGATCGTCATCGTCGACGACGGCACCGTCGTCGACTCCGTACCGACCTACCGAGGTGAGGGAAAGTGTTTTCTGTGAGCAGTGTTCGAGGCACCGACCGCCGCGCCGGCGACAGCCGCCGGTGGGAGAACTGGGGTCGCACCCAGTCCGTCGTGCCGCGGGAGGTCATCGCGGTCGGAGACGCCGACGACGTGGTCGCCGCGGTCCGACGGGCACGGTCGCAGGCGGTCACGGTCAAGGCGGTCGGCTCGGGTCACAGCTTCACCGGTATCGCGGTGGCGCCGGACATTCAGATCGACACCAGCGCCATGACCGGTCTCGTGCACGCGGATCCGGCACTTCGACGGGTGACCGTCCGCGCCGGCACCCGACTGCACGAGATGCCCGCGATCCTCGAACCGTTGGGACTCGCGATGCCCAACCTCGGCGACATCGACCGGCAGAGCATCTCCGGCGCGACCTCCACCGGAACCCACGGCACCGGTCGGAATTTCGGCGGACTGGCGACGCAGATCGTCGGGGTGCGGATGGTGACGGGAACCGGCGAGGTGCTCACGGTCACCGACTCCGACCGCGCCACCCTCGAGGCCACCGCGCTGGGACTCGGCGCGCTGGGAATCCTCACCGAGATCACCCTCGCGTGCGTGCCCGCGTTCGCGATCGAGGCCACCGAACGCGCGATGTCGGTGGACGACGCGATCGCCGGGTTCCTGGATGCCGTCGCAACCCACGACCACCACGAGTTCTACTGGTTCCCGCACACTGACGTCGCGTTGAGCAAGACCAACCGCAGACTGCCCGCCGACACGCCCACCACCGGCCCCGGCCGACTGCGCCGGGTGATCGACGACGAGATCCTCAGCAACGGCATCTTCGGCGCGATGTGCGCGGCGGGTGCCCGATTCCCCTCGGTGACAGCACCGTTGGCGCGCGTCGCCGGCGCTGCCCTGTCGTCGCGACAGATGGTCGAGGCGTCACACGAGGCGTTCGTGTCCGCGCGACGCGTCCGGTTCCGCGAGATGGAGTACGCGATCCCGCTGGCCGAGGTCCCCGACGCGATCGGCGAGATCCGCAGGCTGATCGCCGACCGCGGGCATCGCGTGTCGTTCCCCATCGAGGTGCGCGCCGCCGCGGCCGACGAGCTGATGTTGTCGACGGCGTCCGGACAGACCACCGGCTACATCGCCGTACACCGCTATCACGGCGACCGACCCGACAGCTATTTCACCGACATCGAGGAGATCTTGTTCCGCAGGGGTGGTCGGCCGCACTGGGCCAAGATGCACACCCGCACCGCCGACAATCTGCGGACGGTGTACCCGCGTTTCGACGAGTTCCTCGCGTTGCGTGACGTTCTCGACCCCGACCGCGTGTTCGCGAACGACTACCTGACCACCGTGCTGGGGCGGTGATCACCACGGAGTTCACCACCGTGTGGCCCGTCGTTCGCCGAGGGCCCCTACTCTGCCGGGAATGCGTCTGCGACACCTGTCCGTCCTGCTCGTCGCGCTCGGTTGCGCACTGTCGTCGATGAGCGTTCCCGGTGCGTCCGCGGCACCCGGGTTCGGCTCGTCGGGCGGGAACCCGACGGTCCGCGTCGCGACGTTCAACGCGAGCCTGAACCGGCCGAGCGCCGGGGCGTTGCTCACCGACCTGCGCTCCGGAGTCGATCCCCAGGCGCGGACCATCGCGCAGATCGTGCAGATCAACCGCCCGGACATCCTGCTGCTCAACGAGTTCGACTACTACCCCGATCAAGCGGCGGCGAAGCTCTTCGAGCAGAACTACCTGGCACGATCGCAGCGTGGGGCCGCGCCGATCGACTATCCGTACATGTTCACCGCCCCGGTCAACACCGGCGTCCCGACCGGTCGGGACCTCAACGGCGACGGCCGGTCCGACGGTCCCGACGACGCCTACGGCTTCGGTGCGTTCCCGGGTCAGTACGGGATGGTGGTGCTGTCGAAGTACCCGATCGACACCGCGCGGGTACGCACCTTCCAGAACTTCCTCTGGAAGGACCAGCCGGGCAACCTCATCCCCCGCGACTACTACGGCGGAAGCGCCGACATCCTGCGACTGTCGAGCAAGTCGCACTGGGACCTGCCGATCACCATCGGACGTCGCACCGTGCACCTGCTCGCGTCACATCCGACGCCGCCGAGTTTCGACGGCCCGGAGGACCGCAACGGTCGACGGAACCACGACGAGATCCGACTCTCGGCCGACTACATCGCGGGCGGATCGCGCGCCGACTACATCTACGACGACTCCGGACGACGCGGCGGACTCGCGCCCGGGTCGTCGTTCGTGATGCTCGGCGATCAGAACAGCGACCCCGCCGACGGCGGTCCGCCCGGACCCGGGGTCGGGGCGATCAACCAGGTGCTTGCACTGCCCCGCGTGCGCGACACCCTGCCGACATCCAGGGGCGCGGTCGCCGACAGCGCGACGGCGGGGCAGACCGGCCATCGGACACCGTCGAAGTACTTCACCGCCGACTTCTCCAAGCCGGTGCCCGGCAACCTGCGGGTGGACTACGTCCTACCGTCGCGGGATCTACCGGTCACCGGGGCCCAGGTCTTCTGGCCCGCTCCCGGCGAACCCGGTCATGAGCTCCTGCCGCCGACCACCAGCAGCGATCACCGACTGGTCTGGGTGGATCTGCGCCCCTGACCCGCGCGTTGGGCCGACATGCCCCCGTGTTGGGCCGTTGTGCTCCCGTGTTGGGCCGTTGTGCTCCCGTGTTGGGCCGTTGTTCCCCTGCTTCGGGGGACCTTGTCGTCACCGATCGGCGAATGCCGCGACGAACGCACGGGGCTCATCCACAGTGACGTCGATGAAATCCACCAGGGCGCCGCGTACCTCGACATCGATCAGACCAATTCGAATGGTCGTGTCAGCGTGGCCGAGCACGGCCGCCCGTTCGTCGGCGTCGACTTTCAGTCCCGACAATCCGGTTCTCGCGGTGCGGGACGGCGTCACCGACTCGATTCGCTCGATCGGAATCGTGATGCCCTCGAAGATACTGTTGCGCAACAGCAGATCGTCACCGCAGATCTCGTGCGGCATCGTGCGGAACGACGCGAGAATACCGAGAATCCAGCACAGCGCGTACACGTGTACGGCGGCCGCCAGGATCGGCCGTCAGGCCTCAGGCTCCGACGCCATCGAGCGAGGGAATTCCACACCCGCCCCTCGACCGCGAGGTACTTCACTTGCCGGCGTGCACCGCGCGGCGCCGGTTCGTGAGCACGAAGTATCCGATCGTCACACCGGCGAACCACACGGCTCCGACCACGACGGCGATGCGACCGGACTCGCTGAAGAACAGCAGCACGATCACCATCGCGAAGAAGGCGAGGGCGATCGCGGTGGTGAACGGTGCACCGGGAAGGCGGTAGTCCGACGCGGGCAACGCCCCGGCGGCCACACGTCTGCGATAGATGAAATGACTGACCAGGATCGAGCTCCACACGAAGATGATCCCGACCGTGGACACCGAGGTGATGTAGGCGAACGCGTGCGCGGGGTCGATGATGTTGACGATCACGCCGAGCACCATGACGCCCGCCGACAGCACGATCCCGGCGACCGGCACGTGGCGCGACGACAGCGTCGTGAGTTTCTTCGGGGCGTCACCGCGTTGGGACAGGCTGCGAAGCATGCGGCCGGTGGAGTAGATGCCGGAGTTGCACGACGACAGGGCCGCGGTCAGCAGGATGAAGTTGACGATGCCCGCCGCGCCCGGGATGCCGATGTAGGCGAACACCTCGACGAACGGGCTGTTGCCCTCGGAGTAGTTACGCCACCCGCGCACCGACAGGATGACGATCAGTGCGCCCACGTAGAACAGTCCGATGCGGAACGGCAGGGTGTTGATGGCCTTGCGCAGGGTCACCTTGGGGTCGGCCGCCTCGCCGGCGGTCACGCCCACCAGTTCGACACCCACGTAGGCGAACACGACGATCTGCAGGCTCAGGAGCGCGGAGTTGAAGCCCGTCGCGAAGAAGCCGCCGTCGCCGTAGAGGTTGGTCAGCGAGGGGCCGGCGTCGGGGCCGATACCGGCGATGGGGAGCAACACCAGGGTGCCGATGAGGATCATGCCGATGATGGCGACGACCTTGATCATCGAGAACCAGAACTCGGCCTCGCCGAACACCTTGACCGAGATCAGGTTCGCGGTGAAGAGCACCAGCAGCACCACCAGCGCGGTGACCCAGACCGGGATCGACGGGAACCAGTAGTTGATGTACTTGCCCGCGACGGTGATCTCGGCCATGCACGTGGTGGTCCACACCGCCCAGTAGGTCCACCCGTTGGTGAACCCGAGGTACTTGCCGAGGAACTCGTCGGCGTACTCGGAGATCGATCCCGCGACCGGTCGGTAGATCAGCAGCTCGCCGAGCGCTCGCATCACGACGAAGATGGCGAGTCCGGCGACCAGGTACGCCAGGATCAGGGCGGGTCCGGCCTGCTCGATGGCACCGCCCGCACCGTAGAAGAGTCCGGTGCCGATCGCACCGCCGATCGCGATCATCTGCACTGTTCGTGCCGACAGCCCGCGCTGGTATCCGTCCTCGACGACGTCGGTGGTCTCAGAAGTCATTGCGCGAGACTAACGCCGTGGTGACTCGGGTCACCTCGCGGGTCGTACGCCGGTGTAAACACCCTCGGGTCGGTACCGCAGCCGCGGCTCGCGGTACTCCTCGATCGCGTGCGCGACCCACCCGGCGATGCGGGCGACGGCGAAGATCGTCGCGCAGGCATCGGGGATCATGCGATAGCGCAGCGCGAACGCGGCCAACGCGAGGTCGGAGTTCACGAAGCCCGCACCGGAGCCGCTGACCCCGGTGCGCACGGCCTCGACCGCGGCGAGCACGTCCCGGCGCCCGCCGTCTCGGACGAGCCCGTCTATCAACGCCTCGGCCCTCGGATCACGATGTCGGTAGACGATGTGGCCGCATCCGGGTGGTCTGTGCCCGTCTCGGAGATACTCCGACACGGCGTGATCGGGTCCCGCCGGGTCGGCGAGGACCGACGACAGGAAGTCGTAGGCCACCGTGGTCGCGCCCCCGTGCAGCGGGCCGTCGAATGCGCCCAGGCCGGCCGAGATCACCGCGTAGATGCTGCCGCGTGCGCTCGCTGCCACCCTGGCCGCGACGGTGCCTGCCGCCAGATCGTGGTCGGCGAGGAGCACCATCGCCGCGTTCAGCAGTGTCACCCGCTGCGTGGTCGGAGCCATCGGGGACAGACGGGGCCACAAACGAGCCGCCATGGATGACCCGCGCCGCGGGAACTCACTCACGACCGGGAGCACCTTAAGGATCGCGTTGAGGGTGCACATCGCCTTGTAGGCGACGGCGTCACTCGCGATCATCCCGCGGTGTCGGTCGGCGGCGCCCATGTGATCGACCACCAGCCGGATGATGTCGACGCCGCGGGCGGGTGTCGGGGAGACGGGTGGGACCGGCATGCCCCACCGGTGGTCGCTCCCGGCGATCGTGCCCCACAGCATCTCGGCGACATCCTCGAAGTCGGTCGAGAACGCGAGTTCCGTTGCGTCGCGGCCTCGATAGTAGAGCCGGTCACCTTCGATCAAAGTGAGCTCGGTGTGGATGCGTTCGACGATCCCGGCGGGTGGACGACGTTCGGTCCGGCGCCCGAACGCCTCGACCTCACCGACGGCGAACAGGCTTCCGCGGATCCCCGCTATGCGCACGCTGTTCAGCTGCCCACGGCTGACGTAGGCGTACACCGACTCCGGCTTGACCCCGAGAACCCGCGCCACCTGGGCGGTGGTCAGGAAGTCACGCCCATCATGGCGCAGCGCTCTCGGCCACCGATGCGGGTGTCGCGATGTTGATCCGATCAACATTGACTCCTCTCACCTCACCGTCGAATGTAGGCCGAAAGGCAATGCACCACAGCGAATCGAGGCACACCATGTCCGTCATCGAGGCCGACCCCGGATTGTCGAACGTGTCGGTGGCCCACACCGAGATCGGCGATGTCCGCGGCGAGGAGGGTTTCTACCAGTACCGACAGTTCTCGGCGATCGATCTCGCGCGTCATCGGACGTTCGAGGAGGTGTGGTTCCTGTTCGTGCACGGCCGTCTTCCCGACACCGTCGAGTTGGCGGAGTTCACCGCGCAGGTCCGGTCCCTGCGGGCCGTCGACGACGAGCTGATGGCCGTGATCCGGTTGGTGGCGGCGACCGGCACCGATCACCGCTCGCTCATCGACCTGCGGACCGTGCTGTCGTCGCTCGGCCAGCTCGAGGGGATGTCACCGCTGTGGGACAGCGACGAGTCGACGCGCGCCGGCCATGCGTTGCGCGTCAGCGCGGTCACCCCCACGATTCTCGCTGCACTGCATCGACTCTCGCACGGCGAGGAGCCGGTGTCGGCACGCGACGACCTCGACACCGCGGCACACTGGTTGTACTCGATCACCGGCGACGTCCCCGCGCCCGAGCACGCCCGCGCCGTCGAGCAGTACCTGATCGCGACGATCGACCACGGGTTCAACGCGTCCACCTTCACCGCCCGCGTCATCGCGTCGAGTGGCGCAGATCTGGTGTCGGCGATCTGCGGCGCGATCGGGGCGTTCTCGGGCCCGTTGCACGGTGGGGCGCCGGACAGGGCACTGGACGCACTCGACGAGATCGTCGCCGCAGGCGGCACCGAGGCTGCCGGCGGATGGGCGCGCGAGCAACTCGCCTCGGGCCAACGCATCATGGGGTTCGGGCACGCCGTCTATCGGACCGTCGATCCGCGATCGGAGTTGCTGCGCGAGATCGCGATCGGACTCGGCGGCGGTCTGGTGGATCTCGCCGTCGATGTCGAACGCGAGGTCGTGGCGGTCCTCGAGCAGGCCCACCCCGATCGGCCGCTGTATGCGAACGTCGAGTTCTACGCCGGAGTGGTGATGGACCGATGCGGCATTCCGCGAGAGATGTTCACCCCCACGTTCACCGTGAGCCGGGTCGTCGGATGGTGCAGCAACGTCATCGAACAGGCACAGAGTCGACGGATAATCCGGCCCCGCGCGCGGTACGTGGGGCCTGAAGTCGTTGAATTGGTGAGATGACCTGAGCGCCTATCCTCTCGGCATGGGACTGCCACAGCGACTCAGCGCGATCGTGTTCGATTGCGACGGTCTACTTCTGGACACCGAGACGTGCTGGTCACGCGCAGAGGCCGCGTTGTTCGCCGACAACGGATTCGGATTCGGACCCACCGAGAAGGATCTGCTCATCGGGCGCTCGGTGCCGGCGGCGTGCGAAAACATGGCCCGCTATTTCGGTCGGCCCGACGACGGCGCGAAACTGGCAGCCGACCTCCTCGCTCGCGTCGAGTCGGAGCTCGCCCGCGGCGTGGATCCCATGCCCGGAGCCCGTGATCTGCTCGACGCCCTGGGTGGCCGCGTCCCGATCGCAGTGGCAACCAACAGCCCCCGCGCGATGCTCACGGCAGCGTTGGGGTCGTCGGGTTTCGATCGGTACTTCGAGACCTCGGTCACCGCCGACGAGGTCGATCACCCCAAGCCGCACCCGGAGCTCTATCTCGTGGCGTTCGCCACGCTGGGCGCCGATCCGACTGGTGGTGTTGCACTCGAGGACTCAGCCACCGGCGTTGCTGCCGCGAAAGCATCAGGCGCATTTCTGATCACTGTGCCGTCGCAGCCGGGCAAGACCCTGGGCGGGGACTTCGTGACGACATCCCTGGCGGATCCTGAGATCGTGACGTGGGCGTCGAATGTGGAGGCCACCCAAGGCCACCCACCCTGACGACCGGAGGTCACCGGCCACACGCCGAAATTGCTGTGGCCGAGACGGAACCGTCCTTGACGACACTGCGTCTAACACTTCGTACAGGTGAGACGAGCGACGGAGGTGACCGTGAGCGCAGGACTGCTGGATCTGGATGCGGCGATCGCCGTCGACGTCTCGCGCCCGGCGGATGAGGTCATCGAACTCATCGCCCACTGCGCGTCCACCATCGCCGCCGCGCAGTACCGGATGATGCACCTGGTCAATCGGCTTCACGACGTGCGCACCGACGACTGGGTCGAGGACATGGCCGAGCGGTTCGCCGACGATCCCGCGACGCAGTTGACCCCCAACGGGACCGAGCAGACCATCGCGGAGATCGGCGCGGTCACGAACGTGCCGGTCGGGACGGCGCGCGCCACAGTGCAGACGGCGCTGCGGATGCACTCCCGGATGCCGTTCACCGGGCAGGTGCTGGGGACCGGGCGGATCAGCATGAGCGACCTCCGCCTCATCCTCGATGGCACCGCGGGACTCTTCGATGATGCCCAGTGCGACCAACTCGACCGTCGACTCGCCGCCGAGCTGTCGGCACGCCCGCCGATGTCTCGAGCGCGACTGCGCGCCCTCGTGGATTTCCTGATCAGCCAGATCGACCCGGAGGCGTTGCGCCGGCGCCGCGAGCGCGCCGAGCAGGACCGTTCGATGGACATCAGGCCGGATCGGTTCAATCCCGGTATGTCGCGGGTGTCCGGCTCGCTGGCCGCCGCCGACGCCGCGATCGTCAACGCCCGACTGACCGACATGGCTCGGTCGGTCTGCAGCGCCGACCCGCGGACCATGAGTCAGCGACGCGCCGATGCCCAGGTTGTTCTCGCAGCAACCGGGCTGGGTCCCGACGCGATCCTGCCGTGCCGCTGCCCGCAGTGCACCAAGCCCGCCGAGAAATCGCTCGAAGCGCCGGCCGCCGCCGCCACGGAGGACGCCGCCGCACCTGCCGGGCACGCGTCCGCGTCGTCGGTCGTGAACGTCCATGTCGTGGTGAATCTGTCGACGCTCGTGGGTCTCGACGAGCAGCCGGGATACCTAGACGGCCACGGCGTTCTCGATGCCGACGCCATCCGTCGTCTGCTGGCAGCGGCGAAGATCAGCATGATCAACCCCGCTGATCCCTCGGTCGGCGAGCATCGATACCGACCGGGGTCGTCGCTCGACGCCCTCTGCCGCGCCCGTGGCCTGTGCTGCGATTTCCCGGGGTGCACCGCGCCGGCGTGGCGGGGCGACCTCGACCACACGAATCGTTTCGACCGGCGCCACCCCCGGGCCGGTGGCGCGACGGTCGGCGAGAACCTGAAACCCCTGTGTCGGTTTCACCATCGGATCAAGACCTTCACCGGCTGGCGTGACTTCCAGGGCGAGTTCGGCGAGATCGTGTTCGAGTCGCCAACCGGACACCGGTTCCTCGGCAACGCGTTCAGCGGCGCCGACCTGTTCCCGTCGCTACGCCTGCCGTCACGACGGGCCCGCCCGCCCACGACCGCAGACGAGCGGCAACGCGAACGCATCCTCGCCGAACGCGAGGCGCACGAGGCCTGGGCGAATCAGCCGCCACCGTTCTGAGGTCCGGGCGTAGCGTCGAATCGTGACGCCCGCCCCTGACCTCGCGACCCTCGACGCAGCGATCTGCGAGTGCCGGGCTTGTCCGAGGCTGGTCGAGTGGCGGGAGAAGGTCGCCCGCGAGAAGCGTCGCGCCTACGCCGACGAGACCTACTGGGGGCGTCCCGTTCCAGGTATCGGTCCCGCCGATGCGTCGCTGCTCATCATCGGCCTGGCGCCGGCTGCGCACGGCGCCAACCGCACCGGGCGGATGTTCACCGGTGACCGCAGCGGCGACGTCCTCTTCGCGGCGCTGCACGCCGTCGGACTCGCCAATCAACCCACGTCGGTCTCCGCCGACGACGGTCTCGAACTGCGCGGCACCCGCATCACCGCACCGGTGCACTGCGCTCCCCCGGAGAACAAACCGACACCGGCCGAACGCGACGAGTGCTCGCACTGGCTACAGCGCGAACTCATCCTCCTCGCACCGACCGTCACGGCGGTGATGTCCCTCGGCGGATTCGGGTGGCAGGCCGCGCTCAACGCACTGGAGACGCACGGCCGCGCGATCCCCCGGCCCCGACCGAAGTTCGGTCACGGCGTGCACGTCGACCTCCCCATGAGCGACCACAGCGACATCGACGCACCGCCGATACGGCTGTTCGGCTGCTATCACGTGAGCCAGCAGAACACCTTCACCGGTCGATTGACCCCCGCAATGCTCGAGGCGGTACTGACCGAAGCGTCCGACTTCGCCGGGTTGTGATGATCCACAAACCCGAGTCGGTGACAATAGAGAGATGCCGTCCGAGAGCCCCGGGTTCGACCCGATCGCGAAGGCGCGCGACAACTGGGAGGACGCGGGCTGGGGCGAGGTGGCCGACGGGATGGTCGCGGTCACCTCGGTGATGCGCGCACACCAGATCCTGCTGGCCCGCGTCGAGGCGGCACTACGCCCCTTCGACCTGAGCTTCTCGCGGTTCGAGCTACTCCGACTGCTGGCGTTCAGCCGCACCGGGTCGCTCCCGATCACCAAGGCGAGCGTTCGTCTGCAGGTGCACGTCACGAGCGTCACGCACGCGATCCGACGCCTGGAGTCCGCCGGCCTCGTCACCCGCGTGCCCCACCCGACCGACGGGCGCACGACGCTGGTCGAGATCACCTCGATCGGCCGGTCGACGGTCCAGGAGGCGACCGTCACCCTCAACCGCGCCGTGTTCGCCGACATCGGCATCCCACCGGAGCAGGCCCGTGCCCTCGTGGAGACAATCGAGACGCTGCGCCGCAACGCCGGAGATTTCTGACGGGACCGCGGTTCTAGCGCAGGGTCTCGATGATCGCGCTGAAGTCCTTGGCCCCGTTGTCGGCGGCGAAGGCGCGGTACAACTCAGCCGCGTGCGAGCCCAGAGGGGCGATGGCGCCGGTGGATTCGACCGCGGCCATGGCCAGGCCGAGGTCCTTGTTCATCAACGCGGTGGCGAACCCCGGCGTGAAGTCGTTGTTCGCCGGCGACGTCGGCAGCGGGCCGGGGACCGGGCAGTTGGTGCTGACCGCCCAGCAGTTCCCGGTCGCGCCGGTGATGACGTCGAACAGCGACTGCGCCGACAGACCCAGCTTCTCGGCCAGGACGAACGCCTCGCCGATCGCGATCTGCTGCACGGCGAGCACCATGTTGTTGCAGACCTTGGCCGCCTGCCCGCTCCCCGGCCCACCGCAGTGGATGACCTTGCCCGCCATCGGTTCCAACGCCGGCCGCACCGCGGCGAACGCGTCGTCGACGCCGCCGACCATGAACGCCAGGGTTCCCGCGGTCGCCCCCTTGACGCCACCCGATACCGGCGCGTCGACCTGCGCGAACCCGAACTTCGCGGCCAGGGCGTTCATGTCCCGTGCGTCGTCCACGGAGATGGTGGAGCTGTCGATGAAGACCGCACCGTCCTGGGCGACGGGGAGGATCTCCGCGTACGCCGCGCGGACCAGCGCGCCGCTGGGCAGCATCGTGATCACTACCTCGGCGCGCTCGACGGCCTGAATCGCCGTCTCGGCGACGAGCACTCCGGTCGCAGCGGCAGCGTCTGCGGCGGCGGGGACGGGGTCGTATCCGGCGACTGTGTGGCCGGCGGCGACGAGGTTGGCCGCCATCGGGCCGCCCATGTTGCCCAGTCCGAGGAACCCGATCGTTGTCATCTCACGCCTTTCGCCAACGCGCGGCCCACGACCACACGCATGATCTCGTTGGTGCCCTCCAGGATCCGGTTCACCCGCAGGTCGCGCACGATCTTCTCCAGCCCGTAGTCGTGCAGATACCCGTAGCCGCCGTGCAGCTGCAACGCCTGGTCGGCGATCGCGTGGCAGTGGTCGGTGACGAAGCGCTTCGCCATCGCGCACAACGTCACCTTGTCCGGATCGTCGGTGTCGAGAGCGGCCGCGGCCCGTAACAGCAGACCGCGGGACGCCTCCAGATCGGTCGCCATGTCGGCGAGCGCGAACCGGATGGTGGGCTCGTCGATCAGCTTGCCGCCGAACGCCTCCCGCTCGTCGAGATAGCGCAGCGAACGGTCGAGCGCCTCCTGCGCACCACCCAGCGAACACGCCGCGATGTTCAGTCGACCGCCGTTGAGGCCGTTCATCGCGATGCGGAATCCGGTGCCCACGGCATCGGGTCCGCCCACGAGGTTCGCGGCGGGCACCCGCACACCGTCGAAGATCACCTGCGCGGTGGGCTGGGCATGCCACCCCATCTTGCGCTCCTGCGCCCCGAACGACAGCCCCGGCGTGCCGTTCTCGACGATGAACGTCGAGATACCGCCGGCACCGTCGGAACCGGTTCGCGCCATGACGATGTAGACGTCGGATGTACCTGCGCCGGAAATGAACTGCTTCACCCCGGTGAGGACGTACTCGTCACCGTCGGCGACGGCACGCGTGCTCAGCGCTGCGGCATCCGACCCCGCCGCCGGTTCGGTGAGGCAGTAGCTTGCGATCAACTCCATCGACGCCATCCGCGGAACCCACTGCGCCCGTTGCTCGTCGGTGCCGTAGCAGTCGACCATCCAGGTCGCCATGTTGTGGATCGACAGGAACGCCGCCGTCGTCGGATCGGCCGCGGCCAACGCGGTGAAGATCCGGACCCCGTCGACCCGGGAGAGCCCGCTGCCACCGAACTGCTCGTCGCAGTAGATGGCGCCCATCCCGAGTCCGGCCGCCTCACGCAGCTCGTCGACCGGGAAGTGCTTGGCCTCATCCCATTCCAGGGCGAACGGCGCTATCCGTTTGGCCGCGAACGCGGCCGCGGTGTCGACGATGACACGCTCGTCGTCGGTCAGCCGCTCATCGAGAATGGTCATCTGCAAGTCATCACTGCATCGTCGGGATGGAGAACTCGGCGCCGTCCTTGATCCCGGACGGCCAGCGGGTAGTGATCGTCTTGACCTTGGTGTAGAACTGGATCGCCGCGGGACCGTGCTGGTTGAGGTCGCCGAATCCGGACCGCTTCCAGCCGCCGAAGGTGTGGTACGCCACCGGAACCGGGATCGGGACGTTGACGCCGATCATCCCGACCTGGACGCGGGCGCAGAAGTCCCGCGCCGCGTCACCGTCCTGGGTGAAGATCGCGACGCCGTTGCCGTACTGGTGATCCGACGCCAACGCGAGGGCCTCTTCGTAGTCGTTCGCCCGCACGATGCACAGGACCGGACCGAAGATCTCGTCGGTGTAGATCGACATGTCCCGGGTGACGTGATCGAACAGGGAGGGGCCGATGAAGTAGCCGCCCTCGAGCGCTGCGTCGCCGAACGTGAGGTCGTCGCTCGCGCGGTCACGTCCGTCGATGACGAGGTCGGCACCGGAATCGACACCCTGGCCGATGTAGTCACGCACCCGCTCGAGCGCCGCGGCACTCACCAGCGGGCCGTAGTCTGCCTTCGGATCCAGACTGTGTCCGACCCGCAGAGCGTTGACGCGGTCGATCAGCCTGTCGCGCAACCGCTGTGCGGTCTGCTCTCCGACGGGCACCGCGACACTGATGGCCATGCACCGCTCGCCGGCGCTGCCGTAGCCCGCCCCGATCAACGCGTCGACGGCCTGGTCGAGATCGGCGTCGGGGAGGATGATCATGTGGTTCTTCGCACCACCGAAGCACTGCGAACGCTTCCCGTGCGCGGCGGCGGTGGCGTAGATGTACTGCGCGATGTCCGACGAGCCGACGAAGCCCAGCGCCTGCACATCCGGGTGCTCGAGGAGCGCGTCGACGGCGACCTTGTCACCCTGCACCACCTGGAACACCCCGGCGGGCAGCCCGGCCTCGAGGAACAACTCGGCCAGACGCAGCGGCACCGACGGATCGCGCTCGCTCGGCTTGAGAATGAAGGCGTTTCCACAGGCGAGCGCCGGGCCCGCCTTCCACAGCGGGATCATCGCCGGGAAGTTGAAGGGGGTGATCCCCGCGACCACGCCCAGCGGCTGGCGCACCGAGTGCACGTCGATCCCGGTGCCCGCTCCCTCGGTGAACTCGCCCTTGAGCAGGTGCGGGATACCGATGGCGAACTCGATGACCTCGACACCACGCTGGATGTCACCGCGGGCGTCGGCCACGGTCTTGCCGTGCTCGATCGACAGCAGCTCGGCCAGCTCGTCGGCGTTCTGGTTCACCAGATCGACGAAGCGCATCATCACCCGCGCACGTCGCTGCGGGTTCCAGGCACCCCAGATCTGCTGCGCCGCGACCGACGACGCGACCACGTCGTTCACCTCGTCGACCGACGCCAACGGCACCGTCGCCTGCACCTCACCGGTGGACGGGTTCATCACGTCGGCGCTGCGGCCGGACGTCCCGGGACGGCGCAGGCCGTCGACGAAGTGCGGAATCTCTGTGGTCATGGTGTACCCCAAACTCGACGATTAGTGGTGGCCGTCACGCTATAGTTGCATATCCTAGCTTCCGCATTCACCGATGACCACCACGAAGAGGATCCGATGACCGGCGCAGACACGGCGACCGCACAGTTCCGAGCCGCACGGGACCTGTTGTTGACCCATTCCGACGACTACGACGCCGCCGTCGCACAGTTCACATGGCCCGATCTCGACGAGTGGAACTGGGCTCGGGACTGGTTCGACGTGGTGGCGGCCGGGAACAACGCCCCGGCGCTGTGGATCGTCGAGGAGGACGGCAGCGAGACGCAGGTCAGCTACGCCGCGATGAGCGCGCGGTCCGACCAGGTCGCCGGGTGGCTGCGTGACACCGGTATCGCGCCCGGGGACCGGATCCTGCTCATGCTGGCCAACCAGGTCGAGTTGTGGGAGGTGATGCTCGCGGCGATGAAGCTGGGCGCGGTGGTCATCCCGGCGACCACCCTGCTGGCCGAGGCCGACATCGCCGATCGCATCGATCGCGGTGGCGTCTCCCACGTGATCGCGCGGAGCGAGTTGGCTGCGTCGTTCGACGCGGTGGGTGCCGACCACACCCGCATCGCCGTCGGCGAACCGGTGTCGGGATGGACCGACTACGCCGATTCGCATGCGGCCGAGACGGACTTCGCCGCAACGCACCCGACACGCGCCGACGACACCCTGCTGCTCTACTTCACCTCCGGCACCACCTCGAAGCCGAAGCTGGTCGAGCACACGCACGCGTCGTACCCGGTGGGCCATCTGTCGACGATGTACTGGATCGGCCTGCGTCCCGGCGACATCCACCTCAACGTCTCGTCGCCGGGGTGGGCCAAGCACGCGTGGTCGAACGTGTTCGCACCGTGGAATGCGCAGGCGTGCGTGTTCATCTACAACTACACCCGGTTCGACGCCGCGGCGTTGATGGCGCAGATGCAGCGGTGCGGCGTGACGAGCTTCTGCGCCCCGCCGACCGTGTGGCGCATGCTCATCCAGAGTGACCTCGGGCTCTTGACCACCCCGCCGCGGGTGGCCGTCGGCGCCGGCGAGCCGTTGAACCCCGAGGTGATCGAGCGGGTACGGGCACAGTGGGGTGTGACCATCCGGGACGGCTTCGGTCAGACCGAGACCACCGTGCAGATCGCGAACTCCCCCGGTCAGCCACTGAAGTCCGGGTCGATGGGCCGACCGTGTCCGGGCTACGTCATCGAGCTGGTCGACCCGGCCACCGGCGAGGCGGGTGTCACCGAGGGGGAGATCTGCATCGACCTCGCGCACCGCCCCCTGGGCCTCATGACCGGGTATCACGGGGACGCCGAGAAGACCGCCACGGCGATGGCGGGCGGCTACTACCACTCCGGCGACGTCGGCAGCCGTGACGAGGACGGCTACATCACCTACGTCGGCCGCACCGACGACGTGTTCAAGTCCAGCGACTACCGAATCAGCCCGTTCGAGTTGGAATCGGTTCTACTGGAACATGATGCGGTGGTCGAGGCCGCGGTGGTCCCGGCCCCCGACGAGCTGCGCCTGTCGGTCCCGAAGGCCTACATCGTGCTGGCACCGGGCTGGGATGCGTCACCGGAGACCGCCCGCGCGATCTTCGAACACAGCCGGACGCACCTGGCCGGCTACAAGCGCGTACGCCGGATCGCGTTCGCGGAACTGCCCAAGACCATCAGCGGCAAGATCCGGCGGGTGGAACTGCGCAACGCGCCGGTCACCGACACCGAGTTCCGCGAGGAGGATCTGACGCAGCGTGCGTGAGAACCGCTAGACGCTCTTGCGGCGGAACTGCTGCTGGTGGGACTTGTTGCCGCGGGACCCGGCGGCCTTCGAGCCGGCGTCGAGGTGCTCCTCGCTCAGATGGTTCGCTTTCTTCTTGCGCTCCAACGCCTCTCGGAACGCCTTGCGCTGATCGGACTCTCCTGCGTCGGGTTCATGGGACATGGGCTCATCGTAGGCCTCTCCGTGACCGTGTCATCCCATTTTTCCGCAGCGGTCGTATCGCAGGAGTGCGGCGACCCTGTCAGCCATTGGGACGACATCGTTCGCGCGGGTCCAACAGCTAGGTTCAGCTCACCGTGCCGAACCGACGTGGAGACCGGATGCCTTTCCAGAAGTACCTGTCGCGGTCGGCTGGGACCGTGGCGTTCTGCATCCTCCTAGTGAGCTGTTCGACCACGCCCACGCCCGGTGGGGATGAGCCCCTCGCCCCGCCGACCCCGTTCGTTAGCGTTTCTCCCACCGCGTCGCCACCAACCCGACCGAGTCCCCGGCTCGATCCGTTGACCACGGGTTTCGCCGACCTCGTTCGCACGATTCCTGCCCAGGTGGGAATCGTGGTCGTCGCAGGTGAGCGCAGCCGAACCTTCGGTTCAGCAGTTCCCGGGCCCGCGTGGTCCACGATCAAGGCTCCGTTGGCGATCGCCGCGATACGTCACGGTGGCGTGGACGGTACCGATCTGACCCCAACCGTCGAAGCCGCAATCAGCAACTCCGACAACGCATCAGCCGAGGACCTCTGGGCGTCGCTGGGCTCCGCCAAGTCTGCCGCAAGACAAGTTCAGGCGGTACTGGCCGAGACCGGCGACTACGACACCATCGTGCAATCGGGGCGCGTGCGGGCGGGCTTCACCCCGTTCGGACAGACCAGATGGTCGTTGCGTGACCAGGCGCGCTTCGCTTGGCGCCTCCCTTGCCTCCCGGACGCGAGTCCTGTTGTAGCTGCAATGCGATCGATCACAGCGTCACAAAAGTGGGGCCTCGCGTCGCTCGATCAGAGTGCCTCGAAAGGCGGGTGGGGGCCGGACACCAACGGCTCTTACCTGGTTCGACAATTCGGCATCGTGAAGGGCGTCCGAGGAACGACCGGCGTGGCCCTGGTCGCCGCGCCGAAGGACGGGACGTTCGCCTCCGGTGTTAATGCGATCGAGGCCTTGGCGACCTGGGTCGCGACGCACCAAGCACAATTGCCACAGGCGACGTGCGAGCAATGACGAACCCGTGGTTCAAACGGCCGATGGTGGCGCCACGCAGCCGAGATTAGCGTCATGAGCATGTCTTTCGCGGCTCCCGACTTCTCTGCGCCACCGCCGGAACCACCCCGACGAAGGTCGGCAGCTCCCGTGATCGTCTCTGCCCTGGCTGTCGGTCTCGCGATCGGGGTCCTCGTTGCCGGCGCAGGAATTCCGCTGGGCTGGTACCGATCCCCCGGACCGTCGCCGACAATGCTCACCGCAGTAACCCCCGGCCCGGAAGCATTCGGGGCGAACTTCGCCTCCGCCGCACCGCCATCATCAGAGGTGCTCGCGCGTCTGCGCGCAACGACGCCGCAGCCACTGGTCCGCGGCGCAGTCGACGGCAGCGGCCGCGGGTTGTACGGCGGATCATTGGACAACTCGACATGCAACGCAGATGGCGTACTCGCTTTCCTGCAGAACGATCCGGCCAAGCGATCCGCCTGGCTCGCGGCGGTGGGGGTTTCCGAAGCGAACCTCGAAAGCTATCTGACCGGTCTGACCTCGGTCATCCTCTTGAACGACACCTGGGTGACCAACCACGGTTACCGCAACGGCAGCGCCAACCCGTTCCAGTCTGTTCTTCAGGCGGGCACCGCCGTGCTCGTAGATCAGCAAGGTGTTCCCCGAGTTCGATGTGCGTGCGGGAATCCGTTGACCGAGGCCGAACCCCGCCTCGCCGATCCCGCGGGTGCACGACGCCCATGGGACGGTTACGACGACTCATCGGTCACCCGGGTGAACCCCGGACAGCGGTTCGACACCATCAGGATGGTGGACATCGCCACCGGTTCACTGGTCGAGCGGGGCATCGGAATCGGCCGTGCAGGCCGGGTACAGGTGTCATTGATCTGGAGCACTGACGCGGACCTCGACGTGCATGTCATCGATCCGCAGGGGTTTGAGATCTACTTCGAGCGGAAAGTCGCGCCCAGCGGCGGTCAGCTCGATCTGGACACGATCCCGCAACAGGGATTCACGGCTCAACACATAGAGAACATCTACTGGGACACGCAGGCCCCGGCGGGCCGCTATACCGCGTTCATTCGGGACTTCAATTCCTATGACACCGCAGCCAGCCCGTATCAAATGAAGATATTTGTCGGAGGCGCACTGGTACGTGATCAGTCCGGAGCCCTGGTCGATGGGCAAGACGGCGCGACTGAACAGTTCTCGGTGAACGGATGAGTGCATGACGGACCCCGAACGCGGTGGCCTCGAAGATTCGGTGCCGGTTTCATTGGTGAAAGCACAACCGCAACGACCCGACGCTACTTCCTCACCACTGCCGACCGAGCAGATCAACACGCAGGCATACAGTTCGTCACCACCGACTGGGCCTCTCCCGGGTCTGGGATACCCCCACGGACAGTTCGCAGGTCCGCAGGATGGGCTCCCGATTCATCCGGGTTCACGCGAACCTGCGACTCCCCCGAACACGACCGCGGTCGTTGCCATGGTCCTTGCCGTACTCACGGGTCCGGTCTCGATCCCGTTCGCACATGTGGCACGGAACCAGGTCGCGGCGACCGGGCAGCGGGGCCGGCCTCTCGCGGCAGCAGCTCTAGGAATCGGATACGGATGGCTGGGTGCGCTTCTGGGGCTCGGGCTCGGATTCGTACTGCTCTTGCAGTTCGCCGGGGAAGAGGGATACCAACCCATCAGCCGAACAGTCGGCGCGGCGGAAACCGTCACATCGACGGCAGCTGCGGCTCCACCTGCGGCGGCCGGCGCCGCCCCAGGGGTGCGAACATCACCGCCACCAGGCGCAACTCCTTGTCCTCGCCTCTCTGCCAACGCGGGTGGCTACAACCAATCGGGAACCGGCACGGCGGTGACCTCCTGCGAATTCTCTGAGGCCGTGCGCGTTGCCTATGGCAACTCGGGTCCGCCGGCGGCTCGGCGCGAAGTGAACGCATTCAGCACGGTGACCCGGCAGCCGTACGTGATGACATGCAGTCCAGAGAGCGATTACGTGGTGTGTAGAGGCGGTGTGGACGCAGTCGCGATCATCTGGGCCGCGTCGTCGTAGCCTGGTGTGATGGCCGACACCCTCACCCTCGACGGACTGATCGCGGTCCTGCCCGCCGACACCGTCGTCACCGACCCGGACATCATCGCGGGTTACCGGCAGGACCGTGCTCTCGACCCCGAAGCGGGTCTGCCGATGGCGGTCGTCCGTGCACGGAGCACCGCCGACGTGGTCGCGGCGGTCCGGTGGTGTGCAGCGAACCGGGTACCGATCATCCCCCGCGGGGCGGGCACCGGACTGTCCGGCGGGTCGGGTGGTGTCGTCGGCGCCATCACCATCTCCACCGAACGCATGCGCGAGATCGAGATCGACCCGGTGATGCGCGTGGCCGTGGTCCAGCCCGGACTGCTCAACGCCGAGGTGAAATCCGCTGTGAAACAACACGGTCTCTGGTACCCGCCGGACCCGTCGTCGTTCGAGATCTGCTCCATCGGCGGTAACGCGGCGACGAACGCCGGTGGCCTGTGTTGCGTGAAGTACGGCGTCACCACCGATTACGTCCTGGGCATGCAGGTGGTCCTCGCCGACGGCCGGGCGATCAGGCTGGGCGGCCCGCGTCTGAAGGACTCCGCGGGTCTGTCGTTGACCAAGTTGTTCGTCGGCAGCGAGGGCACGCTGGGGATCATCACCGAGCTGACCCTGCGACTGCTCCCGCCCCAACCCCCGGCGTCGACGGTGGTCGCGAGCTTCGCCTCGGTGCACCATGCGACCGAGGCGGTCCTGGCGATCACCGATCAGATCCGTCCGGCGATGCTGGAGTTCATGGACGCCGTCGCGATCAACGCGGTCGAGGACCACCTCAAGATGGGTCTCGACCGGACCGCGGGCGCGATGCTGGTCGCGCAGAGCGACGCCCCGGGCGCGGCCGCCGCCGACGAGATCGCCATCATCACAGCCGCTTTCGAGGCCAACGAGGCGTCCGAGGTGTTCTCCACAGACGACGTCGCCGAGGGCGAGGCCTTCACCGTCGCACGCCGCATGGCCATCCCTGCGGTGGAGAAGCTGGGGTCGCTGCTGCTCGAGGACGTCGGCGTGCCGCTGCCCAGCCTGCCCGCTCTCGTCGACGGGATCGCGGCGATCGCACAGCGGCGCGACGTGATGATCTCGGTCATCGCGCACGCGGGCGACGGCAACACCCACCCGCTGATCGTGTTCGACCCCACCGACACCGAGCAGGCCGCGCGGGCGGACCTCGCGTTCGGTGAGGTCATGGACCTCGCCATCGGACTCGGCGGCACCATCACCGGCGAACACGGTGTCGGTCGGCTGAAGAAGGCGTGGCTGCCCGATCAGGTGGGCGAGGACGTGATGGACGTGTCACGTCGCATCAAGGACGCCCTCGACCCCGACCACCTGCTCAACCCCGGCACCATGTTCTGACACCGGCCCACGCCGAGTCAGTAACCGAAGTACTTCTCCAGCAGGCGAAGCCAGATCTCGCTGCCCGTCGGATACGACGGGACGGCGTGCCAGAGATCGTCGACGGTCACCTTCCCGACGATGGCGATGGTGGCGGCGTGGATCAGCTCGCCGGTCTCCGGTCCGACGAACGTCGCCCCGAGCAGCGTCCGGGTGTCGTCGTCGATGACCAACTGCGCCGTACCGGTCGCGTCGTCGCGCAGCAGCCCGATCCCCGACGCGGCGGTGATCGGTTGGCTCACCACCGTCGTCCGCAAGCCCTTCTCGTCGGCCTCCTTGGCCGTGAGCCCGGTACTGCCGACCTGTGGGTCGGTGAACACGGCCTGCGGCACCGGGACGTCGTCGCGCGCCTGCGGCGGCGTCCGGCCCTCGGCGCGCGCGCTGATCTGCTGTCCGACGAGCCTGGCCTGGTACTTGCCCCAGTGGGTGAGCATCGGGCCGAACGAGACGTCGCCGACCGCGTACAGCCAGTCGTGCCCGCCGGGGTCCGGCGCCGACAACGTCGACGGGTCGTCGATGCCGACGGTGTCGAGGCCGAGGCCGTCGACGGCGGGCTTGCGGCCCGCGGCGACGAGGATCTCCGCGGCGGTCAACGGTTCGCCGTCGACGGTGACGGTGACCGGTCCGCCGTGGGAGACACCGATCCCGGCATCATCGGCGTTCTCGCGGGTCGGGGCGGTGATCGACACCCCGGTCCGCACGTCCACGCCTGCCTTCTTCAGCCCTTCGACGACGGCCTCGCCCACGAAATCGTCCAGGGTCCCGAGGACCTTTCCGCGCACCGCCATGGTGACCTTCGACCCCAGCGCGGCCAGCCACGTCGCCGCCTCACACGCGACCACACCGCCACCGACGACGATGATCGACTCCGGGACCTCGCGGATCCCGGTCGCGTCTCGTGAGGTCCACGGCGCGAGGTCGGTGTACGGGCCCGGCACCGTGGCGGTGCTGCCGGTCCCGAGGATGACGGCCAGACGCGCGGTCACGGTGCGCTCGGTGCCGTCGTTCGTGACCACCACGGTCTTGTCCCCGTCGAGCCGGCCGCGGCCGCTGATGACGTCGATGTCGATGCCTTCGGCCCAGGTGCGTTGTCCCGCATCGGAGTAGTCGGACGTCCAGGTGTCGCGTCGGGCGAGCAGCTTGGCGGTGTCGATCCCGTCCGCGACGTCCACGCCGTCGAGGTTGCGCGCCGTGGCGGCGATCTCGATCGGACGCAGCAGGGCCTTGCTGGGCATACACGCCCAGTAGGAGCACTCACCGCCGAGGAGCTCGGCCTCGATGATGGCGGCGGTGCGATCCGATCCGGCGATGGCGAACTGGGCCGCCACCTCGCCGGCGGGTCCGCCGCCGATGACGATGACGTCGTATGTGTCTGTGGTCATCGGTCCACAGTGCTACCGATGGCGCTCTGTGTCACGCCCGGTTTGACCTCGGGTCGCTGATCACCACGCACGGCCGACATCCGCGCCAGCGTGATCACCGCGCGAACCATCACCAGGAGGGCGATGGCCATGACCGCGGTCTGCCACCAACCGACCGCGACCGACTCCCCCAGCAACGCGACGCCAAGCGCCATCGACACCGCCGGCTCCATCACCGTCATCGCGGGGAACGACGTCTGCAGGTCGCCGGCGACGAAACCACGTTGCTGTGCCACGACGCCGCCCACCGCGACCACGACGAACAGGTAGACCTCGGGCCGCGTCGTCATGTTGATCGGGTCGTTGATCGCCTGGTAGATCACGGCCTTGACCAGCAGGGCGCTGATGCCGAAGAGCGTTCCGGCGACCAGACCGTAGAGCAACGCCTGATAGTGCGGGCTGGACCTCTCGGCCGCGACGATCAGGATCGCCACCAGCGTGATGAGCACGACGATGGTGCCGGCGATCAACACGTGATCGGCCTTGCGCTCGACCTCGTGCGGGTCGGCGACGAGCAGGAAGATCGCGACGCAGGCAACCAACACCCCACCCCACGCCCACTCGACGCGACTCGGATGCCGGTGGTCGAGCCACGCCTCGAGCGGGAGCGCGAACAACACGGCGAGCACCACGAGCGGCTGCACCAGCAGGATCGATCCGAGGCCCAACGCGGCGGCCTGCAGCCCGAATCCGCACAGCGCGACCGCGGCGCCGACGCACCAACCGACGGTGATCCCACCGCCGGAGCACGATTCACGCTGTCGGAGAACGGTTCCACCGGCGATGAACGCGGCAGCGAACATCGCGAGCAACGCCGGGAGCCAGGTGTGCACGGGTTCCAGGCTAGTGCGCGTGATCGCGCTTGGAGTGGACAGAGGCAGTGGTGGCGCCGACGAGCTCGGGCGGTTTGTCGAACTCCGTCTCCCGGGCGGCGGCGTGTTGGGCGAGCACGAGCACGGCGTAGAACATCTGCACGAGAACGGCGGCGACCACGATGCCCTCGAACCAGTCGACCTGGGCCCGCTCACCGAGCAGCAGGACACCGAGGGCCATCGCCACCGCCGGTTCCATCACCGTCATCGCGGGGAACGACGTCTGCAGATCGTGGGCGGCGAACGCCAGCTGCTGCGCGTAGACCGACGCCGCGGCGACGCACAGGATCAGATACAGCTCCGGGTGCAGCAGGGGTTCGTAGATCTTGTCACCGATCTGGGTGACCACGCCCTTGAGCAGGAACGACTGCACACCGGTGAGCAGGCCGGACGCCGACCCGAACAGCAGGGCGCGATAGTGCGACGACACCCGCCGCGCGAACACGACCAGGCCGACGAGCACGACGACGACCACCACGATCGTCCCGGCCAACACCGCCGGTTCGACCTGGTGCTTGCCCGGCTGCGGCATGGTGATCAGCACGAACGCGGCGATGCAGAGGGTGAGGACGATGCCCCACTTCCACTCCTGGAAGTTGAGGCGCCGATGGTCGAGGTAGGCCTCGAGCGGCAGGGCGAACAGCACCGACAAGACGATCAGCGGCTGCACCAGCAGCAGGGTCCCCATGCCGAGGGCGACGGCCTGCAGGGCGAAGCCGATCGCGGCGAGCGCCACGCCGTACCACCAGCGCCGGGTGATGCCACCGGTCGCCGTCGACGAACGCTGACGCACCAGCGTCCCGACCGCTACGAAGAGCGCCGAGACGAGTGCGAGGCTCGCGGGCAGGAACAGGTGCACCGAGCCGAGAGTACTTGTCCTACCGCCGTCCGGCGCTGCTCACGGGCACGCGTGTGCAAAGTCTTAACGAACCCACACCGACCCTCACCCGACGATGGGCAGCACCGGCAGACAGGGCACCGGGCGGGGACGTGCCGGGTCCAGCGCGTTGAGCACGAACACCGCGGCCCGGCGCGACGCCGCGATGGACAGGTGATCGGAGTGGTCCTGCGAACAACCACGTTGGACAACGACATTGGTCACGTTGTCGCCGGGTCGGCCGGGCACCTGACCCGACGTGTACGGCACCACGAACTCGTCACCGGTGGTCGAGATGTTGGTGTAGGTGATCCCGGGCACATACGGGCTGCCGCCCGCGTTCACCGCGGCCAGCAGGTCGGACCCGGTCTGCATCTGTCCGCAGGCACTGCACAAGGGCAAACCGGTCTCGGTGATGCCGAGGCGACGCAGCGTGGGGGTGAACGACGCGACCGCCCTGCCCCCCGAGCCCTCCCACAGGGGCGCGATCGAGACGTACTTGTCGATCGTCCGCGCGCCGTCGAGTCGCCGCGCGTAGTAGGCGGGCATCAGCGTGCCCTGCGAGTGGCCGACGATGTCCACTCTGCTCGCCCCGGTCGCGCGGAGAACCCCGGCGACGAAGGTCTTCAGTTGCGCGGCGCTCGTCTCGATCCGTCCCATGCCGCCGATCTGGTTGAACGGCGCCGGCGCACCCGGCAGCGCCCCGTAGGTGAGCGCGAACACGCAGTACCCGTTGTTCTTCAGCAGCGGCACGTAGGTACCCCAGTTGGTCTGCGCCGACCCGCCGGTCCCGTGCGTCAGCACCACCGGGTTCGGGTGGTCGGCACTCGGGCGGCACCGATAGTCGTTGGATCCGGCCAGGGAGCCGTAGGGATGCGCGAGGGCGGGACCGATACCGGAGAAGAAGCTGTACGAGACCGGCAGTGGCGCGGCGTGGGCCGACGGGGCGAAGGCGACGCCGGCGACCACGGCCGCGGCGAGCGCAACCGCTCTGAGCAGGAACGAACGCGACGAGGCTCGGTGTGACATGGCCGCAACCTAGCACTTGCTTGGTTAAGCGGTCTGTCGATTGCCGACACCCCGGGTGCGGTTCCCACGCGGTGTCGGTGCCCGCGCCTACCGTGAAGGACATGTCCGGTCGATCGTCTGCGCTCACGCGCGAGTTGGAGCAGCTGCTGACGCTGACCCGGGCCGACATCGATCGCGCGCATGCCGATGCCCGGGCCCGCGCGCAGCTCGTCGAGTTCTGCGTCGACGAGGAGATCGAGCTGCGCGAGGAGGCCGAGAGCGCGTACGCGCGGGGCGACGAGGAGCACGCACTGCACTGCGCGCAGGAGGCGTCGGCATGGCGACACACCGCGCGGATCCTGCGCAGCGCCGATCGTGACGCGGCCGCGGGCCGGGCGCCGACGGGGCAGTCCGCTCGACTGGCATGATCGGCCCCATGGCGGGCACCTTGATCTTGATGCGGCACGGCAAGTCCGGCTACCCCGACGGCGTGGCCGACCACGAACGCCCACTCGCCGAGCGGGGGATCCGGGAGGCCGAGCTGGCCGGCGAGTGGATGGCCCGCGACGGACTCGAGGTCGACGCCGTGATCTGCTCGACCGCCACCCGAACCCGGCAGACGCTGCAGCGCACCGGGATCGATGCCGATTCGGTGACCTACGTCGACGCCGTCTACGGCGGGACGCCCGACGACGTGTTCGAGGCGATCCGCGCGCATGTCGGCGAGGACGCCCAGACCGTGCTCGTCGTCGGCCACGAGCCGGGAATGCCCGCGACCGCGCTCACCCTCGACCCGGACTCCGACATCGACGAGTTCCCGACTTCCGCCTACGCGGTACTGACCGTCGAGGCGGACTGGGATCAGATCGGCGTCTCGGCCGAGGACACGGCCACCCTCGAGGGGTTGTTCATCCCGCGCTGAGTCAGCTGCGGGCGGCGATGATCGCGGCCGCGAGGTCGGTACCCGATCGCCAGGCACTCTCGACGCGCGGCGACCCCTGCGGACACCACTGGTCGCCGGCGAACCCCACGAGTCGGCCGTCGACCGTCGTCAGATGGCAGCTCACATCGTGTTGATCCGACGGTTTGGCGAAGGTCCATCGGTGCGCGTGCGTCCAGATCGGCGCGTCGACGCCGAGTATCCCGGTGACCGCCTCGACCACGACCGGCACGACCGAATCGGGGTCGTCGAGGTGCTGCGTCGCACGATCCCCCGTCGTGTGGACGACGAGAACCGGAGCGCCGTCCCCGCGCCGAGCCCCGTCGTCGGCGACGAAGGCGATGTCGGGGTGGTCGTTGACGAACGCCGCGTCGACGAACGGCAGATCGGCCAAGGTGGTTGTACGGGAGTCGAATCCGCACACCACCGCGATGACCGCCTCGTACCCGACGGGATCGGGGACCGAGGTGATGCGGGCGGCCTGCGGGTCGGGCATCGCGATGACCACGTCACCGTCGGAGAGGTCGGCGACGTCGAGCGTCGTGACGTCGATGTCGCCCAGTACGTCGCGCACGAGTGATCGCAGACCACCGGGCGTCGCCCAGCGCATCGGGCCGGTCGAGGTCCGGGAGGAACCGTCGGCGCCCAGGACCCCGAAGGTGTCGGTCCACTCGCGCGCCAGTCCGGCGCCCTGCCAGCGACGCACGACGGCGTCGAAACCGTCGTCGCGAACGGTGAAGTAACCGGCTCCGACGTCCACGCGTCGATCGTGGAGTTCCGGTGAGGCCATTCGACCGCCCGGGGCACGACCGCGGTCGACGACGCGGACCGCCACGTCGGCGTCGGCCAACGCCGCCGCGCACGCCGCCCCCGCCATACCGGCTCCGACGATGGTCACGGGCTGATCTGTGCTCACCCGTTCGACCCTACGGACTCGACCACACCACCAGATCCGGCCAAGGGTTCTCGCCGTCGTCGAGCCAGCGCAGCGACATCCGCCAGAAGTCGTCGCGGTGCCGGCTGTGGAACAGCCCGAAGTGACCGATCGAGCCGTGGCCCAACGCGGCGGGCGGGATCATCACCTGGATCCGCGGTGCGTCGGGAAGGTAGTCCAGGGGGCGGCGCAGGGCGGAGACGGTTCCGTAGTCGTCGTCTGTTGTGGCCACCGCGAGGATCGATGCGTCGATGGCGGCGGCCGTGGCCCGCACGCCGGGTCGCTCGCGACGGGGGTAGTTGTCCTCCATCCGACGACGACGCCGGGCGCATTCGAACGCGACACCGCGGGGTACGTCCTCCATCCAGCCCAGTCGCTTGGCCGGGAGATATCCGTACAGCGCCGCGAGCGTCGGGGTCGCCACCTTCCACCGCCAGAAAAAGCGGCGTCGGACCGACGGCGCCCAGTCGCGCCAGTAGTTGTACTGACCCCCGACCGTGAGCATCCGGGTGATCTCGACCGAGCGGGCCGCCCACAGCGGGACGACGCCGCCGACACTGTGTCCCACGACCGCGATCTCGGCGTCCGGCCACTGCGAGCGCACGTGCGCGACGACGGCGTCGAAGTCGAGACGCCCCCAGTCCTGCCACCGACATCGCATGTCGCGCAGATGTTCCGGTCGCGACGCGCCGATGCCGCGGTAGTCGAAGGTGATGGCGTGGAAACCGTTCTCCTCGAGGAACGCGGCGTAGCGGTGGTAGTACGTCGCCGGCACGCCGGTCGCAGCGGTCACGATCACCACCCGCAGCGGGCCCTCGTCGGGAGGCTCGGGTGTCCACCGGTGCCCACCGAGGACGAACCCGTCGGCGCACTCGATGCTGATCGGCGTGCCGCCCATCTCAGGCACGGACCGCGAGTTCGGGCAGGCCGACGATGACGACGGCGAAGTTGTAGCCCGACATCCGCAGCGTCTCGTCGGCGCCGGTGCCGAACGTGCGCGGGTAGTCGGCGTGCCGGGGTGCACCCTCGCGATGGCGACCGTCCGGGCTGGTGCCGGCCGCGGCGGACAGTGCGACGAAACGGTCGTCGTAGGGGTCGCCGCCGAAGTAGCCGAGTTCGGCGATGCGGTCCTGCGCGCCCTTCATCACGTAGACGTGGCCGTCGGCGAGGCCGTAGTCGGAGGCCTGGCGGAAGCGCTGCGGCGACCACGTCGGCGACAGCCCAGGCGAGCCGTAGAAGACCACGTCGTCGACCAGCTCACCGCCGTTGCGCCCCAACGCCAGTGAGGTCACCAGGGATCCGTAGGAGTGTCCGAGAGCGGTGATGTGTGGGGCGGCGATGTGCGGGGTGTCGACCCCGGCCGCGGCGCGCAGCCCCCGGTAGAACTCGCTCAACCGCGGCGCCGCCCGGACCGCGACGCGGGACGTGCCGAGCTCACCGATCCCGACGAGTCGGGACAACCGATTCGGCCCGGTGAGGTTCGGTGGCACGTACCCGAGCCAGGCGACGTTCGCGACGACCTGTCGGTCGCGGCCGTCGCCGGCGCGACGCAGCTCCGCGACACAGACCTTCGTCAGCTCCTCGGCCTGCCTGCGCATCCCGTCCAGGGACCCGCTCACCGTCGACCCCAGACCCGGCGTGGTCACCGAGATGTGCGTCGCCGCATCGGGATCGCCGATGGCGATCGCGGCCAGACCACGCTTGGCGCGGCGGACGTCGAGCAGGAGCAGGAAGAGGTGTTCGTGGGTTATCTGCTTCTCGATCACCTCGAGGTCGCGCAGCTTCTGATCGACGTACCAGCCGTTCTCGTCGGCCGAGGAGAACAGCTTCCGGATCCTCTGGTGCCACCAGGCCGGCAGTCGGGAGGACTCGAGCCTGCGGGTGAGCCGATCCCGTTGCGCCTGCAGTACGGCGCGCTCGGCCGGGATGCGGTTGCGGTTGGCCGCGTCACGCGCCACGGCCGCGATGCCGTCGACTCCCCCGATCCACTCCGGGTGGTCAGCGACGATGCTCGCCCGCGCGGTCTCGTCGAGGTCACGCCAGTACCGCGCCACCCCCTCGACACCGCCGGTGACCGGTGGCGGCGCGAGATCGGTGCCCACCGCGGCGACCCGTGTGGCCGCTCGGCGCAGGGCCGCCTGCATGCTCGCGACGTTCACACGGACCAGGCTATCGACCCGATGCGGTGGTCAGCGCGGTCAGCACCCGCGCGTCGCCGTCGGTGACGGCGATGGTGTGTTCGGTGTGCGCGCCACGCGAGCCGTCGGCCGAGCGAACCGTCCAGCCGTCGTCGTCGAACACCACGCGATCGGTGGTGGCCACGACCCAGGGCTCCAGCGCCAGGGTCATCCCCGGTTTCAGCGGGATGCCACGACGAGGTCGGCCGTCGTTGGGGACCGAGGGCGACTCGTGCATCGTGCGGCCGATCCCGTGTCCACCGAACTCGTCGTTGACGCGATATCCGCGTGCGCGGAGTTCGGCTCCCATCGCCGCCGACACGTCGCCGAGCCGGTTGCCCGGACGCGCGGTGGCGATGCCCGCCTCGAGGGCCATTCGCGTGGCCTCGATCATCGCGAGGTCCTCCTCGCGCGCGGTTCCGACCACGACGCTGCGGGCCGAGTCGGCGACCCACCCGTCGACGGACACCGCGAGGTCCACGCTGAGCAGGTCACCGTCGCGCAGCTCGTAGGCGTGCGGCAGTCCGTGCAGCACGGCGTCGTTGACCGAGAGACAGACGGTGTTGCGGAACGGACCGCGTCCGAAGTCCGGGGAATAGTCCCAGTAGCAGGACTCCGCACCGCGGTCGGCGATCATGCCGCGCACGATCAATTCGAGGTCACGCAGGTCGACACCGACCTCGGCCGCGGTGATCACCGCGTCGATGGCCTGCGCCACGAACGTCCCGGCGACCGCCATGGCGTCGACCTCCGACGGCGATTTCAGTTCGATCATGTCCGTGTCCACTCCGCTCGTGATCCAGCCTGCGCTGTGCCGGTATTTTTATACCGGTATAGAAATACCAGAACGGCTCGGATTCGGCTAATCTGGGCCGATGGTCCGCACACCTCTCACGCCCGAACAGATCGCCGCCGGCCGACGACTCGGCGCACACCTGCGTGCGGCCCGCGGCGACCGTCCCCTCGACGAGATCGCCCGTGCGGCATCGATGTCCGCGGAGACGCTGCGCAAGATCGAGTCGGGGAGGTTGTTCACCCCGGCGTTCGGCTCGGTCGTGGCCCTGAGCGTCGCGTTGGGGATCGACGTCCAGGAGCTGGCCGACGCGTGGCTGTCGGCCGCCGGGTCGGCCATCGCACCCGCGTCGTGACGACGGCCCTGTTCCTCGCGCACGAGGACGATCGGTCGCGCGGGCGTGCGGAGGCGGGCAGCCTGGCTGTCGCCGCCCGGGCCCGCGGTTTCGAGGTCGTCGTCGCGCACCCGTCCGACGACCTCCCGCGTCCGGAGACAGTCGATTTCGTGACCGTGCTGGGGTCCGCGCATGCCGCCGACGACGACACCCTGCCGTGGCTGGCGCCGGAACGGGCCTACGTCGCCGAGACGCTCGCCGCAGGCACCCCGGTCCTCGGGGTCTGCTTCGGCGGGCAGGTGCTCAGCCGCGTGCTGGGTGGGGTCGTCGACCGGTCGCCACATCCGGAGATCGGGTTCGTCTCGGTCGACTCGAGCTGCGACTTCATAGACTCGGGGCCGTGGATGCAGTGGCATTTCGACCACTTCACCGTCCCTCCCGGCGCGACGATGGTCGCCGACAACGCCGCCAACGCGCAGGCGTTCGTCTCCGGTCGGAACCTGGGCCTGCAGTTCCACCCCGAGATCACCGCGGGGTCGTTCGCGGCCTGGCGACTGGGCTGGACCCCGGAGTCGGAGGTCGAGGTCGCGCGCGATTTCGACATCGACGTCGACGCGCTGGCCCGTCGGATCACCACCGACGCCGCCGATCTCGAACGCCGCTGCGCCCGACTGCTGGACGGATTCCTCGCGCTCTGACCCGCCGAGCGTGCTCTGACCACCCGCGGGTCGTTCAGGCGAACAGGGCGATGCTGATCCCACCCGCGACGAGGCAGTACGCGACGAACGGGTAGAGCGTCCGGGTGCGAAAGAAGCGCGCCAGGAACGCGACCGCGGCGAACGCGGCCACGAACGCGGAGACAGAACCGACGACCACCTGCCCGCCGATCCCGCTGCCCTCGGGCCCGAACAGTTCCGGGATCTTGAGCACCCCGGCGGCGAGGATCACCGGCGTCGCGAGCAGGAACGCGAACTTCGCGGAGTGCTCGTGATCGAGACCGCGCAGGATGCCACCGGAGATGGTCGCGCCCGACCGCGAGATGCCCGGCAGCAGCGCGAAGATCTGGAAGCTGCCGATCACCGCGGCGTCGGACGAGCTCAGCGAGGAGATGTCGCCCTGCTCCCGTCGCCGCACGACCTGGCGTCTGCGCAGCGTCTCGGCGGCGAGCAGCACCAGTCCGTTGACGAACAGGAAGATCGCGGCGATCAACGGGGTGGCGAACACCTCGCGGAGGGGTTTCTCCGCGACGAGTCCCACGATCCCGACCGGGATGGTGGCGATGATGATGAGCCAGGCCAGTTTTCCGTCCGCGGTGTCGATGCGACGGGTGCGCAGCGTGCCGACGAACCCTCCGACGATCGCGACCCAGTCACGCCAGTAGTAGACGATGAGCGCGAGGGCGGTCGCGACGTGCAACGCGACCAGGAACGCGAGAAACGGTGTGTGGCCGCTGCTGTCGGACTCGGTGACCAACCGCCCCCAGCTGCCACCGATCCAGGCGGGCACGATCAACGAGTGCCCGAGACTCGACACCGGGAACAACTCGGTGACCCCCTGCAGGAGTCCCATGACCACCGATTGGGTGTACGTCAGATCGCTCACGCGTCATTGTGACCCGTCCGGTCGAGGTCGACGACGCCGGGGTCGGAGGTGTCCGAAAGGGCCGAATCATCGTCCGATACCGGCGATTCGGTGTCCGGTACGGGCGATCCGGGGTCCAGGAATTCGAGTCGGACACCGAGTAGCCGTACCGGTCGGTCGAGCTCGAACCGGTCGAGCAACGCGTGCACGGGCGGCTCGATGACGGCGAGGTCGGTGGTGGGCGCGGCCAACTTCTTCGACTTGGTCCGTGTGAAGAACGTCGAGGTGCGCACGGTGACCGCGACCCGGAACACGACACGCTGTTCGTCGAGGATCTGTCGGTGCAGATCCGCGGTCAGGTCGGTGAGGCGGTCGTGCATCTCGACGACGTCGGTGAGGTCGGTGGGAAAGGTGTGCACCTTCGAATGCGACTTGGCCACATAGGGTTCGACGGTGATGGTCGAGTCGCCACCGCCCCGGGACAGCACGTAGAGCCAGTTGCCCTGGTGTGGACCGAAGATGCCGATCAGCTCGTCACGGGGAGTGGCGACGAGGTCGGCCACGGTGGCGACCCCGTGCGCGGCCAGCTTGTCGGCCGTCTTCGGGCCCACACTCCACAGCTCTCGGCACCCGAGTTCCCCCATCACCGACATCCAGTTGTCGTCGGTCAGCGTGCAGATGCGGTCGCCGGCAGGGGGCAGCTTCTTGGCGAAGTTGGTGGCCATCTTGGCGCGCTGCTTGTTGTCGCTGATCCCCACCGAACTGCGCAGACCGGTCTCGTCGGCGATGCGGGCGCGGATGGCGGCGGCGAGGGCGTGCGGGTCGTCGGTGTCGGTGCCGACGTACGCCTCGTCCCAGCCCCAGACCTCCACCGGGTGCCCCAGGTCGCGCAGCGCGCCCATGACGCGCTCGGAGGCCGCGTCGTAGGTCGCGTGGTCGGTGGGCAGATAGACCGCGTCGGGCATCTTGCGATGCGCACTGCGCATGGGCATGCCGGCGCGCACGCCCACCGCCCGCGCCTCGTACGACGCACAGGTGACGACGGTCCGCATCTGCTCCGGGTCGCCGCTGCCGCCGACGATCACCGGGACCCCCACCAACTCGGGTGCGCGTTGCCGTTCCACCGACACCTGGAACTGATCGAGGTCGACGTGCAGGATCCACCGACACCGTCGGGCAGCGGGCGCGGTCACGGCGGCCTCCGATCGTGGGCTCACGGGTGGATTGGATCCACTATGACGACAATCACCCGCCGGTGTGCGTGTCGCGGCTCCTCTGCCCTCCCGTCGGGTGCGGGTCGATCCCCGTCCGCGGACCCCGGCGCCGTCAGTACCGGGTACCCGATGCGGGCGAAGCACCGCTTCACCGGCGACATGACCGGTTCCGATCACCGGAACCCAACATCTCGGTGTCACTCCGGCATCGATCACACCTCCGACGGGTCCCCGCCCGCCCCGTGTGCGAGGCTGGCCCGAGTTGATCACGAGGAGGACTCGTGAAACGTTCCAGGAATGGCGTCCGATAACCATTTGGTAACGCCATCGTTTATCCTCCTTCAGACCGAACCTCTCGTGCCCTCGTCGGGGGCCTGGCTAGTGAATGTGGTGCATCAGATGTTCTCTCTCCGCCGTTCGAACGGGGGCGCTCGCGCTCTCGTGTCGATCGTCCTCAGCGTCGCCGCGGCCACCGCGCTGGTCACGGTCGGCACCGGATCCGCCAACGCGTGGGGCCCGGTACCCGCGCCGACGTTCAAGTCGGAGCGCATCAACGGCTACGGCATGCCCGACCCGGTGGTCCGCAGTTGGGCGTCGACGACGACGAACCCGAAGACGGCCCCGACCATCATCTTCCTCGACGGCCTGCGTGCGACGCCGAAGATCAACGGCTGGGAGAGCGAGACCAACGTCGCGTACCTCAGCCGTCGTGGCTACAACGTCGTCATGCCGGTCGGTGGCCAGTCGAGCTTCTACGCCAACTGGGACCGTCCGAGCATCAGCGCAGGCCAGAACTCGGCCTACCGCTGGGACAGCGTCCTGCAGAACAGCCTCCCCGACTACCTGAACAAGCGCGGGTTCTCCAAGAACCGCACCCTGGTCGGGCTGTCGATGGCCGCGAGCCCCGCGATCATGCTGGCGACGCGTCGCCCCGATCTCTACTCCCGCGCGGTGTCGATGTCCGGGTTCCCGCACCTCACCGCCCCCGGCATGCAGACGATGCTGCGCGCGGCCGCCTACGACTCCGGTCGCTACAACCTCAACGACATGTGGGGCATCTTCCCCAACGTCAAGGCCTTCCAGAACGACCCCTGGCTGAACGTCGGCGCGATGCGCGGTCGTCACCTCTGGGTCTACGCCGCGGCCGGCGTGTGGAACGGTCTGCCGCCGAACATCGCCACCTTCGGCACCGGACTGTCCGGCTCGGCGCTCGAGATCGTCTCGATGGAACAGTCGCAGACCTTCTCGCTGCTGGCCCGCGCCGCGGGTGCCAATGTGCGCACCAGCTTCTTCCCCGTCGGTATCCACGCCTGGAAGTTCTGGCAGGACGAGGTCTACCGCATCGACAAGGCCGGCTGGTTCCGCAACGGCTAGGCACCACCACCACCACGACCGACGCCCGGATCTTCTCCGCACAGGAGAATGTCCGGGCGTTCGTCGTATCGCGGACAGCCGATGTCCGTATTGGGTGGAATCGTCATGGCGGTACACCCCCTACGACGAAAGGCACCCCGATGGCCGACACCCTGGACATGACCCTCGAGCTCGTGATGATCCCCGTCAGCGACGTCGATCGCGCCAAGGAGTTCTACACCCGCGTCGGGTTCAACCCCGACCACGACAGCGTCGTCGACGCGAACACCCGCTTCGTGCAGATGACGCCACCGGGTTCGAACGCCTCGATCGCGTTCGGCCGCGGGATCGTCGACGGCGAACCGGGCTCGATCAAGGGCCTCCTGGTGTGCGTGTCCGACATCGAGGCCGCACGCGCGCACCTGCTCGACCAGGGGATCGAGGTGAGCGAGGTCGACGTGCAGCCCTGGGGGCACTTCGTCTACTTCGCCGATCCGGACGGCAACGCGTGGTCGGTGCAATACCTGCCGTATCGGTACGCGTGACCGCATCGGCGAGGGCAGACTGTCCCGTATGGCAATCATCCACTCGGACGTCCTCGGCCACCTGCACAGCGGCGGCGTCGAGGTCCTGATCGGCACGGTCGTCAACCCGGCCGGCCTGATCCACGCCAAGACCGTCGACGTCTCCCGTGTCGCGGAGTTCGGTCGAATCGGCCTCGGCGTCTCCCCGGTGTGGCACGCGTTCACCATCGACAAGTCCGGCATCGCCTACTCGGACAAGTTCGGCGCGGTGGGTGATCAGCGGATCCGCATCGACCTCGACGCCATCCGGATCCTGGGTGACGGTGTCGCCTGGGCGCCGGCGAACTTCTACGACCAGGACTCCGAGCCGGTCGCGGCGTGCTCGCGGGGCACGTTGGGCCGCATCGAGAGTCGGCTCGCGGCCATGGGCATCACCGCTCTGGTGGGACACGAACTCGAGTTCGTCCTCGTCGACCCGGCGGGCGAGGCGCTGCCGACCACCATGTGGGCGCAGTACGGACTGGCCGGGGTGCTCGAGCACGAGGGCTTCGTCCGCGAGGTCCTGACCGCGGCCCGCACGGCCGGCATCGGACTCGAACAGCTCCATCCCGAGTACGGCGGCAACCAGTTCGAGGTCTCGCTCGCACCGCTGGCGCCCGTCGCGGCGGCGGACCAGATGGTCGCCGCACGCACGGTCATCGGCCGGGTCGCCCGCCGGTTCGACATGCGGGCCTGCTTCTCGCCCAAGCCGTTCGCCGACGGTGTCGGGAACGGTGCACACCAACACCTCTCGCTCAGCGGACCGGACGGACCGTTGCTCGCAGGCGGTTCGGCGGCCCGCGGGATGACGGCGGCGGGCGCATCGGCGGTGGCCGGCGTGGTGGCCGGACTCCCGGACATCCAGGCGGTGCTGTGCGGATCGATCGTGTCGGGGTTGCGGATGCAGCCCGGGTTCTGGGCCGGGGCGTACGCGTGCTGGGGGACCGAGAACCGAGAGGCGGCAGTTCGTTTCGTTCTCGGCGGGCCCGCCAATCCGCACGGCGCGAACGTGGAGGTCAAGATCGTCGACCCGTCGGCCAACGCCTATCTGGCCACCGCGGCGATCCTGGGGATGGCGGCCGACGGCATCGAGCGGGAGCTGCCGCTGCCGCCGGAGACGCTGGTGGACCCGGCGTCGCAGACCGAGTCCGACCGCACCGCGGCGGGCACCGTGCTGCTGCCGACCGATCAGGCCGGTGTCGTCGACGCGTTGGACCGATCGGCCGCCGCCCGTGCCGCTCTCGGCGACGACGCGGTCGATGCCGTGGTCGCCGTCCGCCGCTACGAGCAGACGTTCTCCGCGTTGCCGCCCGGTGACATCGCCGACACCTTCCGGATGGCCTGGAGTGTCTGAGCTGGGCGACCACGTCGAATCGGCGGTGCTGATCGACCATCACGTCCACGGTTGTTGGGCACCGGATGTCGATGTCCCCGCGGGCGATCGGATCCGTTTCGAGAGCGCGCTGAACGAGGCCGACACCGATCCGGTGACCGCGGTCGGCGACGGGTTCGATTCACAGGTCGGGTTCGCCGTGCGAGCGCACTGCGCTCCGCTGCTCGACCTCGAACGCCACGTCGGGGCCGATCGGTACCTCGCCCGACGAACCGAGCTCGGTGAGGCCGAGGTGTCACGCCGGTTCCTGCGGGCCGCCGGGGTCTCGGATTGGCTGGTGGACACGGGGTTCGCCGACGGTCTCGTCGACACCGGAGAGCTGACGGCGACCTCCGGCGGGTCGACGCACGAGGTGGTCCGGCTCGAGGAGGTCGCCGAGCAGGCCGCAGCCGCACCCGGCGACTACGCGGCGGCCTTCGACGAGATCCTCGCCGAGCGGGCCGCGGGGGCGGTCGCGACCAAGTCCGTGCTGGCCTATCGGGGCGGGTTCGCAGGCGACCTCGGCGACCCACCACCGGCGCTGGTCGACATCGCGGCGCAACGGTGGCGCGACGCAGGCGGCACCCGACTGACCGACCGGATCCTGCTGCGGTTCGGGCTGCACCGGGCCCTGCGGCTGGGCAAGCCGTTGCAGTTCCACGTCGGCTTCGGCGACCGCGACTGCGATCTACACGCCGCGAACCCGTTGCTGCTCAACGACTTCCTGACCGACTCCGGTGACACGCCGATCATGTTGCTGCACTGCTACCCGTACGAGCGCGAGGCCGGTTACCTCGCACAGGCTCATCCGAACGTCTATCTCGACGGCGGGCTGAGCATCACCCATCTGGGCGCGCAGGCCACCCCGTTCGTGGGCCGGCTCCTCGAGTTGGCGCCGTTCCGCAAGATCCTCTACTCCTCCGACGGCGCCGGACCCGCCGAGTTCCACCACCTCGGCGCACGGCTGTGGCGGACCGGGATGACCCGCGTCCTCGACGGCTTCGTCGCCGACGGGGAGTGGAGCGCCGCCGACGCGAAGCACGTGGTCGACCTCATCGCGAGCGAGAACGCCAGGCGCGTCTACCGCCTCTAGCGAGTTGGGCTCTCGTTGCGCCGCGCTGGGCCATCGTTGCGCCGTGTGGGGCCGTCAGATCGGTGCGGGCTTGCCCTCTTCGATGAGGCTCGTCGCCGCCTCGTAGTCGTCGTCGCGGTCGAGGGTCAGTGCGCCCACCGTCACCCCCTCGGCGTCGAGGTACCAGATGGTGAACGACTCCCCCGGGCCGCCGGTGCCGTGGTCGGAGTGGTGCGTGCGGTCGTACCCGTCGCCCCACGCGGCGTACTTCACGGTGCGGTCGCCGATGGTCGTCCAGAACCCGGGCACCGAGTCCCACTGCGCGCGAACGCCCGCCGCGGCGGTGCCCGCGACCGAGCCCTGGTCGTCGGCGTCCTGCCAGTGCTCGGTCGGGATGTGACGGCCGGCGGTGTCGTTGAACGCGGTGACGACGTCACCGGCCGCGAAGATGTCGGGGGCCGAGGTGCGCATCGAGGAGTCCACGACGATGCGTCCGTCGTCGAGTGTGATGCCGGCGTCGCCGGCCAATGCAGAGTTAGGGGTGATGCCGACGGCCGCCACGACGAGGTCGACGTCGATGGTGACCCCGGAGTCGAGCCGGACGGAGCCGTTCGAGACCGACTCGACCTGTGCCCCGGCGGAGTAGCGGACGCCTGCCTGTTCGAGGAGTGCCGCGAAGTGGGATCCCGCATCGGAGCCGAGACGGCTGCTCTGCGGCGACGGCTCGGGGGCGACGACGGTGGTGGAGACGCCGCGCGAGGCCAGCGACGCCGCGGCCTCACACCCGATGAATCCGGCACCGATGACGACCGCGGAACTCGCGCCGGCGGCCGCATCCCGCAGCGCCACCGCGTCGGCGAGTGAGCGCAGGAGCAGCGCGGTGTCGCCACCGGGGACCGGGAGCGGTGACGGGGAGGCCCCGGTCGCGATGACGAGGTGTCGGTAGCTGAAGTCGGAGCCGTCGGCGGCCGTCACGCTGTGGCCCTCGGGGTCCAGCGAGGTGATCTCCGTGCCGGTGAGGACCGCGATGTCGTGTTCGTCGAACCACTCCTGCGGCTGCAGGTCGATCTCGTCGGGTCCGGACTCCCCCTGCAGCAGATCTTTGCTCAGCGGTGGTCGCATATAGGGAGCGTGGTCATCTGCGGTGACGAGCAGGACGCGGCCTTTGCCGTCGTTGTCGCGATATCCCTGTGCCGCCGACACCGCGGCCGGTCCGGAACCGATGATGAGCAGATCTGTCTCGCGCATGCGTGACTCCTCGATCGAGACGCCACCCTGCTTCACGTCGACTGTGGTACCCCATCGACCGTACACACGTGGCCGTGACCGCCCACTCGTCGTCCGTATCCGCCCAGTCGACGGGTGTACGTGCCCAACTGGCGGGTGTACGTGCCCAACTGGCGGGTGTAGGTGCCCAACTGGGGAAAGCGGAACGGCCCCCACCCGAAGGTGAGGGCCGTTCTGCAGAAGGAACTTCTAGCGGTAGTCGCTCGAGAAGCCGTAGTCGTCCAGCGGCACCGCAGCACCGGCGGGAGCACCGAAGGTGCCGTCCGGGCTGTAGTAGGTGTCGTCGTACGACGGCACCGCGTAGGCCGCGGCACGTGCCTCTTCGGTCGGCTGCACCGTGATGTTCCGATACCGGTTGATGCCGGTTCCGGCCGGGATCAGCTTTCCGATGATCACGTTCTCCTTGAGGCCCACCAGCTTGTCGCTGCGGCTGTTGATGGCCGCATCGGTGAGCACGCGGGTGGTCTCCTGGAAGGAGGCCGCCGACAGCCACGACTCGGTCGCCAACGACGCCTTGGTGATACCCATGAGGACCGGACGTCCCGCCGCGGGCTCGTTGCCCTCGGCCACGACGCGACGGTTGGCCGCCTCGAACTCGGCGCGCTCGGTGAGCGAACCGGGCAGGAACTCGGTGGCACCGGAGTCGATGATCGTCACGCGACGCAGCATCTGACGAACGATCGTCTCGATGTGCTTGTCGTGGATCGACACACCCTGGCTCCGGTAGACCTCCTGGACCTCGTTGACCAGGTGGATCTGCACCTGACGGGGACCCATCACGCGCAGGACCTCGTGCGGATCGGCAGCACCTTCCATGAGCTGCTGGCCGACCTCGACGTGATCACCGTCGGTGAGCAGACGCTCACTGCCGTCCTCGTGCTTGAACACACGCAGACGCTGACGCTTGGAGATCTTGTCGTAGACAACCTCTTCCGAGCCGTCGTCGGGGGTGATCGTCATCTTGTAGAAGCGATCGTCGTCCTCGAGACGGATGCGACCCGAGACCTCGGCGATGGGCGCCTTGCCCTTGGGCACGCGGGCCTCGAACAGCTCCTGGACACGCGGCAGACCACCGGTGATGTCGTCGCCGACACCACCCTGGTGGAACGTACGCATGGTCAGCTGGGTACCGGGCTCACCGATCGACTGGGCGGCGATGATGCCGACCGCCTCGCCGATGTCGACGAGCTTGCCGGTCGCCATCGAGCGGCCGTAACACGTTGCGCAGACACCGGTTCCGGTGGTGCAGGTGAGCACGGAGCGCACCTTCACCTGGGTGATGCCTGCGGCCAGCAGGGCCTCGATCGCCGGATCGCCCAGGTCACGCCCGCGCTCGATGATCACGTTGCCGCTCTCGTCGAGTGCATCGGTCGCCAGGGTGCGGGCGTACGTGGAGGTCTCCACGTGCGCGTCGCGGATCAGCGAGCCGTCGGCCTGCTTCTCGGCGATCGTGGTGTTGATGCCGCGCTCGGTGCCACAGTCGGTTTCCCGGACGATGACGTCCTGCGACACGTCCACCAGACGACGGGTCAGGTAGCCCGAGTCGGCGGTACGAAGCGCCGTGTCGGCCAGACCCTTACGAGCACCGTGCGTGTTGATGAAGTACTCGGCAACCGTCAGACCCTCACGGAAGGAGGACTTGATGGGACGCGGGATGAACTCACCCTTCGGGTTCGTCACCAGGCCCTTCATGCCCGCCAGCGAGCGGATCTGGGTCATGTTGCCCGCAGCACCGGACTTCACGATCATCGGGATCGGGTTGTCGTCGGGGTAGTGCGCCTCCATGGCCGCACCGACCTCTTCGGTCGCCTGCTTCCAGATCTCGACCAGGGCGTCACGACGCTCGTCGGAGGTCAGTGCGCCACGGGCGTACTTCTTCTCCAGACCGTCGGCACGCGCCTCGAAGCCGTCGAGGATCTCCTGCTTGTTCGGCGGGACCAGGACGTCGGTCATCGAGATGGTGACACCCGAGCGGGTGGCCCAGTAGAAGCCGACATCCTTGAGCTTGTCGACGGTCTGAGCCACGACGATCATCGGGTAGCGCTCGGCGAGATCGTTGATGATCACGGCCTGACGCTTCTTCGGCATCTGCTCGTTGACGAACGGGTACTCCTTGGGGAGCAGCTCGTTGAACATGACGCGACCCAGCGTGGTCTCCGCGATCCATGGCTGTCCGAACTTCCAGGCACCGTCGAACTGCGCGGCCTCGATGTCGGCGGGCGGACGCTGATCGTCCAGGCGCACCTTGATGGGTGCCTGCACGCTCAGCGCACCGCGGTCGAGAGCCATGATGGCCTCGGCCGGGTTCGAGTAGACGCCACGCTCGATGTCGTCACCGGTCGAGCCGACGAGGGCGCCGACCGCTTCCGGCTTGAGCGTCGTCAGGTGGAACAGACCCGTGACCATGTCCAGACGCGGCATGGCCAGCGGACGACCCGACGCCGGCGACAGGATGTTGTTCGAGGACAGCATCAGGATGCGGGCCTCGGCCTGCGCCTCGGCGGACAGCGGCAGGTGGACTGCCATCTGGTCGCCGTCGAAGTCGGCGTTGAACGCCTCACACACCAGCGGGTGCAGCTGGATGGCCTTGCCCTCCACGAGCTGCGGTTCGAACGCCTGGATGCCCAGGCGGTGCAGCGTCGGCGCACGGTTCAACAGAACCGGGTGCTCGGCGATGACCTCTTCGAGGACGTCCCACACGGCCGGGCGCTGACGCTCGACCATCCGCTTGGCGGACTTGATGTTCTGCGCCTGGTTCAGATCGACCAGTCGCTTCATCACGAACGGCTTGAACAGCTCGAGAGCCATCAGCTTGGGCAGACCACACTGGTGCAGCTTGAGCTGCGGGCCGACGACGATGACCGAACGGCCCGAGTAGTCGACGCGCTTGCCGAGCAGGTTCTGACGGAAACGACCCTGCTTGCCCTTGAGTAGATCGCTCAACGACTTCAACGGGCGGTTACCCGGTCCGGTGACCGGACGGCCACGACGGCCGTTGTCGAACAGTGCGTCGACCGACTCCTGCAGCATCCGCTTCTCGTTGTTGACGATGATCTCGGGCGCACCCAGATCGATCAGTCGCTTGAGGCGGTTGTTGCGGTTGATCACGCGGCGGTACAGATCGTTGAGGTCCGAGGTGGCGAAGCGACCACCGTCGAGCTGGACCATCGGGCGCAGCTCCGGCGGGATCACCGGAACGGCGTCGAGGACCATGCCCAGCGGGGAGTTGCCCGACATCTGGAACGCGGCGACGACCTTGAGACGCTTGAGCGCGCGGAGCTTCTTCTGCCCCTTGCCACTGCGGATCGTCTCGCGGAGGATCTCGGCCTCGGCGCCGATGTCGAAGGTCTCGAGGAGACGCTTGATCGCCTCGGCACCCATCGCACCGGTGAAGTACTCGCCGTAGCGGTCGATCAGCTCACGGTAGAGCCGCTCGTCGATGATCATGTCCTTCACCGCGAGCTTGGTGAACTTGTCCCAGATCTCCTCGAGGTCGTCGAGGGCACGCTGCGCGGTGTCACGGATCTTGCGCATCTCGCGCTCTCCGCCGTCCTTCACCTTGCGGCGGGCATCGGCCTTCGCGCCTTCGCGCTCCAGCTCGGCCAGATCCTCTTCGAGCTTCTTGGCGCGCTCCTCGAGGTCGGAGTCGCGGGTGTCGGCGACACCCTTCTTCTCGACCTCCATCTCGGCCTGCAGCGTCGAGAGCTCGTTGTGACGGAGCTCGTCGTCGACCGCGGTGATGACATACGCGGCGAAGTAGATGATCTTCTCGAGATCCTTCGGCGCGAGGTCGAGCAGGTAACCCAAGCGCGACGGAACGCCCTTGAAGTACCAGATGTGGGTGACCGGGGCGGCCAGCTCGATGTGACCCATCCGCTCACGACGCACCTTGGCGCGCGTGACCTCCACGCCGCAGCGCTCGCAGATGATGCCCTTGAAGCGGACACGCTTGTACTTACCGCAGTAGCACTCCCAGTCGCGGGTCGGCCCGAAGATCTTCTCGCAGAACAGGCCGTCCTTCTCGGGCTTGAGCGTGCGGTAGTTGATCGTCTCGGGCTTCTTGACCTCGCCGAATGACCACTTGTGGATGTCGTCCGCGGTGGCCAGACCGATCTTCAGTTCGTCGAAAAAGTTGACGTCGAGCAAGTTGTAACCTTCCTAGCTCTTATCAGGGAAATCAGTTGGCGAGATCGTCGACTGTGGCGGACTCGTTGCGGGACAGGTTGATACCGAGGTTGGCCGCTGCGCGCTCCAGGTCCTCGTCATCGCCGTCACGCATCTCGATCGCCGCGCCGTCACTGGAGAGCACCTCGACGTTCAGGCAGAGCGACTGAAGTTCCTTCAGCAGCACCTTGAACGACTCCGGGATACCCGGCTCGGGGATGTTCTCGCCCTTGACGATCGCCTCGTAGACCTTGACGCGACCGACCACGTCGTCGGACTTGATCGTCAGCAGCTCCTGCAGCGTGTACGCCGCACCGTAGGCCTGCATGGCCCAGCACTCCATCTCACCGAAGCGCTGGCCACCGAACTGGGCCTTACCGCCGAGCGGCTGCTGGGTGATCATCGAGTACGGACCCGTGGAACGAGCGTGGATCTTGTCGTCCACCAGGTGGTGCAGCTTGATGATGTACATGTAGCCGACCGACACGGGGAACGGGAACGGCTCGCCGGAGCGACCGTCGAACAGCGTCGCCTTGCCGTCGCCGTTGACCATCACCTCGCCGTCACGGTTGGGCAGCGTCGAGGACAGCAGTCCGGTCAGCTCCGCATCCGTGGCGCCGTCGAACACCGGGGTGGCGGTGTTGGTGTCGGGTCCCGCCGAGAGCATGTCCTCGGGCAGTTTCGACGCCCACTCCGGAGTGCCCTGCGCGACGTCGATGTTCCAGCCGGTCTTGGCGATCCACCCGAGGTGGGTCTCCAGGATCTGGCCGATGTTCATACGACGCGGCACACCGTGCGTGTTCAGGATGATGTCGACCGGGGTGCCGTCGGGCATGAACGGCATGTCCTCGGCGGGGAGGATCTTGCCGATGACGCCCTTGTTGCCGTGCCGGCCGGCGAGCTTGTCGCCGTCCTGGATCTTGCGCTTCTGCGCCACGTACACACGCACCAGCTCGTTGACACCGGGGGGCAGGTCGTCGTCGTCATCGCGCGAGAACACGCGGATGCCGATGACCTTGCCGGTCTCACCGTGCGGCACCTTGAGCGAGGTGTCGCGGACCTCACGGGCCTTCTCACCGAAGATGGCACGCAGCAGACGCTCTTCCGGGGTCAGCTCGGTCTCGCCCTTGGGCGTGACCTTGCCGACCAGGATGTCGCCGTCGCGGACCTCGGCACCGATTCGGATGATGCCGCGCTCGTCGAGATCGGCGAGCACCTCGTCGGAGACGTTCGGGATGTCCCGGGTGATCTCCTCGGCACCGAGCTTGGTGTCGCGGGCATCGATCTCGTGCTCCTCGATGTGGATCGAGGTGAGGACGTCCTCCTCCACGAGGCGCTGCGACAGGATGATCGCGTCCTCGTAGTTGTGGCCCTCCCACGGCATGATCGCCACGAGCAGGTTCTTGCCCAGTGCCATCTCACCGTCGTCGGTGCAGGGGCCGTCGGCCAGGACCTGTCCGACCTCGACACGCTGTCCCTCGTCCACGATCGGACGCTGGTTGGCGCAGGTGCCGTGGTTCGAGCGGGCGAACTTGCGCATCCGGAACGTGTCCCGGGTGCCGTCGTCGGCCATCACGGTGATGTAGTCCGCGGAGACCTCCTCGACCACGCCGGCCTTCGCCGACAGGATCACGTCACCCGCGTCGATGGCGGCACGCAGCTCCATGCCGGTACCGACCAGCGGGGCCTCGTTGCGCACCAGCGGCACGGCCTGACGCTGCATGTTCGCACCCATCAGGGCGCGGTTCGCGTCGTCGTGCTCGAGGAACGGGATCATGGCCGTGGCCACCGACACCATCTGGCGCGGCGAGACGTCCATGTAGTCGACGCCCGTCGGTCCGACGAACTCGACCTCGCCACCCTTCTTACGGACGAGGATGCGCTCCTCGGTGAAACGCAGGTCGTCGTCGAGGATGGCGTTGGCCTGGGCCTTGACGTACCGGTCCTCCTCGTCGGCGGTCAGGTAGTCCACCTGGTCGGTGACCTGGCCGTCGATGACCTTGCGGTACGGGGTCTCGATGAAGCCGAACGGGTTGACCCGCGCGTAGACCGACAGCGACCCGATCAGGCCGATGTTCGGGCCCTCCGGGGTCTCGATCGGGCACATGCGGCCGTAGTGGCTGGGGTGCACGTCGCGCACCTCGAGGCCGGCACGCTCACGGGACAGACCACCGGGGCCCAGCGCCGACAGGCGGCGCTTGTGGGTGAGACCCGACAGCGGGTTGTTCTGGTCCATGAACTGCGACAGCTGGGAGGTTCCGAAGAACTCCTTGATCGCGGCCACGACGGGACGGATGTTGATCAGGGTCTGCGGCGTGATCGCCTCGACGTCCTGGGTCGTCATCCGCTCACGGACCACACGCTCCATGCGGGACAGGCCCACGCGGATCTGGTTCTGGATGAGCTCGCCCACGGTGCGCAGACGACGGTTGCCGAAGTGGTCGATGTCGTCGACCTCGACGGGAACCTCGACGCCGCCGGGGACGGTCATCGTCGCCGACACGTTCGTCTCCGACTCGTGCAGGCGGACGAGGTACTCCACCGTCGCGACGATGTCCTCCTCGGTCAGCACCGACGAACCCGTCATGGGGTTCGCGGCCAGACCGAGCTTCTTGTTGAACTTGTAGCGACCGACGCGCGCGAGGTCGTAGCGCTTCTCCTTGAAGAACAGGTTCTCCAGCAGGGTCTGCGCCGACTCCTTCGTCGGGGGCTCGCCCGGACGCAGCTTGCGGTAGACCTCGAGGAGCGCCTCGTCGGTGCCCGCGGTGTTGTCCTTCTCCAGCGTCGACATCATGATCTCGGAGAAACCGAAGCGCTCGGTGATCTGCTCGGTGCTCCAGCCCAGGGCCTTGAGGAGCACGGTGACCGACTGGCGACGCTTGCGGTCGATGCGGACACCGACGGTGTCGCGCTTGTCGATGTCGAACTCGAGCCATGCGCCACGACCCGGGATGACCTTCACGCTGTGCAGGGTCTTCTCGGTGGTCTTGTCGATGTTGGAGTCGAAGTACACACCGGGGCTGCGGACCAGCTGGCTCACGACGACACGCTCGGTGCCGTTGATGATGAAGCTGCCCTTGTCGGTCATGATCGGGAAGTCGCCCATGAAGACGGTCTGCGACTTGATCTCACCGGTGTTGTTGTTGATGAACTCGGCGGTGACGAACAGCGGCGCCGCGTACGTCATGTCCTTGTCCTTGCACTCCTCGACGGAGGCCTTGACCTCGTCGAAGCGCGGATCGGAGAACGACAGCGACATGGAGCCGGAGAAGTCCTCGATCGGGGAGAGCTCGGCGAGGATGTCGTCGAGGCCTCCGCTGGGGTTCTCTTCACCACGCGCGAGCGCGCGGGCGTGCCACTCCGGAGATCCGACGAGCCACTGGAACGACTCGAGCTGCACGTCGAGCAGTCCGGGTACTTCGAGAGGCTCGCTGAGCTTTGCGAACGATGCACGGCGCGGAGCGCCGGGAATGGTTGATGTGGACTGGCGGGAGACTGCCAAGATGCGTCCTTCCAACACGAAATCTTCTTGTGTGCCGACTTCTTTTGAAAACCGGCGAGCTATGTGCCAACAGGGTGGCCTTATAGGTGGGGCGCTGATCCGACTGAGGTCTTCTCAGCGATCACCGCACGCAGCACACAGAAGTGGCCGAGAAGGTTGATCGTGATGTGGACAGGAGGCAGCCAGCGCAACGTCCAACTGTATCAGAAAAACTCCACCCCGTGTCAAGCACGGGGGAACGGGCTCGAGGCCCTACGCGGTGCGATCCAACCAGTGGCTGCCGGTCATCTGTCGCTGTGGACAAGCGTGCAACCAGCGGGCGGGCGAGTCAAGAGGAACGCGCACTTCGATGTGGAGAAATTCCGTGAAGGGTCGACTCAGAAGTCCGCGAAGTTGCTGACCAGCCATTTGCCGCCGACCTGCTGCATCGACACCTGGTACCGCTTGGTGCCGCTGCCCGAGGCCTGCTGCCCCTGCGTCTGACTCAGGATCAGGTTGACGACCAGAGTCGCATTGTCGCCCTCGATGGAACGCACCCCGACCGAGTCGACGCGACAGTCCACTCCCCCGGTGGTGAGCCCGGCCTGGCCGAGCGCGTCGCGCACGGCCTTGTCGTACTCGGCGAACCGCTGGGCGGCCGTCCCGGTCACGTTCGCCTGGGCGGTCTGCTGCCACTGGTCGAGCTTGTCGTACTGCACCCCGAAGATCGTGCAGATGCGGGAGTTGGCCTGCGACGTGACCTCGCTGGTCACCGACGAGTTGACGAACGCCTCGTTGGACGACAGCGACACCCCGGGCCGGAGCGCGGCGATCCCGGCGACGATCGCGAACACCACGGCGGCCGCGGTGACGATGCCGACGAGTTTCCAGCCGAGCAACGGACCTCGCGGGGCCTTGCGCGACTCCGACGCGGGCACCGGTGCCGGGGCGGTGGGGCGCGTCGACTGTGGCTTGAGCGTCGAGACCTTGGTCGTCGGTCGGTTCTTGCCCCGCGGACCGTCGCCGGCCGCCTTCTCCAGGCTGGTGGTCGCCGGCTCGGTGGCGGCCACGGGCTCGGTGTCGGCCTCGGTCGTGGTCGGCTCGCCTTGAGTGGGCGTCTCGATCACGGCCGCTGCGTCCGCCGCGGTGTCGACGGCCGCGGAGTCGTCGGGCGTGGTGTCGTCGGTCGGGTCCGCGGACCGCTCGGCGGCAGGCGCGTCCTCGGCGGGCGTCTCGACGGGTGCCGTGTCCTCGGCGGGGGTGTCGACAGGCGGGGTCACCACGGGCGTCGTCTCGGCCGCGGTGGGCTGCTCCGACTTCGGCTTGCGCGAGAAGCGGGACTTCCGAGGCGGCGAGGTCTGCTCGGGCGGCGTCTGCTCCGGTGTCGTCTGCTCCGGTGTCGTCTGTTCCGGGGCCGTCTCGGATGCGGGTGGCGTGACGGGCCGGGCCGGGATGCGTCCGGCGACCTTGGGCGTACGGCGCGGTGGGTTCGAGCGCGGTGGGCGTGGCGTGGTCATCAGTTACCCGCTCCTGTGGTCGGTGCGGCGGGCGCGGGCGCTGCGGGCGCCGGGGCGCCACTGGCTGCGGGTGCGCCACTCGCTGCGGGTGCTCCGGTGGAGCCGTCGGCCGCGGGGGCGGTGTTGTCGATCGCGACCGAGTCCAGCGGCTGGATGTTGTTGGCCTTCCAGGCAGAGCCGTCCTTGGTCACCTGCACCTGGAATCCCATGGTCTGACTCGACGACGCCTCGTTGGGGCGCGCGGAGGTCACCACGAGGAAGACGAGGGTCTTGGCCGTGTTGTCGTCGGTGTTGAGTTCGACGACGGCGCTGCGGGCGAGCTTGGCGGTCAGCGTCGCGGCCTGACTCGCATCGGCGCCTGCGGCCTGCTGCAGCTGGCCGATTCCCGCGCTGCCGAGCAACTGGGTACGCGCGGCGCCGGTCACCGATCCGGACAGCCGGTCCTGGTAGGCCTTGCTGTCCTTGAGGTCGATGTTGAGCACGTTGAGCATGGCCTGCTCGGCGCCGCCGAGGGCGTCGTCGCGGGCGGTCTGCACCGGCTCCTTGTTGAATGCGTCGTCGTACCAGCGGTATCCGTAGAGACCGGCGAACACGATCGCCGCGATGAGGGCCGCCACGGCGAGCGCTGCGGCAACGGGCAGAGCCGCGGGAGCGATCCTGGTCCGCCACGTCGGTGTGGTGTCGGCGACGTTCTCCGGCCGACTCGGTTCAGGGGTAGTCATCGGAGGCCACTGTAGTCATCGAAGCTGTGGGCGCCATCACCCCGGTGAGTCCAACTCACCGGGGCGAGGCGCGTCACGCTACTTCGGGAAGACGCCCAACAGGTACGACAGCTGGGTGACCAGCGGGTTCAGATCCAGCTTGTCGGGATCCTTCTTGGGGTTGCGATCCCAGGGCTGCGGGATGTACTTGTCCGCGAACTTCGCGTTCTGGGCACCGCGGACCGCGGTCGGATTTCCCTGGGCCACATCACAACTGGCCTTCGTGTTGAACGGGAAGTCGTCGTAGTTCAGGTCGAAGTCCGGGTTCTTCTTCTTGATCGCGGCGATCTCGGCCTGAGTGCTCTCGTAACCCACCGTGCACGACGCCGGGTTGTTGGTCTCGAGCACGACACCGAAGTGGATGGTGCCGTCGCCGGGTGCGGGCGTGTAGCTACCGCTCGACAGGGCCGACAGCATCGCCAGGGCCGGCGACACCGCCTGGTAGGTCCCCTTGACGTTGCGGACATCCTTCGCGAGGTTGCGGACCACGGTGGTGATGTCGCCACCGTTGCGGGTCAGCAACGCCGAGATCTGCGTGGCCGACGCGGTGCCGGTGGTCAGCAGTCGACGGAGGTCCGGGTCGCTGGTCGCGAGCTGGTTGGTGATCAGGCCCAGGTTCTTCGACCAGTCCAGGATCGCGTCGGACTGGTCGGCCTGCGTCCCGAGCACCGTGTCGGCGTTGCGGATCAGCGAGATCGTCTGCGGCAGGTTGTCGTTGCCGGTCTTGGCCAGGTTCGACAGCGAGTCGACGAGGCCCCTGAGGTTCTCACCGTTGCCGTTGAAGGCCTTGCCGAGCTCGGTGACCACCGTGGTCAGGTCGTTCAGCGGAACCGATCCGGTGAAGTCGACGGCGCTGGAGATGACGTCCTGGACCGGGGTCGGGATCGACGTGTCGGAGATGACGGAGTCGTTCTTCAGGTACGGGCCGCTCGCGGACGCCGGACGCAGGTCGACGAACTGCTCGCCGATCGCCGACCGGTTGGCCACCACCGCCTGCGAGGACGCCGGCACCTTCGGGCCGCCGGAGTCGAGCAGCAGGTTCACCCGGACACCGTCGGGCCGCAGCTCCAACGAGCCGACCCGTCCGACCGGGACACCCTGGTAGGTGACCTCGGCGTTGGTGAAGATGCCGCCGGAGTCCTTGAAGTCCGCGTGCACGGTGTACTGGCCGATACCGACGAGCTTGTCGAGACGGGCGTACGTCGCGCCGACGTAGACGATCGCGACGACACCGACGATCACGAAGACGATCAGCTGCCATTTGACGAGCTTGGACATCATCGGCCGGTCCCTCCGTTCGCTCCTGCGGTACCGGTCGCACCCTGCAGCATCGCCATCGGGCCGGTGAGGGCCGTCTGACCCTGCTTCGGGGACGGCAGCAACGTGTACTGGCCACCCGACGGCGGGGTGTTCGGTCCCGGCCGTGCGTTGAGCAGCGGCAGCAACGTCACCGTCGGGAAGCCCGCACGCGGGCCGTTTCCGTTGGTGTACGGGTTACGCGGGTCGAGCCTGGGCGTGGGGCCCGAGCCGACCGGCTGATACTTCGGCTGTGGCTGACCCACACCGAGCGCCTCGAGCTGGTTGAGCAGACGCAGGTCCAACGTGGCGAACAGGTTGGTCGAGTCGCCACGCACACCCGGCAGCAGGGCATCCGGGAACGGATACGTCGGCAGCAGCGGGAGCGCGGTGATCAGGTCCGGAGCCGCGTTCGCGAGTGACTGCAGCGTCGGACGCAGTGCACGCAGGTCGGTGACGATCTCGGTGCGTGCGCGGCCGAGGATGTCGACACCCACCTGACCGAGACCGTCCAACTTCTGCAGGAGGGTCACGAACTGCGGGCGCTGGTCCTCGAGAACCTTCACGCCGGCGGGCAGCTGATCGAGGATCCGGTTGATCTGCGCCGTCTGCTTCTCGGTCCGGTCCGACAACACCGCGAGACCGTCGATGGCCCGGGTGATGTTGGCCTTCTGGTCGTCGAGTGTCTTGATCAGACGACCGGTCTGGTTGAGCAACGACTTGACCTTGCCGGTGCGGCCGTCGAGCGCGGTGTTGAGCTCGTCGACGATCGGCTTGAGCTGTGCGATGCCGCCACCGTTGAGCAGCAGCGACAGTGCGCCGAGAACCTGTTCGATGTCGGTGGAGGTCTTGGTGCGCGCCATCGGGATCGCGACGTTCGACGGCTGACGCGCGGCGCCGGCGTTCGAGTTCGGATCCACCAGCGACACGAACTTCTCACCGAGGAGGTTCGTCTGCGAGATGTCGGCCGTGGCCTTGTTCGACAGGTCGATCTTGTTCTTGACCTCGACGGTCACCTCGGCCGACCACTGGTCGGGCGCGATGGCGATGTCGGTGATGCTGCCCACCGTCACGCCGTCGACCTTGACCGCGGACTGCGGCACCAGGTCGAGGACGTCGGAGAACTGCAACTTGTAGGTGCGCGGCTTGTCACCGGTGTCGGCACCACCGGGCAGCGGGAGCGACTGGACGCTGATCCCACAGCCGGTCAGGGCGATCAGCGACACCATCGCCAGCATGCCGACCGACGTCGCCGTCCGCCGTGTCATACGCACGGGGGCGACCCCCCGCAGCCCGGAATTCCAGCGCCTCATCAGTTGCCACCACTCGTGAGTCCGGGCGACGGGGTACCGGGACGTGTTCCCGGAACCGGACCGCGCTTCTGCTGGTTGGTACCGCTCATGATCCCGAACGGCAGGTTCAGCGTCGGGGTCGTGAGGCCCTTGTTGATCTGATCGGTGATGTTGCCGCACTGGTCGAGCAACGGCCGCAACGTCTTGCTGAACTGGACGAACGCGGGATCACCGGGCTTGAGCTTGCCCAGGTCGAGCAGCTTGCAACCCGCGCCTGCGAGGTTTTGCAGTTCGGGCAGGACCACGCGCAGGTCGAGCGTTCCCGACTCCGCGTTGTAGGCGTTGATCAGGTTGTTGATCGTCACCGGGAGGACCGTCAGCAACTCTTTCTGCTGATCGGTGGTGTCGGCGAGCGTCTTCGACGTCGGGATCAGTTCCTGGACCCGATCACCGAGCGCGATTCGGTTGTCCTGGACGAATCCGGCGACGTCACCGAGCGCGATCGACAGCTTGTTCAGCGCCGCGCCGAGCTGGGTGCGCTCGCCGGCGAGGAACGAGGTGAACGAGTCGAGCTGGCTGTTGAACTGGCGCACCTGGGTGTCGTTCTCGGCCAGCGCTCCGACGAACACGTCGAGGTTCTTGACCGTGTCGACGAGGTTGCCACTCGAGTCGCTCAGCGTCTGCGACGCCTTGGACAGCTGCTCGATGGTCTGGCCGAGCTTCTCGCCGTTGCCCTTCAGGTTGGCCGCACCGGTCGTGATGACCTGGCTCAGCGCGCCGTCCTTGTTGGCGCCGTCGGGACCGAGCGACTTCGACAGCTTCTCGACGCCCGAGTAGAGCGCGTCGATCTCCACCGGGACCATGGTCTGGTTCAGGCTGAGGGTGATGTCGTCGCCGGCCTTCGGCTGCCCCTCCTGGTAGGTCGGGGTCAGCTGGATGTAGCGGTCGGCGACCACCGACGGGGTGATCTGCACGGCGCGCACGTCCTTGGGCAGATCGTGCCCGCCCTTGACGGTGAACTTCACGCGCACCTTGTCGCCCTGCGGGGTGACCTCGTCGACCTTGCCGACCTCGACGCCCATGATGCGGATGTCGGTGCCCTTGTAGATGCCCACGCTCGACTTGAAGTAGGCGGTCACCTTGGTCTGGTTGAGCGAGGTGAACAGCCACCACAGCGAGCCGGCGATGACGAGCGCCACCACCAGACCCACCACCAGGAAGACGATGTGGCGCGGGGTGAACCAGCTGCCCGGGCCGCGGGAGTCACGGAGGTCGTGACGAGGTCCGTCTGTCGTGGTCATCATCCGGTTGCCTCCCCTCCGCCGTTGTTCAGCTGCCGCGTCTTGTTCGGCGGTCGTGTCGTGTTCTGCGCCGGGAGTCCCGGAGGCAGGATGTTGGTGATCACCGAGTCGAACCAGCGACCGCTGCCGAGCACGTTCGCGTAGAGCCGGTAGAACGGCGCGAGATTGGTGATGGATGCACGGATGTTGTTGTCCTGCTTCTGGAGTATGTCGGTGACGCCCTTGAGGTTCTCCAGGGCCGGACCGATCTGCTCCTCGTTGTCGCGGACGATGCCGGTCAGCGTGGTCGAGAGCTGGGTGGTACTCCGGAGCAACGTCGAGATCGCCTGCTGGCGGTTGTTGAGCTCGGAGAGCAGATCACCGGCGCCGGCGATCAGGCGGGTGAACTCCTGGTTGCGGTCGGCCAGGATCTTCGAGGTCCCCTTCGTCGCCTCGAGGAGCTTGCGCACCTCCTGGTCACGACTGGCGATCGTCGTCGACAACCGGGTCAACCCGTCGAGCGAGTTGCCCAACTCCGCAGGCGTGCCGGAGAACGCCGACGACAGGGTCCGGAAACTCGTCGCCAACTGATCGGTGTCGATGTCGGCGATGCTCGACGACGCGTCGCTGAAGGCCTCGATGACGTCGTAGGGCGAGGTGGTGTCGGTGATCACCTTCTGCGGATCGGCCAGCTCGTTGCCGCGCGGATCGATCTGCAGGTACTTCTGCCCCAGGATCGTCTTGATCTGGATCGACGCGCTCGTCTGGTCGCCCACCCACGTGTTGTTCACCGCGAACGACACCCGGACCTTGTTGTCGACGATCTCGACCTTCTCCACCTGACCGACCTTGACGCCCGCGACGCGGACCTCGTTGCTCGGCTTGAGACCCGCGGCCTCGGTGAAGTCGGCCTGGTAGATCGTGCCCGCACCCACCAACGGCAGGTTGGCGAGGAAGAACGCCGAGAGCGCGGCCATGATCAGGACCATGAGGCCCATGGCGCCGATCGTGATCGGACTCCGTCGCGGTTGGTCCGGTCGTTTGTTCTGCTTCTTCGTGTCAGCCATGTCGCCCCCCTCAGCCCGGCGGATCATCGTTGGCCCAGCACCGCGTCGCGCTGTTGGTGTAGAGCACATGGTTGATATCGGGCAGCGGGATCAGCGGCTGGGAGAGCAGGGTGCTCTTGCCGTTGCCCGCGGTGATGTCGAGGCCGCACAGATAGAACTGGAACCACGACCCGAAGGTCGCCGCACGGCCGATCTTGGCCGCCTTGATCGGGAGGGTGCTCAGTGTCTTCTCGACCTCTCCACGACGCTCGTTGATCCGCTGCGACAACTGGTTGAGACCCGCGATGGATCCCTGCAGCGCCGGCCGCGTCGGGGTGAGGATCGAGTTGGTGACCGCGGTCAGGTTCGACACCGACGTGATGGCCGATCCGACGGAGTTCTTCTGAGCGGCCAGGCCGGTCACGAACTTCTCGGTGGTCGTCAGCAGCGACGTCAACTGATCGTCGTTCCGGTTGATGTTGTCGAGCACCGTCGTCAGGTTGGTGATCAGCTCGCCGATCACCTTGTCCTTGTCGGCGATGGTGTTCGTCAGGTCCGCGGTGTCGCTCACCAGATCGGTGATGGTCCCGCCCTCGCCCTGGAAGACCTTGATGATCTCGTCGGACAGCTTGTTGACGTCCTCGGCGGTGAGCTGCTGGAACAGCGGCCGGAAGCCGTTGAACAGATCGGTGAGGTTGACCGAGGGGTGGGTGTTGGCCACCCCGATGGTCGCGCCCTTGCTCAACGTCGCCCCGCTGTCACCCGGGCCACGTTCCAGCGACAGGTACCGGAGGCCGGTCAGGTTGCGGAACTTGATGTAGGCCTGGACGCCGTCGGGCAGCCGGTCGCGCTCGATGGAGAAGCTGACCCGCGCCTTGTCCCTGTCGTAGACCTCGACCTTGGAGACCTGGCCGACGCGCACACCGGCGATCCGGACGTCGTCACCCTGGTTCAGCAGCGACGCGTCGGTGAAGATCGCCTTGAAGTCGTTGCTGCCGCCGGCACCTGAGTTCGCGATGGTGACGCCGAGCAGCGCGGTCAGGATCACGGTGATCACCGCGAACACGATCAGCTTGATCAGCGGTGAGATGAAGTTGTTCTTCACTTGATCGTCACCTGCGCCCCCTGGAGTCCGGGTGCGACGAGCTGAGCGATCCAGCCCGGGACCTCATCGGGTGTCGTTCCGGCCTCGGCCGCCATGATCGCCTGCAAAGCCACCTTGTTCTTCGGGTCGTCGTAGACGCTCGGGGTGATGGTTCCCGCCGGCTTGCCGGAGTAGTCCGGTGCGGGCAGTTCCTGGACCGTACGGGGGCCGGGGTTACGCGACGGCGGCTGGTAGGAGCCGTCGTTGAGCGATCCGCCCGGGTACTGCGGGAAGGGCCGACCCTGCTCGTAGTGCAGCGGGTAGCACTTCGGTCCGCGGTCCTCGAGCAGTCGCGGCTCGTCCTGGTTGGGCAGGTACCGACCGCGCGGGTTCGAGAACGTCAGTGTCACGCGGACACCGGGGTTCTTCGTGCCGGCGCCGACGATGTTGCCGACCTCCGGGACGAGTCCCGCGAAGTTCTTGAACGTGCACCCGAAGGCGGGCGACTGCTTGGCCAGGGCCGAGAGCAGCGGCTCGGAGTCGATCGCCAGGGTCAGCAGATCCCGTCGGTTGGTGGTCAGGAAGTCCGTTGCCTGCACCGCGGTGTTCGTCAGCGTCGAGAACAGCGTCCGCAGATCGCCCTGCTTCTCCACCACCGTGTTGGTCGTGGTCCGCAGCGTGTCGAGGGCGTCGACGATGTCGGGCAGCGCCTCGGAGTAGGTCTCCGAGAAGCTCGCCAGACCACGCAGGGTCCCCTGCAGTTCGGGCATGTTCTGGTTGAACCGGCTGAAGATGTTGTTCAGGTTGTCCAGGCTGGTGCCGAGCTTCTCACCGTTGCCGGTCAGCGCCTTGGACAGCGAGCCGAGCGTGACGCTGAGGTCCTGCGGCGGGATGGCCTTGAGGACAGGCAGCAGCTTGTCGAACAGCGTCTGCAGTTCCATCGCGTTGCCGCTGGTGTCGGTCTTGATCGTCGATCCGGCGGTGAGCGTGGCGCCGCTGGGGTTCTCCGGGATCTGCAGCGCCACGTAGCGCTCACCGAACAGGGTCTTGGGGAGGATCCGCGCGGTGGTGCCCTGCGGGATCATCTTGGCCTTGTCGGGCTCGAGCCCGAGTTGCACGGTGACCGCGCCGTTCTCGTCGGCCACCACCTTGTTCACCTGACCCACGATGAGGCCACGGACCTTGACGTCGGCCTTGTCGGGCAATGCGTTGCCCGCGGAGTCGGTCGTCAGGTTCACGTCGGTGAACGACTGGAAGCTCTGGTTGAACTTCAGGATCGTGCCACCGATGAAGAGGATGACGACCAGGAAGAACACCAGTCCGAGGAAACGTCTACGAAGGGAAGCCATGGATCAGCCCGCCACCCTGACTGTTGTGTCGGTGCCCCAGATGGCGAGACCGAGGAAGAAATCGAGCACGGCGATGAGGACCAGCGCCGATCGAACCGCACGACCCACGGCCACGCCGACGCCGGCCGGGCCGCCGCTGGCGTTGTAGCCGTAGTAGCAGTGCACCAGGATGATCACGAAGGCGAACACCAGCACCTTGCCGAACGACCACAACACGTCTGCAGGTGGCAGGAAGAGGTTGAAGTAGTGGTCGTATGAGCCCGTCGACTGCCCGTTGAACTGGGTGTTGACCACCCTGGTCGCGAGGTAGGCGGCCAGCAGGCCGAGCACGTAGAGCGGGATGACCGCGATGAACCCGGCCAGCACGCGGGTGGTGACGAGGAACGGCACCGACGGGACGGCCATGACCTCGAGCGCGTCGATCTCCTCGGAGATCCGCATGGCGCCGAGCTGGGCGGTGAAGCCACAGCCGACGGTGGCCGAGAGTGCGAGGCCTGCGACGAGCGGTGCGACCTCACGGGTGTTGACGTAGGCCGAGAGGAATCCGGTCAGTGCCTGCGAGCCGATCTGGTCGAGGGCCGCGTAGCCCTGCAGACCGACGACGACACCGGTGAAACCGGTGAGCAGCACCATGACGCCGATCGTGCCGCCGATGACGGCGAGACCACCGGCACCGAAGGCGACCTCGGCGAGCAGCCGCAGCAGCTCCTTGGGGTAGTGCTTGATCGTCCGGGGCGCCCAGCCGACGGCGCGTCCGTAGAACGACATCTGGTCGCCCGCACCGTCGAGCACCTGAAGCGGTGCCTGTGCGACCTTCTTGAGCCGATAGTTGAGCTCGTCGGCCCTGCTCTTTGCGATGGTCATCGATTCACTCCCCTACGAACCCTTGGCGGGGACGATCTGCAAGTACACGGCCGTGATGATCAGGTTGGCGAAGAACAGCAGCAGGAAGGTGATGACAACGCTCTGGTTGACCGCCTCGCCCACACCCTTGGGTCCGCCCTTCGGGCCCAGTCCCTTGAAGGAGGCGATGACGCCGGCGATCGCACCGAACACGATGGCCTTGAGCGTCGCGACGTAGAGGTCGGGCAGCTGCGCCAGGGCACTGAACGATGCGAGATACGCACCGGGCGTGCCGTTCTGGACGACCACGTTGAAGAAGTAACCACCGCCGATGCCGACGACGCAGACCAGGCCGTTGAGCAGCGCCGCGACCAGGATCATCGCGAGGACACGGGGGACGACGAGCCGCTGGATCGGGTTGATGCCGAGCACCCGCATGGCGTCGATCTCCTCGCGGATGGTCCGCGACCCGATGTCGGCCGCGACGGCCGACCCGGCCGCACCCGCGATGAGCAGTGACGTCACCAGGGGCGCGCCCTGCTGGACCACCACCAGGACGCTGGCGGCGCCGGTGAACGACTCCGCGCCGAGCTGCTTGATCAGCGACCCGGTCTGGAGCGACACGATGGCGCCGAACGGGATGGCGACCAGCGCGGTCGGAAGGATCGTCACGCTGGCGATGAACCACGCCTGCTGGATGAACTCTCGGAGCTGGAACGGGCGCACGACACTCTGGCGAGCGACATCCACGAAGAGCTGGACGATGTTGCCCGTCTGCGTGAGTGCAGATGTTCCGGCCTGAGTCACCCGATCGACGCCACGTGTGGTGGCTCCGCTCATTTAGTGGCCTCCACGGCAGTAATGATCATCAGGAGTTACCGGCGGGGTTGCCGCCGGCTCGGTAGGCGGGGAACTGCTCGGTGTTGTCGTTGGACCCGGCGTACTGCTTCTCGGTGTTCACGCCACCGTTGTTGCCGTTGCCGCCACCGTTGTTGCCGTTGCCGTTGCCGCCCTTGTTGTTCTGGCGGTCCATGCCCTCGGCGTTGGCGCGTCGGATCTCGTCCTCCTGCGACTGCGACTCCCGGATCGCCTGTTGGGCGTTCTCGGGCAGCTCGTGCAGCATCTCCTCGACGCGCTCGCGGTGCCGCGCCGACGCCTTGCGCTCGGGCATACCGGGATTGGGCTGCACCTGCGGGATGATCTCGGAGAAGTCGTCCTTCGTGCCGCCACCACCGATGCCGGCGTCCTCGAGTTCCTTCTCCTGCGCGGCGGTCGCGTCGTCCTTCTCCTCGGACATACCGATCGGACCGAAACGGTCACCGGAGAGGAACTGCTTGACCGCGGGCTCCTCAGACGTCAGCAGGACCTCACGCGGACCGAACATGACCAGCTCCTTGCGGAACAGCATGCCGATGTTGTCCGGGATGGTCCGGGCGATGTTGATGTTGTGCGTCACGATCAGGATCGTCGCGTCGATCTCGGCGTTGATGTCGATCAACAGCTGCGAGATGTAGGCGGTACGAACCGGATCCAGACCCGAGTCGGGCTCGTCGCACAGGATGATCTGCGGGTCGAGGACCAGCGCACGGGCGAGACCGGCGCGCTTGCGCATACCACCGGAGATCTCACCGGGCAGCTTGTCGCCCGCGTCGCTCAGACCCACGAGGTCGAGCTTCTCCATCACGATCGAACGGATGTCGGACTCGGACTTCTTGGTGTGCTCACGCAGCGGGAAGGCCGTGTTGTCGAACAGGCTCATCGAGCCGAACAGCGCGCCGTCCTGGAACAGGACACCGAACAGCTTGCGGATCTCGTAGAGCTCTTTCGACGAGCACTTGGTGATGTCGGTGCCATCGACGATCACCGAACCCTGCTCCGGGTGCAGCAGCCCGATCAGGGCCTTGAGGAACACCGACTTGCCGGTACCCGAGGGCCCCAGCAGAGCCGAGACCTCCCCCTCCGGGAGCGTGAGAGTGACATCCCGCCAGATGTTCTGAGAACCGAAGGACTTTGTTAGTCCCTCGACACTGACCTCAACACCCACGTTTGACTCCTCTAGATGACCCGCCCCGGCTTGTGGTTCGAGTCACTCTAACCCACGGTTCGCCATCGACGAACATCAACTCCACATTTCTTAGATTTGGATAAAAAAAGGTCCTGGACCTGGACATATAACAAAGACCACCCCGCGTGCGGGGTGGTCTCTGCAGTGAACCTACCGAAAAGTAGGTTAACGATCCAACGGTGCGTCTTACTTGACGGACACCTTGGCGCCGGCCTCTTCGAGCTTGGCCTTGGCCGCCTCGGCAGCGTCCTTGTCGATCTTCTCGAGGATCGCCTTGGGGGCGCTCTCGACGAGATCCTTGGCCTCCTTGAGGCCCAGTCCGGAGACGACCTCGCGGACGACCTTGATCACCTGGATCTTCTTGTCGCCTGCGCTCTCGAGGACGACGTCGAACTCGTCCTGCTCGACAGCGGCCTCGGCGGCAGCCGGGGCGCCTGCGGCGGCAACGGCGACCGGGGCGGCCGCGGTGACCTCGAAGACCTCTTCGAACTTCTTCACGAAGTCGCTGAGCTCCAGCAGGGTCAGTTCCTTGAACTGATCGATGAGCTCGTCAGCACTGAGCTTCGCCATGGTGGCGTCCTTCCTGTTGTCCCCCGGAACGGGGGAATGTTTCTGGTGTGGTGATGGGCGCGGGTGCGCTTATTCGGCAGCCTCGGTCGGTGCGTCGGCCGCGGTGTCCGCTGCCTCCGCGCCGCCCTCGGCGGACTTCTTCTCCTGCAGGGCCGCGGCGAGACGCGCGACCTGCGATGCGGGCTGATTGAACAGACCCGCGGCCTTTGCCAAGTTGCCCTTCATGGCACCGGCGAGCTTGGACAGCAAGATCTCTCGGGTCTCGAGGTCGGCGATCCGCTCGATCTCCGCCACGGACAGCGCGCGGCCGTCCATGTATCCGCCCTTGATGATCAGAGCCTTGTTGTCCTTGGCGAAGGTCTTGATCGCCTTCGCAGCCTCGACCGGCTCGCCCTCGATGAAGGCGATCGCGGTCGGGCCGACGAACAGCTCGTCGAGCCCAGCAACGCCCGCATCAGCTGCGGCGCGTTTGACCAGGGTGTTCTTGGCGACGGAGTAGGTTGCGCCCTCGCCGAGTGAACGACGCAGGTCAGAGAGCTGCTTGACGGACAGACCACGGTATTCCGTGATGACGGTTGCCGTGGAGCCCTTGAACTGCTCGGAGATCTCCGCGACTGCGGCGACCTTGTCGGACTTGGCCATACTTCGCCTCCTCTCATGTCGATTCGGGTTGGTCGAGACGACCCCACCGACGACGAACGCCCCGGGCACAGGGCCACGGGGCGCGAAGGGCGAACGCTCGCATCGCGAGCAGTCACGGACTTTCACCTCGTTCACCCTGCGTGGGTCGCCGGCATCGGCCGGACCTTCGAACATCCACCTGGGGCGGACGTCGACCAACGGTCTGTGGTTGAACTACGGAACCCGACCGACTCGCGTCGGCGCAGGTACCGAGGGCTCAGAGTAGCCGCAGCCGCGTGTCCAGGACAAATCCACGGTCAGCGATCGATCGAAAGCCGTACAAACGTACCTTTTGTGTAGATTTGATAACAACGATCGCCGCTTCGATCGCACTCTGATCACAAAGTCCACAGCCCCTGTGTCGGGACTCAATAGGCTGGGTTACATTCGCTGGAGAACATCGGCCGTGATGTGCACCACACATCCGTCCGGTCCACGATGACGTGGTCACAGGGTTGAACAGCACCAACACACCCTCGGCGCGCGTCACGCAACAGCAAGGCAGACGGCGATGACGGTTCCAGCTGATCCCGACGAGTCCGTACCGCACGGTGTCGCCCCCGACGGGTTCGGTGAGCAGCGCCTGCGCCCCACTCCCCTCCCGACCCTGCCCCTCGGTGACCCCACCGGCGGCGCGGATGCGATCCGCTGGCGCCAACTCGTCGACGGACCACAGCAGTACCCGAACGTGTCGATCGACCGTGACGTCGAGATCACGATGTCCGACGGTGTCCGCCTGCGTGCGACCGTGATCCGCCCGGCCGACGCGACCCGGCGCCCGGTCTCCACGCGCTACCCCACGATCGTCAACATCAACCCCTACAACCGGGCGTTGCTCGACCTGCTGGACCAGTCCGTCCACGCCCCGCTGATCGGGCGTGCGGTCGCGGGCCTCGCGGGCAAGGTCGATCTGAGCGGGACGGCCCTGAGCGGCGTCACCGACCTCACCCGGACGCTCTCGGGCGGCGTGTTCGACGTGTTCGGGATCAACCGGAACCTGGTTCGCAGCGGATACACGCAGGTCATCGTCGATGTCCGCGGCACCGGCGCCTCCCACGGCAAGTGGCAGATCCTGGGCGCGCGGGAGCAGAAGGACTCCGTCGAGATCCTCGCGTGGGTCGCGCGTCAGGCGTGGTCGGACGGTCAACTCGGTTTGGCCGGCTGGTCGTACTCGGCCATCAACTCGCTGCAGACCGCCGACAAGCGCCCACCCGGTCTCAAGGCCGTGTTCGCCGTCGAGGGGTGTGAGGACATCGTCCGCGACATCTACATCACCGGTGGACTGCCCTCGGCCTTCATCCCGCTGTGGCTGTCGATCGTCAACGTGCTCAAATGGATACCGAACCCGGCCACCGCCGCTCGCGATCTGCGTCGCGGCACCAGCCTGCGCTGGCTCGCCAACCGCGTCGCGTCGCCCGCCACCGAGGTCGGCTCGCTGGCCTGGGGATTCCTCACCGGCCGCGACGATCGCGTGTACGACGACCCCTACTTCGACGAGCGCGATCCGGACGTCTCGAAGATCGACGTCCCCACCTTCCTGTTCGGAGGGTGGCACGACCTGTTCGGACGCAGCGCGACGTCGATCTACTCCCACCTGCAGATGGAACCGGGCCGCAAGCAGTTGGTCGTCGCCGACGGTTACCACCTCGACGCCGGGTCCGGCTTCGGCAGCGCGGCGCACCCACCGCGGGTCGACGTCCTCGAGCGTGCGTGGTTCGACAAGTGGCTCAAGGGAATCGACAACGGCGTCGACAACTACGGACCGGTCACCCTCGAGCAGCAGGGCGGTTCGTGGACCGCGGGCGACAGCTTCCCCCGCGCCGGGGCGTCGGTGCGCAGGCTGTTCCTCTCCGACTCCCCCTCCGGCACGGCCGTGCACTCGGCCTTCGACGGCTCGCTGGGGTCGAACCGGTCGCACACCAGGGCCTCGCTCGGCGTCCACCCGGACATGCGCGGGTTGCGGTCACGGGACATGACCCAGGTGACGGCCGGGATCACGATGGTCCTGGGCAAGGACTTCGGTCGTGACGCCCGCTATCAGGAGCGCGGCGGTCTGACCTTCTCCTCCGCCCCGGTCGCCGAACGGACCCAGATCAGCGGCGCATTGAACATGCGGTTGTACGTCTCCACCTCCGGGCAGGAGGGGATCTGGGCGGTCACGGTGAACGATGTCGCCCCCGACGGCACGTCGACGGTGCTCACCAACGGTGCCCTGACCGTCTCCAACCGTGCCATCGACCCGTCGCTGTCGGAGTACGCCGAGGACGGCAGCCTCCTGGTCGCGCACCACTACCTCAGCCGCAAGCGCAAGCTCCCGGTGCCCACGAACACCCCGTTGCCGATCGACGTGGATCTCGTGCCCACCGACGCGGTTCTCGACATCGGTCACCGTCTGCGTGTCGACGTCTACGCGGGCAGTGTGCCGCGGTATCTGACGGTCGTCCCCGACCTGATCCGCGCACACGGTCGGCGACAGGATCTCGTCCTCGACCCGCATCACCCCAGCTACCTGTCGTTCCGCGCGATCGGCGATCCCGACTGGTGACCACCCGTCCACCGGGCGGTTGCGGACGTCGACTGGGCGGATGCGGACGTCGAGTGGGCGGATACGGACCTAGACCGTGCGCTCGACGCAGCGGGTCGCGAAGTCGATGACCTCGCGGGCGACGTCGTCGGCGATCTCCGGTTCGTTGTGGACCTCGTGCCGGAACCCGGTGTAGACGCGGGTCCGGACGTCGCCGTGTCCGGTGCGGACGAGCTGGTTGGCCACGCGGTAGGCCCCCTCGCCGAACCCCGTGACCGGGTCGTCGTCGCCGGCCAGGATGAGAACCGGCAGATCGGCGCGGATCGAGGGGTACCACTCGTCGGCGTTGGCCGCGTCGTAGAGGTCGACGAAACCGGCGAGAAACCGCACCGACATCGGCGCACCGAAGTTGTTCAGTGGGTCGACTGCGTGGTCGCGGACGACGTCGGGGGCGCGCGCCACCCACGCGGTCGGTCCGGATCCGGGTTCGTAGCGGGAGATGAACCCGTCGAACATCGACGCCACGTAGGCCTCCGCCGCCGGCGCTTCGGTGTCGGACTCCGCGGCCAGCGCCTCCCGGTCCAGCAGGTTCTCGATGCCGTGGATGCCGGCCGCGATGCCGCACAGGATCAACCCGTCGACCGCGTCGCTGTCCCCGCTGACGAGGCCACGCGCGATCATCGACCCCCACGAGTGGCCGAACACGACGTACGGCAGGTCCGGGTGCAGCTCACGTACCGCCGATCGCAGGGTGCGCTCGTCGTCCACGACGACCCGATCGGCACGATCGCCCGCGTCGGCCCAGATGCCGGAGGTCATCGCGGTCTTGCCGTGTCCGGCGTGGTCATCGGCCGCGACGACGAAGCCCGCGTCCAACAACGCGGTGATCAGCGGTAGATAGCGTCGTGAGTGCTCGCCGAGTCCGTGGATGAGCTGCACGATCCCCCGCGCCGGTCGGACCGGCTCGTAGATCCAGCCGTACACGGTGTCGCGCTGATTGCTCGACGTGAACTCGACCTCGCGAAGTGACATCCTCGGCTCCTCCAGCGCATCCATCCGGTGACGTCGTCACGCTAACAGCGCCGGTCGGACGCGGTCAGCGCACCGCGATACCGCTGTCGGTCAGGATCACGCGGTAGACGAACCCGGCCTCCGGGCCGAGCACGTCGGAGACCAGGTCGATCAAGGTGGCCGCGAACCGCGGGCCGTGCGCGGGATGGCCGGGGTCGATCAGGTGGTGCGCCAATTCGTGCAGCACCACCAGTTCGCGCAGTGCCCACCGGCCGTCGGCCATCTCCGGCAGGGCGATGGTCGGCGGGGCGGTCGGATCCGCGGGCGACTCGTAGTGGGCGCTGCGGTGCCCCCGACGTGAACGCACCTCGACGTCGATGGTCGCCCGCGGGAAGCGACGCCGCACCGAGTCCCGGGAGAGAACCTGGGAGACGTAGCGGCGGGCCGATTCCACCGAGCCGAATCGCGCCTCCGGGGGCAGGGTCAGCTGGGCGCCGGCGATCTCGACGGTCGGCCCCGGCGCCGCGAACAGATTGTGAACGGCCGACTCGGCCTCGTAGAACAACGCGCGCTGGGTGTCGCGCGGAGCACCGGTCATCGGTGGTCCAACGCCCCCCGGGTGCCGTCGAGTTCCTCGGGTGCGGTGATCCGTGCGCGGCGTCCCGCGTGGTCACCGGCCCGGCGCGCCGCCTCGGAATATCCCGCCGACGCACTCGCGCCCCGCCAGGTGCCCCGGGCGGTCGACTCCTCCCGATGGAAGTCGACGACAGCGATCTCCTTGTCCCGCAACGCCACCTGCGTCGACGCGCCGGGGCGGTCGGCGGATTCGCGTACCGCGTCGGCCCGAGTCTCGTCCCTGGCCTCGGTCAGTCGCAGCCCTATCCGCTCGGCGAAGGCCGACTGGAAGTTGAGTCGAGCGGTGATCGGCGACAACGGCGTGTGCTCGACGACGCGGCGGGTACGCCACCGCGACCGGTCGGTGACGACCTTGGCCGCGGTCTCGGATCGGTAGTCCCCCGACTTCAGGTAGGCGTCGCTCGCGGCCACCATCTGCACGACCAGCGAGCTGTAGAGCGCCTCGGTGCTGTCGATGTCACCCGAGAAGCCATACGCGAGAACGAATGTGGAGTTGCTCGCCACGTCCACCTTGATGTCGTTCGCGTGGGCGATGGCCACGAACAACGCGACGTAGGTCCGCAACCCCCGTTTGCCGGCGGTGCCGATCGCGATCTGCCGGGCCACCGGCGTCGTTCGTGCCGCCGCCGGGTCGTGCGCACGCGCGACGGCGAGATCGATCGAGGCCGATGTGGCCAACCGCTGCGCCGCCTGCATGAAGGTCTGCGCCTCGTGCTCGTTGTCGGTGCCCTCGGCCTGGCGCAGGAGGCCGGCGATCCGGGTCAGGAGCTTGTCATCGCGCATGGGGATAAGACTACTGAGAGCGCCGGACGGTTCCACGGTTCGCCTGACAGTATGAAACGGACATCTCGGCGACCGTCCCGACGACCGGAGTGTGATCTCATGGCGACCTTCCTGCTGATCCCCGGCGGTGCTTCCGACCCGTCCTACTGGCGAGTCCTGTGCTCGGAGTTGGCCGATCGCTCCCACCGGGCGATCCCCATCGATCTGCCCTGCGAGGACGACGACGCCGACCTCACCGACTACGCCGCGGCGGTCGCCGCCCAGACACCCGCCGACGCCGACCGTCCGATCGTCGTCGCCCACTCGTTCGGCGGCTTCACCGCGCCGCTCGCCTGCCCCATGGTCGACGCGTCCATGCTGGTGTTCGCCTCGGCGATGATCCCGCGCCCCGGTGAGCGGCCCGAGCAGTGGTGGGCGGCCACCGGCACGGCGCAGGCCCAACGTGAGGCGGCGGCGTCGGAGACCTACGACCCCGACGACATGGACGCGCTGTTCTACAACGGGGTCGATCCAGAGGTCGTCGCCGAGCAGATCGAACGCACCCAATCCGACACACCGGCGCGGCAGGTCTGGCCCGCGTCTGCTCTACCGGATGTCGACACCCGGTTCCTGCTTTTCCGGGACGACCGGTTCTTCCCCGAGCTGTTCATGCGCCGCGTCGTCGCCGACCGCCTCGGCGTCGAACCCGGTGTCATCGCCGGTGGCCACATGGCGATGCTGTCGCACGCGGGCGAGTTCGCCGATCACCTCGACGGGTTGGTTTAGAAACGGCAACAGCCGCGACGCTCGAGGCGTCGCGGCTGCTGCTCGTGGTGAAGTCGAAGAACTCAGGCTTCGTCTTCGGTGTAGTTCCGGTTGCGCGCCGGGTCGACCGGGATGCCCGGGCCCGACGTGGTCGAGACGGTGACCTTGCGCAGGTAGCGACCCTTCGAGGCCGACGGCTTGGCGCGCAGGACCTCGTCGAGCGCGGCGCCGTAGTTCTCGGCGAGCTGCTTCTGGTCGAAGGACGCCTTGCCGATCACCAGGTGCAGGTTCGAGGCCTTGTCGACGCGGAAGTTGATCTTTCCGCCCTTGATCTCGTTGACGGCCTTGGTGACGTCGGGCGTCACGGTGCCGGTCTTCGGGTTGGGCATCAGACCACGCGGGCCGAGGACGCGTGCGATGCGTCCGACCTTGGCCATCTGGTCCGGCGTCGCGATGGCGGCGTCGAAATCGAGCCACCCACCCTGGATCTTCTCGATCAGGTCCTCGGCGCCCACCTCGTCGGCGCCGGCGGCGGTGGCCTCGGCGGCCTTGTCACCGACGGCGAACACGATGACGCGGGCGGTCTTACCGGTGCCGTGCGGCAGGTTCACGGTGCCGCGGACCATCTGGTCGGCCTTGCGGGGGTCGACACCGAGACGGATCGCGACCTCGACGGTCGGGTCGTACTTGCTCGACGCCGTCTCCTTGGCCAGTCCTGCAGCCTCCAGCGGGCTGTACAGGTTGTCCTTGTCGATCTTCTCGGCGGCGGCCTGGTAGGCCTTGCTCTTCTTGCTCATATGGCGCTTCTTTCCTTCTCCGCAGCGGTTGCGGATTGGTGGTGTGCGGACCGAAGCCGGTCCTCCCACGCTGTCGAATTCGTCCCCGGCAGACGCCGGTGGCGAGAGGTTCCTAGGTGACCGTGATGCCCATCGACCGAGCGGTGCCCGCGATGATCTTCGCGGCCTGCTCGACGTCGTTGGCGTTGAGGTCTTCCTGCTTGGTCTTGGCGATCTCGCGGACCTGGTCCATCGTGACCTTGCCGACCTTCTTGACGTGCGGCTCTCCCGAGCCCTTCTGCAGTCCGGCCGCCTTCAGCAGCAGCTTGGCCGCCGGAGGGGTCTTCAGCTTGAAGTCGAACGAGCGGTCTTCGTAGACCGAGATCTCGACCGGGATGACCGTGCCACGCTGCGACTCGGTCGCGGCGTTGTAGGCCTTGCAGAACTCCATGATGTTCACGCCGTGCTGACCGAGCGCCGGACCCACGGGCGGGGCGGGGTTGGCCGCACCGGCCTGGATCTGGAGCTTGATGATCCCGGCGAGCTTCTTCTTCTTGGGGGGCATCTCTCTTTAACCTTTGTGTTGTCTATGTGTGTGCCGGGCTCGCGAACCGATCGCACCGGTTCGACTCGCCTGGCGTATCGCGCCCGCTGGAGACGCGAAGTCTGTTGTTAGATCTTTTCCACCTGGGCGAAGCCGAGCTCGACCGGGGTCTCGCGACCGAAGATCGAGACGAGCACCTTCACCTTGCGCTGCTCGGCGTTGACCTCGGAGATCGACGCGGGCAGCGTCGCGAACGGGCCGTCCATGACGGTGACCGATTCGCCGACCTGGAAGTCGACCTCGATGGTCGGCGACGCCGCCGCACCGATGCCGCCCTCGGATCCACCCGAGGACTTGCCCGCGGCCGGCTTCTTCGCCTCGACGCGGGGCAGCAGGAACTGCAGGACTTCCTTCATCGACAACGGCGACGGCTTCGAGGTCATTCCGACGAAGCCGGTGACACCCGGGGTGTTGCGCACGGCGCCCCACGAGTCGTCGTTGAGCTCCATGCGCACCAGGATGTAGCCGGGCAGCACCTTGCGCTGCACCTTCTTCGGCTGGCCGTTCTTGATCTCGGTGACCTCTTCGGTCGGCACTTCCACCTGGAAGATGAAATCGCCGACGTCGAGGTTCTGCACGCGGGTCTCGAGGTTGGCCTTCACCTTGTTCTCGTACCCGGCGTAGGAGTGGATGACGTACCAGTCACCGGGAGCGCGACGGAGTTGCTTCTTGAGCTCCTCGACCGGGTCGACCTCTTCTTCCTCGGCTGCGGGCGCCTCGGCGTCGGGGGCCGGGGCAACGACATCGTCGGAAGCGTCGATGGAACCCGCGACCGCCTCGGTCAGTTCCTCGGTGGCGGCCACGTCGACCGGTGCGTCCAGTACGTCGGTGCCGTTCTCGATGGCGTCGATGTCGGCTTCCTGGATGCTCTCGGTGTCATGCTCGGGGGTGCTCACTGCAGCCCACGCTCCCTTTCAATACGGTCGTGCTCGCACCCGGCGCGGTGCGCGGGTGAGTGTGTGGTCGTCCGGCTCAGCCGAACAACCAGAGGACGGCTTTCGCGAAGCCCAGGTCGATGCCCGAGATGAACGCCGTCATGACGATCACGAAGATCAGCACGATGATCGTGTAGCGGACCATCTCCGACCGGCTCGGCCAGATGACCTTCTTGAGCTCGCCGACGACCTGCTTCAGGAAGATCCACAACCGGATGAACGGGTTGCGGCTCTGATCCGTCGCGGTCGACGAGCGCGATGAACGCTCCTTGAGTGCGACGCTCGAGGCGGTCTCCGCCTCGCTGTCCGGCGCGGTGGACCGCTTGCCACGGGGAGTCGACGAGCGCTTGCCCGTCGGCCGGGCCGTGGTCTCGTCGGTGAGGACGTCGGCGGCGTCTGTGACGCCATCGGTGGTTTCGGCCTCGGGGGTTCCCTTGGCGCGTGCAGCTCTGTCGCGCTTGCTCACCACTTCATCCTCTCGTCGCACATCTTTGGGCAGGGGCGACAGGACTTGAACCTGCAACCTGCGGTTTTGGAGACCGCTGCTCTGCCAGTTGAGCTACGCCCCTTTGGATCGGCTCACACCGATCCTCCTGGACACGACCACGTCGTGGAACCATCGTCCCACGGCTCTCGGCCGGTCCATCTGCTGTTACCCACATCAGCACTACACAAAACCAACGCGCCGCCCTGAAGGGCAGCGCGCAGCGTGAGTAACCTCAGACGCTTCAGTGTACGACACCCGTGTGCGCGAACTCCAATTTGCCCACGTCGGGGGCCTCGAGACGGGCCGGTCCGATGCCGGCCGAGCGGGATCGTCTCAGTTGAACTGGACGCTGGCGACGGCTCGACCGAAGATCTTCTTGCCGTTGGACTTGGCGGTCAGCGCGATCTGTCCGCGCCGGGTCTCCGGGTCCAGCGACTTGACCTTGGCGGTCAGGTCCATCTCTCCGTACCCGTCACGCGGGACGTACACCGGCGCGGTGAAGCGCACGTTGTACTCGTAGACCGCACCCGGGTCGCCGACGAAGTCGGTGACGTAGCCGGCGCTGATGCCCATGGTCTGCATCCCGTGGGCGACGACGGTGTCGAGACCCACGATGTCGGCGATCTCGTCGCTGAAGTGGATCGGGTTGGGGTCGCCGGCCACACCGGCGTAGTTGATGAGATTGCCGCGGGTCAGCTTCACCGTGCGGGGCTCGAGTTCCTGGCCCACGGTGAGGGTGTCGAAGTCGATGGCGCCGTAGGGCTTGGGGTCGGCCGCCGGATCGGGCTCGGTGAAGAAACCGCTGTGATCGGGGATCGTCTGACCGTTGTCGTACGTCGCGCCCTCGACCAACATCGTGTGGGCGACGGTCTGCATGAACGACGGCGCCGGTGACTCGCCCGCGCGGGCGACCAGCGTCGTCCAGGTGGTCATCACGGGGACGTCGTGCTGGTTGTGGATCTGGTTCTTGGTCACGAGCACGTCCGCGCCACCCATCTGGCGGTACGAGTCGAGCGAGACGACGCAGATGAGCCGGTCACCGACCTCGACGGGCTTGTGGAACACCAGACGCTGGTCGGTCTGCAGCATCTTCCACAGATCCCAGCCCTCCACCATCTCCTCGAAGAGACGGCGCTGGGCGATCATCCCGGGGATGGCGACGAACGACAGCGGTGCGATCAGACCCCTGTGTCCGTTCGCGGTCGCCGCGGCCTCGTTCCAGTGGACAGGGTTGCCGTCCTGGACGGCGCGGGCGTACTCGCGGACCTTCTCGCGACCGACCTCGTAGTAGTCCTCGACCGTGTAGTGAAAACCGACCTGCGCGGTGGTCCGCTCGGCGATCTCCTCCGGGGAGAGGCTGGTCTGGTTGGCCATGATCGCCAGGCGCTCTTCGACGGACGGGATCGAGGATTCACTCACGTTGGTCACAAAACCTGACCCTTCGGTGGTCGTCGGTGGGCGGCCGGGTCATCACGGGCGACATCCGCGGACGGGCTGTCGGGCCGGAGCACTCGACCGTCTTGACCAGGCTCGACGCGATCGATATCGAACCGTCGCAAGACTGGGAGATCGTTGTGTTGCTCGCGAGACGCTACCAGTCGTGGCGTGGTCACCCCAGACGCCACGACGCCCCGGCGATGTCTCATCGTCGGGGCGAGATGGTCAGCGTGACTCTTTGTGGCTCTGGTGCTTGCCGCAGTTCGAGCAGAACTTCTTGATCTCGAGGCGATCGGGATCGTTGCGGCGGTTCTTCTTGGTGATGTAGTTGCGGTGTTTGCAAACCTCGCAGGCCAAGGTGATCTTGGGCCGCACGTCTGTTGAGGAGGCCACGGGGCTGCCTTTCGGTGGGTCGATCTCGGGTACTGCACACGCGCCGGTGCGCGGAGGTCACCGCGCGTCGTCGCCGTGTGCAGCGTTGTCTCGCTGTAGCGATGGCCGGACTCGAACCGGCGACCTAACGATTATGAGTCGTTCGCTCTAACCAACTGAGCTACACCGCCATGGCCGCCCAGGCCGGCGACGGTCTGGGAGTCCAGCGAGCCCCCTAACGGAATCGAACCGTTGACCTTTTCCTTACCATGGAAACGCTCTACCGACTGAGCTAAGGGGGCGGGACCCAGGGCATCTTGCGACGCCCCGAGAGCCTTAACGAGGTTACACAGCCGCCCGCGCAGTCGCCAAATCGCTGGGATCCGGCGCCGTCGAGACGATGCTCACCTCTGTATTCAGGCAGCTCACAAGGGATTCGAAGGTGAATTCGAGGATCCCAGGTGAGGTGGTGGCACGTGTAGGATTCGAACCTACGTAGCTTGCGCGACGGATTTACAGTCCGCTCCCATTGGCCGCTCGGGCAACGTGCCGCGCTGCGTTCTCCGCCGTGAAACACCGCGGAGGCAACGCCGAGAAGACTACAACGCGGTGCCCCCAGTTGCGAAAACCGCATGTCGTGGCGCCCGCGCCGACGGGCGTTCGCATCGTTGGTGGCCGTTCGCATCGCCGACGCACGGTGCGAACGGCACTCGCTGTTGCGAACCAATCAATTCCGCGCCCGCTCGATCGCTCGGCGTATCCGTTCGATGACCACGTCCGGCCGGTGGAGCAGTTCCTGCCAGGTCCATCGGACGACAACGTAGCCCAAGTCCTGGAGTTCCTGCGCCCGAAACTTCTCCTCGTCGAGAACCTCGCGGAGGCTCTTGTCGGAGTACTGACCGAAGTACTTACCCATGCCGTCGCACTCCCCCACCACGCCGAACTCCTCCCAGAAGAAGTCCACACGGGCGATGAGGCGGCCGCTGTCGTCGAAGATCTCGCGTTGTAGGTCCGGTGTCGGCAGTGACGACCCGACGATCGCCAGACGGCTGATGGATTCCAACGGGCTCTCTGCACGACCGTCGACACCCGCGATCAGTCTGCGCGCTCGCGCACAACCGTCGACCGCGCCCATACCGCTCAGCACGCTTCGCAGATCCTCGACATCACAGAGTTTCCGGTGCAGAGCGGCGTCGGCCGTGACGGTCGCGGTACGGACGGACTCCGAGCGCGCGAGGTCGACAACGGTTCGGGCGACCGATGTCGACCTCACTCCACGGACCACGATCACGTCCTCCTCGGCGATGTTCCGGTGCACCACCGTCACAGCGGTCGTCCTCGACCCGGAGCCCGTCCCACCCGGCCTAACGAGATGGACGCGCGACAGCGCAGCACCTCCCACCGGCAGGTCGAGGTTGACCGCCGCGCTGACCCGCGCCAGCGCGTCGTGTCCGCCGCGATCCGCGATCACCGCCCGTGCCAGCGCCAGGTGCTGGTTCTCCGGGAAGACCCCCATCTCCCCGGCAGGCAGGTAGTAGCCCGGGGCGAGCGACACCAGTTCCCGCGACCGGATCGCCCCCTCGATCGCGGTGCGCGTCATCCCGGCCTCGACGAGGCGTCGTCGTGTCGTCGCCGTCACGGGTGCGGGGAGCGTCATCGGTCCACCATGGCGTCGAGACGGATGCGCTCAGCTGCAGCATTCGGGCTTCGGGACCGGTTGTCCCCAGCTGGCCTCGTATCCCCAGCCCTCCGCATTCGCATCGCTGCGGGTCGTTCGCACCCTGCATGCGCGGCGCGAATGACCCTCGACGGTGCGAACGCCACCGCCGTGAACCCACGTCGCTACCCTGAGCGCATGGCAGATTCATCATTCGACGTGGTCAGCAAGATCGATCGACAAGAGGTCGACAACGCTCTGAACCAGGCCGCGAAGGAACTCTCGCAGCGCTACGACTTCCGGGGCACCAACACCAAGATCGACTGGTCCGGCGACGAGACCATCGTGATCACCTCCGACACCGAGGAACGGACCGAGGCGGCTCTCGAGGTGTTCAAGGAGAAGCTCATCCGTCGCGACATCTCGCTCAAGGCGTTCGACGCCGGCGAGCCCGCGTCATCGGGCAAGGGCTACCGCCTGTCCGGGACGCTGGTCCAGGGCATCGACTCGGAGAAGGCCAAGAAGATCACCAAGGCCATCCGCGACGAGGGCCCCAAGGGCGTCAAGGCGCTCATCCAGGGTGACGAACTGCGGGTGTCGAGCAAGAAGCGCGACGACCTCCAGGAGATCATCGCGCTCCTCAAGGGCAAGGACTTCGAGATCGCCCTGCAGTTCGTGAACTACCGGTAGCGACTCAGCGGGGTCCGCGCGCCATCGCCTCGAGGCGGGCGATGCGGTCCTCCATCGGCGGATGCGTGGCGAACATCCGGCCGATGCGCTCGCCGCCGCGGAACGGGTTCGCGATCATCAGGTGCGACTGCGCGGCCAGATCGGTCTGCGGGGGCAGCGGCTTGGCCTCGACCCCGCCGGAGATCTTGCGCAGCGCGGACGCCAGCGCCAAGGGGTCACCGGTCAGCTCCGCACCCGATGCGTCGGCCTGGTACTCCCGCGACCGCGACACCGCAAGCTTGACGACGGTTGCCGCGATCGGCCCGAGCAGCGAGATCAGGATCAGCGCAAAGGGATTGGCGCCACCGGAACGGTTGCCACCGAACATCCCGGCGAACATCGCGAAGTTCGCGAGGCCGGTGACCACCGCCGCCATCGCACCGGCGATCGAGGAGATCAGGATGTCGCGGTTGTAGACGTGGCTCAGCTCGTGGCCGAGCACCGCGCGCAGCTCGCGCTCGTCGAGGATCTGCAGGATGCCCTGCGTGCAGCACACCGCCGCATTCTTCGGATTGCGGCCGGTGGCAAAGGCATTGGGCGCCTCGGTGGGGCTGATGTACAGCGCGGGCATGGGCTGGCGGGCGTTGGTCGCGAGCTCGCGGACGATGCGGTAGATCATCGGCGCCTGCACCTCGGTGACCGGCTGCGCGTGCATCGCCTTGAGTGCCATCTTCGCGCTGTTGAAGTACACGTATGCGTTCATGCCGACCGCGAAGACCACCGCGACGAGCAGGATCGCAGGGCTGCGGAAGGCGGCACCGATGCCGACGATGATCGCCGACATGAAGCCGAGCAGCAGTACGGTCTTCAGTCCATTCGCGTGGCCGTGCATGCGGTCGCTCTCCTCGGTGCTCGATGACAACGGAGATCTCCGTGTCTCCGCCCTCCCAACGAGCGACCGGGCGGCAAAGTTTCCTCCCGCCCATGGACGAGCGTGCTCAGCCGATCCGCTCGACGGTGTAACTCACCAGCGACGTCAGCGCCTTCTTGGCCTCGTTGTCGGGCAGTTGCGCGAGCTCGGAGTAGGCCCGCTCGGCGTAACCGGCCAGCGTCTCGCGGGCGCGCACCATCCCGGCCGACGCATTGAGCAGGCCGAGTGCCTCGGCGACCTCGGCATCGTCGGTGAGCGGCAGACGCTCGCCGGAGGCCGACAGCAGCAGCTCGCGCAGGCGATCGGCGTCGGGGCCCTGTTCGGTGAGCGCGTAGAGGACCGGCAGCGTGTGCACACCCTCGCGTAGGTCGGTGCCCGGGTTCTTGCCCGAGTCGCCGGGCTGGGAGCTGATGTCGATGATGTCGTCGGACACCTGGAAGGCGGTACCGATGGCGTCGCCGAGACGGGAGAGCCGTTCGATGTCGTCGTCGGTCGCGCCCGAGGTCATGCCGCCGAAACGGCCGGCCGCGGCGATCAGGGACGCCGTCTTCTCCCAGACCACGCGCAGGTAGTGGTCCACCGGGTCGGTGCCCGACGGGTTGCCGATGGTCTCGCGCATCTGCCCGGTGACCAGCTCGGCGAACGTGTCGGCGATGATCAGCACCGATTCGGGACCCAGGGTCGAGACCAGCCGTGAGGCGCGGGCGAAGAGGAAGTCGCCGGCCAGGATGGCGACGCTGTTGCTCCACCGTGCGTTGGCGCTGACCGCACCGCGGCGCAGCTCTGCCTCGTCCATGACGTCGTCGTGGTAAAGCGTGGCGAGGTGGATCAGCTCGACGACGGTCGACGCGGTGATGACCTCGGAGGCGTGCGGGTTCGGGCCGAACTGCGACGAGAGCAGGGCGAACACCGGCCGGAAACGCTTGCCGCCCGCCTTCGCGAGATGGGTGGCCGCCTCGGTGAGGAAGTCCTCACCCGACGACAGCTCGGCGAGCAGTAGCTCCTCGACCTTGGCCAGCGACTCACCGATGCCGGACGAGAACTCGTCCGAGCCCATGTCGATGCCCATGAACGTGGTCTTCACGGTTTCCAACCACTCCATCTACTCGCTGCCGTCGCGTCCGCGGCGGCAACTCTCATTCGGATCACGCATCGGGGCCGGAGGCCCCACTACGACCGAGCGTAATCGTTGCCCTCGGTGTTCGGCGATAATGGTCCTGTGACCTCCGACCGTTCTGTCCCCACCCACGCCGATGTGCTCGTCGTGGGCGCGGGTCCGGGCGGATCGGCCGCGGCCGCACACGCGGCGTCGGCTGGCCGCGAGGTGGTCCTGCTCGACGACGCGGTGTTCCCCCGCGACAAGACCTGCGGCGACGGTCTCACGCCGCGTGCGGTGGCCGAGATGGACCACCTCGGGCTGGGCGAGTTCCTCTCGACGCGTCCCCGGATCGTCGGGTTGTCCATGCGCGGATGGGGAGCTTCCCAGGAGATCCGTTGGCCCTCAGGCCGATTCCCGGAGTACGGCAGCGCGGTGGCACGCACCGAACTCGATGACCGCATCCGGCACGTCGCACTCGATCGCGGTGCCGCGATGGTTCAGGGCACCAAGGCGGTCGGTGTCGAGATGCGCGATGGCGCTGTGCATTCCGTGGTCGTCGAGGGTGCGCAGGGCCGTTCCGAGATCCGTGTGCGCCAACTGATCATCGCCGACGGGGTGCGTTCCCCCCTGGGGCGCGAACTGGGTCGGGAGTGGCACCGCGACACCGCCTACGGTGTGGCCGCCCGCGCGTATGCGACATCGGCTCGCGCCGACGCCACCTGGATGGGCTCAGACCTCGAACTGCGCGACGGCGCAGGCGAATTGCTTCCCGGATACGGCTGGGTGTTCCCGCTCGGCGCGCAGAGCGGCCTGGTCAACATCGGCGTGGGCGCGCTGGCCACCGGCAAGCGGCCGGCCCACATGGCTCTGCGCCCGATCGTCGATCACTACAACAGTTCTCAACGTGAGCGGTGGCAGATCACCGGCGGTCCGATGCGGGTCGCCTCGGCGCTGCTGCCCATGGGTGGCGCGGTCTCCGGGGTCGCCGGGCGCAACTGGATGCTCATCGGCGATGCCGCCGCGTGCGTGAACCCACTCAACGGCGAGGGCATCGACTACGCCCTGGAGACCGGGCGGATGGCCGTCGAACGGCTCGATGAGACCGATCACACGTCGGCGTGGCCTGCCGTTCTCACCGAGCACTACGGGACGGCGTTCTCCGCGGCCCGTCGACTGGCCGGGGTGCTGACGTTCCCGCAGGCGGTTCCGGTGCTCGGTCGCCCCGGGATCCGATCGGCAGCGTTGATGTCGATGGTCGTGCGGGTGATGGGCAACCTGATCACCCCGGAGGACGGCGATCTGCTCGCGCGCGCGTGGCGGGTGGCCGGATCGGCGTCGGTCCGTCTGGACCACCGCCCGCCATTCGTCTGACCGCAGGCGTCAGTTGGGCACGTAGACCCGTCAGTTGGGCACGTAGACCCACCGATTGGGCACCTGCTCGACAGGTGAGAACCCCGATGCCCACTCAGTGGGCTTATCTGCCCAACTGGCGGACTTTGTTGCCCAACTGGCGGGGGCTACTTGGTGGCGTAGTGCAGCGCGGCGATACCGCCGGTGAGGTTGCGCCAGCGGACGTTGCCGAATCCTGCGGCGGCGATGCGCTCGGCGAGACCGGCCTGATCGGGCCAGGCCCGGATCGACTCGGCGAGATAGACGTACGCCTCGGGGTTGCTGGCCACGCGTGTGGCCACCGGCGGCAGCGCCTTCATCAGGTACTCCATGTAGAGCGTGCGGAACGGTCCGAACACCGGTGTCGAGAACTCGCAGATGACCAGTCGGCCATGCGGTTTGAGTACCCGCTGCAGTTCGGCGAGTGCGGTGTCGACGTTCGCGACGTTGCGCAGACCGAAGGAGATGGTCGCGGCGTCGAAGCTCTCGTCGGCGAAGGGCAGCGTCAACGCGTCGGCGGCGACCTTCGGCACCGGCCGCCGGTGTCCGGCCTTGAGCATCCCCAACGAGAAGTCGGCGGCGATGCAGTGCGCACCCGACTGCGCGAGTTCCTCGGTCGAGACCGCGGTCCCGGCGGCCAGATCGAGCACCACGTCGTCCGGTCCGAGCGCCAACGCGCGTCGAGTGGCCTTCCGCCAACCGCGATCCTGACCGAACGAGAGCACCGTGTTGGTGATGTCGTAGCGACGCGCGACGCCGTCGAACATGGCGGCGACGTCGGCCGGCTTCTTGTCCAGGCCGGCGCGGCCCACTGAGGTCGAGGTCATGGGCTCAACGGTACGTGCCCGGGGGTGGATGGAGTACGAGAGTCCCGCCACACGCGGGCCGTCCGATATCAGGCCGTGCGACGGTGGACCGAGAGGCTGCCCGCTCGTCCGAGGACCGCATCGTAATGGCCGAGCAACTGGTCGCAGATGACCGGCCAGGTGCGTCCCTGCACCCCGCGCCAGCCCGCCACACCGAACTCGGTGCCGACATTCGAGTCGAGCAGGGTGTCGACCGCGCCGGGCAGCCGCCGGGAGAAGGTCGGCACATCGAGCAGGTAACCGGTCCGCAGGTTCGAGATCAGGTCCTTCGGGCCGCCGGCGTCGGGTCCGATCACCGGGACGCCGCTGGCCTGGGCCTCCTGGACGGCCTGGCAGAAGGTCTCGTGCTCGCCGGGGTGCACGAAGACGTCCATGCTCGCGTAGGCGCGTGCGAGTTCGACGCCGCCGAGCTCTCCGGTGAACACCGCGTCGGGCATCAGCTTCTCGAGCCGGGCGCGCTCGGGGCCACCGCCGACGATCACCAGCTGACGATCACCGCGTCCCGACAGCACCGCGAGGCGCTCGACGTGCTTCTCCGGGGCCAGCCGTCCGACGAAACCGACGATCGGTGCGCCGGACGGACTCCACTGCGCGCGCAGCGCGTCGTCTCGGCGTTGCGGGTTGAACCGCTCGATGTCGACGCCTCGGCCCCATCGGAAGACCCGCGGGATCCCGTGGTCCTGCAGCGCTTTCACCGACACCGACGACGGGGCCAGGGTGCGGTCGCACGCGGTGTGCAGTCGACGGGTCCACGACCACGCGGCCCGCGCACCCATGCCGATCCCGTAGCTCTCGGCGAAACCGGCCACGTCGGTCTGGAACACCGCGACGGTCGGCAGGTCGAGTCGACGGGCAGCATGCGCACCCGCTGCGCCCATCACGAACGGTGACGCGAGATGGACTACGTCGGGCGCGAATTCCGCCATCCCGCGGTACAGCGACGGATTCGGTACGCCGACCGGGAGCGACGAGATCTTGGGCACCATCATCGACGGCACCAGATGTACCGGCACGCCGTTGACCTCCCGCGGCGCGGGCTCCGCGCCCTTCGGGGTGTCGGGGGCGAACACCATCGCATCGTGACCGCGGCGCTCGAGATGATCGAGTACACGCAGCACCGAGTTCACGACGCCGTTCATGTTCGGCAGGAAACTCTCCGCAACTATTGCCACTCGCACGAGGGTCAGTGTGGCCAGCTCATCTGTCCCGCAACGTTCGTCGACGTGACGTCGGCCGAAATGGGAGGTGAACTCCTCTGCGTGTGCGCGTTCCTCAGGCCGGAGCGGTGGCGTCCGAGGTCGCCGCGGGGGTGTCGGTGGGGTCGACCCGGCGACGGCGTGAGACCTCCGCCAGCAGCACCATCACCGCGATCACGAACAGCCAGGTGTACCCGGCGATGGAGACGGCCGGGATGATCGACAGGCTCGCGTCGCGACCCGCGACCCGGACGAGATCAGGGTTGGAACTGTCGTACTCGACGCTGATGCGTTGTCCGACAGCCAGTTCGGTGGGATAGAAGATGCCCAGACGTGGACTGCGGACCTGGCCGTCGGGGGTGTAGAACCGCACCGTCGACTTGGTCGAGCCCGCCGTCACCACGTCGGCGGTGGCCGTCGCCAGGTTGTCCTCGATGGACGCGTCGTCGCGATAACACCCGGCCACCATCACGGCCATCATGATCGTCACGATCCCGGCGACGATCAGCAGGCCGATCTGCGTGCGTCGGAGATGGGTCGGGGACATGGGTCAGAGACTACTGACCAACGGAGGGTCGCCGAGTGAGGATCGAGCGCAGCGAGGCCCGGAGCGAGAGCGGGCCCTCCGTCATGAGCTGAGCCCGGCGGAGATGGCGGCGTGCAGGTCGCGGAGGCGATCGCGGTCGGTGGGCACCTCGATCACCTGCAGACCGCTCGACTCCTCGGCGAGCGCGGCGGGCAGCCCGGCGAGGTCGACGCGACGGTGGGTGACGCCGAATCCGGCGCAGAGCGCGCCGAGGTCGGTGCGATGCGGTGTGCCGAAGACGCGCTCGAAAGCGTTGTCGTACTCGACGCCGGAGAAGCGGCGCTGCCCCTGTTCGAGCAGGCCGAAGATTCCGCCGCCGTCGTCGTTGGCCACGACGATCGTCAGGTTGCGCGGCCGCGGCTCGGCAGGACCGATCAGCAGACCGGAGGCGTCGTGGACGAACGTCAGGTCGCCCATGAACGCCACCGTGCGCACGTCATCGGCCGTCAGCGCGGCACCGATGGCCGTCGACACCGTCCCGTCGATGCCGGCCACCCCGCGGTTGGACAGGACACGCACCTCCGGCGACACCCGCCCGGCCAGCGCGACGTCGCGGATGGGGTTGGACGCCCCGACGACCAACTGCTCGCCGGGGCGCAGGGCCGCACTGACCACCCGGGCGACGTGCAGCCCGGTCACCGTCCCGGGTCGGTCCAGTTCGGCGTCGACGGATCCGACCGCGCGCTGCTGCACGTCGGCGCAGGCCTTGAGCCACTCCTCCGAGCAGCGGCCGCTGACCTCGGCGCGGGTGCCGGTGGCCAGGACGTTGCCGGAGACGTCGGGCCAGCGCGGGCCGGTGGTCAGGGCGTAGACACGGACGCCACGATCGGCCAGCAGGTTGGAGACCTGTCGGTGCAGCGTCGGCCGACCGCAGATGATGGCCTGCGTGGGCTTGAGCAAACCGAGCGCCAGGGGATGCAGTGGATTCGCCGGCGCCGGTGCGGTGGGTTCGGCGACGGTCGGGATCTGGGCCAGTTCCGCCCGCACGCCGGCGCCGTGTCCGGAGACGACCACGGTGTCCTCGGTGAGGTCGATCTCGATCGGCACGTCGAGGCGTCCGACCTCGGCCGTGGTCCACGGTCGCCCGCCGTCGCGTCCGACGAACTCGCCGAGGCCGTCGTGCGGGCCGACGCCCTCCTCGGGCACGAGGGGTTCGCGCAGCGGGATGTCGAACTGGACCGGGCCCGCGTTGCCGGTGCGCGCGCCGCGGGCGGCGGCGAGGACGCGACCGACTCCGGAACGCCACTGACTGTTGGTGTCGAGGTCCTGCTCGGCGAGGCCGAGGCTGATGGCCGCGCGGACCTGGGTGCCGAAGATGCCGAACTGTTCGATGGTCTGGTTCGCACCGGAGCCCAGGAGCTCGTACGGGCGGTTGGCGCTGACGACCACCAGCGGGACGCGGGCGTAGTTGGCCTCGTAGACCGCAGGGCTCATGTTGGCCACCGCGGTGCCGCTGGTCATGACGATCGGGACGGGCTGCCGTGAGGCCATGGCCAGGCCGAGAGCCAGGTATCCGGCGGTCCGCTCGTCGATGCGCACGTGCAGACGCAGTAGGCCCGCGGTGTCGGCGGCGTGCAGGGCGAAGGCCAGCGGCGCGTTGCGCGACCCGGGACACAGCACGGCCTCACGCACCCCGCCGCGGATCATCTCGTCGACGATGACGCGGGCCTGGACGGTGGACGGGTTCATCAGACCAGGTTAATCCCGAAAACAGATGCCCAACCGCGACGTCCGCCACACCGCTCAGGCGCCGGCGCCGCCGTCGACAGGCAGGATCGCGCCGGTGACCATCGAGGCACGGTCGCTGAGCAACCACGCGGCAGCCTCGGCGACCTCGCGGGGCGAGGCCATCCGGCCCATCGGGGACGCCGCGATCGTCGCGTCGATCACGCCCGGTGACCGCGCGTCCCAGTCGAGCATCATCTCGGTGGTGGTGCCGCCGGGGGTGATGGCGTTGACACGGATGCCTTCCGGGGCCCAACTGACCGCCGCCGATTCGGTGATGCTGTTCAGCGCACGCTTCATGGCGCCGTAGGCGGGGAGCATGGGGTTGGCGCGGCGACTGCCGACACTCGAGGTGTTCACGATCGCCCCACCACCGCTGGTGCGCATCACGGCGACCTCGGCGGTCATCGCGATCCAGTGCGCCCGGAAGTTCACAGCGAACTGATCGTCGATGTCGACGTCTGAGGTGGTGTCGAGCGGACCTGGTTGCTGCACGATGCCGCCGTTGTTGAACGCGCCGTCGAGCCGGCCGTGCAGGTCGGCGACACGTCCGACTGCGCTGCGGATACTCGCGGCATCGGCCAGGTCGACGGTGACGGCGTCGGCGACACCACCGGCGGCCCTGATCTCGGTGACGATGCGATCGAGTGCGTCGGTGCTGCGGGCCGCGAGGACGACCGACGCCCCTTCCGCCGAGAAGAGATGGGCCGCGGCGGCACCGATGCCGCGGCTCGCGCCGGTGATGAAGATGACCTTGCCTGCCAGTAGTCCGATGGGTGCGCTGTCGTGTGAGTTCGTCATGACACCAGCCTGGGAGGCCGACCCGATCGTATTCAGGCACAGTCGGTACTACCCTGCGCCGTCGCGCGGCGCGCACACTCGAGACATGGACAAGCAGGAGTTGGGCGCCTTCCTCCGAAGCCGACGTGAGCGCCTCCGGCCCGAGGACGTGGGGCTGCAGGCGGGAGCTCGGCGACGTACGCCGGGTCTCCGACGCGAGGAGGTCGCCGTGCTCGCGCACATCTCCACCGAGTACTACGTGCGGCTCGAACAGGGCCGGGCCCCACGCCCGTCCGCGGACGTGCTCGCCGGGATCGCCGGCGCGCTCCGGCTCACCGGTCCCGAGTCCGACCATCTTCATCTCCTCGCCGGCACCGCCCCGAACCGAACGGGTCTGCACTCTCGGCAGGTCCGACCGAGCATCGCCGAACTGCTGCATCGCATCCCGACGACCGCCGGGTTCGTGATGTCCGCCGCATTCGACGTACTCGCCTGGAACGATCTCGCCGCAGCGCTGATGGAGGACTTCAGCGCGCGCAGCCCGGACGATCGGAACCTGGCCCGAAAGGCCTTCCTGCCGAGAGCGACCGACGGCGAGACGCTGTACGGCATCTCCGACGCCGCCGAATTCCGGCAGAGCGTGGTGATGGAACTGCGCACCGCATCGGTTCGCTACCCCGATGATCCCTCGATCCGGGCGCTCGTCGTCGAACTACGGAGCGGCAGCGGTGAATTCGCGCGTCTCTGGGAGCACAACGACGTGCAGCCGCCATCAATGCTGACCAAGACCTTCCATCACCCCGTCGTCGGCGAGCTCACCCTCGACTGCGATGTCCTCCACCTCGCCGACCGTGACCAGCACCTGGTGCTCTACACCGCGCCGGTCGGATCTGCTGCTGCTGCAAACCTCGCATTCCTGGGAGCGCTCGGCGCTGACGGGATCGCGGCTCGCTGAGCTCAGGCGCATCGAGTTCGACGTGCCCAACTGGTGGGTTTACGTGCCCAACTGGTGGGTTTACGTGCCCAACTGGCGGGCTTACGTGCCCAACTGGCGGGGCTATCCTCGCGACGATTCGGGGTCGGGCTTGCTGTCACCGGCGGTCATCTCGTCGGCCCAGGCTCCGTGTTCGGTCTGGGCCCACCACTCCGGCACCGACCCGGTGCGCATCCCGCGCCGCGCCTCGGGGTCGCCCATGGCCATCGCGATGTGCCCGAGCACCAGGATCCCGACCCCGAGTGCGAACCAGTCATGGGCGAACGTCGCGCCGGACCGGTACGACAGGCCCACCAGGCTCGGGAAGTACATCAGCACCCCGGTCCCGAACAACACGACGATGGATCCGGCCTGCAGCGCGCCGTTGAGTTTCTGCCCGGCGTTGAACTTGCCGACGGGGATGGTTCCGTCGCGACGCGTCTTGGTGCGCAACCACTTCCAGTCCGTCGGCAGGAAGCGGTTGAGCCGACGGAGGTCGTCGCGGTAGCCCGGCGACGCCAACCCGAGGATGAGCGGGACCGGCAGCGCGAAGCCGGCGTAGACGTGCACGATCTCGATGAGGTGGCGGTTTCCGACGAGGATCGCCAGCGAGGAGACGTAGAGGAACAACGCGGTGACGATACAGACGATCATCAGAACCGTCACCGACCAGTGCACCGCGCGGGCCGTCCGGCCGAAGCGCGGGAGGTCACTCGTCGATGGTGCCGTCGAGCTCATACCCGCGCCTCTCCCAGTAACCGGGGATCTCCTCGGTCGTCAGCTCGATCCCGGACAGCCACTTGGTGCTCTTGTACCCGTACTGCCCACCCACGTACATGCGCACCGGCCCACCGTGGTCGTGGGTCACCGGGGCGTCGAGCATCCGTAGCGCGACAAGACAGTCGGCACGACGAGCCTTGTCCAGCGGAAGGCTTTCGGTGTACGTGCCGTCGAACGATCGGAACCGGACCGCGGTGGCGCCGGAGCGTGGGGCGGCGCGATCGATGAGGGTCGACAACCGCACGCCGGTCCACGGGACATCGGGGACCCGCCAGCCGGTCACGCAGTGGAATGTCTCGGTGAGGTTCGTCTGGGGCATCCGCTGCAGATCGGTCAGCGAGTACGTCGCGGGTGTCGCCACCTCGCCGCCGACGGTCAGGCTGTAGTCGGAGGCGTCGCGCCTGTCCACCGACCCGACCACCGAATAGAACCGGAAGGTGTCGCCGAGCGGGAGGAGCGCGACGAGTCCGGTCGGGTCGTTGGCCATCACCGGCGCAAGCCAGCGCGACAGGGCGTTCTGGGCCTCGGATCCCGCCACGACACCGACGGCGCCGAGCCCGACGAGACCGAGGAAGATGCGGCGTCCCACCGGTTTTCCGTGCGACGGGCCTGCGCTCAGGTTCTCGGGTGAGCCGGGCATGGGGCTAGCGGAGACGGCCGCGCGCGCCGAAGACGATCATCACGACACCGACGATCACCACGACCGGACCGGCGATCGACCAGAAGACCGTGTTGCTCATCGCGCTGCCTTCCAGGACGCCGATTCCCTGGAGAAAGAAGACGAACCCGAAGAGGGCGATGATGATCCCCGCGACCAGGTAGACCGGCTTGCGCATGAGTGCTCCTCGCGAGGTGTGCGACGCGACCGCGTCGTTCACGATCCTACGCGCGGCATCAGTTGTCCCACGCGATCGGCGGCGAGCCGCTCGAGGATCGGTGCGCACAGCATGACCAGCCCGCGCTCGGTCTCGTCGAGGTTGTCCGCCATGGCCTGCGCCAGCCACTCGTCGCGTTTCGCCCGGTCGTCGAGGAGCAGTTCCCGGCCAGCCTCGGTGAGTTCGACGAGTTGGCGGCGACGGTCGTCCGGATCGGTGCGTCGCACGATGAACGCGGCGTCGTCGAGCTTGTTCATGCTGACGGTCAACGACTGCACCCGGACGTGCATGCGGGCGGCGAGGTCGGCCACGGTGGTGGTCCCGGACCGGTCGAGGTAACCCAGCACCGTGACCTGCGTGAGCGTCAGGCCGTGGTCGCCGCGGTGGAGGCGAGCGGCGCGCGCCACCGACATGATCGCCTCGCGCAACCGGGTCGCCTCGTCGGTATCGATCGCCGTCATACCAAGACGATAACGCAGACATCGCCGATTCTGTCCGGGTGATCCCGGTTCGCGTCGGCTTAATACCAAGAGTAAGCTTGGTAAAATGCTGATGCGATGGTCGGGACTGGTCCTACTCACCGCCCTCGCGTCGGTCGGTCTCGAGTTGTTGTCGGTCCCGTCGGCGGCCCTGTTCGCCGGACTCGTGATCGCAGCCGCCCTGGCGCTGGCCGGCCTCGCCCCCCGATCACGGGGCGCCGAGCCCCCGATGCCCCGACCGTTCGGCCTCGCCGCGCAGGGTGTCCTCGGCGTCTACATCGGCACGATGGTCTCCCCCGACGTCCTCACGGGTCTCGGCTCCGCGTGGATTCCGGTCGTGGTGGTCGCGGTGGGAACCCTGGCGTTGTCGGTGGTCGGTGGCGCGCTGCTCGGATTGCATCGCAAGGTAGACCCGCTGACCGGATCGCTGGCCCTGGTCGCGGGCGGCGCCTCGGGACTGGTCGCCCTCACCCGCGAACTCGGTGGCGACGAGCGCATGGTCGCGGTCATCCAGTACGTCCGCGTAGGGCTGGTGACGGTCACCATGCCGATCGTCGCGACGGTCGTGTTCGGCGCCCACACCGGTTCCGGATCGGGATCCGGCGGCGGCATCACCGAGTCGGTCCTGGGCACCGACGGCCTCGGCCCGCAGATGTGGGGCCTGCTGCTCATGGCGGTGTGCATGGGCGTCGGCATCACCCTCGGACGCCTCGTCCGACTTCCCGCCGCCGGCCTGCTCGGCCCGCTGGTGTTGACGGTCGTCGCAGAGTTGACCGGCATCGCCGGGTCGGCCGCGGTACCCCTGGTCCTGGTGACGCTCGGTTACGCGATCATCGGCTGGCAGGCCGGACTCGGGTTCACCATGGACAGCCTCCGCGCCATCGGCCGCGTCCTGCCGTATGCGGTGGGGCTGATCATCGCGATCGGCGTCGGCAGCGCGGGTCTCGGCGTCCTGCTCAGCCTGTGGACCGGCGAATCCATGTTCGACTCCTACCTCGCGACCACCCCCGGCGGTATCTACGCGGTTCTTGCGGCCGCGGCCGCAGCCGGATCGAACATCACCTTCGTGGTCGCCGCACAGATCGTCCGGGTCCTGTTGATGCTGTTCATCGCGCCCGCTGCGGCACGGCTCTACCAGCGCTTCCGCAACCGAAATGTCGTCGACGAACCCGAGATGGCCGACTCGACGACGTGACCGACCGGCGGGGCGCGGAGGCTAGGGTCGGGAGATGACTGATTCCAGCCGCGAGTTCGACGTCGTCGTCTTCGGAGCCACCGGCTTCGTGGGCATCCTGACCGCGAAGTACCTGGCCGAGCACGCACCTGCCGGGACGCGCGTGGCTCTCGCCGGGCGCACCCAGGCCAAACTCGAGAAGACCCGCGCCTCGTTGCCCGCCGCCGCGAAGGACTGGCCGCTGATCGTCGCCGACGCCGACTCCCCCGCGTCGCTCGACGCGATGGCCGCACGTACCCGCGTCGTCTGCACCACCGTCGGCCCGTACCTCAAGTACGGCGAGTCCGTGCTGGCCGCGACCGTGAACGCCGGGTCCGACTACGTCGACCTGACCGGCGAGGTCCCGTTCGTCCGGCTGTCGATCGACAAGTTCGGCGAGCAGGCCGCGTCCAACGGCGCCCGCATCGTCCACTCGTGCGGCTTCGACTCCGTCCCGTCCGACATCGGCGTCTACCTGCTCTACCGGGCGGTCAGCGAGGCCGACGCGGGCGAACTCACCGACACCACGCTCGTGGTCTCGTCGTTCAAGGGCGGCTTCTCCGGCGGCACGATCGACTCCATGCGGGTCATCGCTCACGAGGCCAAGGATCCCGCCATCCGTCGCACCCTGCTCGACAAGCACGCGCTGTCGACCGGTCCCGGCGAACACCGCACGAAGCGACCGTCCGAGCGCAGCGACACCCTGATCGTCAACGCCAAGACCGTCGATCCGTCACTGTCGGGCACTCTGGCGCCGTTCGTGATGGCGTCGCACAACACCCGCATCGTCCGCCGCACCAACGCGCTCCTCGACAACGCCTACGGCGACAAGTTCCGCTACGCCGAGGCGATGTCGGTGGGCAGCATCCCCGGGGTCTCGACGGCCGTCGCCGGTCTCGTCGCAGGCGGCATGGGCGCGTTCCTCGGCGCGATGGCCTTCACCCCCACCCGCAAGCTGCTCGACCGAGTCCTGCCCAAGGCGGGCGACGGTCCGAGCGAGAAGGCCCGCGAGGCGGGGCATTTCACCTGCGACGTGTACACGACCACCACCACCGGCAAGCGTTTCCGTTCGCGTGTGCGCGCCAGCGGCGACCCCGGCTACAAGGCGACCGCGGTCATGCTCGGCGAGAGCGCTCTCGCGCTGGCCCTCGACCGCGACCGCCTGCCCGACCGCTCGGGTGTGCTCACCCCGGCCGCCGCGATGGGCGACGTCCTCGTCGACCGTCTCCGTGACGCGGGCATGACGTTGACCGCCGAGCAGACCAGCTGACCCGGCGAGTTCTCAGTAGGCGCCGGAGCGACCGACCACCGCGCGGAACGTGCGCCACAGGATCATGGCATCGGACATGATCGACCAGTTCTCGACGTAGGTCAGGTCGAGACGCACGGACTCGTCCCACGACAGATCCGAGCGTCCGGAGATCTGCCAGAGTCCGGTCATGCCCGGACGGACCAGCATGCGGCGGACGACAGGGCCGTCGTAGCGTTCGACCTCACTCGCCAACGGCGGCCGCGGGCCGACCATGCTCATCGTCCCGTCCAGGACGTTGAACAGCTGCGGCAGTTCGTCGAGACTGTAGCGCCGGATGAATTTCCCGACGCGGGTCACGCGCGGGTCCTCGCGGATCTTGAACAGCGCGCCCGCACCCTCGTTCAGCGCGGTCAGCGACGTCTTCAAGTTCTCCGCGTCGACGACCATCGACCGGAACTTCCACATCTGGAAGGGCGTGTTGTTGATGCCGATCCGCTCGGCGCGGTAGAAGATCGGGCCCCGCGAGTCGAGCTTGATCGCGATCGCGCACGCCACCAACACCGGCAGTCCGGTGAGCAGGAGCAGTGTCGCCCCGACACGGTCGAGGGTGGCCTTGAAGATGCGGTTGGCGCCGTCGTAGCTCGGCTTGTCGACGTGCAGCAACGGCAGCCCCGCCACCGGTCGCACGCGCATCCGCGGACCGGCCACGTCGACGACACCGGGCGCGACAACCATGTCGACGTCCATGCCCTCCATGTCCCAGGAGAGCTCACGCATCGCGGAATGACCCAGGGCCTCCGCCGAGGTCACCGCCACGGTGGTCGCACCCGAGATCGACACCGCCTCGCGGGCGTCGGCGAACTCGCCGACGATCGGGACCGCCCGCCCGTTGACGGCCACCGGTCCGACGATGCCCGCCTGCTCCGGCGGCACGCACAGACCGATGACGTCGTAACCGAGCTCGGGGTTGCGGTCGAGGTGCTCGATCAGCGGCTGGGCGGAGGCCAGTCCCCCGATGACGATCACCCGGTGGAGGTCGAGGCGTCGGCCGCGCCGGCGGGTCAGGCGTGCACGCCACAGCCAATGCGACGCGAGCAGACCGATGGTCCCCGCGGGTAGGGCGATGGCGAGGAACGACCGCGCCATCTCGAGCTTGAACAGCAGGTCGACGATCGCGATCGTGCCGAAGACCCCGAAGCTCGCACTCACGATCCGGCTGTACTCGGTGGGTCCCGCGGCGACGATCCGACGATCCACACACTGTCGGATGCGCAGCGCCGACAACCACGCCACCGCGACCACCAGCGAGACCAGACCGGCCGGCGCGTGGTCGCGACCGACGGGTTCGCCGAACGACTGCGGACCGAACCGCAGCATCTGAGCGGCGAACACGACGACGATCACCACGGCGGTGTCGGTCCAGAGCACCGATCGGACGTATGTGTCGAGCCAAGACTCCGACCGCTCGTGGGCGGCGATCCGCGATGCGACACGCGTCCTCGGGCGGACCGGGGAGCGGACAGTGGCAACTCGGATGCGCGTCAACTCACTTCCTCCGTCATGCCCCCGTCGAGAACGAGGATATTCCGAATCGCGGACTGAATATCGCGCAAAGTAAATAATCCATGACCATCGGCGCCATCTCGGTGCCGCTTCTGTGGCATGCCCCAAACAGGAGTGAAAGCCGGGACGCATGTGATGCACGACATGCACCGGGCTGCGCACGGCTTTTGCTGGCTAGTCTCGGGCCATGATCCGAGCCGTCCGGAGAGTCGCCCTCTCCGGGATCGCACTCGTCGTGCTCATCACCCTCATCGGCCTCCCGGTCTACGTCTTCCCGGTGGTCGCCGACTCACCGCGCCCGGTCGACGTGATCATGGTCCTCGGCGGACGCCAGGACGGACGCGAGGACTACGCGATCTCGCTGGCCGAGAAGGGGCTGGCGCCGGTGGTGCTCGTGTCCGACCCGTACGACCAGACCGATCCCTACATGCAGGCGATCTGCGACCGCCCGCATGCGGTGAAGGTGCTCTGCTTCGACCCGGATCCGCGCACGACGAGGGGCGAAGCCCGCTTCCTCCGCGATCAGGCCGCGCAGAACCACTGGAACTCGGCGATGGTCATCACCTTCACACCACACCTGGCGCGGGCCGACTACATCGTGAGTCGTTGTTTCACCGGCGATCTGGTGATGGCGGAGTACAGGAGCCATCTGGACGTGCCGTACTGGGCGTACATGTACGCCTATCAGACCGCAGGGTTCGTCCGGGCGGTCGCGCAGAGCGGTTGTTGACCCGAGCTCAGGGTTGACCGGGGTTGAGAGCGATGAACAGACCGTCGGCCTCGGCGCAGAGACGGTCGCCGTCGGTCATCCTCGCCGCGACGAAGATCTTGCGGCCCTCGAGGCGCACGATCGACGTCGACACCGTCAGTTCAGTGTTCAGCGGCGTGATCGAGCGGTAGTTGACGGTCAGGTATGCGGTGCGGGTGACCTTGCCGGTGGCGAGCGCCGACGTCATGCCGAGCAGGTCGTCGAAGGCGGTGCAGATGTACCCGCCGTGCGCCGCGTTGTTGCCGCCCAGGTGGAATCGGGTGAACGTGACGCGTGCCCGGACGCCGTCGTCGCCGGCCTTGTCGACGAGGTAGGGCGGCAGCGTGATGTTGCCGCGCGCGGGCAGATCGATCCGCGTGCCCGAGGGCGACTCCCACTCGTTGATCTCGACCGCGGCGAGCTTGGCGTTGACCACGGTGAGTTCGTCGATCAGCTCGTCGACGAGTTCCTCCGACGGGAACGCCGCGCGGGCGCGGTCCATGAACTCGCGAACCTTCTCGATGAACTCGCCGTAGCGGGGCCCGCCGCGGTCGACGCTGATCATCATGTCGGTGCGGAAACCGCCCTCATGTGCGTCCCCGGTTCGCTCCCCCGGGACGGGAGCGGATTCGGACGTGCCGTCGATCGTCATCGGATCAGGTTATCGACCCAGGTGAGCGGGCTGCGCAGCGGTTGCCACTAGCCTGCTACCCATGAGTGACGACGCCGCGAATCCGTTCACCGCCGAGCACTGGACGGTGGTGGACGGCTTCGAATCCCTGACCGACCTGACCTATCACCGTCACAGTGGGGCCGGACGCGAAAACGGCATCGTCCGAATTGCTTTCGACCGTCCCGAGGTGCGAAACGCGTTTCGCCCGCACACCGTCGACGAGCTGTACCGGGCCCTCGACCACGCCCGCCGTTCGCCCGACGTGGGAACCATCCTGCTCACCGGCAACGGGCCCAGCGAGAAGGACGGCGGCTGGGCCTTCTGCAGCGGCGGCGATCAGCGCATCCGTGGCCGGTCTGGCTACCAGTACGCGGGCGGCGACACCGCCGACACGGTCGATTCCGCACGGGTGCAGGCCGAGGGCGGCCGCCTGCACATCCTCGAGGTGCAGCGCCTGATCCGCACCATGCCCAAGGTCGTCATCGCCGTGGTCAACGGGTGGGCGGCCGGCGGCGGACACTCGCTGCACGTCGTCTGCGACCTCACCATCGCCTCACGCCAGCACGCGCGATTCAAGCAGACCGACGCCGACGTGGGCTCGTTCGACGCCGGATACGGCAGCGCCTACCTGGCCAAGCAGGTCGGCCAGAAGTTCGCGCGCGAGATCTTCTTCCTCGGCCGGGCGTACGACGCCGAGGCCATGGCTCGGATGGGCGCGGTCAACGAGGTCGCCGACCATGCCGACCTCGAGGACACCGCCATCGACTGGGCCCGCGCGATCAACGGCAAGTCGCCGACGGCGCAACGGATGTTGAAGTTCGCGTTCAACCTCACCGATGACGGCCTGATGGGCCAGCAGGTGTTCGCCGGGGAGGCGACCCGACTCGCGTACATGACCGATGAGGCCGTCGAGGGACGCGACGCATTTCTGGAGAAGCGCGATCCCCGATGGGACGACTTTCCCTACTACTACTGAGCGGCGACACCCAACAGTCGATTTCTTGCCGGCGCAGGTGTGACACCCCGGTCATTTATTTAGTGATCAGAACATCATTTACAACAGTTCTGTGTTCGGGGCCGATTTCGAAGAAATTCGTCAACGGAGTTTCCGAACTCAACCGCCAAATTCTCGATTTTCAATAGAATCCCTTCAACGAGTCGTGACTCTTCGGATTCAGTGGTCGGGCTGAATCGGGGGGGCTGGTCTCGTCGCATCACCAACCAGGCTCGCTTCGGGACGCGACCCAACGCTCTACAAGGGTTGACACATGAGAAGTGCACTGTTCGCCGACCGCCCCATCGATCGACATTCCACGGTCTACGTAGCCGGCCACCGGGGCCTTGTCGGGTCCGCGATCTGGCGTCGACTGCGCGGCGAGGGTTTCACCGATCTCGTCGGTCGCAGCCATGACGAACTCGACCTCAAAGACCGTTCGGCGGTCTTCGAGTTCTTCCGCTCCGAGCGACCCGACGTGGTGGTCCTGGCCGCGGCCAAGGTCGGCGGGATCATGGCCAACAACACCTATCCGGTGGACTTCATCAGCGACAACCTCCAAGTCCAGGTCAACGTCCTCGACGCCGCACTGGAGTACGGGGTCGAGCGACTGCTCTTCCTCGGTTCGACGTGTATCTACCCCAAACTCGCCGAGCAACCCATTCGCGAGGACGCCCTTCTCACCGGCTTGCTCGAGCCGACCAACGATGCCTATGCGATCGCGAAGATCGCAGGGATCCTGCAGGTCCAGGCCGTTCGGCGGCAGTACGGAAGGCCGTGGATCTCGGCCATGCCGACCAATCTCTACGGTCCCGAGGACAACTTCTCCCCGATGACCTCACACGTACTGCCCGCACTCATCCGCCGGTACGAAGAGGCCCGCCTCACCGACAGCCCGACCGTGGTGAACTGGGGGTCCGGCACGCCCATGCGTGAGTTCCTCCACGTCGACGACATGGCGGCAGCCTGCCTGCACCTGCTCGACACCTACGACGGACCGCAACAGGTGAACGTGGGCACGGGCAAGGACCAGTCCATCAAGGAGATCGCCTGCCTCGTGGCCGAGGCGGTCGGCTTTCACGGCGCCACCGAATGGGACACCAGCAAGCCCGACGGCACCCCGCGAAAGCTGATCGACGTCAGCACCCTGATCGGTAGCGGATGGGAACCCCAGATCGGGCTCCGCGAGGGGCTGGAGTCCACGGTTGCCTGGTTCCGCGAGAACGTCACCGCCCTCCGCACCTGACCCGCGACGACAAGGATGACGCTCTGAACGACCACGTCAGCACCAGGTTTCGTCTGGCCGACTTCACCGGCAGGGGTTATGACAAAGGCCGACCGATGCCGGTCGTCGTGGCGTGGTTCGCGTGTGCGCAACTCGTGGTCGTGAAGTGGTGGTGTCCGGCCCGACTCCGGGTGGCGATACTGCGCGCGTTCGGCGCACACCTGGGCGACGGGGTGTACATCCGCCACGGGGTCCGCATCCACTGGCCGTGGAAGCTGACCGTCGGCGACGACTGCTGGATCGGCGAGGGCGCGTGGATTCTCAACCTCGAACCGGTCACCATCGGCGATGACACGGTCATCTCCCAGGAGGCGATGATCTGCACCGGCGGTCACGACCGGCACTCACCGAGTTTCGAGTTCGACAACGCACCTGTTACCGTGGGGTCCGGTGTCTGGGTCGCCGTACGCGCAACCGTGCTGCGCGGCGTCACCATCGGTGACGGCGCGACCATCGGAGCCGGCTGCGTGGTGCACCGTGACGTGGCGCCCGGGGCGTTGGTCACCCTCCCGCCACCGGCCGTTGCCGGCGGACCGGTGACCGGCGACGCCGTGCGGTCGGCCCGATGAGGGCCCGCCTGGGCTGCATCGCGGTGGTCTTCGGGCTGTCAGTGGTGTTCGCGCCCGCCTGCGCCGCCGCGCCGGCCGCGCAGCCGTCGACTCTGGGTGTCGCGAGCATCGCCACCCTCGCCGACCGGACTCCGGCGGGCTATCGGACCGAGGCGGCAGCCATCCGGGCCGTGCACGCGCGATGGATCCGAATAGTGGTCAACTGGAACGAGCTCGAACCCGCCCCCGGCCAATTCGCCTGGGCACGGATCGACGGTGCCGTAGAAGCCGCGCGCGCGTCCGGGTTGAGCGTTCTCGCCCTGCTGGCCGGGCCCGCGCCGCCGTGGGCCGCAGTGCCGCCGTACTCGGCCTCGTCCATCCCCGCCGACAACACTGTCGCCGCGGCGTCCGCGTCGGTGATCGCGCGACGGTACGGCTCGCGTATCGCGGCCTGGGAGGTGTGGAACGAACCCAACCTGGCCACGTCGTGGACGACGCCCGACCCGGTGGCCTATGCCCGGTACTTCCGCGCGGTCGCCGCCGCGTTGCACGCCGCGTCGCCGGGCACCACGGTACTTCTGGGCGGGTTGTCGACGAACCCGGGCGGGTATCCCATCGGCGACTTCGTCGACGCCACCGTCCGCACCCTGGGTGGCCGTGGGTTCGACGGAGTGGCGTTGCACCCGTACACGTTCCCCTACCCACCCACGGCTGATCCGCTGCGCCGCGAGCAGTCGGTACCGGCGGTCCGAGGCATCCTGGACCGTGCGGGACGACGGGACGCGAAGATCTGGGTGACGGAGTTCGGTCAACCCACCGGGGATTCGTTCGCCGGGGTCTCCGAGGCGAAGCAGGCCGACTTCATCGCATCGGGGTTGACCTTCTTCCGCAGCCAGCCGCGGATGGGTCCGATCTTCCTGTTCACCAGCCGGGACTGGTCGACCGACCCGACGAACTCCGAGCTCAACTTCGGTCTGTACCGGTTCGACTGGTCACCCAAGGAGATCGCTCGGCGGCTGATGGCACAGGCCCCCTCCGATGGCTGACACGAGATCGCGCGCGCTGATCGCCGTCGGGGTGGTGACCGCCGTGGTCGTCGCTCTCGGGATCACGGTCCTGCTCGTGTCGCGGGACAACGGCTCGACCGTGGACGTCCCCACCGGTGATCCCCCCTCGGCCCGAGGGGCCACGTACTCACTCGACTTCGGACGGACCGGGGCATCGACGACGGTTGCCCCCGGTCTCAGGGAGTTCCGGATCGGCGACCTCAGTGCCCCCGCCCGTGTCGTCGACGGCGCGCTCTCGCAGGGCACGACCGAGACCGCCGGGGCCACGTACTTCGAGCGCGAGGGACGCACGCCGTACAGCGGGATCGGCGTCACCGCATCCCCACCGGACGGCCCTGGCGACAGCGCCGCCGTCCTCATCCTGGCCGACAACACCATCCCGCAGGACGCGCGTGTCTCCCCACGTCCGAATGTGTTGGCCCATCTCGTCATCCAGGCAGACGGTTGGGAACTGGGGGTCTGGGAACAGGCGTCACCAACGCTGCAGGTGGTCGCAGCCGGTCGGTTCCCGGTGTCGCCGGGTGCGCCGGCGAGCTACGAGCTCGAGTGGACGGGTCGGACGGTGCGGGTGCACCAACCGGACGGGACCGTCAAGAACGTCACCGACGACCGGTTCGCGGTCGGGGTCCCACGCTTCGCGACATGGGAGCTCTTCCAGGAGGGACCCGGCGCGGAATCGACACGCATCCGGGCATGGTGGGCGCGCTGACACCCGGCCGCCGACATCGACAGAGGAGATCACGACATGCGACACGATCTGCGACACGCGATCCTGCGAAAACTCCGACGCCTCGGTGTCGATGTGAAGCGCTACCCGGCAACAGACTCCACCTGGCTGCTCACGCGGCTGCTGGCCACAGCAGATGTCTCCCAGGTCATCGATGTCGGCGCCAACGGTGGGCGGTACGGCAACGAGCTCCGTGAGGCCGGCTGGACAGGTCCCATCGTCTCGCTCGAGCCGCTGGGCGAGCCGTTCCGACGTCTCGTCGAGGCATCCCGGCGCGACGCGTCGTGGACGGCATTGCAGATGGCGGCCGGCGACGAGCGACACGATGCTCAGATGCATGTCGCGAGCAACGCCGGCGAGAGCAGCTCCTTGTTGACGATGCTCGATGCGCATTCCGACGCGGCACCGATGATCAGCATCGTCGGCACCGAGAACGTCGCCGTCCACCGCATCGACGACCTGCTCGGTACGACCATTCCCGCACGAGAGCGCTCGTTCCTGAAGGTCGACGCGCAGGGTTACGAGATGGCCGTGCTGCGTGGTGCATCGCGATTCGTGGACGAATTCTGTAGCGGGCTCCAGTTGGAGGTCAGCCTCGTCGACCTGTACGACGGCGCGCCCCGCCCCGACGAACTGTTCGATGCCGTCAGCGGCCTCGGCTTCACATTGGCGTCGGTCATCCCCGGGTTCGTCGACATACAGACCGGACGGATGCTGCAGTGTGACTGCGTTTTCGCCCGCCCGTCGGTGTTCACCACCGCGGGGTGAACGGCGGCGAGACACGAGAGGTCGACGCACTCATCGACGATCCGCGGGCCGCGCGTCCCTCCCGCTGATCCCGAAGGTGTTCGGCGGGAACAGACGCGATCCGAGCTTCTGGAGTGCGGGCAATTGCGTGGAGAAGTACTCCTCCGACGACACCGACTCGAAGCGCGATTCGAAGAGACGCTTCAGCGCCCGCTGATCGACGCCATCGCGGATGACGTGGTACTCGACCAGATCCGACGGCTCCTGGTCGTCGTAGGTGCCACGCAGCCGTCGCAGCCGTGTCTTGAGGCCCCGTCGGATCTCGCCCTGACCGAGCCGCCAGACGAAATAGGAGCCCCACGATGTGGCCATCGCGGTCCGACTCTGCTTCGGGTACCACAGCGGGTCCTGATAGGTCAGCACGCTTCCGTGCTCTGCCAACAGGGTGTCGATCAACTCCTCGATCAGGCCGAGATAGTCCGGGATGTGGTGGATCACCGAGATCAACAGGATCAGGTCGTAGGTCCCGCCCCGCCGAAACGCCTCACGGCCGTCGGGGTCATAGAGGATCGTCACCTGGTCCGCGCCGGCGAAGCGCCGCGTGAGGAGGTCGGTGCTGGGCCGCGACATCTCGGTGACGGTGACCATGCCCCCCGCGCGCACCACGACGTCGGTGAAGGATCCGTGTCCGGCACCGATCTCGAGGACCCGACATCCTCCGGTACGTCTCACGACCTCGGAGACCGCGGAATCGATCTTGTTCTCGAGCACGTCACGCAGGTCGCGATGTCGCAGGTGCGGACTGCCGACCGTGTAGTCGTGTCCCTCGCCGTGCAGCGCCTCCTGGGACTGGGCGACCACCTCGTCCGGATCGGTCATGAGGAACTCCACTCGCGGTGACCGGCGTCCGTCGAATCCGGTCGGCGATGACTGGCGACCGTTCGCGCCGGCGGTAGACCGAAGCCCTCCAGGCTCGCCGCGTTCGGTTGCGTCACCGCGTCGTCGGACGGGCGGCGCACGCGTTGTGGTGTGCCGTTGTGCATCGGCGTGTTGTGCGTCGGGGTGTTCCGAACCGCCTGCGCCCCGTGGTTCATCACAGGGTCCCGACCGGGCGGCACGACGGGGTTGCGCGGGCCATCCCGGTCCTGCCAGGTGGGAGTACCCTCCGAACCGCCTCGGACCGGGGGCTCGCCGTCGTCGCCCGCGGACGGCGGGGTCGGCCCATCGCTCTCCGGGCGGGTCTTCGCCAGGCGGCGTCGACGGCGGATCTCGAGCACCCAGGCGACCAGCCCGCCGAACACCAGTCCCACCAGGGCGCCGGCGATCAGCACCGAGGTGTTCAGAAACGAGTTCTCCGACGCCGATGTCGAATCGGGATCGACGGCCACCAACCGGATGGCGCCGATTCCGCCACCGGGAGGTGTCTCCAGGGCCTGGACCACGTCGATGAGTTCGTCCGCCACCGCGCGGGCCAATGCCACGGCGTCACCGGCGTTGGAGTCGTTGACCGAGACATCGATGACCGATGTGAGCGGAGGCAGGTTCACGACCAGCTCGGACTGAAGTCGATCGACGCTGATGGACACCCCGGACCGCTCGATGGCTCGGGCCAGGACTCCCCGTCCTCCGGCGAGCGCCGCATAGGTCCGAGCGGACTGTTGCGCGGCCTGCGCCCCCTGGAATGCCTCGACCGCGCTCGCCGACCCGGTCGCGATGAACACGCGCGTGGTCGACATGTACGTCGTCGGCGCCGCGGCCGAATACAGCAGGCCGGCGCCCGCTCCGAGGATGAGACCCACGATCAGGACCACGAGTCGCCGCCGAAGGAAGTTGGAGAATTCCATCAAACGATCCGTTCCTGTGGTTCCGCTGCCGTCGTGCGTACGCCTGTGGAGGCGACCGTCGGCCATCTTCTGACCGGGTGGTACATCAGCAACGGCAGCACGGCCGCTGCGGGCACGATCCCCAGGTAATAGGGGACATAAACCGACTCGAGTGCGGAAATACTGAGGATCACTGCATAGTAACCGATCAATTCCGCACGAACTCCGTTATCGGTGGTCAACACCTGCAGCGCGACAATCGCAATTATTCCGACACAACCGACGAGCCCCATTCCGACCGCGATGTCGAGCCATCCGTTGTGGGGAGAATAATTTGCGTCGAACAGAGCACTCAGGCCCATGGTCTGCCAATAGGTGGGTCCATAGCCCAACAAAGGATTGTCGACGACAAGGTGTTTCGCAGCGGTCCACAATTGTCCACGAAAACTGAAATCGTCGTCGATGTAGTTCGCGTACAAGGGCAGGATGGAGAAGGCTCCCGCGGCCACGAGGACGGCCGTGGCCCACACCGTGCGCAGCCGTGCATCGCGGATCAGGATCAGCCCGGCAGCGATCACGAACGCGACCGCGACGCCGATCATCGCCGTACGGCTCGCTGTCGCCTCCATGTATGCCGCGACACCCAGGCTGGTGGCGAGCAGTCGCAGCCACGACAGACGGACCAGGACGAACGGCAGCAGGATCGCGGCGGCCAGACCTGCGGCGTTCCCGTTCCCGGCGAACGGGGAACTCACCACCTGCTGCGCGATGTTGCACTTGTCCGATCTGCAGTCGGACGTGGCGGCCGCCGGGGCCACGAAAACGGCGACCGTCACGGACACGACCACGACGAACAACGCCAGTCGTGCTGCGCAAGCGATCAGGGCCAGGCCGACCTCGCGAGTGCGGACGAAGGTGCCGACGACCAGGATCCCGGCGACGACGAGGTTGACGACCTGCCCGGAACCGTCGATCACCAACGACGCAAAGCCCACGAGCAGCAGCGCGCCGAGAACCAGGGCGGGCGGATCGATCCTCATGCGTCCGGCCACCACTGCCCGCCCGAGCGCCACCAGCGACATGATCATCGCCGGCGCGTACTGCAGTATCGGGAACTGTGCGCCTGCGACCTGGGCCGCGGCGTCTCCCGGAAAGACGAGCGGCGCGAGGAGATAGGTGACGACGGTCGGCCACGCGGCGATCGCGAGCACCCACAGCACGTCGACGGCATCGGCCGACCCCCGCAGGGTCCGGAGATCGTCGCGACGCCACCCGAGCGCGAGCAGCACGGTGGAACCGATCAGCAGCAGGGCCAGGCTCATCAGAACTCAACCGCAGACGGTGGCATGTCGTTGGTGTCGCGGATCCAGTAATGCATGGGCGGGAGTTCGCGCACGGGTGCCGCCGGTCGTCCCGCGTACAAGTGCTTCTCCTGCTCCCCCGCCGTACCGCGGAGCAGTGAGCCGGCGGCGAGCATCGAGTTCCTGGGCAGGAACGAACCCTTGAGGAGCAGACATCCGGTGGCCACCATCGACCCCTCGGCCAGCGTGATCCGACCGGCCACCTGTGTGCACGTACTCAGGTCTGCCTCGTGGGTCTGCATGATCACCCGGGTTCCCCCGACGATCACGCGGGTTCCCAATTCGATGATGCCCGAGCTGTCCAGGTAGTGCCGGTTCGTGATGACCGCCAGCGTGCCGGTCGTGAGAACCCCTGCCTCCTCGTCGAAGGCCTGGAACTCGCGCGCCGCACTGATGTAGTTCAACTGGCCCATCAAGAACTGGTCACCGAGATGTATCCGCCGCATCGACCGCAGCACATTCAGCGGGCCGATCACCGCATCGCGACCGATCTCGACACGTGGGCAACCCAGCACGATGATCGGGCCGACGCGCGCGGTGGAATGCACACAATGCCCCGCGGCCGTCAGCAACGAGTTCTTCACCCCGCTCGGTGGCAACAACCAGACGAAGAACTGCACGCGCCGGACCACGGCACCCATCAACCTGATCATCTCCTGACGACCCCTTCTGTCTGCGACGGCTCGTTCGCGTCGTCGGCCATCTCCCGACGCAGCGCCGGACGCAGCGCCGCGATGATGCCCAACGCCGCCCCCAGCAGCGAACCCAGGACGAGGTTTCGCCGCGTGAAAGGCGCAGACCTCGATGTCGGCGTGACCGCGGGTTCGACGAGGTCACCACGAATCGGCGACGGGGCATCGACGCCCCGGATGGCCTCGACAAGAGCGCGGGCGACCCCGTTCGCCGACCTCGACGCGTCGCCGGGCGATGACGAGGTGATGGTGATGTCGAGCAGACTCGTCTCCGCCGGAGAGGACAGCGTCAGCGATGCTCGCAGTTGCGACGTCGAATCATCTGTTCGTGCAATCCGTTTCGCGTCGTCCAGAACGCTCTCACTCGAGGCCAGTGTGCTGTACACATCGAGTCTCTCCCTCGGGAAGCTCGCGACGCCGGGCGGCGCGGAGAAGCCGACGTAGGGTGCGGCCACACCGATGTACACGCGCGCCGTGGACGTGTACGACGGGGCGACCATCGCCGTCCATCCGATCGCCAGGGCGGCGCCGATCGCGGCGAGCACGACCACCATCGCGATGCCGCGGGCGCTCAACAGCACCCGGAGAGCACTCACCTCCACGGCGACCCCCAATCGCCGGTCATGGGATTCGTTCCAGGGCGTCTCGGGCCGCGCGGGTCATCAGCCCCAACACGACCGCCTCGCTGAGTACCGGCGCGACACAGAGCAATCCGGGACGTCCGGTGACCGCGATACCGGCGATGACGGCCAGGGCCAGTGCATTGCCCGCGACGATGGCGACCGTGGGTCGCGCTGCCCCCTCGCAGGCCATCAGCAGGGCGCTTGCCGCCTGGGAGCAGCCAGACAACCCGGCACCGATCATGATGCCGATCAGCAACGGCAGCGCCGGTGAGTACTTGTCGCCCAGGAACCACACCACGGCCCAGGCAACTGGTGCCGAGATCGCGACCACCAGAGCGAGGTACGCGTAGGAGAAGGTGCGATAGGTGCGATAGATCGAACGCAGTCCCTCGGTTCCCATACGCCGCACCATCTCCGGGATCACGACCGTCGACACCGATGCCGACAGCAGAGTGACGGGACCGATGACCCGTGTCGCCATCGCGAAGTAGCCGAGTACCAACGGCGAGAACAGAACTCCGACGAGCGGTACCTGTGCCGTGAAGAAGGTGCCCGACAACGAGTACGACCAGAAATCCCACCGCCACACCGGGCGCAGGCGAGCACCACCGATGGACGCCGCTGACGGCCACGGCGCCGCGATGGCGAACACGGCACAGATTCCGAAAGCGACTGCGAGCCAGCCCAGAAGGGGACCTCCCCAGGTGAGCAGGACGACCACCAACGGCAGGGCGCGCTGCGTCACGATGAGCACGTTGGCCGCGACGTCCGACCCGACGCCCGCGAGGTGGGACTGCGCATAGTTCTGCACGGTGTCCGACAGGGCGAACGCGAGTCCGGCGACCACGGCGAGCGAGGCCCCGAACCAGACCGAGCAGGCGAGGGCGATTCCGGCGAACGACCCCACCAGAACGGTGTGGGTCATGTAGATCGACGGCACGTTGACGCGATCGACCTCGTCGTGCCCGGCCCGGAGCACTCGCGCGGGAGCCCCGGTCCCCACCACGAGACCACCGATCATCGCCGCGGTGTAGGCGAACATGAAGCGCCCGAAGTCGCCCACCGAGGTCAGATGCGCGACGAAAAGCAGTGTGAGGCCGAGCATCCCGGACGCACTGACTCGCGACCCCACTCGCACGATCACCGCGTGCGAGAGCTTCGTCGGGGGCTTCTCCAGGCGGTGGGTCACCGCGGGCCTCTGATCCGACGACGAAGTTTGCGGTAACCCGGTGTGAGCCGGATCCGGAACAGCGGGATGGAGGCGGCCAAGACCACGGTGCCCCAGGCGGCGTCGAGTCGCTGCGGCACCGACCGCGCATACGTTCCCCGCAAGGACGTCGCCTCAGACAGGAACGTCTTCCACAGACGGGCCGATTTCGACGCCTCATGGAACCGTAGAGCGCCGATGGGGTGGTCGATCAGCACCTGCGACGGTGATCGCCGGGCGAGTTCGAACTGGAGCGCGAGGTCCATCGTGCAGTCGAGGTCCACCCGGAACCCACCCACGCCCCGGAGAAGTGCGGTGCGGGCGACGATGGACCCGGAGAACGACGCGCATCCGACGCGCAGGAGGGTGCGTGTCTCCAACCGGCGGCCAGGGTAGACGTCGACCACGTCGCCCTCGCTGCGGAGTATCTGACTCGCCCCGCACACCATGTCCAGGTCGGGATCCGACGCGATCGCACCGCGGACGGCGTCGAGCGCACCCGGCAGGAGCAGGTCGTCGGCGTTGAGCCACACGATCCATTCGCCCTGCGCACGTGCCAATGCCCGATTCAGGGCGTCGGACTGTCCGTCGTCGCGCTCCGAGTGAATCCGTACTCGTGCGTCGTCTGCCGCGATGGCTCTCAACAGCTCGACGGTCCCGTCGTCGGATCCTCCGTCCTGGACGATGATCTCGTCGCCGGCGTGCAGCTGTGCCAACGCACTGCGGGCGGCCTCCTCCACGAACCGTTCTGCGTTGAACGACGGGATGAGCACACTGAACGTGGCCGACGACACGTGTCTACCGATCCTGCGATGGTGCAGCGGACCGGTCGCGGACGATCGACTGCAACCAGGACTCGAACTGGTCTGCTGCACGCTCCCGATCGAGGACGACATCGACGTAGCGACGTGCGTTATCGCCGTATCGCCGGGAAGCAGCGGCGTCCCGGGCGACCTCGAGTACCGCGTCGGCCAGCAGAGCGGGTTGACCGGGGTCGACCCGTACCCCGGCCCCGGCCGCCGCCACCTCCTCGGCGGTGACGCTGTCGGCTGATGTCGCGGCCACCACGGGAGTACCGCTCTCGAAGTACGACGTGAGCTTGCTGGGCAGCGCCATCTCGCGTACGTCGGGGGCCTCGTTGACCAGCACCACGTCGGCCGCCTGCAAAGCCGCCTGGAAGTCCGGGCCCGGCAACGGGTCCCGGAAACTCAACGTCGGCACATCTCGACCCAGTCCCTCGAGTCGTGCACGCTGGTTTCCGTCACCGATCAGGACGAAATCGACCGGCGAACCGCGACCGTGGGACACCCGGGCGGCACTGACCAGGTTGTCGAGATCCTGTTTGGCCCCCATGTTCCCCGCGTGCACCGCGATGTATCTCCCGGCCGCATCCCAGCCGAGAACCGAGCGGGCCGCAGCACGCGAGGCGAACTCGGTCCGATGCGTGTGACACCAGTTCCTGATGATGGAGACCCGCTGCGGGTCGACCCGCAGCGACGACACGAGGATGCGCGCGAACCGCTCATGGATCGCCAGGACCCCGTCGGCGCGTCGAGCGGTGGCCGATTCGACGGATGCGATCAGTCGGGCGCCACGGGTGCCCACTGCGCCGGTCTCGATCCCCGCCCGGCTGTAGACATCCTGGATCCACAGTCCCAGCGCCGGTCGACGTCTGCGGAGCGTCAGCCGCCCGATGACCATCGCCGAGGAGAGCAGTGCCGGCGACACACAGACGACCGCATCTGCTGTTCGCGCCGTTCCGTTCAGGACTCGAAGGCACCGGATGCCGAACACGATCTCCATCCAGGCGCGCCCTCGCAGGGTCGGCACAGCGGGGACGGGATGCGACAGGCGGCGGACGGATACGCCCTCGACGACGGTCGAGCGCGCCGACGGATCATCCGCGGACACCTTCCACTGCGGGTAGTGCGGCAGGCCGGTGAGCACGTGGACATCGTGACCGCGTGCAACGAGAATCCGCGCAATGTCGGATGTGTACACCGCTATACCGGTCGGCTCCGGAAAATAATTGATACCGATGATCACGACCCTCATGGTTTTCCTCTGAGTCGATCAGGTCCGCGCTGCGCCGTAATTCGCTTTTCCCGTTGGCCCCATCGATTAACGATAATTCAATTCGAACGCCCGTGGCCGGGTTTGACGTTTGTGCCACCGGATCACACGGGTCGGCGGCGATGATGAGAACGTGAGGGTCGTCCAGGTGGTCACGATGGCGTCACCGGACGGTTCGTTCGGTGGCCCGATGCGCGTCGCGACCAATCTCGCGACCGAGTTGAGACGACGTGGGCACCAGGTCGTCATCGTCGCGGGACAGCGGGGGTACGACGAGACCCCGACGGCGCTGAGCGGTGTGCCCGCTCGACTCTTCGGTGTCCGACGCGTCCTGCCGATCTCGGGATTCGCGGGGCTGGCGTCGCCCGACATGCTGCGATGGTTTCGCGAGGCATCCCGGGATTTCGACGTGATGCACGTCCATCTCGCGCGGGATCTGATCACACTGCCGATGGCGAGACTCGCGATCGCCCGCGGACTACCCGTGGTGGCCCAGACCCACGGGATGATCCGGCCGCGACGCGACCTCGCCGCTCGCATCATCGACGCGGCGCTCACCAGACCGGTCCTGGCGCGCGCGGACGCGGTCACCTTCCTCACCGATCAGGAGAAGACAGATCTCGTCGGGGTGTCGCGGCCCGGGGTCCGGCTGAGTGAGCTGCGCAACGGCATCGTCATCGGACCCGCCGCGTCCGAGACGCGTCGGTCGTCACCCGAGGCGTTGTTCCTAGGACGGCTCCATCCGCGCAAGCGGGCACCGGTGTTCGTCGAAGCGGCTCTTCGACTTCTCGAGGACGGGGTCGACGCGAGGTTCGCGATCGTGGGGCCCGACGAGGGGGATCTCCCGCAGGTGCTCGCGGCGATCGGGCGGTCGCGCCACCACGGCGCGTTCTCCGTCGAGGGCGCGCTCGACCCGGACGACACCGGGGCACGGATGGCGAGGTCCGATGTGTTCGTCCTGCCATCTGTCGACGAGCCGTATCCGATGGCCGTCCTCGAGGCCATGGCGCTGGGGTTGCCGGTCGTGGTGACCGACACGTGCGGCCTCGCCGGATCGGTGTCCCAGGGCGCGGGGTACGTCGCCGATGACGGCGTCGAGAGCCTGACCGAGGCGATGCGCCGACTTCTGACCGGGGTCGACGAGAGGATCACCCTCGGCGAGAAGGCGCGTGAGATCGTGCGACGTGACCACGACATCGCTTCGGTCGCGACCACGCTCGAGCAGATGTACGTACACGCTGCGCGAGGCGGTACGGCCCGGTAGCCATGCCCTCAGCTGCGTCGAGCGAACACCACGGTGTTGTCGGCGCTCTCCGAGACCGACGAACTGAACGGTCCGCTACAGGTGACGAGGGCGAGATCCGACGTCGGCGCGTTGGCCGCGAGCACCGTCTGCAATGCCGTCTCGTCGTTCTTCGCGATACCACGCACGACGGTGGACACCTCGAACCCGAGACGGGCGGCACCGGATTCCGCATCGACGAGCACGACCGCCCCCGGTGTGAGCTCGCCGATCCGGTTGAACACCGCGTGGCCCCCACCGACCTGGCTGTGGCCGAGCAGAACGGCCATGCCGGGCGCTCCGACTCGCGGTCCGTCAGACCACCAGCCGGCCCGCGCGAGGTCGGGCGGCACCTCGAAAGCGGTCACGTCCCGACCGCCCAGGAACGGGTCCGGTTCGACGACTGTCCCGAGCGTGAGCACAGTGCTGTTGACCGCGATCCCGGGAATGTAGAGATGACCCGGGACGATCGGACGGTCCTCATCGGCCGGGACCACGGGCTTCCGGGTGTCGAGCTCCTTCGAGGCGGCGGCGCTGTCGCCGGCCGGAAACGGCCTCGACGACGGCGATGATTCATTCGAACAGGCCGCCGACGAGACCAACGCCACGGCGAGGCAGCCGAGTACACGGATGCGCCACCGACGATTCACGACGAACGTCGTGTCCGCCCACTCTTCGCCGCCGCGATCACCCCGATGCCGAGGACGCCCCCACCGGCGAGTGCGGCCACGGCTGCCAGAGCGATGTCACCACCGGGTTCATCGGCCGTCGGGCCGGCACCGGTACGCGCCTGCACAGGATAGGAACCGGGAGCGATCACGGTGGTGCCCGCGTTCATCCGGAACCCCGGCGCCACCGGGTCGACGATCCCGGGCGCCGGCACGGTCGCGATGGCCGGCACCTGCCCGATGGGTGGCAGTGGCGGGTACGGATCGGCGGCCGCCGACCCGGGTGAGCCGAGCCAACCCAGAGTGCAGATCCCAGCCACCAGCGTCGTGCGGGTGATCCATCTACGGGAGCCATGTGATGCCGTCACGAGTCGAGCCTTTCGAGATTTGTCTCGCGATTCACCATTCGCGAGCGGCGTTTGTTTCTCGTTCCCCGAAGTAATGAAATGAGACGCCCGAATCTCTTTCTTCATCGGTGCCGCCGACATATTCGTTACCGGCAACGGATTTATTCTATATCCGTCGTGGATCGGCAGATCTGCGAAATCAGGCACCGGTTTTCATACGACCCGGTGAATTCGCCCGATCACCGCGGATTCCGAGAACGAGCCGTGGAACGACCCGCATACTGACGAGCAACCCGACTCACCGAGCGGACGGGAGGAGCACGTGCCGTCAGTACGGTCACGAGGTCTTCGATGGCTGCGACGTCTGCTGGTGGCCGCCCTGTTGATCACGCTGTGCTTCGTGATCTGGTGCTCGATCGAGCTGGTCCGAGCACGCGCGGATCTGTCGTCGGCACGGGGCCATCTCATCGCGGCGCAGGCATCGATCAGCGGCGACAGCAGCCTCCTCGATCGCGAACTCGTCAGCGCGGGAGCCTCGGCACGCTCGGCCCGTCAATCCCTCGACCGCCCGCCGCTGCGGGGGCTGGCGCGACTGCCCTGGATCGGCGACCCGATCGACTCGACCAAGTCCATCGCCGATGTTCTCGACCAGGTCGCCAACACCGCGCTCCCCCCGGCGGCAGAGGCCGTCCGCACGCTGACCACGCGGCCTCTCCTGGACGCCGGGCGAATCGACGTGAATGCGATTCGCGGCTCACAGCCCGCTTTGGGTACGGCCGCGTCGGCAACCGCCGACGCACTGCGTCAGGCCCAACAGATCAGAGCCCGCACCTGGCTCGGCCCCGTCAACCGGGCGCGGTCGGAACTCGTCGACCAGTTGACCCGTCTGGATTCCACCTTGCGCAGCGCCCGCACCGCCACCGATCTCGCGCCGGGCATGCTGGGCGCTGATCGGAAGCGGACGTACCTCGTCGGTCTACAGAACAACGCCGAGGCGCGCGGGACGGGCGGACTGGTCGGTGGCCTCGTATTGTTCTCGACTGATCGCGGAAGGATCACCCTCGACAGGGTCGTGAAGGATCTGGCGTTGCCGCCCGGACGCGGACTGGATCTCGGCGCGGACTATCGGAACCTCTACGGCACGACCGATCCGACACAGATCTGGCAGAACTCGAATCAGAGCCCGCACTTCCCGTATGCGGCGCGGATCTGGCGGAGTCTTGCCCGGCAGCTCACCGGGGTCACGGCGGATGTGGTGATCGGCATCGACCCGCCCGGTCTCCGAAGCATCCTCTCGGCGACCGGGCCCATCACACTGGACGACGGAGAGACGGCCACCGCGGACAACATCGTGCAGCTCACCGAGTCCGCCGCGTATGCGCGTTTCGACACCGATCGATCCGGTCGGAAGACCTACCTCGCCGACATCGCGGAGGCGACGTTCGACCGCATCACCTCGGGTCGGTTCCAGATCAAGGCGCTGGCGGAGGCGTTCGGCGACGCGACGAAAAACGGACGCATCGCGATGTGGAGTCAGGTTCCCGCAGAGCAGGCCGAACTCGCGGCCACGGACCTCGGCCATGAGGTCCCATACGGCCCGGGACCGTACGCGAATGTCGTCGTCAACAACTCGTACGCGAGCAAACTCGACTACTACCTCAGCCGGGCGATCACCTACCGCCGCGGCGCGTGCGCCGACACCACCCAAGAGATCCTCGTCGACGTGACACTGCGCAGCGACGTGCCAGACACCCGACTGTCGCCGGAGGTGCTGGGCACGTTCCTACCGGGGGGTGGGACTCTTCCGCCTCGAAGCAACAAGCTCACGGTGTCGCTGTACTCGTCGTGGGGGTCCCAACTCACGGCTCTGACCGTGGACGGCGTCTCGGTGGGGCTGGGGCGAGGCACCGAGTTGGGTCACCCAGCGCACTACACGGTCGTGACCCTTCCTCCGGGGAAGCCGGTCACGGTGCAATTCGCGCTCACGGTGCCGAGGTCCGATGCCGACCTCGTGGTTCCCGTCCAGCCGCTGACCAATCCGGCCGATGTTCGCGTTCTCGGACAACCCTGCAGGTAGCCGGCGAATTCGGACGCCTCACCGCGATGCCTCCGCTGCCGTGAGTAGATCGTTACGCCTCGACCAGACGGTGTAACCCGAGTGATGCACCCCGCCGGTCTACTGGATGTCGAGCCGGTTCCCGACGATGCGAACCGTCGGTTCCCACGTCCCGCCGAATCTTTCGGAGCCCCCATGCCCAATCTGTTCTCGCCGTTCACGCTCAAAGGCGTCACCCTGCGCAATCGAATCGTCATGTCTCCCATGACCATGTACCAGTCAACCGACGGGAAGATGAACGACTTCCACGTCAGCTATCTCGGCGCCCGGGCCGCCGGCGGATTCGGACTGGTGTTCCCTGAGCAGGTCGCCATCACCCCCGACGGACGCACGTCGACCACCTGCTCCGGCATCTGGGACGACGACCAGATCGAGGGGCACAAGCGCGTCACCGACGCCATCAAGATGTTCGGCGGCGTCGCGGGGATACAGCTCGGTCACACCGGCCGCAAGGGCAGCGAGGTTCCCAAGTACAAGACCATCGACGGGTATCCCGGCGGTTCTCAGCTGCCGCCGGATCATGCGCAGGGCTGGACCTGTCGCGCTCCGTCGGCAATCCCCTACGGCGGCGATCACTCGTTCCCCGTCCACGAGCTCACCAGGGACGAGATCAAGGACCTCTACCGGAGCTATGCGGATGCAGCTCTGCGCGCGGTTGATGCCGGCTATGAATGGCTCGAGATGCACTACGCACATGGCTATCTCGGCGCCAGCTTCTTCTCGCCGCTGGCGAACCAGCGGACCGACGAGTACGGCGGCAGCCTGGAGAACCGAGCCCGGTTCCACCTCGAGGCCCTCGACGCGGTCCGTGCGGTGTGGCCCGAGGAGTTCCCACTCACCATGCGCCTGGGTTCTGACGACCTCAACCCCGACGGAACGCAATTCGAGGACGCGATCACCGCGATCGGTTGGATGACCGAGCACGGGCTCGATCTCGCCGACATCTCACTCGGCTTCAACACCGACGACATGCGCAACAACCCGATGGGAGATCAGGGCTTCATGCTCTCGCGGGCCGAGCGCCTGAAGAACGCGGTCGACATCCCGATAGCCACGAGCTGGAACCTGGGAGTGCCGGCGAAGGCGGACCAGGTGATCAAGGACGGCGTCATCGACCTGGCGTTCCTGGGCCGCCCGGCGTTGGCCAACCCGCACTGGCCGGTCTGGGCCGCGCGAGAACTGGGTTACGACAACCCCTTCGAACTCGTCCCCGACGACTGGCGGTGGTGGCTGGAGAACTTTCGCGGGCATGAACCGAGCATCGGTCTGCCGCCGGCGGCCGACACCCTGTCCCAGGAGGAGTCGGCGGCATGATCAGCCCGGGCGTCGGTCACCGGGGATGTCGTCCGACCAGGACGGCAACGTCACGGTGTCGATCCAGGGTGACGAGTCGTGCCCGAGTGCGGCGATGTCGGCGTCGACCATGATCCGTGCGAGCTCGTCGACAGCCACGGACGATTTCCAACCGAGAATACGTTCGGCCTCGCTCGCGTCGCCGATCAACGAGTCCACCTCGGTGGGACGTAGGTACCGCTCGTCGAAGCGAACATGCTCCTCCCAGTCGAGGTCGGCGTGCGCGAACGCAGCGACCACGAATTCCCGGACGGTGCAGGGAGTACCGGTGGCCAGCACATAATCCGAGGGTTCGTCGGCCTGCAACATCATCCATGCGCCCTCGACGTACTCCGGCGCGTATCCCCAGTCGCGGATCGCATCGAGGTTACCGAGGTACACGTGCTCCTGGCGCCCGGCTTTGATGCCCGCCACCGCTCGGGTGATCTTACGAGTCACGAAAGTCTCTCCACGGCGCGGGGATTCGTGGTTGAACAGGATCCCGTTGACCGCGTACATGCCATACGCCTCGCGGTGGTTACGGGTCATCCAGTAGCCGTACAGCTTTGCTGCGCCGTACGGCGAACGTGGATAGAACGGCGTCTGTTCGTTCTGCGGCGGCGGTGTCGCCCCGAACATCTCAGAACTCGAGGCCTGATAGAAGCGACATTCTTTCCCCGAGAGACGAGTGGCCTCGAGCATGCGTGTGACGCCCATCCCGGTTGCGTCACCGGTGTGTTCGGGTTCGTCGAAACTCACCCGTACATGGGACTGCGCCGCGAAGTTGTAGACCTCATCGGGCGAGATGTCCGAGAGCAGGGTGATCAATCGCGCGCTGTCTCCGAGGTCGCCGTAGTGCAGATGCAGCCGGGTTCGACTCTCGTGCGGGTCGACGTAGAGGTGCTCGATGCGGGCTCGGTTGAACGACGAGGTCCGTCGGATCAGACCATGCACCTCGTACCCCTTGCCGAGCAGGAACTCGGCCATGTACGAACCGTCTTGTCCGGTGATGCCGGTGATCAGCGCCGTGGGCATGCCCCAGAATAGGCCGGACCGGTGTTCCCGGTGCCGAAAACCGACCGCCAGGTCTCCGATCGGACGAGACAGGACTAGCGAGCGGGCTTACCCACCATCTCGGCATAGGCCGCGTACATGCGCCGACCGATCTCGCGTCCCGCCTCGGCGTTGAAATGTGGATCCTCGCCGCCGTTGAGCATGCCGTCGGGCGAGGGAACGAAACGTGCGTGCGGGTGCCGGTTCGGGGTGTCACGGTGCACGGCGTCGATCCCGGCCAGTTTGGGCGGACCGTGACGCATGTACTCGGGGCTGAGCTGTCCGAGGATGAACGGCACCGGGCCGTACCGGACCCTCAACGAGGCGATCAGCAGATCGAACTGCGCCTGATACTCGTCGGCGGGCGTCAACGGGCCGTCGGATTCCCCCTGATGCCACAGGATCGCCGACAACGGCTGACCACTGAACTCCAACGCCGAATCGATCTGGGCGCACGCGTACTTGAAGAGGTTCACCCGCACGTCGGAGTTCCCGGGATCCCACGAGTACCCGTTCTTCGGATAGAACGACGTGTCGCCACGTGCGGTCGGGACCAACAGCACCGGCTCGCCGGTTGCGTCGGCGAGCAGCGACCCGAACTCGGTCGCGAAACCGACACCGCTGGTGGGCACCTCATGGACGAGCGGGTCCACCGCGGCAAGTGGCTTACGTCCGCGATACCGCCCGCAGCCGGGCCACTGGTGCACACGAGGGTTCGGCGGCGTCGGCGTGGTGCCGCCGACCTCGATTCCGGCGCCCGCGGCATTCGACTGCCCCAGGATCGCGACCACCGTGTACGGCTCGGCGAAGGGCTCGACCGGCGTACCGGTCGCGATCGCCTTCTTCACCACCGTCTTCACGCGCATCAGCGCCCGCAGCTTCACGGGGAAGCTGCCGTGGACGACCCGATCTTCTTCGTACGTGCGCAGGACTGGATCGAACGGAGACGGCATCGGGACTCCCGTGACGGTCGAGGGGACGAGCGATCAGGCAATCATCCCTTTGAGAAGACGGATCTGCTCGACGTTCGCCGCGTGGTCGGCAGCCATCGGGGTGGCCAGCGCCATCGTCACGCCGCCGGCCTCGAACGCCTGCACGCGATCCTTGACCTCGCCGGCCGACCCGATCAGGGAGATCTGACGCACCAGGTCGTCGGGAACCGCGTTGGCGGCCTCGTCCTTCTTGCCGTCGAGGTAGAGGTCCTGGATCTCCTTGGCCTCGTCGACGTAGCCGTAGCGCACGGCGAGGTCGTTGTAGAAGTTCTTGCCCCGAGCGCCCATGCCGCCGACGTAGAGCGCGACCTGATGCGCCACCAACGCACGGGCGTTGTCCTTGGCGGTCTCGTCGTCGCTGATCAGCAGCGCAGTGGTCACCGAGATCTGCAGGTCCCCCAGCTCGGCCTCGCGCTTGGCCTTCCCGGCCTTGAGCGGCTCGCCGAACGCGGCGTCGACGTGATCGGGGTGGAAGAAGATCGGCTGCCACTCCTCGAACTTCTCCGCGGCCAACGCGACGTTCTTGGGACCGATCGCGGCCAACGCCATCGGGATGCGCTCGCGAACGGGGTGGTTGATGAGCTTGAGCGGCTTGCCGAGACCGGTGCCGCCGTCTTCCTTGGTGAGCGGGAGCTTGTAGTACTTGCCGTCGTATTCGAGGCGCTCACGGCGCCAGACCTTGCGGCAGATGTCGGCGTACTCGCGGGCCCGGCCGAGCGGGGCGTCGTACTTGACGCCGTGGAACCCCTCGATGACCTGCGGTCCGGACGCGCCGATGCCGAGCACGGCGCGGCCGCCGGAGATGTAGTCGAGACCGGCTGCGGTCATCGCGATGTTGGTGGGCGTGCGGGTGAACAGCGGCAGGATGCCGGTGGCTAGTTCGAGGGTGGTCGACTTCGCGGCGATGTAGCCGAGCTGGCTCACCGCGTCGTAGCTGTAGGCCTCGGGGACCGCGACCCGGTCGAGCCCGGCCTTCTCGAACTCCAGCAGATTGTTGATCGTCTCGCTGAAATCCCCGGCGTAGTTGATGCCCATACCGATCTTCATGCGCGAACCGCCCTTCCTCGACGTCGTCGTCGATGATGCCCGATCAAGTGATCGGGTCCGTCGCCGCCTCGACAATAACTCGACTTATGGTTCCGACCAAGAGTCGGGATGCGATACACAGGGACAGTGGAGATATTGAGCGCCCGAGTCCTTCTCCGGCCGACCGATGCCGAGACAACCCTGCGCTTCTATCGCGATCAGCTGGGGCTGGCGATTGCTCGCGAGTACGGAGCCGGGGTCGTGTTCTTCGCCGGCTCGACGCTGATCGAGGTCGCGTCGCACATGGCCGCCGACACGACCGGTCCCGGCACCGACGCGACGGGTCTGTGGTTACAGGTCCGCGACCTCGATGCCACCGAGGCCTCCCTGCGCGACGCCGGCGTGACCATCGCCCGCGAGGCCCGAACGGAGCCGTGGGGACTGCGCGAGATGCACGTACTCGACCCCGACGGACGAACGTTGATCTTCGTCGAGATCCCGGCGGGCCATCCCCTCCGGACCGACGTCCGTGACGTAACGAACGGGTGAGAATCGGACACCACGCCGAGGAGAGATGAACAGTCGGTAAACAGGGTCTGTAGATAGTCCAAAGGGCCAGGTGAAGCCGTGAGGAAAGGTCACGGACGCTTAGACATTTGCGGCTTCTTGACTCCACAATGATCGCCATGAGCGCAGAAATGTTGATCCTGGTGTTGCTGGTGGTCACAGCACTTGGCTTCGACTTCACGAACGGCTTCCACGACACGGGCAACGCAATGGCCACGTCCATCGCCACCGGGGCTCTCAAGCCCAAGGTCGCGGTGACCATCGCCGCGATCCTCAACCTCGTCGGAGCGTTCCTCTCCGTCCAGGTCGCGGCGACCATCACCAAGGACGTCCTCAAGATCCAGCAGACCAAGGGCCCCGGCGCGGGCGACCTGGTCTCCGGGCTCGACGGTCAGAAGGCGCTGGTGATCATCTTCGCCGGCCTGATCGGCGGCATCCTGTGGAACCTCTTCACCTGGCTGTTCGGTCTGCCCTCGAGCTCCTCGCACGCGCTGTTCGGTGGCCTCATCGGCTCCGGGCTCGCCGCCATCGGCACCTCCGGCGTCAACTGGGAGGGCATCACCCAGAAGATCATCATCCCGGCGCTGCTCGCCCCGGTGATCGCGCTGCTCGTCGCCGCGCTCGGCACCTGGCTGATCTACGCCATCACCTCCAAGATCGTCGACAGCAAGAAGGAGGGCGGGTTCCGCACAGGTCAGATCGCGACCGCCTCGCTCGTCTCGCTGGCACACGGCACCGGCGACGCGCAGAAGACCATGGGTGTCATCGCCCTCGCGCTGATCGCGACCGGCCACCTGTCCGCGGGCTCGGTCAGCGAAGGCCTGCCGATCTGGATCGTCTTCTCCTGCGCCATCGCCATCGCCGCGGGCACCTACCTCGGCGGCTGGCGCATCATCCGCACGCTGGGCAAGGGCCTGGTCGAGATCAAGGCGCCGCAGGGTCTGGCCGCCGAGGCCTCATCGGCCGCGATCATCCTCACCTCGAGTGCCGCAGGCATGGCGCTGTCGACCACCCACGTCGCCACCGGCTCGATCCTCGGATCGGGCGTCGGCAAGCCGGGCGCGTCGGTGCGCTGGGGTGTCGCGGGCCGCATGATCGTCGCCTGGGTCACCACCCTCCCCCTGGCCGGCCTGGTCGGTGCCGCCACCTTCTTCATCGCCAACTCCATCGGCGGAGCGGCCGGGGCCATCGTCATCTTCGTGATCCTGGTGGCGCTGTCGGGCTACATGTACTGGCGCGCACAGCAGCAGAAGGTCGACCACAACAACGTCAACGCCGACTGGGACGAGAAGTCCAACACGATGATCCCGGCGGAAATCGCCGCGGAGAGCCCGTCCACCGTCGGCACTCGCTGAGCTCCACCCCGTAACGGAACCGAGGAAACGTAGAAGATGGAAACCTTCGAAGCCATTCTCAAGGTGCTCGTCATCGGGCTGGTGCTCGGAGCCGGCCTCCCCGCGGTCTTCGCGATCGGGCTGCGGCTCTACGCGGCAGGCAGCGGCGGCATCGGTGACGACGGCTCGACCACCGCACCGAACCCGGCCCTCAAGGCCGCGGGCGCGTTCCTGTTCCTGCTGATCGCGGCGGTCATCGTGATCGGGATCCTCTGGATCACCCGCACCACGATCAACTACCACTTCGGCGTCAACCTGTTCCCGTTCGCGCCGGTGAAGTGACGCGTCGTGGCTGATACGAAAACCTTCGACGCGATCCTCGACTGGGTCCGCGCGGGCTACCCCGAGGGCGTGCCCCCGAAGGACTACTTCCCACTGCTGGCGCTGCTCAAGCGCTCGCTCGACGAGGAGCAGGTCACCCGGGCCATCCTCACCGTCTTCAAGGAGCACGGCACCGACAACCCGGTCACCGAGGACCAGATCCGCAGCGCGATCGCCAAGGTGATCGAACTGGAGCCGAACCCGGAGGAGATCAACCAGGTCGCCTCCCGGCTCGCGTCGGTCGGTTGGCCGCTCTCCTCACCCGCGACCTGAGACCATCGGCCCCGGCGGACGCAGAGCTCGCACCGGCCCGGATGTGCCAAAATCGACCGTACGGCGTGCAACATCGCGCTCCGTGAACAGTTCGCCAGTCCACGCACTCAGGGGAGGCAGCATGGACCGCCCACAACTCATGCGCTCGATCATGAACTGGTTGCGTGCCGGCTATCCCAACGGTGTCCCGACCAACGACTACGTCCCGCTCATGGCGCTGCTGCGCCGTCAGCTCTCCGACGACGAGGTCCACGAGATCTCCGACGCGTTGATCGCCGACGCCGCAGGCCGAGGCGAGACCGAACCCATCTCCCGCGTCGACGTCGGCGTCCTGATCACCAAGGTGACCGAGGAGCTGCCGTCCGAACCCGACATCGCCCGCGTGCGGGCCATCCTCGAGGACGCGGGGTGGACCTTCGAGGCCGGTCAGCGCGGCGGGACGTCGGACGCGTCCTGAGAACCCTCACCACCCTCCCGCTGCGGGCCGGTCCTGCGGTCCTAGACGCCACTGAGCAGCTGGTGGGCATTCTCGACGGGCGAGTCGCTGCCCTTCCCGTTCCAGCATCTGATCAAACCGAGACCGATCGGCTCGTCACAGCTCTCGGTGCCGGTGAACCGATCGACGACGCCGTGTCGCTGGTGGTCGCCACCTCTGGGACGACCGGGGTTCCCAAGGGCGCCATGCACACCCGCGAGACGCTGGCGGCCTCGGCCGCGGCGACCGAGTCCTTCCTCGGCGGTCCCGGTGGTTGGTTGCTGGCGCTGCCGCCGCACCACATCGCCGGACTCCAGGTGCTGCTGCGCAGTCTGCGTGCCGGACACACCCCGGTGATCTTCGACGTCGCGGGCGGATTCGACCCCGCCGATCTCGTCACCGGAATCGACGCGATGACCGGCCCCCGGCGTTACACCTCACTCGTTCCGACACAGCTGATCAAGACCCTCGACGACACCTCGGCCACCGCCGCGTTGTGCGAGGTCGACGCGGTGCTCGTCGGCGGCGCCGCGACCCCGCCCCTGCTGGCACGCCGGGCGGTCGACGCGGGCATCCCGATCGTCCGCACCTACGGCATGAGCGAGACCTGCGGGGGCTGCGTCTACGACGGCGTCGCCCTCGACGGAGTGCACATCGGTATCGACGACCCGAATCCCGACGGCATCGGGCGGGTGGTGCTCTCCGGTCCGGTGGTCGCGCTCGGTTACCGCAACCTGCCCGACCACCCGGCGTTCGCGACACCCGGCGAGTACCGCACCGACGACCTCGGTCGGCTCGATGCCGATGGCGTGCTCAGCATCGTCGGACGAGCCGACGAGGCCATCAGCACCGGCGGGTTGACCGTCGTTCCCCAGGTGGTCGAGGCGGCCATTCTCAGCGACCCGACGATCGCGGAGTGCGCCGTTCTCGGCCTACCCGACGAACGCCTCGGCGAGCGCGTCGTCGCGGTCGTGGTGCCCGCAGGCGGCGCCGTCGTCACGGCCGAACAGGTCCGCGCGGTCGCCGCCGAACAGCTCGACAGAACCGCGGTACCCCGAGAGGTGTTCATCGTCGGCGAACTGCCCCGCCGTGGGCCCGGGAAGGTCGACCGGGCCGCTCTGCGGCGCACCCTGTCCTGACCTGCAGTTCAGTCCACCCCGCCGGCCCGGATACGCAGCACCTCGTCGACCCGCCGGATGACGTGGTCCCGGTCGAATTCGTCGAGCACGGCGATGTCGCCGAACGGCTCGGTCGCGTGCTTGCTCACATCGGCGAAGGTGAGCGCGTCATTCGGTATGACCCCGGCCCGCATCCGGTCGTCGATCGCGTCGATGATCTCCGACGCGTGCTGTTCCACCTGATCTTGTTTCATAATTACCCCCGGCGGAGATGGTAGCCAAGGTGACGGCGCCTCGTCATATTGCCGACGACGCAGCGGCGTAGCTAAAATCTGACCGGCTCGTCGGTACCGGTTCGGGTGAGCCCGTCACCACCCCTGTCCACGAACGGCGCCGACCTTGATGCCCATCTCCGAACAGTTCTTCCACGCGTTGGTCATCCTGAACCTGCTGTTCGTCACCGCCGCGTGGTGCCTCGCCCGACCCAGCCTGCCCGCAGCCGCTGCGGTCACGGTGGTGGCCGTGCTGTGGTCACGCTTCAACGGCCCGATCGAGGGCCGGATCCTGTTCTCGTTCAACGTCGCGCACGGCGTCACCGAGTCGGACCTGCTGTCGGTGGTGGCGGTCCTGATCGCCGTGGTCGGCGTGTGGCGCGCCAGACGATCTCGCTGATCACCAGCGGTCGACGTGCAGGACCTCGTCGAGGGGTGCGCGCGGGGCGGGTTTGAAGGTCTCGCCGGTGTAGTACGCGGTCGGGATCAGGGCTCCCTGGGAGTAGCCGTCGGGGATGCCCAGGATCTCGGCGACCTCGGCCTCACGGGCGAGATGCAATGTCGTCCAGGCAGTTCCGAGTCCGCGGGCGCGGGCAGCCAGGGCATAGCTCCACACGGCGGGCAGCAACGACCCCCACAGTCCGGCCTGATTGCCCTGCGGCAGAGCGCCTCCCGTCTCGATGCACGGGATCAGCAGGACCGGGACGTCGCCCATCGTCTCGCCGAGGTACGCGGCACTCGCGCCCACACGCTGCTGCACCTTCGCGCGCTCGGGGTCGTCGGCGAACAGCGAGGACGCCGACGCACCTGACCCGAGGTACTTCTCGGTCACCTCGCCGTAGATCCGGCCGACGCGGCGTCGCTGCTCGGGATCGGTCACCACCACCCACTGCCAACCCTGCCGGTTCGATCCCGACGGCGCCTGCAGCGCGATCTCCAGGCACTCGCGGATCAGTTCCATCGGAACCGGCCGGTCGAGGTCCAGGCGCTTGCGCACGGTGCGGGTCGTGGTGAGCAGTTCGTCGACGGTGAGATCCGGGAGGGCCATGGCTCTCATGGTGCCACCGTGCCCGCCGTGTCGGTGTCGACGCTGTCCCCCGATCGTCGTATTGAACAACGTTCCCGCTGCTGGCAGCGTTGTCGTCCATGCGACATGGTGACTGTTCACAGTTGCGCACCGTCATCAGTACGTCTGAACGATAATTGCTCGGTGACGAAGCATGTGCGAATACTTCACGCCGAGATGGCTGAGTGAGCACCACCGCCGATCCGCCTCCGCAGTCGGAGAACACGTTCCGCATAGGAGTCGTCGATGATCACGAGACGTCCGTCATCGGGTTGTCGGCCATGATCTCCGGGACCGCCGATCTGACGTTCGCGGGCGGTGCGGGCACGGTCGACGAGCTGCTGGCGATCACCACCGACCTCGACCTGGCCGTCCTCGACCTCCGACTGGGCGACGGGACATCGCCACGCGGCAACGTCGAGAAGCTGCGGGCGCACGGCGTCGAGGCGCTGGTGTACACGTCTGCCGAAGAGGCGTTCCTGGTGCGCTCGGCGGCGGCCGCGGGGGTTCTGGGCGTGGTCCGCAAGTCCACCCGCGCCACCGAGGTCCTCGACGCGATCCGGGCGGCCGCTCGCGGCGAACAGGTCGCGACGATGGACTGGGCCGCGGCGATCGACGCGGACGCGGACTTCGTCGACGTCAATCTCAGTCCGCGACAACGCCAGGTGCTCGAGTTGTACGCCGCGGGCGAGCCCGCCGCGCGCGTCGCCTCGGTCACCGGCCTCTCCGGCGACACCGTCAACCAGTACCTCGGGCGCATCCGCCAGAAGTACGCCGCCGCGGGCCGACCGGCCCCCACCAAGACCGACCTCTACAAACGCGCGGTGGAGGACGGATGGCTACCGATGCCGCGCCGATTCCGGCACTGAGACGGCTGATCCCGGCTCCGTCGACGCGCGAGCCGGGTAACGCCGAGACCCGCATCCTGGGTCAGTTCGCGATCTTCCTCGGGGCCGGCTATCTCGCCTACCTGATCATCACGTCCGGGTACTTCGCCGCCGCGTTCGACGTGTCGGCGCTGTGGTGGTCGATACCCGCCACGGTCGGCGTGTTCGCGAGCGGCATCGCGATCGGGGTCGCCGGACTCATGCGGTCGGTGCACGCCATCCGTGTCACCACGACGGTGGCGCTGCTCGTCTTCCTCGTCGCGATCGCCGTGTGGCCGCTCGCCTGGAACGGCGGACTCATCGATGACCCCCACGGTCTGTGGTTCGTCCAGTTCAACGGTCTGCCCGCACTGGCCGCGGCGCTGGTCTGGCGGGTGCCGCGGTCGATGCTGTACCTGCTGGCGGTGGTCGTCGTGGCGGCGTTCGACAACTATCTCGTCCGCACGCCCGCCGTCTCCAGCCCACTGCTGACCGAGATGGCGTTCGCCTGGGGGTTCTGTCTCGTTCCCGTCGCCGCGGCACTGATGGGGTTTCGTACCGCACGACTGCTCGACCACACCCGCGAGCAGGCCTACGGGGTCGCGCGTGCCGCGGCCGCCGCACAGGCGGTGGCCACCGAACGCGCCCGGTTCAACGCGTTGACCCACGACGGCGTGATGGCGACGCTGCTCGCCGCGGCCCGGCAGGGGAACTCACCGGCGGTGATGGCGCAGGCCCAGTCCACCATCGACAACCTGCACCGGATCGACGCGGAGTTCGTCGTCGACGACGATCTCGACCCGCGCGCCTCGGCGGCGTTGATACGCAACAGCATCGCCGAGGTCGACCAGTCGATCCCGACGACCGTCGACGGCCTCGATCTCACCGCCGACACGGTCGGCTACCCACCGGAGGTCGTCCGGACCGTCGCCGCCGCGGCAGCCGAGGCGGCACGCAACACCGTTCGGCACGCGGCCGCGAGCACCGGTCGGCGCGCGCACGTCACCTTCTCCACCGAGGAGATCACGGTGACCGTGTCCGACGACGGCCCCGGTTTCGAACTCAGGTCGGTGCCCGCGCACCGCATGGGCATCGCCGTGAGCATCGTCGGCCGGATGTCCGGGCTGTCGGGCGGGACCGCCGACATCGTCTCCGCGCCCGGTAGCGGCACGGTCGTCACGCTGCGGTGGGTCGCCACGTGAGCAGCCGTGCAACCGACGAGTCGTTCGCCGTCTCGAGTGTCGACAGCGGCCCGCGTGACGTGCGCGCGCTGCTCGGGATGCACACCGTCGGCGCACGATTCGTTCTTGCGGCGTACGTCGCGTGCATGGCCTATGTCTGTCTCACCTCCACCGAGGGGATCTCGTCGATCTGGCCGCCCATCGTGGCGATCGTCGCGTTGGCCGGCGCCGCGATAGCCCTGATATCGGCACCCGGCGATCCCCTGCCGCTGCGATGGGCGACGCTCATCGCGGCGACGTGTCCGCTGACGGCCGGCCTCACCCTGTGGGTGACCCCGTCGCCGTTCGCGGTCAGCACCCAGGGCTGGGCGCACGGGGCGACGACGGTGCTGCTCTGCTTCCTGTGCGTGCGGGGGCGGACATTGTTCGCCTGGCTGGGCCTGCTGGGGAACCTGGCGGCGCACTCGGCGTGGTCGGTGGTCCACGGCACCGGACTGTTCGGCGGGGCGGCGACGGTGTTGATCGACGTCGGACCGGTCGCGATCGGCGCGGTGTTCGCACTGACCATCCGCCCGGCGGCCCGGAACGTCTTCGAACTACGTGCCGCGGGCGCGCAACAGGTGGCTGCGTTGGCAGCGCGAAACGCCGCGGCTGCCGAGCGCGACCAGCAACTCGCCGAACTCGACGGGCTCGCACGTCCGATGCTCGACCGGATCGCCTCCGGGGTCGAGCTGTCCGCCGACGAGCGGGCCACCTGCGAGTTGCTCGAGGCCCACCTGCGGGACCGACTGCGGGCTCCCGGCCTGGTCACCCCCGACATCGCCGACGCCGCCCGATCGGCCCGTGCCCGCGGCGTCGAGGTGATCCTCATCGACGACCGGGCCGCCGACCCACTCCCCGATCGCGCCCGCGCGGACATCAACGCCGAGATCGTCACGACGCTCGCACGAGCACGGAACGGCGACGTCCGGGTGCGGTTGCTGCCTGCGCATCGTGCGGCCGCGGCGTCGATCTACAGCCGCGGCGCCGACGGCACCGATCGGCGCGAGTTCGACCACACGGGTGCCGAGATGTCCACCGAGCGAACGGTCGTCGATGACTGACGCTTTCTGCAACTAACGGTGACACCAGCTCGGGGGACACCAGAAGTCGCGTCTGTCGCATTGTCGGACCCCCGCCCTACTGTCAGGTATGGCCGGATACGAGACGACGGCCCCTGCGACACGAGGCCCCCGATGACCACCCTGCTCGAACCCGTTACCCTGCCCGCCCGCCCCGATCTGAGCGCCCGTGAGGTGGAGGTCCTGCGCATGTGGGTCCTGTGTGACTCCAAGGACGAGGTCGGTTCGCGGCTGTTCATCGCGGGCACGACGGTCAACACCCACATCTCCCGCATCCGCGCCAAGTACGAGGTGGTCGGCCGCGCGGCCAACACAAAGGCCACGTTGCTCGCACGGGCCCTGCAGGACGGCTACGTCGACCTCGACGACCTCTGAGTCAGTTGACGCAGGGAACGCCCGAGGCCGACGTGGTCACGGGCGCACCCTGATCCGGGGTCGGATCCGTTCCCGTGACGGTCGTGTCCGCCGGCTGATCGGCCGACGGGTGCGCCGTTGCCGCCACCGGTGCGGGCGGGATGAGGCCGAACGCGGTCTGGACCTCGGTTTCGATGGCGGTGGGGTCGATGATGTTGACGTCCTGGCCGTCGATGGTGTCGTAGCGCACGACGGGCAGTGTGGTGAAACGGGTGTGTTGTCCGCTGATGTCGCCGATGCGGTGGGCGTAGTCGACGATGTTCCAGCCCGAGGACAGGGTGACGTCTTGTTGGGCGACCGAGACGAGTGCGTCGAGTTTGTTCAGATCGCCGAACACACCTGATGAGGACAACATGTGGGTGACCGAGAGCAGGAATGCCTGTTGTCGGTGGGTGCGGTCGAGGTCGCCGTTGTCGAGGCCGTGGCGCTGGCGGACGAACGCCAGGGCCTGTGCGGCGTCGAGGGTGTGTACGCCGGCGGCGAAGTGGGCCCCGGAGTAGTTGTCGGAGACGGGGTGGTTGAGGCAGACCTGGACTCCGCCCAACGCTTTGGTGATGTCGTAGAACCCGACGAGGCTGACCTCGGCGAACCGGTCGATGGGGACCCCGGTCAGGGCGCGGACGGTCTGCAGCGTCTCGGCGCGTCCGGCGTCACGGCTGCGTGATTCGAGGGTGGCCTGGTCGGTGACCCCGGCGTCGATGAGGTGTTGTTCGGTCTGGGCTTTCTTCAGTCCGTAGGCCTCTTTGATCTTGGCGTGGTCGTAGCCGTCTATCCCGACGACGGGCACGTAGTCGTCACGCGGGATGGAGAACGCGGTGATGTTCTTTCCGTCGGCGGGGACGTGGATCAGGATCAGGGTGTTGGTGTTGTAGCCGCCCTCCTGGCCGTCGCCGGCGTGGAGTTGGGTGAGGACGTCGGGCGGTAGGTCGTTGCCGTTGCGGTCTTTGCGGGAGTCGAGGCCGATGAGCAGGATGTTCTCCGCGGTCCCGGTCGAGCGTGGCGCACCGGCCAGGGCGTCGGAGGTGTGGAAGGCGTTCTGCACCGTCTGCGCCCCCGACCATGCCAAACCGGTCACGGTCAGCACTCCACACGCGGCCAGCGCGACTGCCGTCCGCCCCAGTGCCCTGGCACGTCGCGGGCGCCTGCGCTGCGGGTCCGGGCGGGCATGCTTGGCGTGCCTGCCGACCCCGGGCGCGATGATCCGGGTGGCCTCCAGATCACCTGCGAACCGCCGCGGACCCTGCCGGGTCGGTCGGCGCGCATGGTCGGGAGGCATCTACGGGTTCTCTGTCGTCGTGGTCGGGCGCCTGCTGGCGGTGCCCAATGTAGCCGAGCGACACCGACTCCGACATCTGCACAAATGCGAGATACGTTGCGAACACGGCCAATCGGACCGCGGCAGCGGCCACGGAGGGATCGGCGGGATCGGACCCACCGGACTCGGATGTCGTCCGATCAGACGACATCCGGTCGTTCGCCGTAACAACGAAGTGGTACTCCGCGATACCACCATCAGATCCGTCGAGGTTCCGACTCGGCTGACACCACCGACCATCAAGGAGCGTGATCTCGATGCACACACGGAAACGACTGACGACGTGGGCGGTGGCGGTGTTGTCACCGCTGATGATCGTGTCCACCCAGGCGGTGGGAACAGCCGCCGCAGACGAGTCATACGGCGAGTACACCCTCGGCGGACGAATCCTCGACGCCTAAAAGGTGGACGCCTCGGCCTTCCCGTCGGCGACGAATACCGCCAGGGCCCCAACGGTTCCCGCTACGCCCAGGATTTCCAGGGCGGACGACTGATCTGGCCCTGACCCGGCCGCACCCCATCACCATCGCGAACACCAAAGGATCAACAGCCATGAGAATTTCTCGGCGCATCATCACCAAGACGGTCGTGTCGTTGACCGCGGCCGCCGCCATCGCGACCACCACCTTCGGCGCAGGACACGCCGTGGCCGCACCGCAACATGTTGCGAGTCAATCGGTTTCGGTCAACATTCCGTCCCGATGGCTCTTCTTCGCCGACCCGTTCCCCTTCGGCGTCGAGAACATCACCGCCACTCGAACCGCTCCCGGCATCCTGACGTTCTCGTTGGGTCCGTACTGCGCGAGCGTCGACGACGCCATCCGGAGATCCCCGTTCCCCCGCTGCGCGGGCCAGATCGATCCCCCTGCGAATGTCGCGTGGATCAACCTGTCGACGGGCGCCAGGGGCACGGTCCAATTGACGGTATCCGGTGGCGACCCAGCGCCGCCGAGTGCCACCGTTCGCACCGGCACCGGACTCATCGCCATCGGCGGCGCGCTCGCGAACCTCGGCGCACCGGCCGTCGCCACCATCAACGCATAGACAGATCTCTTCACACATCCACCAGGAGGTAACAGACATGACCACATTCACTCGACTCACCGCGGCGGTCGTGCTGCCGCTCGCATCGCTCGCCGCCGCAGGCGCCATCACCGCCGGAACGGCGTCTGCCGCGAGCGGACTGCCCGATCTCTCGATCTCCACCGACCGCAGCACCTGCACCACGACCGTCACCAACAAGGGTCCGGTCACCGCGATCAACGCGGCGGTCTTCACCACCGCCTACGGCGGGCTCACGAGCTCCTCGGAGGACATCGCGCCCGGCGCATCACGAAAGATTCGCTACCTCGACTGCACCGGGTTCCCTGCGTTGACCTACACCTACGACACCAACGGCGACTCGAACCGCCTCAACAACATCACCCTGTTCTAGTGCGGCCGCCGGGCTGACGACAGGCGGTGTCAGCGCGGCGACAGGCGCTCGGCGCAGTGTTCGTCCCATGAACACAGCACCCGCCACCGATGCGCCGGCGATCGTCGCCCGCGGATTGGTCAAGCACTTCGGTTCCACCCGCGCGGTCGACGGTGTCGACCTGGTCGTACCCACCGGTTCGGTGTACGGCGTCCTGGGCCCCAACGGCGCAGGCAAGACCACCACGGTCCGCATGCTCGCCACCCTGCTCCGCCCAGACGCGGGCAGGGCCGAGATCTTCGGTCACGACGTCGTCGCCGAGCCCGTCGCGGTCCGGTCCCTCGTCGGGGTCACCGGCCAATACGCATCGGTCGACGAGGACCTCAGCGCCCGCGAGAACCTCATCGTCTTCGCCCGTCTCCTCGGCAAGAGCCGCGTCGAATCGCGCACCATCGCCTCGGATCTCCTCGAGGAGTTCGGTCTCGAGGAGGCGGCCACCCGTCCGCTGAACGAGTTCTCCGGCGGCATGCGCCGGCGTCTCGACCTCGCCGCCAGCCTGATCGCCGCTCCCCCGCTGCTCTTCCTCGACGAGCCGACCACCGGACTCGACCCGCGGACCCGTGCCCAGATGTGGGACACCATCCGCCGACTGGTCAGCCAGGGTTCGACGATCCTGCTCACCACCCAGTACCTCGACGAGGCGGATCAGCTCGCCGACCGCATCGCGGTCATCGACCGCGGCATCGTCATCGCCGACGGCACCGCCGACGAGCTGAAGGACTCGGTGGGCATCAACACCCTGGAGGTCCGCCCGGCCGACCGCACCGACACCGTCGCCACCCTGAGCATCGTCGAACGGGTCGTCGGCGAGAAGGGGACTCTGAGCCCCGAGGCCGGACGCGTCACCATCCCGCTCTCGCGGCCGGAACTCGTCTCCGAGGTCATGTCCGCGCTGATCGCGGAGAACATCGCCATCACCGAACTCACCGTCGCCAAGCCCAGCCTCGACGAGGTCTTCATGACCATCACCGGCAAGCCGGCCGGCGCCGACACCCCCTCCGAGAAGGAGCACGCAGCATGACCACCCTCACCATCGACAGCCCCACCGCCGAACATCCCATCGTGCGGGAGGTCCCCGCCTCGGTCGGCATCACCGACACCGTCAAGCAGTCGCTCACCATGGGCTATCGCGGGATGCTCAAGCTCCGCCACAACCCCGAGCAGCTCTTCGACGTGGTGTTCCAGCCGATCATCTTCACGCTGATGTTCACCTACATCTTCGGAGGCGCACTGGCCGGCAGTGTGTCGCAATACCTTCCGATCATCATCCCCGGAATCCTGGTGCAGTCGGTCATCACCACCTCGGTGGTCACCGGCACCCAACTCCGCGAGGACATGAACAAGGGCGTCTTCGACCGCTTCAAGTCACTGCCCATCGCACGAACCGCACCGCTGGCGGGCGCACTGCTCGCCGACGTCGTCCGCTACCTGATCGCCACGGTGATCACGTTCATCGTCGGTATCGCGATGGGCTGGCGTCCCGATCCGCTCGGCCTGATCGGCGCCATCGTCCTGGTCATCATCTGCAGCTTCGCGGTGTCCTGGATCTGGGCGCTCATGGGCATGCTCGTCAAGAAGGCCTCTGCGGTGCAGGGGTTCTCGCTGATGATCCTGTTCCCGCTCACCTTCGTGTCCAACGCGTTCGTGCAGCCGGAGACCATGCCGGGCTGGTTGCAGGCGTTCGTCAATGTCAACCCGGTGTCGAACCTGGTCACCGCGGTGCGCGAGTTGACCAACAACGGTCACGTCGGGATCCACGTCCTGTGGTCGCTGCTCGGGGCCGCAGTGCTGGTCGCGGTCTTCGCGCCGCTGACCGTGCGGGCCTACATGCGTGACGCCTAGGCCAGAGCCGCACGCATGGTCGGCAGGATGTTCTCGGCGGCGCGCCGTCGGGACATCCTGCCGATCTCGTCGTCGATACCGTCGACGACCTCGTCGGAGAGCCCACTCCGTGCCCGCGCGGTCGTGATCGACCGGTTCAGGATCGGGTAGTCCCGTCGGGCGCGGGCGCGAACACCGAGCGCGTGCAACCGCGCGGCGGCCACCGACCCCGGATCGTGGGCCGCGAGCGCCGTCGCGAATGCGACCGCACACGCACCGGTCTGCGGGATGTCCCGGTAGCCGGGAGGTTCGAACTGCGCGGCCACGAACTCGATGAGCATCGGGAGCCGCTCGCACGCCACGTCGGTCCGTCCGGTCGACGCCGCCATCGCCACCGCGGAACTGATGACGAGCAACGTCGACGGATCCGGCGACGCGGTCGCCGAGTCACCGAGAACGTGATGCAGGACGGTGGCCGCGAGCGCCCCCGCCCCCGCCACATCACCCTCGGCGAACGACACCTCGGCGTGCGCCATGAGCAACGACCCGACCGCCTCGGTACTCCCCGGCGGCACCGGCTGATCCGGGGTCCAGCCGTCGGACATGTCGGCCACGATCGCTCGGGCACGATCGATCTCGCCGACGCCCACGTGGCTGCAGGCGAGATAGATCCGGACCTGTGTCACCTCGTCCACCGCGCCGAGTTCGGCGAGGAGCGCGGCAGCCTTGCGGTAGCTCTCGACTGCCTCGGCGTAGCGAGCACACTGGCCGTGGATGTTGCCGATCTCCATCGAGCCGGTCGCGGTGATCCACAGGTCGCCTCGGTAGACGGCCAACGACTGCGCCTGCAGGGAGTCGCGGAGCGCGCCGTCGAGATCACCGACGTTCTCCCGAGCATTCGACCGCACCGACAGAGCGATCGCGCGCACCAGCACCACCGGCGACCGTGCACCACGTGCCAGGATGCGCAGACCGGCGAACGTGCTCCGCGACAACAGGATCCCACTGGCGAAATCCGCGGGCCGCGTCATCACCTCGGACGGGTGGTACACGGCGCGCAGTGCGGTCATCGCCCGTGCCGACAGTCGTATGTCCGGTCGGATCATCACGAGGTGACCGGCGACCATCAGCAGCGCCACCTGCCACAGTTCGCGCACGTCGTCGGGCAGGTCTCGCGGGGGTCGTCCGAGTAGGCCGAGGATCCTCGGCGCCCAGTTGCGGATCTCGACATGCAACCCGCGAGCCACCCAACTCGAGGTCATCACCGGGAACGTCGCGACCACGGCGGACACCGCGTCGGCGGGGCGGTCGGCGGGGTCGATCTCGGTACAGCGCCGCAGGATCCACACGATGTTGTCGTTGTCGGCGATCACCCGGGCCATCGCCGCAGCCTGCTCACCCCCGTCGTAGAGGGCACGGACATCGCCCGCCCAGCCGATGGCCCACCGGATCATCGCGGCGTCGACCTCGTCGGCCTCACCCGAGGCGACCAGCTGTTCCTCTCCGAACTCCCGCACCATCTCGAGCATGCGGTAGCGGATCCGTCCGTCGACCTCGGTCACCGTGAGCAGGGACTGGTTGACCAGTTGCTCGAGGAGGTCGTCGACCAGGGCGTGATGCCCGGCGCCGGCCACCACCTCACCCGCGGCGGCTACGGTGAACCCGCCCGGGAACCGGCACAGTCGGACCAGTGCGCGTCGCGCATCGTCGTCGAGGAGGTCCCAGCTCCATTCGATGACCGCGTGCAACGTCCGATGCCGCTGTGGCGCAGTGCGATCGCCGGTCCGCAGCAGAGCGAGACGCCCCCGGGCCAGATGCTCGGAGAGCAGCTGCGCGATGTCGGGCACACTCAGCGTCCGCACCCGGGCCGCGGCCAGTTCGATCGCCAACGGCAGACCGTCGAGGTCGCGGCAGAGGTCGGCGACCACCGCAGGATCGATGACCGCGTCGGGGCGGACCGATCGCGCCCGGGTGACGAACAGCTCGACGGCCGGGGAGTCGGCCACGTCGGTGGGCAGCGGCGCCAACCGGTGGATGACCTCTCCGGCCACCATCAGTGGCGCTCGTGACGTCGTCAGCACGGTCACATCGTCGACGGCGGCGATCAGCTCGGCCACCGCCCGCGCGCTGCCCTCGATGATCTGCTCGCAGTTGTCCAGCGCCAGAACCGCGTTGCGTCCCGCGAGGGTGTCTGCGAGCCGATCGTCGAGGTCGCCGACCGGGATGCGCGGTTGACCCGACGGCGTCAGTTCCGACTCGCCGACCCCCAGCGTCGCGGCGATGGCGGCGACGACATCGGCGTCGTTGCGTACCGAGGCCAACTCGACGACGTACAGCGTCCGCGCGGCAGCTGCGAGTCGACGACCCACCGCGTGCACCATCCGGGTCTTCCCCGCACCGCCGGGGCCCGTGATGGTGACGACCCGGTTCTGACCGAGCGCGACGAGGACCTCGTCGATGTCGGTGTCGCGGCCCAGCAGTTCGTTCGGTTCGGCCCGCAGCCCGACGGCCCGCCCGCGACGCGACGGGGCAGGCAACAGAACCTCCGCCGGCGCCACCGGGGCGTCGGCGGCGAGGAGCGCGCGATGGAGGGCCTCGATCTCGGCACCCGGATCCACCCCGAGTTCCGACGACAGCGTCCGGCGCAGGCGGGCATGCACCGCGAGCGCGTCGTTCGGGCGTCCAGCGGCCTGCAGTGCCCGCATCAGCAGCAGGTGGGCCGGTTCGTCCAACGGGTCGTGGTCGCACAGCGACTGCGCCACGCGCCGGGCGGTCTCGTGGTCACCGCTTGCGAGCGCCACCCGGCACCGCCGCTCGTCGAGGCGCCGACGAAGATCGTCACCGACCGCACGCACCTCGGCGGCCAGGTCGTCGTCGCCGAGGTCGTCGCCGGGGACACCACGCCAGAGTCGCGCGGCGTCGTCGAGTGAGCCCGCGGTGCCGTCGTCGATGAGGTTGCGGGCCCGGTCGACATCGACGGTGTGGCCGGTCAGATCGAGGCGGTACCCGGCCGACCCGGCGGCGATCATGCCCTCGGGCAACGCGTGACGCAGCCGGGAGATCTGGGTGTGCAGCGCCGACTGCGGCGACTTCGGCTGCGCGTCGCTCCACACCAGGTCGATCAGCACGCTGGCCGACCGGACGATGCCGGGCTGCAGCGTCAACGCCGCCAGCAGCCTCCGTGCGCGGGTCCCGGCGATCTCGACCATGCCGCCGCCCGTGTCGATCGCGACCGGACCCAGCAGTCCGATCGTCACCGCAGACGAGCCCCTCGCCATCACAACCCCTTCACGCGAACAGATCTACACACTAGTTGCGAGACCGTCTGAGCGGCCGCCGGAGCAGATGGGTAAGGATTGTCGACATGGCAACCCCGAAGCAGTGGTTCGACGGCGCGCGGCCGCGCACGTTCCCCAACGCGATCGCGCCCGTGCTCGCCGGAACGGGCGCCGCCGCCTGGTCGGGCGACGCGCTCTGGTGGAAGGCGCTGCTGGCGCTGGTGGTGTCGGTGTCGCTGATCGTCGGCGTGAACTACGCCAACGACTACTCCGACGGCATCCGCGGTACCGACGACGACCGGGTCGGGCCGATGCGACTGGTCGGGTCGAAGGCGGCATCGCCGCACTCGGTCCGCAACGCCGCGTTCACGGCGTTCGCGATCGCGGGTGTGTCCGGCGTGGTGCTGTCGCTGACCAGCGCGTGGTGGCTGATCCTGGTGGGCGCGGTGTGTATCGCCGGCGCCTGGTTCTACACCGGCGGCAAGAACCCCTACGGCTACGCCGGGTTCGGCGAGGTCGCGGTGTTCGTGTTCTTCGGCCTGGTGGGCGTCCTGGGAACCCAGTTCGTCCAGGCCGGAGGAGTCGACTGGGTCGGGGTCGTCTGCGCGGTCGCGGTCGGGTCGTACTCGAGCGCGGTGCTCGTCGCCAACAACCTGCGCGACATCCCGTCGGACACCGAGTCGGGCAAGACGACGCTCGCGGTCCGACTGGGCGACGAACGGACTCGTGATCTTCACCTCGCTCTGGTGGCCGTACCGTCGGTGCTGTCGGTGGTCCTGGTCGTCGCGACCCCGTGGGCCCTGCTCGGACTGCTCGCGGCGCCGTTGGCCTGGCGGGCCCACGCGCCGGTCCGGGGTGGCGCACAGGGACCCGCGCTGATCCCGGCGCTGGCGCAGACCGGGTTGGCGATGGTCGTCTGGGCGCTGGCCACCGCGGTGGGTCTGTTCATCGCCTGACCCGACGGCACCGTGGAGAACACTGCGCCCACGAGGATCCCCCGTGGGCGCAGCGTCGTTCATGAGAGATCAGGCGGTGGCGCTCAGGGCGTCGCGCAGCTTCTCCGACGTGGTGACCGATTCGATCAGTGCGCGTGAGCGCTTGTCGTCGGTCTTGAGGATGCCGAGCAGGACGTGTTCGGCGGTGAGCCGGTCGCTGCCGTTCTCGCGCGCGATCTGAACCGCGTTGGCGAGGGCCGCCTTGGCGTCGACCGAGAACCGGGGCCGGCCGAAGGGCCCGCCGCGTCCACGGGGTCCGCGCCGACCGCGACCGTGTTCCCAGGGTCCCTCGCCGAACTCGCCTGCGCCGAACGGGGGCCGGCCGAATTCGGGGCCGCCGTGGCCGTGCCGATGGCCCCGGTGTCCGCGCGGACCGAAGTCCTCGCCGCGCTCCGGTCCGCCCCGATGGCCGCGTTCGCCGTGTCCGCGTTCACCGCGTCCACGACGCTCGGGTCCGCGCTTGGACCACCCGTCGGTGATGTCGGTGCCGAAGGCGTTCTTGACGGCGGTGGCGACCTTGTCGAGGTCGATGCCGACCGACTTGAGGGCCTCGCGGTCCTCGTCCACCTGCGACGCGTCCGCGTCTTCGGCGTCGGTGTCGTCGGCGCGGACCTCACGTACGGTCTCGCGGGCGGCATCGAGCGTGAATCCCTCGGCGGTCAGCCGGGAGAAGATCGGGCTGCGGGCGTTGCACAGCATCCCGAGGATCAGGTGATCGTTGCCGAGTTGGGTGTGCCCGAGGTCGGCGGCCTCTTCCATGGCGAACGACAGTATGTGTCGGTTCTCGCGTGTGAATTGTTCGAACATGTTGTGTCTCTTCTCATGTGGTTTCGTGGTGGTGCTCACTTCTCGTGGGCGGTGTGGTCATTCCGGTCGTGCTCGCTCGCGGGCCGAGTGCTTCTGATGAACGGCCTGGCGGCTGATCTGCAGTACCTCTGCGATCGCCTGCCAGCTCCATCCCTGCTCGCGGGCACTGGCCACCTGAACCTCTTCGAGTCGGTCGGCCAGTGTGCGCAGGGCGCGGACCGCGACCAATCCCCGGGAGGGATCGGTACTCGCCGCAGCGGTGGTGATGTCGTTCTGGTCGATGTCCCCGTCGTCCTGCATGATGTCAGGTTAAGTTGACATCTGATTTGTGTCAACATTTATTGACGGCAGATATTCCGGCGGGGTGCGAACTAAGGCCCGACACACACGAATGAGGGCCCGACGCGGCGCGACAACGGCCCAACACGGGAGAACGAGGGCCCAACGCGCGGCGACCGAGCCCGGAGCGGGGCCCGCTACTCGTCGAGGATGGATTCGCTGATGTTCATGCGGGCCGCACGCGCGGCGGGCAGGAAGGCGCCGACGAAGCAGAGTCCGAACGCGACGACCACGTAGAGGATCGTCGAGTACTGCGGCGAGTAGCCGATGTCGACCGACGTGGTCACGCCGAGCACCTTGTCGCTGATGACGTGCAGCAGCTCGCCGCTGAGTACGCCGAGAACCGACCCGACGGCCGCGATCGCCGCGGCCTCGGCCAGCACCATCCGGGAGATGAAGGTCCGCGAGGCACCCATGGCGCGCAGCACCCCGAGCTCGCGCCGGCGCTCGATCACCGACAGCAACAGCGTGTTGAGCAGCGCGACCGCGGCGACCAGCGCCACGATCCACTGAATCGCGATGGTGAAGGCGCCGGACTGCTCGACCGACGCGCGGGTCGCGTCGAGGGTCTCCTCGCCGGTGTAGACGTAGACGGGCTGCGCCCCGGAGGCTTCACCGGTCGTCGAGGTCGCGGCGGCGTCGACCGCGGACCGGACCTGCGCCTCGTCGACCCCCGGCGCGTAGGTGACCTGCAGGAAGCTGTTGCCGGGGCGTTGGAACCACTGCGCCAGCAACGACTCCGACATCGCCGCCGTGCCCGAGTCGAGGGTCACGTAGTCGACGGCCTCGAGGATCTTCAGGGTGTGGAAACCGGTGGGTGTGGCCAGCCGGATCTCGTCACCGACGCCGGCGTCCAACGCCCGACCGAGCACCTTCGAGATGATGATGCCCTGGCCGTCGAGTACCTGCTGCACGACCTCGGGCGAGGCCTTCTTCACGTATGGCGCCTGGATGCCCGGCGCGAGGCCCTGCATCAGGATCCGGGCCTCACCGAGGTTGACCGTCGCCCACTGACCGCCGACGACGCGCTCGACACCAGGGACCGCCGCGACACGGTCGCGGATGGACGAGTCGAGGATCGGCCCGCTCGGGATGTTCTCGACCGGTTGTGACGAGACGTACAGATCGGGATCGGCGAGACCGTCGAGTGCACCGGACACCGACCCGACGAGATCGTTCATCGCGCCCGACGTCCCGATGCCGACCGACACGGCCACCGACACCGTCATCAGCGTCGCCCAGGCCCGGCGTGGGGTGCGCTCGGTGTTGACCGCGGCGAGCTTCCCGGGCCCTCCGAAGCGCGACGCCAGCGCGGTCACCGCGCGGACGAGCGGCTTGGTGATCGCGAAGAAGAACAGCAGCGACCCGATGCTCGAGACGACCGCGGCGCCGAACACCAGGCGGCCCTCCACCGTGTAGGCGATGACCCAGCCGGCCGCCACCAGCGCGACGCCACCGACGCCGGCCGCCCACTCGATCACACCGGGCCCGCGGTCGCGTGCGCTCAGCTCGCCCGGCACCATCGCCTCGATCGGCGAGAGCGCGAACACCGACCGCGCCGCGAGCACACTCGCCGCCACGCACGCCAGCATGCAGGCGAGGACCGCGACGGGCCCGACGTACCAGGGCAGGTGATAGGTCAGCGTCGCGCCGAAGCCCTCCGCCGACACCGACGGCAACCGCCCGATCAGATACCGCCCGGCCAGGATCCCGAACCCGATCCCGATCAGTCCGCCGACCAACCCGAACAGGGCCGCCTCGCCGATGAGGTCGCGCACCAGCGGCCCGCGGCGGCCGCCGATCGCCCGGACCATCGCCAGCATCTTGCGGCGCGACGCGACCGCCATGTTCATCGTGTTGAAGACCAGGAACGCCGCGATCACCAACGAGATGAGCGCGACCAGCAGCGTCGAGTCCCGGGTGACCGCGCTGGCCGTCTCCACCTGTTTCGCACGGAAGTCGGGGTTGTTGACCACGGCCCGTCCGTCGACGACCCGCTCGATGTCGGCGCGCAGGGTGTCGGTGTCGACGCCGGGTGCGGCCTTGACCAGGATCGAGTCCAGCCGCCCGCTCTGCTGCGTGATGCGTTGCGCGAGTGGCAGGAACGCGACGATGAACCGGCCGTTGTTGATGGGCGTGGCGGAATCGGAATCGACGACGCGGGTGACCTCGGCGTCGATCCCGTTGACGCTCACCCGCTGCCCGACGCGGTAGCCGAGCCCGGGACCGACCGCGATACCCGAGGTGAGATCGGACTGCGACACTCCCCCGCCACCGCCCGACTGCTCCGTGAGCACCGACCGGATCGCACCGCCGAGCCCGAGGATCGACAGGTCGGAACCGAGCACCGACACCTGCTCCCCGTCGATCGACACCGACGACTGCACGAGCGGGGCGACCGTGGCGGCCTGCGGGACCTCGCGCCGGATGGTGCCGACGAGCGACTCGTCGAGGCCGCTGTCGCCGATCGCGCTGACGTCGAGGTCGGCCGAACCGGACACGGTCGAGCTGAGTTGTCGCACCGAGGAACTGAGCGACCCATAGGTCCCCAGGACCGCGACGATCAGCATGGACGAGACGGTGATGACCATCAGCGAGGTGATCACCCGGAGCCGGTGGCTGCGCAGCTCGCGGAGGTTGAGTACCCGCAGCCGGGTCCACGCGGGCACGGGATCGAGGCGGGTGAGCGAGAGACGCGACGTCACGGCGTGTCGACGGCTTCTTCGATCCGCCCGTCGCGCACGGTGACCGAGCGGTCGGCGACCGATGCCGCGGCCCCGTCGTGGGTCACCATCACCACGAGCCGACCGGAATCGTCGTGGGCCAGGCCGCCGAGCAGGTCGAGGATGGCCTGCCCGGTGTGCGAGTCGAGGTTGCCGGTCGGTTCGTCGGCCAGCACGATGCGCGGGTTCATCACCAGCGACCGGGCGATGGCCACCCGTTGCATCTGACCGCCGGACAACTCCGAGGGACGGTGGTCGGCCCGGTTGCCGAGTCCGACCCTCTCGAGCAGGTCCACGGCGTCGGCCTTGGACCGCCGCAGTGGCGTGCTGTCGAGCAGCCGCGGCAGGGCGACGTTCTCCCACGCCGACATCGTCGGCACCAGGTTGAAGAACTGGAAGATGAAACCGACCTTGCGCCTACGGAACTCCGACTGCTGATCGTCGGTGAGTCGGCCGATGTCCTCGCCGTCGACGCGGATTGTGCCCGAGTCGGGGACGTCGAGCGCACCCACCACGTGCAGCAGCGTCGACTTGCCCGCCCCCGAGGGCCCGACGATGGACACGAACTGTCCGCCGTCGAGCGTCAGGTTGAGGTTGTCGAGCGCGCGCACCCGCTGCTCACCCATGCGGTACTCGCGAACCAGGTCGACGGCCTCGATCATCGGGCCGGCGGTCCTGCCGGGGTCGGACTGGGTCACCGGCGCCACCGACCGGTCGCGACGAACTCCTCGAGCACGGCCCGCGGGCCGGCGAGTCCCAGGCCCTGCGCGGCGACCCAGTCGTCGTCGAAGTAGGTGTCGGCGTAGCGGTCGCCGCCGTCGCAGAGCAGCGTGACGACGCTGCCGCCGCGGCCCTGGGCCACCATCTCGGCGATCAGCGTGAACGCGCCCCACACGTTGGTCCCGGTCGACGGGCCCACCCGACGGCCGAGGGTGTCGCCGACCAGACGCGCGGTCGCCACCGACGCCGCGTCGGGCACGGTGAGCATGGTGTCGATGACCTGGGAGACGAACGACGGCTCGACCCGTGGCCTGCCGATCCCCTCGATCCGCGACCCGACGGTCGAGACCGTGGCGCCGTCGCCGGAGGCGTAGGCGGGGGCGAAGGCGGAGTTCTCCGGGTCGACGACGCACAACCAGGTGGGGTGGCCGCGGTAGCGGATGTAGCGCCCGATGGTCGCCGAGGTGCCGCCGGTTCCGGCCCCGACCACGATCCAGGTGGGGACGGGGTGCGCCTCGAGGGCGAGCTGGCTGTAGACGGACTCGGCGATGTTGTTGTTGCCGCGCCAGTCGGTGGCCCGCTCGGCCATCGTGAACTGGTCGATGAAGTGCCCGCCGAGCTCGTCGGCCAGGCCGGCCGCGGCGGCGTAGACCTCGCCGGGGCGGTCGACGAAGTGGCACCGTCCGCCCTGTCGTTCGATGAGCGCCACCTTGGCCGAGGACGTGCTGCGCGGCATCACCGCGACGAACGTCACCCCGATCAGGGCCGCGAAGTACGCCTCGGACACCGCCGTGGAGCCCGACGACGCCTCGATCACCGGGGTGGTCTCGTTGATCCAGCCGTTGCACAGGGCGTAGAGGAACAGCGAGCGGGCGAGCCGATGTTTCAGCGAACCCGTGATGTGGGTGCTCTCGTCCTTGAGATAGAGATCGATGCCGGTCGGCGCACCGTCGGCGCCGACGAACCGCGCCCACTCCGGCAGCGGGAACCGCAGCAGATGGGTGTCGGCGCTACGGGTGGCGTCGGCCTCGATGAGGCGGATGGCGGTGTCCACCCACGCACGCGATCCCCGGTGGTCCACCAGCGCCGATGCGCCACCGCCGGCGGTCATGCTCCGCGCTCGGAGCCCGCACCGGGATCGGTTGGGCGCGTAGGCTTCCGACCACCGGACCGGGGGCCGTTCATGCCCTGCATACGCCCCTGCAGCGCGTCGCGCTTGGCCTGCCGGTCCGCGTCGACCTCGGCGATCGCCACGTTCAGATCGGTGCGCAGCCGCTTGAACGCCAGCATGCCCAGCGGCAGGGCGATGACGACGGCGAAGATGCCCGCGACCAGGATCGGGACGTCGACCCCGGCGAGGTGCCCGATGCCGTAGATCAGGGCCGCCACGACGACGAAGAGTCCGAGCCGCGCAGCGGTGTAGAGGGCCAGTCGGATGGCCAGTCGACGTCCGGGGCCGGCGGCGTTGTTCTCGCGTTCACTCACCCCGTCAGGGTACTTCCCGGGACCCGGACGACCGCGATGCCCGATTTTTACCATTGATTTACCAACAGCTGACCGTTCGAACACCTTGCAATCTCGGTGTAATCATGTTGGAGGGCAACGCCAGAGCGGCCACCGGCCGCACCGACCGAGCTCCTGCGATCGCGGTCCCACCCAGGGCCCGACACAGCACGAGGAGACAGAACATGACTGCCATCAACCACAACCCGATCTCTGCGATGACGTCGAGTGCGATGCCCATCACGCCCCGTGCCGCGAGCCAGCACACCCTGACGCCCGGACAGGTTGCCGCGATGTTCAACGTCAACCCCAAGACCGTGGCGCGCTGGGCGAGCTCGGGCCTGCTGGGCGCGATCCGCACCCCCGGCGGACACCGTCGCTTCCGCGAAGCCGATGTCGTCGCGCTGCTGAACCGCAAGACCGACTAGAACATCTCGCACGCAACCTCCCGTACCCTGAATTACCGGGTACATCTGGAGGTTGCTTGTGATCTATCTGTTCGCTCTCATCGGGGCGGTCGCCGTCGGCTACTTGGTCTGGAAGGCATTCGGCCCGCAGCCGCAGGACACCGTGACGCGCGGTCGCGGTCCCATCGGCCCCGACGACGACACCGACTTCCTGCTCGACCTCGACCGCACCGGACGACGCGGCCCTCGCCCCACCACGGGTGGTCCCACGACTCCCACCGACGACCCGACGCCCGACGCGAATCCCCACACACCGCGTCCTGAGGACGACTCGACCGGCGGCGCACCGCACCGTGACGACCCCCGCCCGGGTGCGTCCACGTAGGCAGATCATGCCGCCGCCCGCGTGATTCCCTCTTCGGCATCGCAAATACTTGCGATCGCCTGAATGCGGCATTCCGTTTGCTACCTCAAAAGGTAGAGTCGTCTCGTAACCGGTCTTCGCCTGGAGCAATCCGCGATCACGAAGTGCGGGTGCGCGAGTTCAATCTGCTGTAGGAGTCGGTCGTACGCGGTCGGCTTCGAGAAGTTTGGGGAGCACGAATGACCACGACGACCAATGTGAACACCGGACGTACTTTCGCGATCAGTCTCAACGAGTTGTTCGAGACTGTCCGGGACGAGAACGGTATTCCGTACACGGGCAAGAAAATCGCACTGAAGGCCAACCGCCTGGGCTACACGCTCAGCGACGCCTACATCTCGCAGCTGCGCACCGGGAAGGCCAAGACACCGTCGTTCCGCACGGTGGAGGCGATCTCGCGCGCGTTCGAGATCAGCGTCACCTACTTCCTGTCCGATCCGGACGAGGATCTCAAGCGCGTCGAGCAGCAGCGCGAGTACGTCGCGATGGCCGCCGAGACCGGCGCACACCTGGCCGCGTTCCGCCACGAAGAGCTGTCCGAGTCGACCATCGATGTGATCATCGAGTTGCTCAAGGTCGTCAAGAAGCAGCAGGCCGACCGCGCCAAGGACCAGGCGTAACCGCTACCCGTTCCACGGGGCGCGACAAACCCCAACTTGTCGTCGCACCCGGTTTTTAGTTTCTGGCACGAACGGCCGTCGAGCCCGTCCCCACCGTCGATGCACGGGTCATCGACCGGCGCGGATTACAGCCCCGCGTAGGAGTGCAGTCCCGACACCACCAGGTTGATGATGAACAGGTTGAACAGCATCGCGACGAAGCCGGCGATGTTGATCCAGGCGGCCGAGGTGTTGCGCCATCCTGCGGTTGCGCGGGCGTGCAGATACGCCGCATAGATGATCCAGGCGATGAACGACACCGTCTCCTTGGGGTCCCAGCCCCAGAAGCGACCCCACGCCGACTCGGCCCAGATGGCGCCACAGATGACACCGAGGCCGAACAGCGGGAACGCGAAGACGACGGTCTTGTAGGCCAGGCGGTCGAGGGCCTGGGCGCTGGGCAGGCGGTCGAGCACGCGACCCCACACGCCGGCGCCGGCCTCGGGGTAGCGCAGCTTGATCAGGTAGAGCGCGCTGGCCACACCGGAGACGAGGAACACCCCGGAGCCGACCGACACGATCGATACGTGGATGGCCAGCCAGTACGACTTGAGCGCGGGAACGACCGGCGCGGCCTGGGTGTAGAGCCAGCGACCGGCGATGAACATCAGCAGAGCGACGGGGACGAGGACGAACGACAGCAGCGGACGGTTCTCCGGACGACGCAGCACGACGATTCCCGCGATCACCCCGGCAACGCACGACAGGCTGATGAACTCGTACATGTTGCCCCAGGGCATGCGGTCGGTGGCCACTCCGCGGGTGACGATCGACCCGAGGTGCGCGATCGCCCCGAGGATCACCACCGGGAAGGCCATCTTCGCGATCCGGTCGCCGAAGCCGGTCCGCTCGCGCGCACCGACCTTGCCCGGCGTCCGGTCGATCGCCGCGGGCGGCGGCGTCGCACTGCCCGCGCCCGTCTTGACCAGGACGTTGCTGTTCTGCGCCTCGGCCGGGTTCACGGCACGCGAGCGCGTGGAGGCGAGTGCGGCCAGGAACATGATCATGGCCAGCACGTACAGCGTCAGCGTGGTGCCGAAGAGCAGGTCGGAGTACCGGGACACGTTCTCGTCGATGTTGTTCACTCCGCGGTCACCTCTCGCTGGTCGTGCGTCGTCCGGTTCGCGCTGGTTCGTCGATCTCCAGCAACCGCTTCACCAGGTCACCGAAGCCTTCGCCCCAGCCGGCCTGATCCGTGCGGGCCAGACCCGCCATCTCTACTACTGTATGTCGTTTGTCCCCGGGCCCGTCATCCGCCGGTGTGAGCCGGGCCCACACGCGGCGGCGCTTGATGAGCAGCGACACCAACAGCCCCACCAACATCGCGATCGCCGAGATCAACACGTACTGCTGCGCGGGGTCGTGCGACACCTGCAGCGACACCCACGGCTGGTACCCGTCGAAGCTGACCCTGGTGCCGTCATCGATCGTCGCGGTCTGACCGGGCGTCAGGTTGACCTGATCCTTCTGGATCAGCCGGCCCTGGTTGATCAGGTTCTGATCGAGCGAATAGACGTTCTGCGGTCGGCCGGTGTCGAGACCGGTGTCGCCCTTGTAGATGCGGATGGCGACGGCGGGATCGCGGGCGTCGGGGAACGACGACGACAGCAGGGTGTTGTTGCTGCCCGAGTACAGCGCCGTCGGCGCGAACAGGCCCTCCAGCGCGATCTGGTTCTTCCGGCGCACGTCCTCGTTGGGGTAGAGCCCGCCGGGGGTGTCGAAGCGCGCGGCACCCGACGACAGCAGGGTCACCGCCTCGTTCGGGGTGAACGGGACCGTCTGGGTTCGCTTCTCCCCGTTGGGGAACGTGACGGTGAAGGTGGGCGCGTATCCGTGGCCGAGGAGGTACACCCGGTCCCCGACGACGCGCAGCGGGTCGTTGACCTTCAGGGTGGCCGGCTTCGAGTCGCCGGTGTCGAGATCCGAGCCGGTCTGGTAGCGGACGTCGGCGGAGTACTGGTCGGCCTGACCGTTGGGCAGGTAGTCGGCCTTGAACGAGTCGACCTGCACGCAGAACGGCGCGAGCTGGGTGCCGTCGACGAGGTTGCCGCCGCGGAACGAGTCGTAGACCGCGGTGGAGGTGTTGCACAGGCCCTGGTCGCCGTCGGCGACGAGGATGCGGGTGCCCTCGTAGCCGTAGATCTTGCCCGCGGCGATCGAGACGAGCAGGGCGAGCAGCGCGAAGTGGAAGACCAGGTTGCCGAACTCGCGGAGGTACCCCTTCTCGGCCGAGATCTCGACGACCTCGCGGGTGGTCCCGTCGTCCTGGGTCTGGGTCACCGTCGAGCTGACCTTGCGCCAGCCGCGCAGGTTCCCCATCAGCCGCTGCCCGATCTCGTCCGGGGTGCCCGCGACCTCGTGGCGTTCGTGGCGCGGCAGGCGGGTCAGGTTGCGCGGGGTGGCGACCGGGCGGGCGCGCAGCGACTTGGCGTGCTCGATCATGCGCGGCGTCAGACAACCCACGAGCGAGATGAACAGCAGCACGTAGATGGCCGTGAACCAGATGCTCGAGAAGACCTCGAAGAAGCCGAGGCGGTCCATGATCCGCGCGGGCAGTCCGTGGTCGGCGATGTAGGCGGCGGTCTTCTGCTCGTTGAGCGACCGCTGCGGCAGCAGTGCCCCGGGCACCGCGGCCAGGGCGAGCAGGAACAGCAGCGCGAGCGCGGTGCGCATCGAGGTCAGCGACCGCCACGTGTTGCGGGCCGGCCACCACAGACGACGCTTCCACGTCGGCGCGGGTGGCGGCGTGGGGGCAGCGGGGCGGGTCATCGTGTCGGTCATATCGGCAATTCGGTGTCGGAGACGAAGGCATCGCGCACCCAGGTGATGAACTGGTCCCACAGGCCGGTGACCAGTGCGACGCCCACAGCGATGAGCAGGATTCCGCCGACGACCTGGATGGTGCGCGCGTTGCGTCGCATCCACCCGACCGCGCGCAACGCCGACGCCGACCCGAAGGCGAGCAGAACGAACGGCAGCCCGAGGCCGAGGCAGTAGGCGATGATCAGGATGACGCCGCGGAACGCCGTGGATCCCTCGGTGCCGCTGGCGGTGACGATGACCGCCGAGAGCGTCGGCCCGAGGCACGGTGTCCACCCGAGGGCGAAGACCGCACCGAGCAGGGGTGCGCCGACGAGGTTCGACACCAACCGCGGATGGAACCGCGCGTCGCGCTGCATGAACGGGATGAGTCCGATGAACACCAGGCCCATCGCGATGGTGACGACCCCGCCGATGCGTTGCAGCAGTTCACGATTGAGCACGAACGCCGAGGTGATACCGAAGACGGACGCGGTGGCCAGCACGAAGACGATGGTGAAGCCGAGGACGAACAGCAACGCTGCGCCGGCCACGCGGGCGCGACCGGTCAGCGACCGACGCGACCCGCCCGCTTCGCTCCCCGCGCGGACCGGCGGCGCCTCCGCGCCCACGAGTCCGGCCAGATACGAGAGATAGCCCGGCACGAGCGGGACCACGCACGGGGACGCGAACGACACCAGTCCGGCCAGGGCACAGGCGCCGAGCGCCAGCAGGATCGGACCCGAGAGCACCGTGGACTCGAACGTCGCCCCCACCGACGCGAGATCGATCGTGGAGGTCATGACGGCACGCGTGCCGTCGACGGCGCGGACTGCGCCGTGTACGGCTCGGCCGCGAGCCGCTTCACCAGCGGGTCGAGTTCCTCCGCCGAGACGGTCCGCAGGTAGACCGCGGCCGCGCGGTGATAGCGGTCGAGGACGACGGTGGTCGGGACGACCGAGGTCGGGGTCGTGAGTCGGACCAGGGTGCGGCCCGGGTAGTCGAAGATCGACGGGTACGCGAGGTTCTGGTTGGCGATGTAGTCCTTGGCGTCCTGGCGGTTGTCGCGGAAGTTGATGCCCAGGAACGCGACGCCGGCGTTCTTGTTCTCCTCGTAGACCTGCTCGAGGTCGGGCGCCTCGGCGCGACACGGGGCGCACCACTGTCCCCACACGTTGATCACGACGACCTGGCCGGTGAAGTCGGTCAGGCCGATCCGCGTGCCCGAGACCACCTCCTCGCCGCTGAGGTCGGCGACCTTCTTGCGCGAGGCGGGCGGGTCGTAGGTGATCTGGGTGTTGCCGCCGGGTGAGACGAACTGGAAGGTGTCGCCCTGCACCACCGCGTCGTCACCGGTGCCGCATCCGGCGACGATGACGAGCGCCGCCGACAGAGCTGTCACCAGGGCCGCGCGGGCTCGGGTGCTGCGACCGCGCGACGCGCGTCGCGTGAGGGTCGGGTGCGGGCGGGTGCTCATGAGGTCGGGTGTCAGGCCCCCGTGGCGCGGGGGTCCGAGGCGCCCGCGGGCTCGGAGTAGACGATGTCGACGAGGGCGTCACCGTCGTACATCAGGCTGGTGACCGACGCGAGCGAACACTGCCGACGCCGCGGGTCGTGCCAGAGGCGCTGGCCCTCCAGGAAGCGGCGCAGGGTGTACACCGGCAGCTGGTGGCTGACGCAGACCGCCTCGTGGCCCTTGGCGGTGTCGCGCGCCTTGGTGGCCACGGCCAGCATGCGGTGCGCGAGCTGGATGTAGGGCTCGCCCCACGACGGGGTGAAGGGGTCGCGCATCTTGGGCCAGTTCCGCGGCCGCCGCAGCGCACCGTCGCCCACCGAGACCTTGAGGCCCTCGAAGACGTTGTCGGCCTCGATGAGGCCGTCGGCGGTGATGATGTCGAGGCCGTGGGACCGCGCGATCGGGGTGGCCGTCTCCTGCGCGCGTTGCAGCGGCGACGCGAACACCGCGGTGATGTCGTGGTCGGCGAGGGACTCGGCGACCGTGGCCGCCTGGCGCGCGCCGGTGTCGGAGAGGTGGAAGTTCGGCAGGCGCCCGTAGAGGATTCCCTCGGGGTTGTGGACCTCGCCGTGCCGCATCATGTGCACGATCGTGCGCTGCATCAGTGGAGCTCCTCGGGACACATCAGTGAGCCTGGTCGGGCTCGGGTGCCGCAGCGGCCGCCTGCGCGGCTGCCGGCATGGCATCGGCGATGACATCGAAAGCATCCTCGTCCAGCGCAGCAGACACAAACCACGCCTCGAAGGCGCTGGGCGGCGGGTAGACGCCGCGCGAGAGCAGCGCATGGAAGAACGCCGGGAAACGCCAGGTCTCGCTGCTCTTGACACCGGCGTAGTCGGTGATGGCGGTCTCCGGGTCAGAGGTGAAGAACACACTGACGAGGCTGCCCGCGTACTGCACGCGGTGGCCGACGCCCGCGGTGGTCAGCGCGTCGCCGATGAGGTCGCCGATGCGGTGCGAGTTGGCGTCGAGGGCCGCGTAGACGGCGTCGTCGGCGGCGTTGAGGGTGGCCAGTCCGGCAGCGACCGCGACGGGGTTCCCCGACAGCGTCCCGGCCTGATAGACCGGCCCGGCGGGCGCGAGGCGCGCCATGACGTCGGCGCGGCCGCCGAACGCCGCGGCGGGCAGACCGCCGCTCATCACCTTCCCGAAGGTGTAGAGGTCGCCGGCGACACCGTCGATCCCGAACCACCCCGAACGCGTGACCCGGAATCCGGTCATCACCTCGTCGACGATGAGCAGGGCACCGTACTTCGAGGTGAGGTCGCGCAGCCCCTGATTGAAGCCGGGCAGCGGCGCGATCGCGCCCATGTTGCCCGCGGCGGCCTCGGTGATCACGCAGGCGATCTCGTCGGGATGCGCGGCGAACGCGGCCTCGAGTGCGGGCAGGTCGTTGTAGGGCAGGACCATCGTGTCGGCGGCCTGGGCGCCGGTGACGCCGGGCGAGGTCGGCAGGCCGAGGGTCGCGACTCCCGAGCCCGCGTCGGCCAGCAGCGCGTCGACGTGGCCGTGGTAACACCCGGAGAACTTCACGATCTTGGTGCGGCCGGTGAACCCGCGGGCCAGCCGGACCGCCGACATGGTCGCCTCGGTGCCGGAGTTGACGAGCCGGACCTGCTGCACCGGCGCGACGCGGCCGATGATGGCCTCAGCCAGATCGATCTCGGCCTCGGTCGGGGCGCCGAACGACAATCCGGTCGAGGCCGCCTTCTGTACCGCGGCGACGACCTCGGGGTGCGCGTGGCCCAGGATCATCGGGCCCCACGAGCTGATCAGGTCGATGTAGACGTTGTCGTCGGCGTCGGTCAGACGACATCCCTGTGCGCTGGTTATGAACCTCGGGGTGCCGCCGACCGACGAGAACGCCCGGACCGGCGAGTTGACGCCACCCGGGATGGCCTCGCAGGCGCGGTCGAAGAGTTCACCCGATCGTCGGGTCGAGAGGGCGGTACGGGGGTCGGTCACGGTGTCCAGTGTTCCAAACAATTCTGTGGGCTCCTCGCGGGGAGCACCCACCTGCGGTTTTACGGCCCGGACGGCGATGCGGGTGGCAAAACGGGTCCAGTCGGACACAATCTGAGGTGATCGGTGGTCGCGTCGCGCGACCGCCGGCCCGAGCCTTCAAACCGTGAGGGTTCGCCGCGGATTCACTTCGTCTCCGGGAGGCTGCAGGTGATCGATGCCGGTCGTCGCCTCGACGAGGTGCTGAGCAGTCCGATCGAGCCGCAGTTCCAACCCATCTTCGACCTCGACTCGATGACGGTCGTCGGGTACGAGGCACTCGCCCGCTGGCCGTCGGCACCCGATGTGAGTCCGGCCGACGTGTTCGACCACGCGCGGCTGCACGGACGGCTCGGGGATCTCGACTGGGCCTGTCGGCGCGCGGCCGTCGTGGGCGCGCTCGACGCCGGACTGACGCGGCCGATGAGCGTGTTCATCAACGTGGAGCCGACGACCCTGAGCTCGTCGCCCCGCTGGCCGTTCCCCGGGGAGCGGTTCCGGGAGATCACCGAACGCGATCTGCAGGTCGTCGTCGAGATCACCGAGCGCGACCTGCTCGTCGACCCCGCCTCGGTGCTGGCCGCGGTCGACTGGGCGCGTGACCGGGGGTGCGGCATCGCCCTCGACGACGTGGGACTCAACCCCGAATCCCTCGCTCTGCTGCCACTGGTGCTCCCCGACGTCGTCAAGCTCGACCGCCGGATCCTGGCCGATCCGCTGTCGCCCGAGTTCAACGAAACCGTCTCGGCTGTCGTCGATTACGCCTCCGCCACCGGTGCGTCGATCCTCGCCGAGGGGATCGAGAACGCCGAGGATCTCGGGGTGACGCGGACGGTCGGTGCGACCCTCGGTCAGGGCTACCTGCTCGGCCGACCCGGGCCCGCGCCGACGGGTCCGGTCGGGCCACCGGAGCATCTGGCCATCCCGCTGATCGAGGTCCTGACCGAGCCGTTGGCGAGTCCGGCGGACGTCCTGGAGCGGATGCCGCGGCAGATCACGACCTACGAGACCATCGCGAGCGTCCTGGACACGATCACGTCCTACGGCGAGGACCTCATCACGCCCGGGTGCATCGCGGTCGCGGTGCAGAACCAGTCGTCGTTCATCGACCGGTACGCGTTCCGGTACGAGGAGTTGGCGGCCAAACACACCCTCGTCGGGGTGGTGGGCGCACGCGACCTGAACGTGCCCGACGTGCGCCTTGCCCGACCGGCCGATCCCGGCTTCGACGACCAGTTCGCCGTCGCCATCCTGACCCAGACGACCGCGGCGGCCGTCGTGGCCCGCGACCTCGGCGACAGCGGGCCGCTGGCGCAGCGGCGCTACGCCTGGTATTTCACCCACTCACGCTCGGCGGTCCGCGACGTGGCGCGATGCCTGGTCAGTCGTCTCGCGCCTGCGAGTGCGCCTCCCCTCTGATCGATGACACGTACTCGCCGTCAGTAGTAGACCGGTCCCGGCACACCGCCGCCCGCGGCGATCGCGTCGCCGGTGATCGCGATGCTCCGCGGCGAGGCGAGGAACGCGACGACATCGGCCACCTCGGAGGCGTCGACGACCCGCCGGATCGAGTTGGTCGCCAGTTCCCGTTCGAGGTCGGCCACCGGGACCGACTCCCGGGCTGCGCGTTCGGCGAGCCGGGTCTCGAGTCGTTCGGTCCGGGTCAGGCCGGGGTGCACCACGGTGACGTTGATCCCCTTGGGCCCCAACTCATCCGCCAGATTCTTCGTCAGCGCGGACACACTCACGTTGCGCACCGTCTGGGCGATCGACTTCGCCTGCCGCGCACCGAGACCGCTGATGTTGATGATGCGGCCCCACCCCTGGTCGATGAGATGCGGCGACACCGCACGCGCCGTCCGCAGATAACCGAGCACCTTGATCTCGATCTCCTCGCGCACCACGTCGTCGGTGATCGAGTCGAAGTCCGTGGGCTTGCCCGAGCTCCACGGCGTCGCCGCCGAGTTGACGAGGATGTCGACGCCACCCAGTTCGGCGACGGTCCGCTCGACCAGGCGGTCGACCGACAGCTGGTCGCCGGTGTCGACGGGGATGGCGATCACGTGTCCCCCTGTGTCAGTTGTCAGCTCGGCCGCAGTGGCGGCGAGGGCCTCTTCGCCACGGGACGCGATGACGACGCTCGCACCCTCCGCCGCCAGAGCGCGGGCGATCGCGCGACCGATGCCTCGACTTCCGCCGGTGACGATCGCTCGCTTGCCGTCCAGTTGCAGGTCCATGTCTCTCCCGTCAGTCCACCGATGGTCGTCCGGATGACACTACGGACGCCCGTTCGGCGATCACACTGTGAAGTTGTCAAGGTGCAGGTGCGGTCCCGCGGGGCGGGTGCACGTTGTCGGTTGGTTTCGGTTGCGTCCCGCTGGTTCAGGCGGCGACGGGGTCGTCGAGTCGCAGGGTTCGTCGGTTGTAGGCGGGTAGCGGTCGTCGCTGGGCGTCGACGCACGCGGGTGGGATGAGCCAGGGATGGCGGTCAGGGCCCATGACGATGTCCCAGCCGGCATGGTGGACCGCGGTGTGGCAGGACCGGCAGAGCAGACAACCGTTGTCCACCGTGGTCGGGCCACCGTCGGCGTGATGGACGATGTGGTGGACGTCGCACCACGATGCTGGTGCCCCGCATTTGATGCAGCCACGGTCCCGCAGTAGCACGACCTTGCGGGCAGCCCCGGTGAACAACCGCTCTGGTGTAGTCACCGAGACCGGTGCTCCGTTGAGGTCGAGACCTACACCGGCCAGTCGCGCGTCGCAGGACAGGAGCTTTGCTGACAGGTCGCTGATGGGTCCCATCCACGACAACCACGCCGGACCCGCGATATCCGACGTTGCTGCGTCGGCAGCGATGGGGATGGTCAGCAGGATCTCAGTTCGGGCCGGCCCGTGCGAGGAGTCGGGTGACAGGCCTCGGGTGCCGCATTCGAGGAACTGGGAGAACGCATCGGCACGTCGTCGCGTGGCCGGTCGTGTGTCGTCGGACCCGTCGGGTTCGGGGCGTGGCCGGGATGCGGTGTCGAGTGCGGTGATCAGGCGCTCGCCGGTCAGTGCGTCGAGCTCGAAAGTCCCCCGGAGTCGTCCGTCGTCGCCGGCCCGCCAGTCGAGTTCGTTGAGGGACGAGTCCTCCGCGGGCGGCAATCGGTCCGGATCGTTGCCGCCATCGGAGTCGTCGGCCGTCAGCTCGATCGCGACCGCGCGTGCCCGCTCGACGATGTCTGCCGGTGTGGTGCCGGCGACCGCGTGGCCGATCAAACCGGCCTCCAACTCGTCGATCAAATCAGAGTCCACGGACTCCCCTGTCCGGCGCACAACGTGCTCGACACCCCGGGCGACCGCGTCGAGGTGCTCCGCCGATAACGACGCGTCACGACTGTGGCGCGCCACCCGCGCCAACACCTGCATCGCACGCCCGAGCCGGATGACCCGTGAAGTGACCGCAGGCGCCAACCCGTTCGCACACAACAACTCCCGTAGCGATATGCCGGATCGTTTCGCGGTACCCACACGCTCAGCCTGCGCGCTCAACCGCGCCAACACATCATCAGCCACTGCCCGCAGTGCGACCGCACCCCGGATCGCAGCCACGATCTCGTCATCGACATCAGCGACAACCGTTTCTCTGCAACCGTATTCATCGACCAACCTGTTGGCGATGTCGGTAAGCGTTCCCCCACTCATGCTTCCATCGTACACATGTTCGAACGGAGTGCAACGGTTGATTTTGGTGAATGTTGTTCAATATGAGTGTATTTCGATCCATTGGAGAGTCGGGCCGAGCACCCTACACGCGACCTCCGACACCAGAGCCGGCGTGGCCCGAGTTGTCCACAGGCCGTGCGACATCAAAGCAACGGATCGACCGCCGGTGTCCGCACCGAGGTGAGCACCGATCGTTTGCGCAGCGTGAAGCCAGCGATTCGTAGAGCCGGATCGCCGCGTGATTGTCGCCCCGGGCGTGCAGGAACGGGACCTCTCCGCGCGCCCGGATCCCTTGTCCCGTCGGCTCGGACGAGACGGGCGCTCAGACCGCGCCGACAGAACCTCGGATCGGTACACACCGCGCTGATCTCGCTACAGCCCTGCGGATGCATGCGCTCACCGGCCAGGCGACCAGCTCCTCATCGTGCCGGAACCCGAGATAGGTGCCCATCTCGACGGTGCGCACCCGGAACGGTCCGGGCTCCTTCCGCGCCACCAGGTCGAGCATCGCGGGTACGTCCTCGGGCCCCAGCACCACCACCGCGGGCTCCGGCGCGACCGCCAACCCCGAACCCTCGAGCTGTACCGAACCGAACTCCCCCAGCACCTCCCGGCCAACGGGTGGCGCATACGACCCGCGCAGCGCCACCTCGGCGTGTGCTCCACCCAGCGAGGACCGGATCGTCGAGCGGATGCATCGCGAGGTCACAACGGTGCGTTGCGCCGCCGCGGCGTCCGTCGTCAGCCCATACCCCTGCCGTCCACCGGGTCCAGCCAGGAGTCACCGACGCACGTCAGCCAGCGTTGCGATCAGCCTGATTTCCGACCGACTGCCAGGAATCACGCGGGCGGGCGGTCCCCGCTGAGCAGGATGAGCAGCAACTCGGCACGGGTGCGGGCGTCCGCGAGATCGACACCGAGCAATACCTCGATGCGAGAGATGCGATGCCGCAGCGTATGTCGATGGACACCCACGGTCGATGCGGCCGTCTCCCAGTGACCGTTCGCCTCGAGGTAGCCGCGCAGGGTGGCCACGAGATCCGCTCCCCCGCTCTCACGAACCGCGATGAGCGGGCGCAGCCGGACGTCGTGCAGCCCTCGCAGACCGTCCTGGACCGCGTCGATGGCGAGCACCGAGCCGGTGGTCTCCAGATCGACCACCTCGCCGTCGGTCGCGCTACGCGCTGCCTGGCGGGCCTGGCCGGCCGACGAGACCAGTCCGGCGAGATCGGTGACCGGCCCCAACCCGGCCCGCATCCGACTCCCTCCGGCGAGACCACGCACCACGGCGACGTCGTCGTCACCGCGCACCAGCACCACCACCTCCCGATCGCGCTGCAGCACGAAGACCGGTCGCCACCGCGCGGCAAGCTCGGCACCGATGGTCTCGACGGCATTCACTGCGACTGCGCTGGAGCGGAACTCGTACACGACGACCCGGACGAGTCCGGCGGTGTCCGCGGCACGTCCGAGGAGCACGGCTGCGGACGGTGACATCGTCCCGTGGAGCGCCAGGCCGAAGATCTCCGTCTGCAACGCGGCGCGATCGACGGCGACGTTGCCGGCCTCGGCGTGCTGCAGAGTCACCAGTGACGCGGCGTGCCCGACCAGGACACGGTGCACGTCACCGAGCGGGTCGGTACCGATCACCGCCAGATACCCGACGACCCCCACGCCGGCGTTGATGCGCTGCACGGTGATCGTGTGCTCGGCGGTGATCGTGACCCCCGTCGTCGACATCGGCCCATGAGCGATCAACGCTCGAACGTGGCGCAGCGCAGCCCGATCCCGTTCTGCACCGGCGTCGGCGGACGCGCGCGACGTCGTCGACACGACTTTGCCGTCGCTGTCGATGAACGCGACCGACCGGTCCAGTGCCGCGGACAGTTCCGCGACCAATGCGGGTACGCCACCGGTGATGATGGCGCGGGTCATGGCGGGCTGACTCCGGGTGGCGCGCGTGAACTGGGCGTAGCGCTCCTCGGCGAGACGATCGAGGAGCATCCGGGCGATGGCGGAGAACGGGATGGGCCGGGGCACCTCCAGCAGCGGCAGACCCAGTGCATCGGCGATCTCCACGAGGTCGGCGGGCACGGTGTCGTAGCCCAACCCGGTCCCGAACCCGAGGCCCGCGATCCCCACGTCGGCCAGACTGCGCAGGTAGTCCGTACGTCCGGCGGTGTCCGGCGGCAGCCGCATGCCGGTGGTGAGCAGGAGTTCACCGCCCGACAGCCACTGGGCGGCGTCGACCAACTCCGAGGTCAGCGCGCAATCGATCTCCCGATCGAGCCCCGCGACCCCGCCGCGACACCGCAACGAGAGCGACGGCTGGTCGAGCAGCCAACCGACAGTGGTTCCCACCGCTCTCACCCCCGCCGACGTGCGCGAACACCATGTCGAATGTCCATTGTGGACAGTCTGGCACGCGCGTGTGGACAAAGTGTCAGGGTCCGACGAAGCGGACCAGCAGAAAGACTGTTGAGCACGTCACATCACCGATGGAAGGCACGCGGCGCCATGACCTCCCCCACCGTCCTGCGGAACTACATCAACGGCGCCTTCGTCGAGTCCGAGTCCACCGAGACCATCGACATCGTCAACCCGGTGGACGAGTCGGTGGTGGCGTCCTCCCCCATCTCGACTGCATCCGACGTCGACGCCGCGATGGCCGCCGCGACGCAGGCGTTCGCGACCTGGGGCAAGACCACGCCCAAGACCCGTCAGACCGCACTGCTCAAGCTGGCCGACGCCATCGAGGCCAACTCGGATCGGATCGTCGCCGCGCAGGCACGCAACACCGGTCAGCCCGAGCAACAGATCGCCGACGAGGAGGTCACCGTCGGCGCCGACCAGATCCGCTTCTTCGCCGGCGCCGCCCGCCTGCTGGAGGGCAAGGCCGCCGGCCAGTACATGGAAGGGTTCACCTCCTACGTCCGCCGCGAGCCGGTCGGCGTCGTGGGGCAGGTGACGCCGTGGAACTACCCGCTGATGATGGCGCTGTGGAAGATCGGGCCCGCACTGGCGGCAGGCAACACCATCGTCCTCAAGCCCAGCGACACCACGCCGGAGAGCACGCTCGTGCTCGCCGAGATCAGCAAGGGCATCCTCCCGGACGGCGTCCTGAACGTGGTCCTGGGCAACGGTGAGACCGGCGCCGCGGTGGTCAGTCACCCGACACCGGCAATGGTCGCCATCACCGGATCGGTGCGCGCCGGGATCGCGGTCGCGGTCGCGGCCGCCCAACAGCTCAAGCGCGCACACCTCGAACTCGGCGGCAAGGCCCCCGCGGTCGTATTCGCCGACGCCGACCTGGGCAAGGCGGTCGAACCCATCGCCGACGCCGCGTTCTTCAACGCCGGTCAGGACTGCACCGCGGTCACCCGGATCCTCGTGCACAGCTCGATCCACGACGCGTTCGTCGAGAAGCTGGTCGCCTACACCGCCTCGGTCGATGTCCCGCCGCTCAACAACGTCAACCACTTCTCCAAGGTGACGTCGATCCTCGACTCCATCCCACCGCACGCGACGGTCGCCACCGGCGGCAAGCGCAAGGGCGACAAGGGCTTCTTCGTCGAGCCCACCGTCATCACCGGCGTCGCGCAGGACGACAAGCTGGTGCAGGAGGAGACCTTCGGCCCCGTGGTCACCGTGCAGTCCTTCGACGACGAGGCGCAGGCCATCACGATGGCCAACGACGTCAACTACGGCTTGGCATCGAGTGTCTGGACCACCGATCACGGCACAGCCAATCGTCTGTCGGCCGCACTGGATTTCGGCTGCGTATGGATCAACTGCCACATCCCGCTGGTGGCCGAGATGCCGCACGGCGGCTTCAAGAACTCCGGCTATGGCAAGGACCTGTCCTCCTACGGGGTGGAGGACTACACCCGACTCAAGCACGTGATGAGTTCGGACGAGTGACACCCCACATACCCCGCCTGCGCGGTCGTAACCCGGCCGCGCAGGCGTGTTTTCCTCCCCGAGAGAAGTGAGTCGATGCCGCAGACCGCACGCCACCCGCTCGATCCGCTCGACTCCGACGAGTTCACCGCGGTGGCGCGCCTTCTCGGTGACGCCCACGGCGTCGGGACCGGTTGGCGGTTCTGCTCGATCGAGATGGCCGAGCCGAGCAAGCCCGAGCTCGCCGCGTTCGAGACCACCGGCGACCCACCCGCGCGACGGGCCCTGGTGACCTGTCTCGACAGTGCGCGCAACGCGACCTACAAGGCCGTGGTGTCGCTGACCGACTCCGCCGTGGAGTCGTTCGACCACATCCCGGGCGTGCAGGCCAACTTCACCGTCGACGAGTTCGAGGAGTGCGACCGCGTCCTGCGGGCGCACCCGGACGTCATCGCCGCCCTGGCCCGTCGAGGGATCACCGATCTGGATCTGGTGTTCATGGACACCTGGACCTACGGCGCCGCGGTGATGCCCGATGAGTACCGCGACCGCCGGCTCGGCTGGTCGGACACCTGGCTGCGGTCAAAGGCGGGCGCGAACCCGTACGCACACCCGGTGAGCGGTCTGCACTGCGTCATCGACGTGAACGCGATGGAACTGCTGCGCATCGAGGACAGCTTCGACTCCGCCGACGGGGCGATCGATCCGCCCGAGGTGATGGGTGAGTACGTGCCGTCGCTGATCCCCGAGCGCATCCGCAACGCGTCGCGCCGGGAACCGTTGAAGCCGCTGGAGATCACGCAGCCAGACGGTCCGTCGTTCACGCTCGACGGCAACCGCCTGGAGTGGCAGAACTGGTCGCTGCGGGTCGGCTTCAACCACCGTGAGGGCATGACCCTGCACACCGTCGGTTACCGCGACGGTGACCGTGTCCGTCCGATCGCGCACCGGATGTCGTTCGCGGAGATGATGGTTCCCTACCGCGACCACTGCGACGACCACTACCGACGCACCGCCTTCGACATCGGAGAGTGGGGGCTCGGGTTCATGACGACGTCGCTGGAGCTGGGGTGCGACTGTCTCGGCGAGATCCGGTATCTCGATGCGACACTGCACAACAGCGCCGGCGAGCCCTACACGATCACCAACGCGATCTGCATCCACGAGGAAGACGACGCGGTGCTCTGGAAACACGTGGATCACGATGCCGGCGCCGAGGTCCGACGGATGCGGCGGCTGACGGTCTCCACCCACGTCACCGTCGCGAACTACGAGTATCTCGTCTACTGGCGCTTCTACCAGGACGGCAACATCCAGTGCGAGGTACGCGCCACCGGCATCATGGTGACCACGCCGATCGCCTCCGGAGCCGATCACCCGCACGGCACCCTCGTCGACGAGCGCACGTACGCCCCGTTCCACCAACACTTCCTGGTGGCCCGTCTCGACCTCGACGTCGACGGCACCGACAACACCGTGGTGATGAGTGAGACCGAGGCCGAACCGATGGGTCCGGACAACCCGTACGGGCTGTCGCTGGTGCAGCGCAACACGCCGCTGCGCACCGAGTCGCAGGGACGTCAGGACATGAACTGGGCGTCGCAGAGGGCATGGAAGGTGGTCAACACCAACACGGTCAACGGCCTCGGCACCCACCCGTCCTACAAGTTGGTGCCCGGCGACGCGATCCCGCCGATGTTCGCGCCGGAATCACCGATCTTCCAGCGGGCCACCGTCATCGGTCACACCCTGTGGGTCACGCCGAACAGCGCCGAGGAACGTTGGCCGGCCGGCGAGTTCGTCAATCAGTCGTCGGTGGACACTGGCCTCGGCGAGTGGACCAAGGCCGATCGCTCGATCGACAACACCGACGTCGTGCTCTGGTACGTGTTCGGCGTCCACCACATCACCCGTCCGGAGGACTGGCCGGTGATGCCCGCCGACACGGTCTCGTTCTGGCTCAAACCCTTCGGGTTCTTCGACCGCAACCCGTCACTCGACGTCGAGGCCTCGCCGCACGCCTGTCACTGAACGGCCTGACCTCCTACGGCAACTCAGTCCATCCGCGGACGCAGTGCGGCAAAGGCCGCGTCGAACAACGTCGGCAGGGAGTCGGCCCCGTCGGTGGCGACCCAGGCCCTCACGGCGGCCAGGTACGCGCCCATGCCCGCCGCCGCGATGACCGCAGCCTGCAGGTGGGTGGCGGACGCCTGCCGCGCGTGCACGACGTCGGCCAGGCTGGCCCGCCACCGGTCGACGCGGTCGAGGTAGCGCGCGCGCAATGACGGCGAGTCGTCGATCAGACGCAGCATCGCGACCGCACGGACCGGGTCGTCGTCTGCCCACCGCGTCATCGGAGTCATGCTGTGCCGCAACGCGGTCCAGACGTCCTCGCCGGCCGGCCGGGCCACGAAGTGTGCGCATCCCTCGACGGCGAACGTCGAGAACAGCGACACGACGACATCTTCCTTGCCCTTGAAGTAGCGGAAGAAACTGCGCCGGGACAATCCGGCGGCCTCGCAGATCTGGTCGACGGTCGTCTCGTCGAAACCGTTGGCGACGAACAGCGCAACGGCGGTCTCGGAGACCTCGGACAGCACGCGATCCCTGATCCGCTGCTGCAACGGTTCCGCAGAGGAAGGAACACCGGTCATCCGATCACCCTAGCCAGCGACGCCACCCGATGCTACGTTGGCACTCGAATTCAATGTGGCACTCAGTGCCACCATGGCATCGGAGGGTGAACATGCGGGCAGTGCTCTGTACCGGAACGAACGGATCGGAGGGCCTCACGGTCGCCGACGTCGCCGACCCGACGCCGGAGGCGGGTCAGGTGATCGTGGCCGTCCGGGCGGCGTCGGTCGATTTCGTCGACACGCTGATCATCAGCGGGCGATATCAGGTTCCCGTGCCCAGACCGTTCGTCCCGGGGAACAACGTGGCCGGTGTCGTCGTAGAAGTGGGCCCCGACTGCAGCCGGTTCGCGGTCGGCGATCGCGTGCACGGCATGGCGTTCATCGGAGCGTTCGCCGAGAAGGTCCCCGTCGCCGAGCAGCAGCTTCGTCCGACTCCCGATGGCCTGGACCCCGGTACGGCATGTCTGACCGGTGCCCCATGGCGCACCGCCTACGACTCGATCGTGTCGAGAGGGGAGCTACGTGCCGGGGAGGACCTCGTGGTACTGGGCGCGTCGGGCGCGGTGGGCAGCGCAGCAGTATTGATCGGAAAGGCGCTGGGCGCCCGCGTCATCGCGTGCGCATCGACCCAGGAAAAGCTCGACTTCTGTGGGACTCTCGGCGCGGACGCGGGCGTCCTGTACTCCGCACCGGGCTTCAAGGACGCGTTGAAGGCGGCATGCCCCGGCGGCGCCGACGTCGTGCTCGACATGGTGGGCGGCGAATACTCCGAACCCGCACTGCGTGCGACCGGTTACGGCGGACGCTTCGTCGTCGTCGGTTTCGCCGCCGGGGCGCCGGCGCGGGTACCGCTGAACCTGCCGCTGCTCAAGGGATCACGCGTCATCGGTTACGAGATCGCGGACTTCGAGAGCCGGGAGGCCGAGGAGGCCGCGCGCAACCGCGACGCCCTCGAGACAATGCTCGTCGAAGGCACATTCATCCCGCCGATCACCGGCCGGATGTCACTGGACACCGCGATCGATGCCATCCGACTCGTCGGAGGTCGCGACAAACTCGGCGCGACGATCCTGGAGATGTCGTGACCGAACCTCGCCCCGACATCCGGTCCGTCATCGACACGCGTCGGTCCGACCGCATCCCCGACGACGCCGCGGACACGCTGACGCAGCTGCTGGCCGTACGCGTCAGCTGTCGCGCGTTCCACCCCGAGCCGGTTCCGCGGGAAACGATCACCGAGATACTCACCACCGCGCAGCTCACCGCGTCATGGTGCAACAGCCAGTCCTGGCAGCTGGCGGTCACCAGTGGCGCAGGCACCGAACGGCTACGGGCGGCATTGAACGCGGCCGCGGCGAGTGGCGAGGCGCAGACGCCCGACTTCGAGTTCCCGCGTGAGTACCGCGGCGTACATCGAGACCGTCGCCGCGCGAGCGGCTTCGCGCTGTACGAGTCGCTCGGCATCGAGCGCGATGACCACGCCGGCCGCCTGCAGCAGACGATGCAGAACCTCGACTTCTTCGGCGCACCGCATGTGGCGATCGTCCACGTCGACGAGGCGCTGGGCCCCTACGGCGCGGTCGACTGCGGCGGGTTCGTCAGCAACGTCCTGCTCGCCGCCACCGCGCACGGGGTGGGCAGTGTGGCGCAGGCCGCGCTGGCCATGTATCCGGACACCCTGCGTGCGGAGTTGGGTCTCGGTGACGACCGACGGATCGTGTGCGGCATCTCGTTCGGCTATCCCGACGTCGATCATCCGTCCAACGGGTACCGGACCACGCGGGCGCCGATCGACGAGGTCGTCGACTGGGTGACCGACTGACCCGATCCGGTGATCCTCCGAAAAGCACGGGCGAGCCGCGCACGACGCGTCTCAGGGCCTCGGGGTCTTCGTCGCCGGCAGCCGCGCGATTCAGCGTACGAACCACTCCTCGTTCGGGTCGCTAGTGTGGCCGTGTGCCCCGTCCGAGCAAGCCGCTGCTGTCGGTGGAGATGATCGTCGACGCGGCACTGCGCGCCGTGGACGCGAACGGGGATTTCACGATGCCCGGGATCGCGGCAGCTCTCGGCGTCCGGCCGTCATCGTTGTACAACCATGTGGGCGCTCGCTCCGAGATCGTCGAACTCCTTCGTGATCGCGCGATGTCGGCGGTGCTCGTTCCCGCTGAGACGGACGGCGATTGGGCGCACAGGGTGGCGGCGATCGCTCGTTCGTACCGCGATGCCTACGCAGCGCACCCACGACTCATCCCCCTGTTGACGACTCACACCGTCCGCAGCCGCCCGGCACTGGCGATGTACGAGACGCTGGCTCGGGCGTTCGACACCGCCGGGTTGCTGCCACAGGAGGTCCTCGACGCGATCACAGTGCTCGACGCGTTCGTCCTGGGATCGGCGTTGGACCTGTCCGCACCGGAGCAGGTCTGGGAGGCCGCGGGCGACATCGATCCCGCATTCGCCCGGGCACTGGGCCACCTGGACTCCCCCGACCGTGCGCATCGCGCCTTCGAGGCAGGGCTGGCAGCACTGCTCGTCGGCTGGGGTGCCTGAGTGCCCGCGTCGCTTCGCCGCCCGGCCCTCGGGATCGCCGACACGCGCGACACCCAACCGTCGGCGTCACACGTCAGGGGGTGACGAGCACCTTCAGGGCTTCCCGGTCGGCCATCTGCTGATAACCGGTCGGGACCTCGTCGAGGCTCATGGTCACGTCGAAGACCTTGCCGGGCTCGACCTTTCCGTCGAGCACATCGGGCATCAGTTCCTCGATGTAGGCGCGGGCCGGCGCGACACCGCCGGTGAGCGTGATGTTGTTCATGAAGAACTGACTCCCCGCCGTCACCTTGTCGTACTGCGGGACGCCGACGCGGCTCACGGTGCCCCCGGAGCGGACCGCGCCGAGCGCCATCTCCATCGCGGCCTCGTGTCCGACGCACTCGAGCACCTTGTGGGTGCCATCGCCCCCGGTGAGCTCGCGAACCTTCTCGATGCCCTCGTCGCCACGCTCGGCCACGACGTCGGTGGCCCCGAACTCGCGGCCGAGATCGGTGCGCGCGGTGTGCCGACCCATCAGGATGATCTGTTCGGCTCCGAGGCGCTTGGCGGCGAGGACGGCGGACAGGCCCACGGCACCGTCGCCGATGACGGTGACGGTGTTGCCCTCGGCCACGCCGGCGGTCACCGCGCAGTGGTGGCCGGTGGAGAACACGTCAGACAGCGTGAGAAGCGACGGGAGCAGAGCGGAGTCCTCGGCGACGGGGAGCTTCACCAGCGTGCCCTGGGCCTGCGGCACGCGGACCGCTTCACCCTGTCCGCCGTCGACACCGTCCATGCCCCAGCCACCGCCGTGACGGCAGGACGTCTGGAGCCCCTCGGCGCAGAAGTCGCAGGTGTTGTCGGCCCAGACGAACGGGGCGACGACGAGGTCACCACGTTCGAGGCCGCTCACCTCCGAGCCCACGTCCTCGATGATGCCGAGGAACTCGTGTCCGATTCGAGCGCCTTTGTCGGACGGCTTCTTCGAGCCGTACGGCCACAGGTCACTGCCGCAGATGCAGGAGCGGACGACCCGGACGACCGCGTCGGTGGGGTCCTTGAGTTCCGGGTCGGGGACGTCCTCGATCCGGATGTCGCCCTTGCCATAGATCAGCGTTGCCTTCATGCGTGTTCTCCTTGAACGTCTTTCGCCAGGCGATGGCCGACATCGCCCGAGGCCGGCGACGAGCACGGCCACCGTCACCAGACTACGGCCGCGTTTACTCACCCTCGGGTCGTTACGAGATGTCGCCGAAGACGACGTCATCGGTCAGCGCCGGGCCGTATCCATGAATTCTGTACGAATCACGGTGATTCGGAGAGCTTCCCGCCAACCGCCCGCAGGCTGCGAGGAAATGTTCGATAATCGGTTGCGGGGTTTCCGGCGTGGAAACGAACCGGTAACAACCGACGGTGCATAGTTAGCCGTAGTACGAACGGCATCGGAGGGTACGACGTGATCAGGGGGCCTCGGCGAGCGTGATCGCCTACTTACTGCGCAAGACGCTCGGGTGGCTGGCCCTCATCGTCGTGGCCACCAACCTCGTCTTCTTTCTCGCGAGCGCGCTGCTGGAACCGCGCGCCAACTATCTGTCGCGTCGACCGCCTCTGCCCGAGAACGTCGTCGACTCCACACTCGACCGGTACAACCTCAACGACAAGGTCTCGATCTTCGATCGCTGGTACCACTGGATCTCCGGGGTGGTGCTGCATTGGGATTGGGGCCAGTCGCCGGTGGGCGATTCGGTCAACGGGCAGATCGGGTTTCGCGCCTGGACCAGCTTCCAGTTGGTCATCGGGGCCACGTTGCTGATGACCATCATCGGGGTCGGTCTCGGCGTCTACGCCGCGGTCCGGCAGTACCGCGTGTCCGACCGGCTCCTCCAGATCACTTCCTCGTTCGCACTGGTGGTGCCGGTACCCGTCGTCGCGCTGGCCCTGGTCATCCTGGCGATCTCGATCAACGAGGCGGCCGGTTCGACGATCTTCTTCGTCACCGGGTCCTCGAGCGTCGGGATCTCCGGATTCTGGCCGGTGGTGGTGGACAAACTGCAGCACCTGATCCTGCCGTCCCTGGTCCTGATCATCACCGGATACGCGGGAACACAGATCCTGCAGCGAAGCCTTCTCCTCGACACTCTCAACAGCGACTACGTGCGGCTGGCCCGGGCCAAGGGGCTCCGCAGAGGCGTCGCGGTGCGACGGCACGCACTGCGCACCTCACTGATCCCGGTTGCGACCAGCGTGGCGTTCGCAGTTCCCGCCGCGTTCACGGGCGCAGTGCTCACCGAATCGATCTTCGCGTGGAACGGCATGGGCAAGTACTTCGTCGACACGATCTCCAAGAACGACGTCTACGGCGTCGTCGCCACGGCTGCTTTCGGTGCGGCCCTGACCGCGGTCGGCGCGATCCTGTCCGACTTCCTCCTCGTGTACCTCGATCCCAGGATTCGGTTGAGCTGATGACCCGGTTGACCTCATGACACTGCCCGACAACACCTCGCCCAGCACCAGCGGCAAACTGACCAACGCAGTACCGGTCGCCAACCCTGCGGGTCCGGAGACGACCACCCTCGCGGGCGACCACCCGGGAGGCGGAACCTCTCGTAGCTCAGGCCGCGGCGCCGTGATGACCCGACGGTTCATCCGGAACCGCACTGCCCTCGTCGGACTCGCGATACTGGTTCTCCTCGTCGCCTTCGCGGCGCTCGGGTCCGTGTTCACGTCCTACGACTATCGGTCGACCGACTTCGCCGCGTTGGGCGTCCCACCCGGGGGGCCGCACCTTCTCGGCACGAACGATGCCGGCGTCGATCTCTACGCGTCACTGGTGCACGGACTACAGCGGTCCCTGGTGATCGCGTTCTCGGTGGCCCTGGGCACCACGGTCATCGCCACCATCATCGGAACGGTCGCCGCATACGTCGGCGGGTGGGTCGAACGCATCACGCTGCAGTCCATCCATTTCCTGCTGGTCGTCCCGTCGCTGTTGATCGTCGCGCTCGTCGCGAACCGCTACGGCGGCGACTGGAAGGCGTTGATCGTGGTGCTCATCGTCTTCGGCTGGCCGTTTCAGGCCCGCGTCACCTGGTCACTCGCACAGTCGGTGAGCGAGATGGACTACGTTCGTGCCGGGAAATTCCTGGGGCTGGGCGCTTTTCGTATCTCGCTGCGTCACATCATCCCGAACATGTCGTCGCTCATCATCGTCTCCACCGTTCTCGGTGTCGTCACGGTGGTACTGACCGAGACGAGTTTGTCCTTCCTGGGGTTCGGCGTGAAGATCCCGGACGTGACCCTGGGTTCGTTGATCTCCGACGGGCAGTCGACCATCACGTCGTCACCGTGGCTGTTCTGGTATCCGGCCGCCGTACTCACCCTGTTGACCATGTCGCTGTCCCTGATCGGCGACGGTCTCCGCGACGCGTTCGACCCGGGATCGGCATCCGGTGGACGTGTTCGCCGGGCCCGCAGCGCCAAAAGAGCAGGCAAGACAAAGGATTCCGCGTCATGACCTCGCCCGATCCCATCCTGCAGGTCACCGACCTGCAGGTGTCGTTCCCGACCGAATCCGGGATTCTCGACGCCGTCCGTGGAGTCGACCTCACGATCGGGCCCGGACGGTGCACCGCGATCGTCGGTGAATCCGGTTCCGGCAAATCGGTTACGTCGCTGTCGATCATGGGGCTGCTGCCCGACTCTGCCGACGTGTCCGGCTCGATCCGTTTCCGGGGGTCGGAGCTCACCGGCCTCGACGACCGCCACATGTCGGAGATCCGCGGCAGCGAGATGTCGATGATCTTCCAGGATCCGCTCACCGCGCTGACGCCGGTCTACACCGTGGGTGACCAGATAGTCGAGGCGCTGCGGGCGCACACGACCATGCCGCGTACCAACGCGCAGAAACGGGCCACCGAACTGCTCGAGTTGGTCGGCATCCCGGATCCCGCACGGCGGATGCGCGCTTTCCCGCACGAGCTCTCGGGCGGGATGCGTCAGCGGGTCGTGATCGCCATCGCCATCGCGAACGATCCGGCACTCATCATCGCCGACGAGCCGACCACAGCGCTCGATGTCACCATCCAGGCCCAGGTGATGGATCTGCTGGCGACCATCCGACGCGAGACGGGCGCTGCGCTGCTGCTCATCACCCACGATCTGGGACTCGTCGCCGGCACCGCCGACGACGTCGCGGTGATGTACGCCGGCCGTGTCGTGGAGCGAGCCGGCGCCGACGATCTCTATGTCACCCCCCGGATGCCCTACACCGTCGGGCTGCTGGCCTCCATCCCGCGCATTGATCGGGAGCACGGCGGCCCCCTGGTTCCGATCCCTGGTCAACCACCGGTGCTCATCGATGTCGACGACGCATGCCCGTTCGCCCCACGGTGCCCCGCCGCGGTGGCGGAATGCACCGCATCGGAGCCAGGACTCGCGGCGATCGATGCCGACCATCTGTCGGCATGTCACCGCTCAGGGGCGATCACCGGGGTCGGCGACATCGACGGCGAACCCATCTTCACCCCGTCCGAGATCGACACCGAGATCACCGACACACCAGCAGAATCTGATCGTGACGTCGTCCTGCGTGTGCGTGGGTTGACTAAGGAGTTCCCGATCCTCACCGGTCTCCTGCGTCGTCGAATCGGATCGGTGTACGCCGTCGACGGCCTCGATTTCGACGTCCACAAGGGCGAGACCATGGCCATCGTCGGCGAGTCGGGATCGGGCAAGACGACCACGTTGCTGGAGATCCTGCGCGCCGAGCCCGGTACCACCGGAAAGGTCGAGATCGCCGGGGCGGACTTCTCCACCCTGAAGGGGCGCGCGCTGCGATCTGCGCGAAAGGCCGTCCAGATCGTGTTCCAGGACCCGATGGGGTCATTGAACCCGCGGATGACCGTGCACGACATCATCGCCGAACCCCTTCGGGCCTATCGCGATTCGACCCGGGACATCGACGGTCGCGTCGCCGAGCTCATGGGCCTGGTGGGACTCGATCCCGCACACGCGGCGCGGTTTCCGGCCGCGTTCTCCGGGGGGCAACGTCAGCGCATCGGGATCGCGCGAGCGCTCGCGGTCAACCCGACGCTCATCGTGCTCGACGAGCCGGTCTCGGCTCTCGACGTCTCGATCCAGGCGTCGGTCATCAACCTGCTCGACCGACTCAAGCGCGAGGTCGGTGTCGCATACCTGTTCGTCGCCCACGACCTGTCGGTGGTCCGACACCTGTCCGACCGTGTCGCGGTCATGTACCTCGGACGGTTCGTCGAGATCGGTACCACCGCAGACGTGTTCGACCGCCCCGCGCACCCGTACACGAAGGCGTTGCTGTCGGCCATCCCCGTTCCCGACCCCGTACTGGAGAGAACGCGCGAACGCATCGTGCTCACCGGCGAGCTGCCCAGTCCCAGTGCACGTCCGGGTGGGTGCGCGTTCCACAACCGCTGCCCCCTGCGTCCGACCCTTCCCGAGAGCGATCAGAAGGCGTGCATCAGCGAGGTTCCCGCCCTGCACCCCGTCGTGTCCGGTTCCGACCATCGGCACGCCTGCCATTTCGCCGATCGATCCGTACCCGTCACCCCGGCACCATCCCTGTGAAAGGACCATCCATGAAACGTCATCTGTGGGCCGTCGGCGCCGCGTCGCTGGCCGTGTCGCTCGTGCTCGCCGGTTGTGGCGGGTCGACCGACTCGACGTCGTCGGACACGAACGACTCGCTGTCGAAGTCGGCGGCTCAGATCAACGCCCAGCCCAGAGAGAACATCGCCGACACCGGCACGCTGACCACGGCGCTGCCCGAGGTGTCGCCGCAGTGGAACACCTTCCAGGCCGACGGCACCCTGTACACACTGAACCTGTGGCGTTGGTACAACCCGTCACTGTTCACCTTCGCCGCCGACGGCACCGCGTCCGCCGACCCGGATTACCTCACCGAGTACAAGAAAGACGTTGTCGGCGGCAACACGGTGATCACGTACACGATCAACCCGAAGGCCACCTTCAACGACAGGACGCCGATCGATTGGACCGCGTTCGAGGCGACCTGGAAAGCCAACAACGGAACGAACTCCGCGTACTCGGCGTCGAGCACCGACGGGTACTCGCAGATCGGCTCGGTCGCGCAGGGCACGAATTCGAAGCAGGTCGTCGTCACGTTCCGAGGCCCGTATGCATGGCCGGACGGGCTGTTCAATGTCCTCCTGCACCCCAAGGCTCTCGACCCCACGTTCTACAACACCGCCTACATCAACAATCCGCACTCTGAACTCGGCGCCGGTCCGTACCAGGTGAAATCGTTCGATCGGACCGCAGGCACGGTGATCTTCGAGAAGAACCCGAAGTGGTGGGGCGACCCCGGCAAGCTCGATCAGCGGGTGTTCCTCCAGATGGACAGCCAGGCGTCGATCAACGCGTTCAAGAACAACCAGATCGATGCGGTGTCGGTGGGAACCAAGGATCGACTCGCCCAGGTTCAGGGCATGGGCGGGATCACGATCCGCAAGTCGGCGACACCGTCGCAGGACCTCGTGACGTTGAACCTGGCGTCCCCGCCGCTGCGGGACGTGAAGGTGCGCAGCGCGATCCTCAAGTCGATCGACCGGAAAGTCGTGGCCGATGTCCTGTTCCAGGGACTCGGCTACAGCGAGACCGAACCGGGATCCTTCACGCTCTACCCCTTCCAGAAGGGGTACGCCGACAACATGAAGGGCGTCATCGACTTCGACGCGGCCGCCGCGAAGGACGAACTCGACGCCGCCGGATGGGCGCCGGGGTCCGACGGTATCCGGACCAAAAACGGCCAGAAGCTGTCGTTGACGTTCCCGGTGACCGGCGACGACCCGACGGTCCTCAACCTGGCCCGCGCCATCCAGGCGATGGAGAAGTCGGTCGGCGTGGATCTGCAGATCCAGCAGAAGTCGTCGAGCGAGTTCTCCGACATCGTGACGAACAAGAAGTTCGACTTCTTCGTCTCGGGGACGTACTCGAGTGATCCGTTCGGCTACGCCTACTTCTGCCAGTTCTGGTGCTCGGGCTCGCAGCTGAACCAGGCCGGGGCAGGAACCCCCGAGCTGGACAAGCAGATCCGAGCAGTGGGACAGATCGCCGACCCGGCCGCGCAGATCGCCGCGGGCAACGAACTCGAGAAAACCCTGCTGGGCCAGTACTCGAACCTCCCTCTCGACAACGGGCCCACGATCATCGCCACCAAGGCGAAGGTGGCCAACTACGGCGCGGGCCTGTTCTACATCGGTCGAGTCCAGGACATCGGCTTCCAGAAGTAGCCCGCAACGGTCCCACCAACGAACCCGAACGCACCCCGATGAAAGTCGGGGTGCGTTCGCGTTGCAGCTCACGGACCCCGGGTCTATATTAAACGAACCTGATTCGTTTTATTCTCCGGGAGATCCTCACATGCGCACGATCACCGCACCCCCGCCACCGACGCCGCTCAGTCGATACGACGCGCCCACCCGACCACCGCTGCGCGTGGCGCTGGTGCAGCACCGATGGCACGCCGACCCCGACGCACTGCGCGCCGAACTGGCCGACGGGATCGCCGCGGCAGCACGGGCCGGTGCGGCGGCGGTCTTCCTCCCCGAGCTCACGCTGCGGCAGTACCCGGCGTTCGTGAGGGCCGGCGAGAACCCCGGCGCGGACGCCGAGGATCTGCACACCGGCCCGACGGCGACCTTCGCCGCCGAGATGGCCCGCGAGCACGACATCTTCGTGCACGCCTCGCTGTACCAGCGCGCACCGGCACCCGAGGGCGCCGAACCGGACGGACTCGGCCTGAACACCGCCATCCTGGTCTCACCGCGGGGCGAGATCGTCGCCCACACCCACAAACTCCACATCCCGATCAGCCCCGGCTACTACGAGGACACCTACTTCCGCGCCGGGCCGGCCGAGGATCCCTACCCCGTGCACCGTCCGGAGGGACTGTCCGCGGCGTTCGGGTTCCCGACGTGCTGGGACGAGTGGTTCGCCGAGGTCACCCGCAGCTATTCGATCGCCGGTGCGGAGATCCTGGTCTACCCCACAGCCATCGGCTCCGAACCCGACTTCCCCGACTTCGACACCCGGCCGCTCTGGCAGCAGGTCATCGTCGGCAACGCCATCGCCAACGCCACCTTCATGATCGTCCCCAACCGCCACGGCGACGAGGGTGCGATCACGTTCTACGGATCGTCGTTCATCTGTGATCCCTACGGCCGCATCCTGGTTGCGGCGCCCCGCGACGAGTCGGTCACCCTGGTCGCCGATCTCGACCTCGACCAGCGACGGGACTGGCTGGCCCTGTTCCCCTTCCTGAAGACCCGCCGTCCCGACACCTACTCGTCGCTGACCGCGCCGGTGACCCCGTGAGTTGGCGGCAACCCGCCGAGGGCGTACCCCAGGAGCGGGTGTGGATGGCCTACCCGGTGACGGGATACTCGTTGGGCGACACCGAGTCCGAGCGCGACGAGGCCCGTCGCACCTGGGCGGAGGTCGCACACGCCATCGCCGACCACGAACCCGTCACGGTGCTGGTCGATCCCGGCGAGATCGACCACGCCCGGCGCTACCTGTCGTCGGAGATCACCATCGTGGAGGCACCGCTCGACGACGCGTGGGCTCGCGACATCGGACCGACCTTCGTCGTCGACGACGAATCGGGCCGCCTCGGCGCAATCGACTGGGTGTTCAACGGCTGGGGCGCCGCCGAGTGGGCCACCTGGGGCAAGGACCAGCACATCGGGAAGCTGATCGCCGAATTGTCCGGCGCCGAGCTGATCACGTCGCCGATGATCAACGAGGGCGGCGGCATCCAGGTCGACGGCAGCGGCACCGTGCTGCTCACCGAGTCGGTTCAGCTGGGCCAGGGGCGCAACAGCGACTGGACGGCCGCGCAGGTGGAGGCGGAGCTGGCGCGCACGATCGGGACCACCACCGCCATCTGGCTGCCCTACGGCCTGACCCGCGACAACGAGACGTTCGGGACGCGCGGCCACGTCGACATCGTCGCGGCCATCCCCACACCGGGCACGGTGCTGGTGCACGAGCAGACCGACCCCGCCCATCCCGATCACGCGGTGTCCGCCGAGATCATGCGGGTGCTGGCCGACGCGAGGGACGCGCAGGGACGCGCCTTCGACATCATCGGCGTGCCGGCACCGGAGGGACTCACCGACAGTGAGGGGTTCGTCGACCACAGCTACATCAACCACCTCGTGATCAACGACGCCGTCATCGCCTGCCGCTTCGACGACCCCCGCGACGATGCGGCCGCAGCGATCCTCGCCGATGCCTACCCGGGACGGGCGATCGTCGGCATCGACGCCCGACCGCTCTTCGCCCGCGGCGGCGGGGTGCACTGCATCACCCAGCAACAGCCTGCCGTGCAATCGGCGAAACGCGTCGTGCCTATTCCGTGACCATCGGGCGACCCTTGTCACGAATACGGCGGTATTTGTGATCATCAACGCCGTGCCGTCGGGGTTACCCGCCAGTAATATCGGAGGCATGACCGTCACCCAGGCAACGCAGCCCGAAGATCGTTCATCCGATGTCACGTCGCCTGACCACGGCGAAGTGGCCGACCAGGGGTTGGTCGTCGACAACCTGAAGTACACGCTCGACGGCAAGTGGCGCGACGTCCGCAACTACGCCCGCACCCACATGGACCGCACCGACCTGCTGCCGGATCCGACGCTGTCGATGCAGGAGGCGCGCGACGCCACATTCGCCAAGCTCGGTGAACTGGCGCAGTTGGACTTCGCCGCGGCGGGCTTCCGCCCGGAGCACGGGGGAACCGGCGACGTGGGTGCCGCGATCACGAGCATCGAGATGCTCGGGTACGCCGACCTGTCGCTGATGGTCAAGGCAGGCGTCCAGTGGGGCCTGTTCGGCGGTGCCATCGAGAACCTCGGCACCCAGCGGCACCACGACCGCTACGTCACCGACCTCATCAATCTCGACCTGCTCGGTTGCTTCGCGATGACCGAGAGCGGGCACGGCTCGAACGTGCAGGCACTCGAGACCGTCGCCACCTACGACGCCGACTCCGACGAGTTCATCGTCCACTCGACCACCGAGTCTGCGACCAAGGACTACATCGGCGGAGCGGCTCAGCACGCCACCGTCGCCTCGGTGTTCGCTCAGCTCGTGACCGGCGGCCCGGGCGAGGAGCCCACCGGCCGCGGAGTCCACTGTTTCGTGGTGCCGCTCCGCGACGACAAGGGCAACGCCCTCCCCGGCGTGAGCATCGCCGACGACGGCCCCAAGGGCGGCCTGGCCGGTGTCGACAACGGTCGGCTGCGGTTCGATCACGTGCGGATCCCGCGTGAGAACCTGCTCAACAAGTACGCCGACGTCGACGCCGACGGCACGTACCACTCGCCGATCGAGAACGAGAACCGTCGTTTCTTCACGATGCTCGGCACCCTGATCCGCGGGCGCATCAGCGTCGCGGCCACCGCAGGCGCGGCCGGTCGCAAGGCACTCGCGATCGCCACTCGTTACGGATTGACCCGCCGGCAGTTCGAGGCGCCCGACTCCGACGACGAGATCGTGATCATGGACTACCTCGCGCACCAGCGGAAGCTGTTGCCGCTCATCGCGAAGTCGTACGCGTTGAACTTCGCGCAGAACGAGGTGACCGAGGAACTGCACGAGGTGCAGACCGCGAACCCCGAGTCGACCGAAGGCGACGACTCGTTCGCCGGCCGTCAGCGTCAGCTCGAGAGCCTCGCCGCCGGCCTCAAGGCCATGACCACCTGGCACGCGTCGCACTCCATCAACGTCGCACGCGAGGCATGCGGTGGCGCCGGGTACCTCGCCGAGAACCAGCTGTCGATCATGCGCGGCGACATCGACGTCTTCACCACGTTCGAGGGCGACAACACCGTCCTGACCCAGCTGCTGGCCAAGGAACTGCTCTCGGCCTACGCCGAGGACGTTCGCGGCCTCAACACGGTCGGCTGGGCGCGCTTCATCGCGAACATGGCGCGCGACGTCGTCCTGGAGAAGTCGGCGGCCCGCCAGGTCGTGCAGACGCTGATGGACTCGTCCGACGAGGACACCGAGGAATCGGAACTGGCCAACCGCGGCACGCAGATCCGACTGTTCCGCAACCGTGAGGACCACCTGCTGCGCACCTGCGCCAACCGTCTGCGTCGCGCCACCGAGGAGGGCAACGACCCGTTCGAGGTGTTCAACGCGGCCCAGGACCACCTGTTGAAGGTGGGCCACGCACACATGGAACGCGTTGTGCTGGAGGCGTTCATCGAGGGCATCGAGGGGTGTGACAGCAAGGCGGCGACCGACCTGCTCGGCACCGTCTGCGACCTGTTCGTGTACTCCGCGCTGGAGAACGACCTGGACTGGTTCCTGATGCACCGCCACATCTCCGTCGAGCGCGCCAAGGCCATCCGTCGTGGCGTCAACGACCTGTGCAAGCAGCTGCGTCCGCACGCCAAGACCCTCGTCGACGCGTTCGGTGTCCCCGAGGCGCTGCTGACGGTGACGATGCACTGACCCTCCGCAGCGGAGTCAGCGGCGCAGTGCTGCTCGTACCGAGAACGCCAGGACGAGCAGCGCTGCGAGCGCGACCACGGTGGCTCCTCCGAGCCGGCTTCCCGAATACCGGGTGAGTTCGTACGGACCGGAGACGACCGTTCCGCCGAGTTCCACCGGCGGATAGCTGCTCGTCTCGATGCCGCTGCGCCACAACAGCACCGCCGCCACCACGAGGGCGATCCCGACCAGGATGCCCACGAGGGCGGCGAGTCTGCGGCGGCCCGGGGTCACGTGTCGTCCCGCGGCGGAAGGCCCAGCTGCATGGCCAGGTGGGCCTCGGCGAGTTCGGTACGCAGACGATGGTGATCGCGGGCCCATGCCTGCGCGAGCTTGCCCGACGTCATTCGCACGCCGATCCCGGTACGACGACGCGGTACGGCGCGGAGTTCGCCGATGGCCGGTGCGCTCTCCCACTTCTCGGGCTCGGGGTTGGTGTTCTCCGGGTAGATGCGTTTGATGTCGGCCAGGGCGATGGTGCGGGTGCCCTGCCGCAGGGTCGTGTCGGTGAGGACGACGCCGACGTGTTGACGCGCCGCGTAGACCTGGATCGCCGAGAAGCCGGTGATGATGACCAGGAAGATCGACAGCACGGGCCAGTGCACCTGTCCCCCACCGAACAGTTCCATGAGCAGTACCGCGGCCACGAGGATCGGGCCGATGGAGACGACCCACCAACTGCCGCCGTTCTCCCGGAACAGCACTCGGCCCGGCGCCACCGAGGTGTTCCACTCGCCGGACCCGGGCACGTCGGGGGAATCGGGGGCGTCAGCCACCGACACCCCCACGGGTGAACCACGGCTCGGCGGCCGGTCGGTACGCCATCATCGACCCGACCAACCCGACGATCCCGCTGATCAACAGGAACGGGTCGAGGAACAGCGCCGCCATCAGCATGCCGAGCACGGTGACCGTCAACGACAGCACGGCGAGCACCGACCGCCAGCGCGGATCGCCGGAGCCGGTCCGCCGGGTCAGCAGCAACATCCCCACGCCCACACCCGCGCTGACCACGCCGAGGCCGATACCGAACGCGTTGGTGCTACCGATCCCGATGATCAGGAACCACGCCGCCGAGGCGAGGAACAGCACGCCCGAGGCCATCCACAGACGCACCGCCCAGACCGCGAGCGAGGGCGCCGCGGGGCCGGGTTCCGTCATCGGTTGCCCCCGGAGTCGTCACGCCGATCATCGTGCGGCGGATACGGGTACGACCCCTGCTGCGGTCCCTGCTGGGGATACTGACCGCGCGGGAAGTACTGGTTCGGCGGCGGACCACCGTTCGGCGGCCACCCGGGACCGGGAGGCGGCGTTCCACCGGACTTGCGATATGTCGCCATCGCCTTGCAGTAGGTCTCGGTCTCGCGTTGCAGCAGCAGGTAGGCGGCCCCGAGCGCGGCCACCCCACCGATCACCGTGGGGATCGTGGCCCAGGTGGCGCCGTTGTCACCGAACAGCGCCAACACGGCCTGGACCACCAGGAACGCACTGAAGAACGACAGCACCAGGCGCGCCCAGTTGTGGCCGGTACGGGCCAGCCAGACGATGAGCAGCGACACGGCCGCGATGATCGCGGTCGCGACGACGAACACACCGACCAGGAACCCGCTGGACGTGACGAGGTCGACCTCACTCGCCGACGCGCCGGACGTCTCGCGCACGGAGTCGCGGAACGAGTCGGTGACCGTGGAGTACTCGGCGATCGACGCGATGATCTGGCACAACACCACCACCAACCACAGCTCGGTCGCGATGGCCATCGAGTTGACCAGGGTCGGCTTGCCCGAGTCACCCTTGTTGTTCGACGGATCCGGGGGCCACGAGCCCTGGGGCCACGGATTCGGGGGTTGAGACATGGCCCCAGACTAGTGGAGCCGGGCAGCGACCTCGGTTGCCCAGTAGGTCAGCACGATGTCTGCGCCGGCCCGACGGATCGAGGTCAACGACTCGAGGATGGCGGCATCGCGGTCGATCCAGCCTCGCTCGGCGGCGGCGGTGATCATCGAGTACTCGCCGGAGATCTGGTAAGCCGCGACCGGCACGACCACCGCTTCGGCGACGTCACGCACGATGTCGAGATAGCTCATCGCTGGCTTGACCATCACGATGTCGGCGCCCTCGGCGAGGTCGAGTTCGAGCTCGCGGATGGCCTCGTCGCGATTGGCCGGATCCTGCTGGTAGGTGCGTCGATCGCCCTGCAACGAGCTCCCGACCGCCTCGCGGAACGGTCCGTAGAAGGCCGACGAGTACTTGGCCGTGTAGGCGAGGATCCCGGCATCGGTGTGACCGGCGTCATCCAACGCAGCGCGGATCGCCCCGACCTGGCCGTCCATCATCCCGCTCGGCCCCAGCAGGTGCGCGCCCGCCTCGACCTGCGCCAGCGCCATGGAGACGTAGCGCTCGAGGGTGGCGTCGTTGTCGACGCGACCTGCGTCGTCCAGGACGCCGCAGTGCCCGTGATCGGTGAACTCGTCGAGACACGTGTCGGCCATCAGCACCGTCGAATCGCCGAGGTCGGATCGCAGCGCGGCCAACGCGCGGTTGAGGATGCCGTCAGGATCGTCGGCCCCCGAACCGGTCACGTCCTTGTCACCGGCGGCCGGCACCCCGAAGAGCATCAGCCCACCGACACCGGCCTCGACGGCCTCGGCCGCGGCCCTGCGCACCGAGTCGATGGTGTGCTGGACGACACCCGGCATCGACGCGATCGGGTTGGGCTCGGACAGGCCGTCGGCGACGAAGACCGGCAGCACCAGGTGCCGCGGCTCCAGCGAGGTCTGCGCCACCAGACGACGCATCGCCGGGGTGGTGCGCAGACGACGGGGCCGGATGTACGGGCGGTCGGTCATCAGTCCACCCTACGATTCGCCGCCCGCGAGGAACATTCGCGGCGTCGCGGCCATCTTAATCGTCGAAGGACCACCGACGACGGGACGCACACATGCCACAGCAGACATCGACTGTCACCGGCAGGACCCGCGAACGCCGTATCGGCCGGTTTGGCCGTCGCGCGCATCTCGTCACGTTCCTGCACTCCACGGAACACATGGCCGAGATCCGCGGAACCGACCCGGTGGGGAACGAATACCCACTGCTCACGCTCGGAGCCCACGAGTCAACGCTGCGCAGGACACGCGCCGACGTGAACTGGACCGACGGCCGGCGATGCATCGAGATCGGAGAGGGCAGGCCCTTCCGACCGTGGGATCCCCATCGGGTGATCGACGCACAGGGACGCGACGTGGCGACCCTGAAGACGAGCTTCTGGTCAGGGTGCGTCCGCACGCGCTGGAACGTCCACGCGCCGGATGGATCTCCGCTGTTCACGATCACCGAGCCACTCCGCGACGGACTGATCCACCGTGTTCTGCTCGGTCCGGTGAGATCGTTGGTCGGCGACGCCGCCGACCTCGACGACAACCCGACGGTGATCGTCGTCGGCGCCGTGGCCGCCGTGCTGTGTTCGCCGGTCCTGCTGTTCAAGCGCCGCGGGCGCCTGATCATCCGTGACGCGAACGGGGTACGGGTCGGCGTGATGGAGTACCGGATCCGACACCTCGACCCGCGTCGGGACATCACCATCGACCTCGACGCCGACACGGTCGCCCGCACGGACCCCCGTGTCCTGATCGCGAGCACGCTCGGACTGCTGCTGGCCTACTGGCGCTGACCTCCGGCGCGCGAGTCGACCCGGTCGGGTCATGACCGCGAGCGACGGGCCTTCTTGCGCGGAGGAGGCAGTGCCCCTTCGGCGCGCAGTCGGGTGGCGTGCTCGGCCAGCGCCTCGACCAGGTCGGGGACCGACGCGGTCTCCGGCTGGACGTCGACGCGCAGCCCGAACTCGATCGCCGTCTCGGCCGTCTTGGGTCCGATGCACGCGACGATGGTGCGCGCGTGCGGCTTGCCGGCGATGCCGACCAGGTTGCGGACCGTGGAGCTCGAGGTGAAGCAGACCGCGTCGAACCCACCGGTCTTGATCATCTCGCGGGTCGTGGCCGGCGGCGGCGCCGCGCGGACCGTGCGGTACGCGGTGACGTCGTCGATCTCCCAGCCCCGCTCGCGCAGACCCTCCGACAGCGTCTCGGTCGCGATGTCCGCACGCGGCAACAGGATCCGGTTGACCGGGTCGAAGACGTCGTCGTAAGGCGGGAAGTCGTCGAGCAGGCCCAGCGACGACTGCTCGCCACTCGGGATCAGCTCGGGGTTGATGCCGAAGGTGCGCACCTTCGCCGCGGTCGCCTCACCGACGCAGGCGATCTTGACGCCGCTGAAAGCGCGTGCGTCCAAACCGAACTCGGCGAACTTCTCCCACACCGCACGCACCGCGTTGGTGGAGGTGAACACGACCCACTGGTAGCGACCGTCGACGAGCCCCTTGACGGCGCGCTCCATCTGCGCCGGACTTCGTGGCGGCTCCACTGCGATCGTGGGGACCTCCATCGGCATCGCGCCGTGCACGACGAGCCGATCGCTCATGTCGCCGGCCTGGTCCTTGGTACGCGGCACCAGCACGGTCCAGCCGTACAGTGCGCGCGACTCCCACCAGCTGAGTCGGCTGCGCTGGGTGACGACCTTGCCGATGGTGACGATGAGCGGGCCCTGCAGGCCCGCGCCCTTGTCGTTGAGGGTGGCCAGCGTCGCCTCGATGGTGCGCTGCTGGCAGGTGGTGCCGTTGACGGTCACCGCGACCGGGGTCTGCGCCGCGACACCGTGTTCGGTCAGCGCGCTCGCGGTCTCCGCGAGATGGCCGGCCGTGGCGTGCAGCACCAGCGGTCCGGGGGCCGCGGCCAGAGCGGCCCAGTCCACCTCGCCGCGGACGTCGGCCTCGGTGTGACCCGAGCCGAGCGGCATGCCCGCGTAGCTGGGGACGGCCGCGGCGGCGGGCAGTCCGGGGATGACCTCGAAGCCGATCGAAGTGCGCGCGACGGCGTTGACCTCGGCCAGGACCGAGTCGGTGGTCAGGGGATCACCGGCGACCACGCGGACGACGTCGTCGCCGCCCTTGGCCACGGCGATGAGGGTCTTGGCCACCTCGGTCGGATCACCGAGCGCCGGACGAACCACCGCGCCGGTCTGCTCGGGGTCCACGATCGAGTCGTTCTCGACCGCGACGGGCCCGGTGGGCGAGGAGTCGTCCGCGGTCTCGTCGACGGCAACCGGGGCAGCGGGTGCGGTCGGTTCCGGGGCCACGTTGGCGCCGATCAGGGCGATCACACCGGCCGGGACATCGGGATCGACGAACACCGTGCCGGCGTTCTCGATGGCATCTCGGGCGCGTACCGTCAGCAGCGCCGGATCTCCTGGGCCCGATCCCACGAACAGGATCCGACCCGGATGTGCCTTCTTCATGCGGCTCATACGTTTGCGCTTTCTGCGACCCGTTCCAGGGCCTGCTGGTGTGGCTACCGGCTGCGCATGACCTCGGCGGCCCCGCGATCCAGTAGTTCTGCGGCGAGTTCCCGACCGAGCGCCGCGGCGTTGTCCACGGGGCCCACCACCGACGATCGGATCACCTCGGATCCGTCCTCGGCCGCGACCGCCGCACGCAGCGACAGCTCGGTGAAAATGCGCCCGTCGTCGTCGATCGACTCCACCACCTCGGCGATCGCTCCGACCGGAGCAGTGCACCCGGCCTCGAGGGCCGCCAACACTGCGCGCTCGGCGTCGACCGCTGCCCGCGTGGGGGCGTCGTCCAACTCGGCGAGAATGCTCACCAGTTCGGCATCGTCGGAGCGGCACTCCACAGCCAGAGCGCCCTGTGCGGGTGCCGGTAGCAGCACCACCGGATCGAACGCCTCGGTGACCTCATCGGCACGACCGATTCGAACCAACCCTGCACGGGCCACAACCACTGCATCGAGCTCACCGCTGGCGACTTTGCCCAACCGAGAATCTAGGTTGCCTCGTAGGGGGCGGATTTCCAAACCGAGACCCAGTGCGTTAAGCTGCGCGGCCCTCCGCGGCGCCGATGTGCCTACGGTCGAACCGGGAGGCAGCTCGCCCAACACGCGTCCCCCGGACGCGACGAGCGCGTCGCGTGAGTCCTCGCGCGGCGGCACCGCTGCGATGGTCAACACCGGGTCGGGCGCGGTGGGCAGATCCTTGTAGGAATGCACCGCCACGTCGATCTCACCGGCGTGCAGGGCGTTGCGGATGGCGGTGGTGAACACACCGACGCCGATCTCGGCCACCGGTGCCGCCGACAGGTCGCCCGCGGTCGTCACGATGACCAGTTCGGCCGGGTGTCCGGCAGCGATCAGCTGATCGCGGATGACCCCCGACTGCGTCCTCGCGAGAAGCGATCCCCGCGTGCCGATCCTTATCGTCAACGGTCGCCTCGTGCGCGCATCTCACCGGGCAGTCCGGTCTCGGGCGCCGAGACCGATTCGGCGGCACCGGGAGTGAGTTCGAAGAGTTCGCGCAGGGCCTCGGCGTAGTGATCGCCCTGTGGGGTCGACGCGAGCTGCTTCACCCGCACCGTCGGTGCGTGCAACAGCTTGTCGACGACGCGACGGACCGCCTTGGCGACCTCGTCGCGCTGCGGGTCGTCGAGGCCGGGGAGCTTGGTCTCCAGCCGCATGATCTCGGCCTCGACCATCTCCGCGGCGCGCTGTCGGAGGGCGGTCACGGTCGGGGTGACCTCGGCCTGGCGCTGATGGGTCAGGTAGTCGGCCAGCTCGCCGGCGACGATGTCGCGGGCGGCGGCGGTGTCGGCCGCGGCGGCCTGGGTGGCGCCGTCGCCGCGCAGTCCCTCGATGTCGACGATGTGCACGCCGGGCAGCCGGGCGGCGGCCGGATCGACGTTGCGGGGCAGTCCGAGGTCGCAGATGACCAGCGGGGTCGACTGGGTGCGGGCGGCGAGGGCGGAATGCACCTCACCGACGGTCACCAGCGAGCCCACCGTGCCGGTACAGCTCACCAGGACGTCGGCGTCGGCCAGCGCACCTGCGAGTCCGGACATCGGGACCGCGGACGCACGCACGCCGTGGTTCTTGGCGACGTTGGCCGCGAGGTGTTCGGCCTTCTCGGTGGTGCGGTTGACCACACGCAGTTCGGTGACGCCGTCGCGGGCCAGATGCGCGGCCGCGAGGCCACCCATCGCGCCGGCACCCAGGACCACGGCCGAGTCGATCGTCCCCGGCTCACCGCGGCTGCCCAGCAGCGTCTTGGCGCGCTCGAGGGCCACCGAGACGACCGATGCCCCGGCGCGGTCGATGCCGGTCTCGCTGTGGACGCGCTTGCCCACCCGTAGCGCCTGCTGTGCGAGCTCGTGCAGGACGCGTCCGGCCGAGGAGTTCTCGTCGGCGCTGGCGTAGGCCGCGCGGATCTGGCCGAGGATCTGCTGCTCGCCGACGACCATCGAGTCCAGACCGGCGGCGACGGTGAACAGGTGCTCGACCGCGGCCTCGGAGTACCGGACGTAGGCGTGGCTGGTCATCTGGTTGACGGTCATCCCGGAGTGCTCACCGATGACCGCGCCCACCGCCTCGAGGGCGGGGTGGAAGGCGTCGACGACGGCGTAGATCTCGACGCGGTTGCAGGTGGAGACGATCATCACCTCGGAGATCTGCGGCGTCTCCAGCAGTGCGTCGACCAGCTTCGGGCGGGCGTCGTCGGAGATGGCCAGCCGCTCGAGCACCGACACGGGCGCGCTGCGGTGGGACACACCGAACAGGAAGATACTCACACTGCTACCGATCTCTGGGCCGTCGACATCTGGGGAGCCGAGTCGGCGGCGGGTTTCGTGGTCAGTTCCTCACCGGCGTTGCGTGACGCGTTGAACGCGAGGACCTGGAGCTCGAGGGCGAGATCCACCGGACGGATGTGGACGTCGGAGGTGGTGTGCAACGACACCGTCGTGAAGTTGAGGATCTGCCGGACACCTGCGCGCACGAAGGCGTCGCAAGTCTGCTGCGCGATCGCGTCCGACGTCGCCACGACGGCGATGTCGACACCTTTCGCGGCGCAGTGTTCGGCGAGATCGGTCATCGGTTCCACGGTCAGTTCAACACCGGCCGCGGGAAATGTCGTACCGATGAGGTCGGGGTCAGTGTCGAACATCGCAACGACGGTGAATCCGCGGCCCAGACCCGTGTGGGCGAGCAGGGCCCGGCCGAGGAAGCCTGCACCGGCCAACGCCACGTTGTGGGTGTCCTCGGTGTGCAGGGCCAGCGCGATGCGGGCGGTGAGTCGCCGGACGTCGTAGCCGACGCCGCGCACTCCGTTCGCACCGACGTGGGAGAGGTCCTTGCGCAGGATCGCGGAGTTGACGCCCGCGGCGGTGGCGAGCTGTCCGCTGGAGGTGATGAGCACGCCGTGCTCGCTGAACAGGCGCAACACGTGCAGGTAGGTGGCCAACCGGGCGACCGACGCGTCCGGGATGGACGATCCGTTCTCTTCGGGTGATCTGGGCATCTACTGGCTCCGACTCATCGTGTCCACGCCCGTCGTCGTTGGCGGCGCGGATAACCGAATCGAGCGTATACCGCTTGTGAATGCGTTCACAAAAGGGTCACGTCCCCTCCGCGCTCAGATCCCGGTGCAGCCGCGGCAGGTCCACCTCGCCGTAGCTGTGTTCGCGATCGTCGAGCAGCACCACCGGCAACCGGTCGCCGAACTCGGCGCGCAGTTCCGGGTCCTGCGCGGCGGCCTCGTCGACGTCGACGACGGTCAGGGGCGCGTCGTACCCGGCGCACACGTCGCGCAACTCGGCGAGCGCGCGGGCACACGCGGGACATCCGGCACGGGTGAGCAGGGTGACGACCACGGATCCGATTGTGCACCCGCGACGCACGCCACCTTTTCTCCGGTGCGCCCTGGCCGTGCGACTACGCTGGGGCCGTGAGCGAGCAGGAGGCGATGGGGTGACCGATACGCCCGGCGAGACCGGCCCGGACCCGGAGCACGGCGGTGTCGCCGATTCCGAGGAGGTCCTGGCCGGACCGGACCCCGACGCGAGCTCCGACTCCTCGGACGAGCGCGACGCCGGCGGGACCGTCAGCCACTGGATCACCTCGCGCGCCGGTCGTTCCTCCGGCTCGGGTCGGGTCGGCCGGTTCCGGCAGTCCGCCGCCGAACTCCGTCACTCGCTGGCCGGTGAGGCCAGCGCCCAGGCCGCCTACGCGACGCTGCAGAAGCGCACCCGACTCGACGACGGCGAGAGCGACGAACCCGGCGCCCCGACCGACGTCCCGCCGGACCTGACCGCGGCCGCGTTCTTCGACGTCGACAACACCCTGGTCCAGGGCGCGTCGATCGTGCACTTCGCCCGCGGCCTCGCCGCCCGCGACTACTTCTCCTACCGCGACATGGCCGAGTTCATCTGGGCGCAGGCGAAATTCCGGGTGACCGGACGGGAGAACGCCGACGACGTCGCCTCTGGTCGGGAGAAGGCGTTGTCGTTCATCGCCGGCCGCTCGACCGAGGAACTGCGCAGGCTCGGCGAGGAGATCTTCGACGAGACCATCGCCGACAAGATCTGGCCGGGCACGCGGACCCTCGCGCAGATGCATCTCGACGCCGGCCAGCAGGTCTGGCTCGTGACGGCGACGCCGGTCGAGCTCGCCCAGACCATCGCCGACCGCCTCGGCCTGACCGGCGCCCTCGGGACGGTCGCCGAGAGCGTCGACGGCAAGTTCACCGGACGCCTCGTCGGCGACATCCTGCACGGCCTCGGCAAGGCACATGCGGTGCGCACCTTGGCCATTCGCGAGGGCCTGAACCTGAAGCGATGCACGGCGTACTCCGATTCGCACAACGATGTCCCGATGCTGTCGCTGTGCGGGACCGCCGTCGCGATCAACCCCGACGCCGACCTGCGCGATGTCGCCCGGGTGCGCGGCTGGGAGATCCGTGACTACCGCACCGCCCGCAAGGCCGCGAAGATCGGTCTGCCCACCGCGGTCCTGCTCGGCGCCGCCGGTGGTGGCGCGGTCGCCGCGGTCCGCAAGTTCCGCGACTGACCCCCGCCATAACCGTCACGTCTGTCTCACGATCCGCACTGTGTGCACAGATACACCCGCCACGGTGACGCCTGTGGACAGGTGCGTCCGGAGAGGCCATCACGTCGGCGCGCGGGCCAAGACTGTCCACCATGAAGGACATCGGGGTTTACACGTGGCGGGACCTGCTGCAGCGAGGGCTCACGCAGTCTCAAGCCCGGAGACGAATCCAGGACGGGGACCTGGTGCAACTGCGGCGCGGTTGGTACGCGACTCGTTTCGCCGATCCCTCGGTTGTCGCAGCGGTCCGGCGCGGAGGGGTGTTGAGCTGCGTGTCGGCTTTACGGATGCACGGCGTCTGGGTCCCCGAACATCCCATGAGCGTGCACGCTCGCGCGAACTCGAAGAACTCACGGAGTGCTGGGCCCTTCTGCAGCCGATCCGGTCGGCCGCAGGCTGAGGCGGGCGCCGTGGACGACATCTCCACCTCGCTCCTGCATGCGGCGCGCTGTCTCGATGCCGAAGGTTTCGTCGTCGTGTGCGACTCCCTTCTGAACTCGGGCCGTTTGAGCACGGCCGAGTTGAGGCGCACTCTGGCCGAGGCACCCGCGACGACCCGCCGGCTTCTGGACGTCTGCGATGGTCGGGCGCAGTCCGGGACCGAGACGATGGTGCGTCTGCGACTTCGGGGGTTACGTATCCCGGTTCGGCCTCAGGTCCGGATACCCAGGGTCGGACAGGTGGACCTCCTCGTCGGCGATCGACTCATCCTCGAGATCGACGGCGAGGAGTTCCACAGCAACACAAACGGATTCGCGACCGACCGCCGGCGGGACCGGGAAGCGATCCGCCTGGGCTACATCCCGATCAGGTTCACCTACCGCGACGTTGTCCACGACTGGGCCGCCGGAGAAAAACTGGTGATCGAGTTGGTTCGAGATCGACGTCACCGCGCTCCGCGCCAGAAAGGTCACCCCTGAGAGCCCATCTGTGCACTGCGTGCGGATGGCGGACCCAAGGTGACCGTTGTGGACGGAATCAGCCGAAGTAGACCGAGCCTCTGCGACTGAGCATCCGGAACAGCGTCTGCTGGATCTCTTCGCGGACGTGGTCGGTGAGGTCGAAGACGACCATGGGGTCGTCGGCGGCCTGCTCGTCGTACTGGCTCGTCTCGATCGGCTTGCCGAAGTGGATGTGCCACTTGGACGGCAGCGGGACCAGGCCGAGCGGACCGAGCGCCGGGAACGTCGGCGTCACCGGGATGTAGGGAAGCCCGACCAGGCGCGCCAGCGGCTTGAGGTCGCTGAGCATCGGATAGATCTCCTCCGAGCCCACGATCGACACCGGGACGATCGGCACGGCCGCACGCAGCGCGGTGGTGACGAAGCCACCGCGACCGAAACGCTGCAGCTTGTAGCGGTCCTTGTAGAGCTTGCCGACGCCCTTGAAACCCTCCGGCCACACGCCGGTCAGTTCACCGCCGCGCAGCAGTCGCTCGGCGTCGGCGGTGCAGGCCAACGTAGACCCGGTTCGGCGGGCGAGCTGTCCGACGAACGGCGATTCGAACGCGAGGTCGGCGGCGAGGATCCGCAGGAACCGGTGCTGGGGATGGTGGTCGTGCACGGCCACCGACGTCATCAGGGCATCGATCGGCAACGTGCCCGCGTGGTTGGCGACCAACAGCGCGCCACCCTCGGCCGGGATGTTCTCGATGCCGGTGACCTCGACGCGGAACCACTTGTCGAACAGCACCCGCATCGCGGGCAGGAAGACGTTCTCGGTGAAGTGCTGATCGAAGCCGAAATCGTCGACCTCGTAGTCGCCCGTCAGACGCTCACGCAGGTACCCGGCACCGGCGATGACCGAATCGGCGACGGTCGAACGCAGGCCGCTCAGGCTGAACAGCGGCGACCCGGTGGGTCGGACCGGCAGACCGGCGGCGTCGAGACGGGTCGCCATGTCCTTGCTGATCGGCGTGACGTCCGCCGGATCCGCGAGGAAATCGTCGGTGTTGGGATGGCCGGCTCCGCCGGGGTTGGGGCGCCCGGCCAGGGGCGGAGCGGGTCGGGGGGCGCGCGGCCTGCGCGGCGTCGCCGGAGTCCGCTCGATACCGGAATCGGTTCGTTCCGTTGACTTCTGCTGCGAGGGGTGACGCCGCCGGACCTGTTCGCGGCTGGGGGCCTCGGGGGGCGAGGCGTACAGCTGGATCACCTTGGCGGTACGAGCATCGGACGCGCCGTTGCCTTTGACCAATGTCCCAACAACCTCTCCGCGTCGATTCCCCGTGTGCCCAGGCGATGCACCGACCCCTGATTCGCGTTCAGTGTAGAAGGTACGCGGGATGCGTGCTGCCCCTAGACGAGCGCGCGTGCGGTTTCGGTGATCCGTCGCTCGAGACGGTGCCACGCGCCTGCCGACACCACCGGCTCCAACGGCCTGCGGCTGATGAAGTCGTCGAGGGTCTCGAGGCTCGTGTACCGCGGCGCGAAGCCCAACTCCGCGCGCATCCGGGTGGTGTCGAGAACCCGCCCGTAGGTGAGGTAGCTGGCCTGATCGCCGTGCATCGTCGCCACCCGCATGTTCCGGAACACCCCCGCCACCGACCCCAGCAGGTTGGCGGGCACCGGAAGTTCGATGCGACCGGCGCGACGGATCGCCTGCGTCAGCGACACCACCCCGTCGGCCGCGAGGTTGAACGTGCCCGCCTTGCCCAGCAGGGTCGCGTGCTCGAGTGCGGCCAGTGCGTCCTCCTCGTGCAGGAACTGCAGACGCGGCTGGTACCCGATGACCACCGGGATGATCGGCGACGAGAAGTAGATGCTCATGCGGGTCGAGATCTTGGGGCCGAGGATGGCCGTCGGCCGCAGGATGGTGACCGCAATGTCCTGCCTACGCCGCGACAGCCCACGGGCGTAGGACTCGACGTCGAGCAGATCGCGGCCGTAACCGCTCGTCGGATCGACGCGGGCTCGGGTGTCCTCGGAGAAGTGCGCCGGGTCGGCCGCGCTGGACCCGTAGACCATCCCGGTCGATCGCAGGACCAGACGGCGCACCGACGGCGACCGCTGGGCCGCCGCGCACACCTGCATCGCGCCGACGACGTTGAGCTCTTTGATGGCCGGCGAGTGCCCGACCGTGTCCATCACCGACGTGGCGGCGTGCACCACGGTGTCGACCTGGGCGGACTCGATGACCTTGGCGATGGTCGGTCGACGGATGTCGGCACGGACGAACTCCGCCCGACCCATCCGGCGGATCATGTCCTTGGTCGGCACCCGCGAGTCGACGGCGAGCACGCGCTCGATGTCGGGGTTCTGCGCCAGGCGGGTGGTGAGGTAGCCACCCAGGAACGTCGACGCCCCGGTCACCAGGACCACCTTGGGCAACTGCGCGGCGTCGGTCATGACGCCACCATAAACCGAAAAACCCGCCGACATGCGGCGGGTTCCTTGGTCGAGCGGGCGCTACGAACTCATTTACCGAGTTTCCTGCGCTGGACTCGTGTGCGACGAAGCAGCTTGCGGTGCTTCTTCTTCGACATGCGCTTGCGGCGCTTCTTGATTACCGAACCCATCTGGGCATCCTCACGATCTGACCGAACGGTCCTACTGGTCTGGGAACAACGAGCGCGCGTCGCGCCGCGGGGTGCGCACGGGAGTGGATTGCTCCACTCGTGCGCTTCCGCCATGCCGACGATTTCCGCAGAGCCCGGCGAACACAACAGAGGACCACGTTACCGCTCGTCACGCCTGAGGTGAAATCACACCCCGGCGGTCGTCACCTGCAGATCGCTCAGCCGGCGTCGAAGTACGACGTCTCGAGGTAGTCGTGGACCGCCTTTGCGTGCACCCGAAACGACCGGCCGACGCGGACAGCGGGCAGATCGCCGTTGTGCACGAGTCGATAGACGGTCATCTTGGACACTCGCATCAGCGCGGCCACCTCGGCCACGGTGAGGAACTGCGTACCTGAGCCCGTGTTGCCGATCGGTCCACCGCTTGCAGCGCTGTTCCGATCGCCGGGCGTGCTTGCAGACGCCATGAAATTCACATACCTCCGGTGCACGCGTCGCGGCCGCAGGCTTCCCCTCCTGCGGACACCAGACACGCACGTGCTGAGGGGAGCTTAGCGTGGCGGATGTGGTTGATGCGACGTGAGTGGGTAACCATTTCGAGATTTATCGGTTAGCAGACCGATATCTTCGGCGTGTCGTCCCGTTTGTCGGCGTGGCGCACGGTAACGAAGGCCCCTGAACTGGATATTCGTCGTGTTCGTGTCCGAGATGGGCCGAATCAGGGCCACGACGGCACCGGATCGGATTGCCCCGGACGCTCCGGTGTGTCGCGACGACCGCGTCAGTCGCGGTCGGACGGCTCGGTTCCTCCGGTGGCCGCCTGGGCCGCGGCGGTCGCCACACTGGCCGCGACGTTGGCGCGCATCGCCTCGTAGAACCCGTGCCGGAACCCGTTCGCCTCGAGCTGACGGATGGCCTCGGCGGTCGTCCCGGCCGGCGAGGTGACCGCGGCACGCAGATCGACCGGAGAGAGCCCGGAATCGGTCAGCAGGACGCCGGCGCCCCGGATGGTCTGGCCGGCGAGTTCGGTCGCCACCGGCCGCGACAGCCCCAGCCCGACACCCGCGTCGATCATCGCCTCGGCCATGAGGAACGCATACGCCGGACCCGACCCGGACAACGCGGTGACCGCATCCATCTGCTTCTCGGGCACCACGACGACCTTGCCGACCGACTCGAGCAGTCCGACCACGGTCGCGACGTGCTTCTCCGTGGCGTAGCGGCCGCCCGCGACCGCCGACATCGCCTCGTTGACGAGCATCGGGGTGTTGGGCATGACGCGGACCACGGGCGCACCCGCGGGCAGGGCGCTCTCGTACTTCCGGGTGGGCAGCCCTGCGACCAGGGTCACCGTCAGCCGCTCGGTCTCGCCGGCGTCCTCGACACCGGAGACGAGTTCGAGCACCGCGTCGACGTCGGCGGGCTTGATCGCGAGCACGACGATGGCCGCGCCCTCCACCGCGTCGGCGACGTCGGTGACCCGGATGCCGTACTCGTCCTTCAGCTCCTGCGCGCGAGACGACGCGCGCTCGGCCACGACGAGATCCTTGGTCGCGCGTCCGGACGCGATGAGGCCTGCGAGCAGGGCCTCACCGATCTTGCCGCCGCCGATGATCGCCACACGCTGTGTCATTGCTTTCCTCCAGTTGCCGCCGCGGTGTCGTCCGGGATGAGTGCGAGTTGTCGGGACTGCGCCACCAGCGCGCCGGTGGAGTCGATGATCTGATGGTCCTCCTCGAACCAGCCGGCCCCGACCTCCGACGACGACGCCTGCACACGCAGCCAACCGGGCGCGGGCATCCGGCGGACGTAGGTGGTCAGCTGCAGCGTGGGCGCCCACCCGAACAGTCCGAGGTTCATCACCACCGGCGCCGAGATGTCGCCGGCCAGCAACGCGAAGAAGGCGTCTGGCTCGACGTCGTGGGGCTTTGCCCACAGGCGCAAGACCGGCTCCCCGACCTCGCCCCGGACGAACGGGGCCGAGTCGGCGTCGTAGGCCAGGGCGATGGCGCCGGAGAGGTTGATGACCGACGCGAGCGGGGAACCGTCGACGGTGACCGCGTCGGCGGGCGGTTCGGGCGGCATCGCCGAGAGGGCGCCGGACGTGGCGTGTCGGGGCTCGCCGTGGTCGAGACGCGCCATCGACACCGACGAGTGGACCAGCGTGCGACTCCCCTGCGCGATCTCGACGTCCATCACCGATATACGTCGGCCGCGTTTGCGCACCTGCGCGCGCACGATGACCTCGGCCGGGTCGGGCGCACCGAGGTACTCGGTCGAGATGGCCACCGGCACCAGGTCGGCGACGGCGTCCGCACCGTCGGCGTCGGGGGCGGTCTCGCGCAGCGCCCGGGTGGCCGCGTGCGCGGAGATCACCTGCAGGACACCGCCGTGCACCTTGGGTCCGATGGTGAACACCGGGCTGATGTCGATGCGGTAGGTGCGGCGGTCGGGGCCGTCACCTGCGGGGTCGGGCCGCAGGTCGGCCAGGTCGGTCACCGACGTCACGGGGATTCCTCTTCTCGACTTCTCGTACTGGGTCGTGGTCTGGGACACGGGCCGTTCAGGCCCGCTTGAGGTGCTCACGGGCGAACGCCAGTGAGCGCGCCAGGATCTCGCTGCGTTCGGGTTTGGTGCGGGCCGACCCGGTGGTGACCTCGAGGACGACGGCGCCGGCGAAGTCGCTGTCGGCGAGACGGCGGCAGATCTCCACGCACGGCTGCGAACCCTCCCCGGGGACGAGGTGTTCGTCGACCGCGGCTCCGAGTCCGTCGGTGAGGTGCAGGTGGTTGAGGTGGCTGCCCATCCGCTCGTAGAGGGCGATCGCGTCGACGCCGGCGGTGGCCGTGTGTGAGAGATCGAGTGTGTAGTTCGCGAAACCGTCGTCGGTGGGGTCGATGGACGTGCCGAACGCGGACAGGTTGGCCCCCGGCCCACCGCGGCGACGCATGCGGTCGGCGGCCTGCTCGTACTTGCCGAACACGCGATCCGCGCGCATCGGGAACATGTTCTCCACGGCCACCGCGACGCCGCTGTCGCTCTCGAGTTCGGCGACGGTCTCGGAGAACCCCTTGACGTAACGACGTTGCCAGCGGAACGGCGGGTGGACGACGACGGTCGAGGCACCGAGTTCCTGCGCGGCGCTCACCGACCGCGCCAGCTTGGCGACCGGGTCGCGACCCCACACCCGCTGCGAGATGAGCAGACACGGTGCGTGCACCGACAGCACCGGCATCGCGTAGCGGTCGGACAGGTAGTGGACGTGGTCGATGTCCTGGCTGACCTGTTCCCCCCACACCATGAGTTCGACGCCGTCGAAGCCCAGTTCGTTGGCGTACTGGAACGCCGCCTCGGTGTTCTGCGGGTAGACCGATGCCGTGGACAGGCCGATGGGGATGTCGAGCTTCACGTGGTGCCCCCCGGCGTCGTCCCCGGGGTGGTCAACTGCCCGACGCGAGCAGCACCAGCGGCCCGATCGTGACGATCAGTCCGACTCCCAGGGCGAGCAGGGTGCTGATGAGGTCCTGACTGCGACGCACGACGTGCACGGTGGTGACCATGCCGAACATGACGACGACGGCCAGGACCAGGGCAAAGTAGACGTTCCATTTCCACAACTCGTGGAAGCCGAGGAACAGACCGACGCCCACGACGAGACCGACGACGACCTGGACGCCGAGCATCGCCCACTGCCGTGCCGGTGACGCCTCGGTGTCGGAGGTCTCCGTGGTGGTCGTGTCGGCGTCGTCGGTGCGGGCCCGGCGACGGCGGGGCTGCTCGTCGACGGCGGCGTCGGCCGGGCGATCCCGCGCGTCCCGCTCATCGGCGTACGCGGCGACCTGGGCCTTGTCCAGGTCGACGACCTGGGTCTCGGCGTCGGCATCCCTGCGACGGCGTCCGTCGGCGGGCGGCGCCGGGCGCGGGGCCGCGTCGTCGCGGGGGAACGGCTCGGCCGAGTCGTCGGCGACGTCGAGGTCGCCGGAGTCGCGCAGGTGGTCGCGAACCTCCTCGGTCGCGGCCGCGTCGTCGGCGGGCCACCGGGACCAGGGCCGCTCGTCGGCGTCGCGCGGCTCCTCGTCGGTGGACTCGGACCGGCCGCGGAGCAGACCGCCGAGGCGGCCACGCTTCTTCTTCGGTTCGGGTGCGGTCTCGGCGGAGTCGTCGATGTCCTCGAAGTTGCGGTACCGCTCGAATTCGCGTTCACGCTCCTGCGGCGTGAGGTGGCCCAGGTCCGCGCCGTCGAGCGAGCCGGTCGGCGGTGTCGACGCATCGACCTCCGGCGCCTCCTCGACGCGCGGGATGATGCCGGTCTCCACGGCGTCCTCGGCGACGGCGCGCCGCTGGTCGCGGAAACGGTCCCGGATGGCTCCACTGCTGATGTCGCGGGTCGCGGGGTGAACCGGACGTTCGGGGGCACCGCGGTCGGGCGAGGCCCATGCGGCCTGACGGGTGGGGGGTTCGAACGGTCGGGCCGCCGGGACCTCCGACCTCGGGAAGACGTCCGGCTCGCGGGTGGGTCGAGGCGGCTCGGACCGCGGGAACGGCGCGCGTGGCCGCTCGGACCCGTCGGTGGGCGAATCGGTGGGGACGAACCGCGACTCCGGGTCGGCCGAGGGGGTGTCGGACACCCGGGGCAGCTCGCCGGTCAGCTCCGCGAACGACACCGATCCGGCGCCACCGCGACGTCGACGTCCCGACCCGTCCGAGCCCGCGTCGGCGGCCGGCGCCTCGTCCAGCTCCCGAGCCCGTGCCATGAGTTCGGCCACCGAGATCGGCCGTGAATCCGCATCCGGTTCTCTGGCCATTCCTGTTCTGCCTTTCCTAGGATCGTGCGCCCGCGCGCCCGCTCGCCGCGATGTCGATGCCCGCGCCGTCCGGGGTCACCGGGTCGGTCGAGATCGCCTCACCCGCGTCGAGCCGTCGCAAGATGACACCCTCCCGTAGTGCCCACGGGCAAATCTCGAGGGTATCGACCGACAGCGCCCGCATCGAGGCCTCGGCGACGAGCGCGCCCGCCACGAGCTGTCCGGCGCGGTCCTCGCTGACGCCCTCGAGCTCGGCGCGGTCGCTGACCGTCATGCGGGAGATGAACGAGATGAGCTGTCGGAGTCCGTTGCTGGTCAGTGTGCGCGTCACCCGCGGCCCCGCGCTCGACGGCGCCGCACCGGTGAGTCGGGCCAGGGATCGGAAGGTCTTCGACGTCCCGACGGCCAGATCCGGGGATCCGGCGGCCTTCAACTCCTTCGCCGCGCCCGCCAACTCGGCGTCGAGCCAGTCACGCAGCACCGCCACGCGGCGTTTGCCCGGCGGGTCCTCGGTCAGCCATTCCCGGGTGAGCCGGCCCGCGCCGAGCGGCAAAGACAGGGCGACGTCGGGTTCCTCGTCGACCCCGTTCGACAGTTCCAACGAGCCGCCGCCGATGTCGAGGGCGAGGATGCGGCCCGCACTCCACCCGAACCAGCGGCGTACCGCCAGCGACGTGAGCCGGGCCTCGTCCTCGCCGGTCAGCACCTCCACCCGCACGCCGGTGCTCTTCTCGACGTCGTCGAGAACGCGGTCGCAGTTGGTCGCGTCGCGCACCGCCGACGTCGCGAAGGCCATGACCTGTGCGCAGCCCGAGCTCGAGGCGATGGTCGTGAACTCCTCGACCGCCTCGATCAACTTCGTCGCGCCCAGCGGGGAGAGTTTTCCGCCCGCGTCGATCTGTTCGGCCAGCCGCAGCGTCGACTTGGTCGAACTCATCGGGGTGGGGTGCCCACCACGGTGAGCATCGACCACCAACAGATGGACGGTGTTGCTACCGACGTCGAGGACTCCTAAGCGCACGCCCCACACGGTAGTGCGTCTACCGTTGTCAGTTGTGCAGGCAGCCACGGACAAGATCACCCCCGCCCCGGAAGTGGAGCTCGACTTCCCGCGCGAGTGGTTCGATTTCATCGATCCCGCCGACCCCGAACACCTCATCAGCGCCGATCTGACGTGGCTGCTGTCCCATTGGACGTGCGTGTTCGGCACGCCCGCATGCCAGGGGATCATCGAGGGCCGCGAGGACGACGGGTGCTGCAGCCACGGCGCCTATCTGTCCGACAAAGACGATCGCAAACGGCTCGAACGCGGCATGAAGATGCTGACGCCCGACGACTGGCAGTTCTACGACAAGGGCACCGGCCGTGATCCGCTGGGCAAGCGCGGCTACCTCGAGGAGGACGAACTCGACGACGAGCCGGCCGTCAAGACGCGCAAGCACAAGGGCGCCTGCATCTTCCTCAACCGTCCCGGTTTCGCCGGCGGTGCGGGCTGCGCGCTGCACTCGATGGCCCTGCGCAAGGGACTCGAACCGCTGACGGTCAAGCCCGACGTGTGCTGGCAGTTGCCCGTCCGGCGCGAGCAGACGTGGGTCGAACGTCCCGACGGCACCGAGATCCTCAAGACCACGATCACCGAGTTCGACCGTCGTGGTTGGGGTTCGGGCGGCGAGGACCTGAAGTGGTACTGCTCGGGGTCCCCCGACGCGCACGTGGGCGAGAAGCAGGTGTGGCAGTCCTACGGCCCCGAGCTGACCGAGCTGATCGGACAGGCCGCCTACGACGAGCTCGCCGCGGCGTGCCGCCGACGCAACGGCCTGGGCCTCATCGCGATCCACCCGGCCACCGCCCGCGCGACGCAGCGACGCACCGGCGACATCAAGTACGCGCTGACTCCCGAGGAGTAGAGAACATGGCCAATCGCGATCACGGTGACCCCGGCGACGCCCCCACGATCCCCGGGCCGCTGACCGACGTCCTGCGTCCCACGCGCTCGTCGCCGGCGGAGGAGGCCAGGACCCTCGCGGCGTCGAACACCACCGCGACCCTGGCGACGCTCACCGCAGACGGTGACCCCTGGGCCTCGTTCGTCACCTACGGACTACACGAGGGCTCACCGGTGCTGTGCGTGTCGCACATGGCCGAGCACGGTCGCAACCTCGCCCGCGACCCGCGGGCGAGCATCGCCATCGTCACCCCCGACACCGACGACGACCCGCTGGCCAGCGGACGGGTGACGCTCGCGGGTGCGGTGGAACGCCCGGTCGGCGACGAGTACGACGCGGCCCGCGCCGCGCACCTCGCGGCCGTCCCGGCGGCGAAGTACTACGTCGACTACAGCGACTTCTCGCTGTGGGTGCTGCGCGTGCACCGCGTCCGATGGGTCGGGGGCTACGGACGCATGGACTCCGCGAGCGGCACCGACTACATCTCGGCCGAACCCGACCCCGTTGTCCCACACGCCGGTCCGGCGATCGAGCACCTCAACGCCGACCACGCCGAGTCACTGCTGGCGATGGCCCGCGCCCTCGGCGGATACCCCGATGCGACGAGCGCGCGCTGCACCGGCGCCGACCGGTACGGCCTCGACCTGCTGGTCGCGACACCGCGCGGACCGCAGCCGGCACACACCCGGGTCGGGTACGCGCAGCGCCTCGACTCGGCCGACGAGTTGCGTGCTGCCACCGTCGAACTCGCGAAGGCCGCCCGTCAGGGCTCGAGCTTGTAACCCAGGCCGCGAACGGTGACCAGGTGCTTGGGGTTGCCCGGATCGGACTCGATCTTCGAGCGCAGCCGCTTGACGTGGACGTCGAGCGTCTTGGTGTCGCCGACGTAGTCGGCACCCCACACGCGGTCGATCAACTGTCCGCGGGTCAGCACCCGTCCCGCGTTGCGCAGCAGGTACTCCAGGAGGTCGAACTCCTTGAGCGGCAACGTGATCGTCGACCCCTCCACCGACACGATGTGACGCTCGACGTCCATCGTGACCGGTCCGGCCTCGAGCAGACCGCCGTCGAGTCCCAGGTCGTCACCGGTGTCGACGCCGCGGCGCAGCACCGCACGGATCCGCGCGATGAGTTCACGCGCCGAGTACGGCTTGGTGACGTAGTCGTCGGCGCCGAGTTCGAGGCCCACGACCTTGTCGATCTCACTGTCGCGTGCGGTCACCATGATCACCGGGACACTGGACTTGAGCCGCAGCGCCTTGCAGACCTCGGTCCCCGACACCCCGGGGAGCATCAGGTCGAGGAGCACGATGTCGGGCGAGACCCGCTCGAACTCGCCGATGGCGCGCGAGCCGTCGTTGACGATCGTCGTCTCGAACCCTTCCTTGCGTAGCAGGAAGGCCAACGGATCAGCCAGAGACTCTTCGTCTTCCACAATCAGGACGTGCGTCACCTGTTCAGTTCCTTCGTCTCGAGAACCCGGCGATCCGAGTCCTTGTCCGTGGTGAATCGTGGTGCAGGAATGGTCTTCTCGCCGACACCGGCGCGAGACATGGGGATCGCGAGCGTGAACGTCGAGCCGGTCCCGGGTTTGCTCCACAGGGTGATCGACCCGTCGTGGTTCGCCGCGACGTGTTTGACGATGGCGAGTCCGAGTCCGGTCCCGCCCGTGGCCCGCGACCGCGCCTTGTCGACGCGGAAGAAGCGCTCGAACACGCGGGCCTGATCGCGCGGGGCGATGCCGATCCCGCGGTCGGTCACCGCGATGGCCACCATCGCCGGATCTGAGCCCGCGGGGATCACGCGGCGGCTCACCGACACCGGCGAGTTGGCCGGCGAGTACGCGATCGCGTTGGCGATCAGGTTGTTCAGCGCCGTGAGCAGCAGGGTGCGATCGCCGCGCACCACCAGGCCGCTGGGCCGGTCGGTGTTCAACGAGATGCCCGCGGCCTCGGCGCCGACCTGCGCGCGGTGGATCGCCTCGTCGACGAGTTCGTCGACGTCGACGTCGTCGGAGTCAGGCAGGCGCTCGGCACCCTGCAGCCGCGACAGCGCGATGAGCTCGTTGACCATGTTGCCCATGCGGGTCGACTCGGTGATGACGCGCTCACCGAAGTGCCGGACCGACTCGGGGTCGTCCTGTGACTCCAGCAGCGCCTCGGTGAGCAGGCCGATCGCACCGACGGGCGTCTTGAGCTCGTGGGAGACGTTCGCGACGAAGTCGCGTCGGGTGGCCTCGAGGCGCATGTTGTCGGAGTCGTCGCTGCCGTAGACCACGGCGTACCGCTCGGTGCCGTCGGTGACCAGCCGGATCACGCAGCGCACCGCGACCGGCGGCGCGACGGCCCGCCCGGTGGAGATGAACCCGTTGGTGGCGTGGTGCGGGGTGAGTTCGACGTCGACGTCCTCGCCGGTCTCGAGGACGGTCCGCGACGCGGCCCAGACCTGGTCCTCCAGGAGGTGGTCGTGAACCAGCCCGAGCTCGTGCGCGCGTCGGTTGAACATCACCACGTCGCGGTGTTCGTCGACGACGGCGATCCCGACCTCGGTGGTCTGCACCACCAGGGCGAGCAGCGCGGCCTTGGACATGCGGCCGTCGACGGTCTCCGTGCCCGGCTCGAGCAGTTCGTTGGGGCGGTTGCCCAGGGTGCTGTCCGCGGTGACGCCGATCGGGGCGTCCGGGGTCGCGACCGTGCGCGGCGCGGGCGTGGTGGTGGCCCGCAGGATCTCGGGGGACCGGACCGATCGACGCGTCGTCCGCTTCCCGATCAGCCAGCCGAGCACTCCGGCGATCCCGATCAGCACCACGACTCCGGCGACGATCACTGCGGTCACGCGGTCAGCCTACGGTCGGCTCGCCCAGAGTCGGTGAAATCCAGACCCTGGAGCTTACGGTTGGCTGAACACGACACTGGGCAAGAATGCTTGTTGGCGACCGCCGTAACAAGCCAGGTCTGCCTTGTTGGGGTGGAGTTCACCGCGATTTCTCCCGTTCGCCCTCGCGCCCGGACAGGCGGTGACCCGCGCCACGACGCTCAGCGGCTGATCTGGGCCACCATCGATGCGTACGCGGGGTTCTTCTCGACGAAATGCGCCACGAACGGACAGACGGGCACCACCGGTTTGTGGGTGGGTGCGATGTCGTCGAGCACGTGGCGTACGAGCTGGCCACCATGACCGCGACCGCTGAACCGGTCCGCGATCACCGTGTGGGTGATGACCACCTGTTCGATCTCGTCGACGTAGTCGAGATAACCGATGTACTCGTCGCCGAGATACGCCTCGTAGCGTTCCTGGGGCCGTGAGTGCTTGACACGGACCCGTGAGTCACCGGCTGCGTTCTCCGAATGTGTGTCCTGGGCCATATCCCAGGATAGCGCCGCGAATCCGGACATGCACCCGGTTCGACGGCGGTCGGGACTACTTCTTCTCGCCCTGCGCGGCGACCGCGGCGGCCCCCGCCTCAGCGGCCTCGGGATCAAGGTAGGCGCCCGGTCCGACGGGCATCAGATCGTCGCCCAGGTCGTAGCGTCGCGGGTTGCCGGTGGGGATGTTCAGCCCGGCGATGTCGGCGTCGGAGATCTGCTCGAGGTGCTTGACCAGCGCGCGCAGCGAGTTGCCGTGCGCGGCGATCAGGACGGTCTTGCCCGCGCGCAGATCCTGCGCGATGACCTCGGTGAAGTAGGGGATCATCCGCTCGACGACGTCCTTGAGGCACTCCGTCAGCGGCACCGCATCGAGGTCGGCGTAGCGCGGATCACTGCTCTGGCTGTACTCGGCGTCGGGCTCGATGGCCGGCGGCGGGGTGTCATAGCTGCGACGCCACAGCATGAACTGCTCGTCGCCGTACTTCTCCTTGGTGGCCGCCTTGTCCAGGCCCTGCAGCGCGCCGTAGTGCCGCTCGTTGATCCGCCAGTCGCGGACCACCGGGATCCAGTGCCGGTCGGCGACGTCGAGCGCGATCTGCGCGGTCGCGATGGCCCGGCGCAAGAGCGATGTGTAGAGCACGTCGGGCAGCAGGTCGTGTTCGACGAGAAGCTCCCCCGCGCGCTTGGCCTCGGCGCGTCCCTTGTCGGTCAGATCGACGTCGACCCAGCCGGTGAACTGGTTCGACTCGTTCCAGGTGCTCTCGCCGTGCCGCATCAGGATCAGGGTTCCGGTAGCCATGCGGGAGAGTTTTCCACATCCACCCGCGCCCGCCGGGTGACAAGGCTGTTAATTGCGGCCGTACCCGTTGCCGTGATCTGCGTGGCGGTGGACAGTTCTGTGGATGAGCATCTCCCTCTACGGCGACAAGGTGATCGCCGTCGAACCGGGCGGCAACGAGCCGATCCCCGACGACGCGCGCCACGGGAGCCCGGTGAGCCTGTTCTGGACCTGGACGTCGCCGAACATGGAGTTCGCGACGATCTACGTCGGCGTCATCGCGGTTCTGTTCTTCGGCCAGACGATGTGGCAGGCCGTCGCCGCGGTGGTGATCGGCAATGCGCTCGGCGCACTCACGCACGGGATCCTCACCGCGCGCGGGCCGTCGATGGGTGTCCCGCAGATGGTGATCTCGCGCTTGTCCTTCGGCTACCTCGGCAACGTGGTCCCGGCCACCCTGATGTCGGTGATGGCCGGCGTCGGCTGGTTTGCCACCAACAGCGTCAGCGGCGCGTTCGCCATCACCACCCTCACCGGGTTCCCCAAGGTGGTGTCGCTGATCATCGTCGTCGTGGTGCAGCTGGCCATCGGGTTTTTGGGCCACAACATGATCCACGCGTTCGAGAAGTACGCCTTCGGAGTGCTGACCGTCATCTTCGTCATCGCCGGCATCGTCATGTTCACCAAGACCGAGCCGTCCGCGGCGAGCGGCGGCGGGGGCATCGGCGGGTTCCTCATCACCCTGGGTGCCGCATTCGGCTACACCGCGGGCTGGAACCCGTACGCCACCGACTACAGCCGCTACCTGCCGAGGTCGGTGACGGGTCGGGCCGCAGGTGGATACGCCGCCGCCGGCCTGTTCTGGTCGACGTCGTTCGGCATGATCGTCGGCATCGCGTCGGCCACCATCGCCGACCCGAACGACGCCAACCCGACGCACCAGTTCACCGTCCACTTCCCTGGGTGGCTGTCGGATCTGGTGCTCATCGCCATCGTCCTGGGTTCCATCTCGGCCAACGCGGTCAACGTCTACTCCGCGGGCATGGCGTTCACCACGATCGGCGTGAAGACGAAACCGAACATCGAACGCGCACTGGCGGCAGGACTGTTCGGTGTCCTCGGGTTCTTCGTGGCGCTGTGGGCCCTGCGGGACGCGGCTGCCTCGTACGAGGCCTTCCTGCTGATCATCGCCTACTGGATCGGGCCATGGCTGGGCGTCGTGTTCGTCGACCAGTACCTCCGACGGGGCACCGACGTCACCGGACTGCTCTACAGCCGGGGGTTGCGCAACTGGCCGGGGTTGGTGGCGTTCGTGGTCGGCACGCTCGCCTCGATCCTGCTGTTCTGCAACCAGACGAAGTTCCAGGGCTACCTGGTGCGCGAGTTCCCTGACCTCGGTGACATCACGTTCTTCGCCGGATTCGTCTTCTCGGCGGGCATCTACGCCGCGGCCACCGTGGCGATCGGCCGAAAAGCGACGGTGTCGGCGTGACGTCGTCGATCACCACCGCGATGCTCGACATAGCGGTGGAACAGGCCCGGATCGGCCGGGACGAGGGCGGGGTGCCCATCGGTGCCGCCCTGTTCGGACCCGACGGCGCCGTCCTCGGCCGCGGACGCAACCGACGGGTCCAGCACGACGATCCGTCGGTCCACGGTGAGACCGACGCCTTCCGTGCCGCAGGCAGGCAACGCAGTTACCGCGACACCACGATGGTGACCACGCTGTCGCCCTGTTGGTACTGCAGCGGCCTGGTCCGCCAGTTCGGGATCGGAACGCTGATCATCGGCGAGGCCAGGACGTTCCAGGGCGGCCACGACTGGCTGATCGAGCACGGCGTCGACGTCGTCATCCTCGACGACCCGCGCTGCATCGACCTGATGACCGCGTTCATCGCCGAGCGACCCGAGGTGTGGAACGAGGACATCGGCGAGGAGTGAGATCCGCCGTTTATTCCCGTTGTCCGAGATGTCGGGATGTAGAAGTCGTCACAGCCAATTGGATTGATTGCGCCTCGCCACTACGTGCATGATGCAAGTAATGAGTACTTCACGACTGGAACCCAGGCGCAAGCCGTCGCCGACACTGCTGATCGCGGTGCTCTGCTTCGGTGGACTCCTCGCGTCCTACATGCAGACCCTCGTGGTCCCGATCGTCGGCAAGCTGCCGGAGTACCTGAACACGAGCGCCGACAACGCCTCGTGGGTCATCACCTCCACCCTGCTCGCCGCAGCCGTCGTGATGCCGATCGCCGGCCGCGTCGCCGACATGTTCGGCAAGCGCTCGGTCATCCTCGCGAGCATCGGACTGATGGTCATCGGCTCCGCCATCAGCGCACTGTTCGACTCGCTCATCCCGGTGATCATCGGACGCGGCCTGCAGGGCATGGCGATGGGCGTCATCCCGGTCGGCATCAGCCTGCTGCGTGACGAGCTGCCTCCGTCGAAGATCGCGGGCGCGATCGCGACGATGAGCGCCACGCTCGGCGTCGGCGGTGCGATCGGTCTGCCGGTCGCCGCGTGGATCTCGCAGAACTTCAACTGGCACGTCCTGTTCCTGACCTCGGCGGCGCTCGGCGCGGTCGCCTTCCTGCTCGTGCTCACGCTGGTGCAGGAGTCCCCGGCCCGGTCGGGGGGAACCTTCGACGCCGTCGGCGCCGTCGGGTTGACCATCGCACTGGTCTGTCTGTTGCTCGCACTGAGCAAGGGCCGCTCGTGGGGCTGGACCAGCGGACTCACGCTGGGCCTGGTCGCCGCGGGCCTGGTGGTCTTCGCCGCGTGGGTCGTCTACGAACTCCGCACGTCGTCGCCGATGGTCAACATCCGGGTGTCGATCGGGCGACGCGTCCTCTTCACGAACATCGTCTCCATCGTCATCGGCTTCGCCCTGATGGGCATCAGCCTTGCGTCGCCGCAGCTGCTCCAACTGCCGAACATCCCCGGCGTCCTCGACTACGGCATGGGCCGCAGCATCATCGAGGCCGGTCTGTGGATGGCGCCCGGCGGACTGATGATGATGTTCCTGTCGCCTGTCTCGGCCCGACTCAACGTCAACATCGGCCCCAAGTTCACGCTCATGATCGGCACCATCGTCATCGGCCTGGGCTACCTGCTGGCCGTGTTCGAGGCCGCGCAGCCGTGGCAGATCGCCCTGGCCGTCATGGTCACAAGCTCCGGCGTGGGTATCGCGTACTCGGCGATGCCGTCGCTGATCATGTCGGCGGTCCCGCTGAGCGAGACCGCGTCGGCCAACGGCCTGAACTCGCTGATGCGCTCGATAGGTACCGCCATCGCCTCAGCGCTGCTCGCGACGATCCTGGCGAGCTCGACCGTCGACATCGGCACCACCAGCGTCCCCGACAAATCGGCGTTCCAGCTCGTGTTCATCGTCGGCGCCATCGCGTCCGCCGCCGCCGCATTGCTGATCCTCTTCATCCCCAGCGACAACAAGAACGCGATCCCCGGCGCCCAGCCGGTCGACCTGCCCGAGAACAAGGACGACCCGAACGAGTCCGTGGCAGACGAGATCGACGACGGCGAACTCAGCGTGAACGGTGCGATCAACTACGGGAAGCACGCCGCCCCCGTCCGCTGACGCGCCCCACGTCGCGGGCCGTCTCGAATTGCCACCGATCGCTCGATCGGTAACGATGACGCTCGTGAACAGACCGGCGACCATGGTCGCGACGTTGTGCTTCGCGGGTGCGGTCTCCTCGTACACCCAGAGCGTCATCCTGTTGCCGATCGTCTCCCGGTTGCCGGACTACCTCGACACCAGCCGCGACAACGCCTCGTGGGTGATCACCGCGACGCTGCTGGTGGCGGTCATCGCACTGCCCACCGGCGGGCGCCTGGCCGACCTGTTCGGCAAACGACGTGTCGTGCTCACCGCGCTGGCGACGTTGCTCGTCGGGTCGGTCATCTGCGCGCTGTCGGACTCGCTCGCCCCGCTCCTCGTCGGCCGGGCACTGCAGGGCGTGACCCTGGTCGTCATCCCGGTCGGGGTCAGCCTGCTGCGCGACATCCTTCCCGCCGAACGGGTGCCCGGCGCGATCGCCGCGATGGGCGCATCCCTGGGACTCGGTGGCGCCGTCGGCCTCCCGATCGCCGCGTGGATCCCGCAGCATCTCGACTGGCACGTGCTGTTCTGGGTCTCGACCGGTCTGGCCGCGCTCGCCCTCGCGCTGGTGTCGACCCGCATCCCGGAGTCACCGCTGCGGACGACCGGCACCGTCGACGTCATCGGGACCGTCGGTCTCGCCGTGGGGTTGACCGCACTGCTGCTGGTCATCAGCAAGGGACGGGTGTGGGGCTGGACCGGCGGTGTCACGATCGGGCTCGCCATCACCTGCGTGGTGGCCCTGATCGCCTGGGCGACATATGAATTGCGGTGCGCATCACCACTGGTGAACCTGCGCCTGGCGGCCCGGCCGGTCATCCTCGCGACGAACCTGGTCTCGGTCCTCATCGGTTTCACGCTGCTGGGGATGCTGCTGGTGTCGCCGTACCTGATGCAGGTCCCGCACGTGCCCGGGGTCACCGACCACGGCATGGGCCAGTCGGTGGTGGCCGCCGGGTTGTGGGTCGCCCCCGCGGGTTTCGCGATGCTGGCGATGTCGCCGGTGTCGGCGCGGATGACGACGTCGGTGGGCCCCAAGGCCACGCTGCTGATCGGCACCGCGGTGATGGGGTCGGGCTATCTGTTCGTGGTGATCTGGATGGACGAGCCGTGGCAGATCATGACCGGCGTGACGATCACGTTCGCCGGCCTGGGCATCGCCTACGCCGCGATGCTGGGGCTGATCATGGCCTCGGTGCCGGTCGGTGAGACGGCGGCGGCGAACGGCCTGAACTCGTTGATGCGGTCGATCGGCACGTCGACGGCCTCGGCGGTCACCGTCACGGTGCTCGCGGCCTCCACGGTGATGGTCGGTGGGCGTGAGTTCCCCAGCCGCGAGGCGTTCGAGCGGGTGTACCTCATCGGGGTCATCGCGGCGGTCGCCGGCGTCGTGCTCATCACCCTGATCCCGGGCCGACGCGCGGCCCCGACCGTGGCTGGTCGGGCGCCGGCGCCGGTCACACGGTAGGTCAGACCTTCGCGCGCAGATCCTTGCGCAGGATCTTGCCTGCCGCCGACTTCGGGATCTCGTCGATGAACTCCACCTGACGAACCTTCTTGTACGGGGCGACCTTTCCGGCCACGAACTCCATCACTGCGTCCGCGCTGATGTCGGTGCCGGACTGCTTCACGACGAACGCCTTCGGGATCTCCTCGCCGGACTCCTCGTCGATGACGCCCACCACCGCGGCGTCGGCGATCTCGGGGTGGCTGAGCAGCAGGGCCTCGAGCTCCGCGGGCGGCACCTGGTAGCCCTTGTACTTGATGAGCTCCTTGAGCCGGTCGACGATGAACACGCAGCCCGTCGGGTCGACCTGCGCGAGGTCGCCGGTGTGCAGGAAGCCGTCGGAGTCGATGGTCTCGGCGGTGGCCGCGTCGTTGTTCAGGTACCCGGCCATCACGTTGGGCCCGCGGAACCAGAGCTCACCGGTCTCGCTCAATCCCTCTGTGGGCAGCTCGATCTCGTCACCGGTGGCAGGATCGACGAGCTTGCTCTCCGAGTTCGGCAGCGTCCACCCCGACGAGCTGAGCTTCGCGTTCTCGCCGTCGAGGAGCGACTGCCCGCCGTCGAACGGGATGACGTGGCTGACCGGGCTGAGCTCGCTCATGCCGTACCCCTGCACCATGCGGCAACCGATGCGCTTCTCCACCGCGTGCCCGAGCTCGGCGTCGAGCGGCGCCGCGCCGGACATGATGGTGTGGATCGACGACAGATCGTAGGAGTCGACCAGCGGGTGCTTGGCCAACGCGACGGCCACCGGCGGCGCGATGAATCCATAGGTGCACTTGTAGTTCTGGATGTTCTCCAGGAACTCGGTGAGGTCGAAGCGCGGCATCACCACCAGGTGGGCTCGCGCGTGCAGCGCGGCGTTCAGCAGCACCGTCATCCCGTAGATGTGGAAGAACGGCAGGATCGCGAGGATCGCGTCGTCGGCCGCCATCCCCTGCAGCGGACGGATCTGGCACACGTTGGACACCAGGTTGCGATGGGTGAGCATCACGCCCTTGGGGTTCGCGGTGGTGCCCGAGCTGTACGGCAGGACCGCGAGATGCGTCGACGGATCGAAGCTCACCTCGGGCGCCGCGTTGCCCTCGCCGAGCAGCTCGGCGGCGTTCGGGTGACCGGTCGCCTCGAGACCCTCTCCGTCGAGGACGATCAGGTGATCGGCCGCGAGACCAAGCTTGTCGATGGCCTCCTTCGCGCCGGGCGCCAGCGCTCCGACGGTCACCAGCATCGTGGCCTTCGCGTCGGTGAGCTGCTTGGCGATGTCGTTGGGGGTGAACAACGCGTTGATCGTGGTCGCGGTGGCGCCCGAACGCAGGATGCCGTGGAACGCGATCGCGAAGGCCGACGAGTTCGGCGAGAGCAGTCCGACGACATCGCCGACACCGACGCCGCGCGCCGCGAGCGCCCCCGCGAACAGATCGATGCGCGCGATCAGGTCACGGTAGGTGGTGGTGGTTCCCGGTTTGGCGTCGATGAGTGCGGGCCGATCGAGGTCGGAGTCCTCGATCCCGCCGAAGAGGTAGTCGTACACACTCGAATCGGGGATCGTTACCTCGGGATATGGACTCGCGAAACTCATGGAACCTCCGTTGGTCGCCGCACTGCCGTTTCAGTGACGTGGGTCCCAGATTAACAACGTCACTCGTCGAGCGCCGCACCCTTCGGCGCCGACGACTCGGCCAATTCGGCCACCGTCTGTGCCGGCTTCTCCGGCTTGATCACCGGGAGCGTCTCCTCGTCGATCAGGTGCTCGAACGCCAACAGGTTCTTCAACGATTCGCCGCGCGAGACGCGCCAGGCCCACTCGCGTCGGATCGACGTGTAGAAGCCGATCTCGAGCAGGGTGTTGAAGTCGCCGTCGGCGGCCTCGAGCACCTGTCCGAGCACGCGGTCGAGTTCGTCGGCGGTCACCGACTCCGCCGACATCCGTCCGATGAGATAGATGTCCCCGACGTTGTCGATCGTGTACGCGACCCCGTAGAGCCGTCGGTTGCGCTTGAGCAGGTAGCGGTAGACGCCCTCGTGGTTCTCGTCTGGTCGGCGGCAGACGAACGCCTCGATCCGCAGTCCCGGCTTGCCCACGGTCAGCAGGACGTTCGTCTTCAGCTTCCGCTCACCGGGCAGCTCGACGAGCAGGTGTTCGGTGTCCGCTCCGCCGGAGTTCTTGAGCGTGTAGAGCACGCCGCGGTCGAGCAGCGCCTTCTGGATCGCGTCGGACTGCTCGACGATGCCGGGCGGACGCCTCTCGGCGGTGCGGTTGCCTTCTCGGTTCATGCGCGAACTCCTGACCGGCGACGTCCCCATCGCCGTGTTGTCCTGGCTGTCTGCGCAGCCGTCGGCACCGGTGTCGGCCGATCGGCGCGTGCACCGCCCGCGATGTCGAACGACATCAGGGCGCGGTGGTAACTCTCCAACAGTTGGTCTGCGGTGTGGTCCCACGAGAACTTCTGCGCGTGGGTGGCCGCGGCCACGCCCATCCGCGCGAGACGTTCAGGGTCGGACAGGGCGGTGCGCAGCGCCGCGGTCCAGTCGTCGATCCGGTGTCCGGCCACCAACATGCCGGTCACCCCGTCGGACACCGCGACGCCCAGACCCCCGACGTCGGCGGCGAGAACGGGCACGCCACTGGCCTGGGCCTCGATGGCCACCAAACCGAAGCTCTCCGAATAACTCGGCACGACAACGAGATCCGACGCGCGGTAGACCTGCGCCAGACGCTCGGGGCGTTGCGGCGGCAGGAAGGTCACGGCGTCGGCGATGCCGAGTTCACCGGCGAGGTCGATCAGCGATGTCGGCCGCGCCAGGCCGGTTCCCGAGGGTCCACCGACGATCAGGACCCGCACCGGGCGACCGGTTCCCCGCGCCGCGTCGATGACCGGGGCCGCGGCGCGGATCAGCACGTCGGGGGCCTTGAGCGGTTGGATGCGGCCGACGAAGGTCAGCACCGTCTCGTCGGGGGCCAGGCCGAGTTCGGCACGCGCACTTGCCCGCGACCCCGGGTGGTAGGTGTCGAGATCGGCGCCGGGCGTGGCGACGTCGACCCGACCCGGGTCGGCGTGGTGGATCGAGATCAGTTGTGCCGCCTCGGCCTCGGTGTTGGCGACCAGACGATCCGCCTCGTCGACCACCTGCTGCTCACCGACCTGTCGGAGCGCGGGCTCGGCCTCGTCCCCGTCGGCCAGCGACGCGTTCTTCACCGCGGCCAGCGTGTGCGCGGTGTGCACCAGGGGCACACCCCAGCGGTCGCGGGCGAGCCAGCCCACCTGGCCGGAGAGCCAGTAGTGCGAGTGCACGAGGTCGTAGTGACCCGGCGGGTACATCGCCTCCACACGCAGGACGCCGGCGGCGAAAGCGCAGAGCTGCGTGGGCAGATCGCGTTTGTCGAGGCCCTCGAACGGCCCGGCGACCACGTTGCGCACCAGTACCCCGTCGGCCGCGGAGACCGACGGCTCATCGGTCGACGACGTCGCGCGGGTGAAGATCTCCACCTCGATACCGCGTTCGGCCAGCTTCAGCGCCGTCTGCCAGACGTAGACGTTCATGCCGCCGGCGTCACCGGTACCCGGTTGCGCCAACGGCGAGGTGTGCACCGAGATCAGTGCGACCCTCTTCATGCACGAACTCCCAGCGCGGCAACGAATTCCGTGACCTGCCGGGCGAAGAGGTCGGGGTCCTCGACGAACGGGGCGTGACCCGCACCGTCCCAGTAGTGTGCGCGGACGTCGGAGATCAGCGACTCCGCATGCCGAGCGGCGGAGACGTCGACGACCTGATCGTCGGTGCCGTGCACGATCAGCACCGGCATCGGCAGTTCGCGCAGCAGCTGGTCGTAGGACGCCTCCCGGGCGAACAGGCCCGACCGCGCCTCGGGGGCGGTGGCGAGCGACGTGCCGAAGAACTGTTGTCCGAGTGCGCCGAGATCCGGCCGGTCGGCGGGGACCAGGGCGGACCCGAACGACCCGAGCGCGCGGATCGCGGTGCGCGGATCGGCCGAGTACGCATCGGGTAGCGCCGCCCGCATGGCCGACCCGACCCGACCGCCCGCCTGTCCGCGGCCCAGGGAGGTGATGGCCCCCACGAGGACGATCCCGCGGATCGAGCCCACCGAATCCGCCCGGGTGATCAGGTCTGCGACGTGGTCACACGCCACCAGCCCGCCGTAGGACCATCCCGCCAGGACGACACCGTCCGAGCCGACGGCGGGATCGCCGAAGGCCGACGTCGACGCCGAGGACTCGGCCGCGATGACCGCGGCGATGTCGCCGGCGAAGTCGACCGCGGAGTAGTTGGCACCCGCGGCGGCGTTGGGTCCCGAGTTCCGCGGGGGCACGCCGGAGGCGCCGTGGCCGCGCAGATCGACCGCGACCACCCGGTGATCGCGGGCCAGCGACTCGAGCAGCGGTGTACCCCAGCTCGCGCCGGACTGCGCCCACCCGTGGATCAGGAGGAGGGTGGGACGTCCCGTGCCGGCCGGGGGGTGCGGAGCACTGACCCGGTATGCGATCTCGACATCGCCCGGGCCTGCCGTCGAACGCAAACGATAGGGCATGCACTCCACCATATCCGTGCCGTGAACACGGGCGTCGCCCCAGTTGACGCGGGTGGCCGGAGATGTCCGGAATTAATCGGACCACGGTCCGGTTGGAGTGGACATCAGATCGAGGAGACCGACTCCCAGGAGGACGAAATGCCTGCAGTGACCGCCGATACGTTGACATTGGACCGGATCGCCGAGGCCGGTCCGGCCGAGACCGAGCGCCCCGTGCGGTCGGTGACCACCGGCCCCCGCGGGTACGAGGGTGAGGGCTTCCCCGTCGTCCGGGCCTTCGCGGGCGTCAGCAAGACCGACCTCGACCCCTTCATCCACATGGACCAGATGGGCGAGGTCGACTACGAGCCCGGTGAGCCCAAGGGGACGAGCTGGCACCCGCACCGCGGGTTCGAGACCGTCACCTACATCATCGACGGCCGATTCCAGCACCAGGATTCCCACGGTGGCGGCGGCCTGATCGCCGACGGCGCGACACAGTGGATGACGGCCGGCTCCGGGATCCTGCACATCGAGACCCCGCCGGCCGAGCTCGTCGCCAGCGGTGGGGTGTTCCACGGCATCCAGCTGTGGGTGAACCTGCCGAAGTCGGAGAAGTTCTCGACGCCGGCGTACCAGTCCATCGAGGGCGGCGAGGCGCGGTTGCTGTCGTCCTCCGACGGCGGATCGCTCGTCCGGATCATCGCCGGCGACATCGGCGGGTTCTCCGGACCGGGTTCGACCCGTACCCCGATCACCATGGCGCACGCCACGATCGAGCCGGGCGCACAGCTGAACCTGCCGTGGAACCGCAAGTTCAATGCTCTGGTCTACGTGCTCTCCGGTGCCGGGACCGTCGGGCCGCTGCACAACCCGGTGTCCGGCGGACAGCTCGTCGTGCTCGGCCCCGGCGACCGGATCACCGTGTCGGCCGACGCGGCGCAGGACTCCAATCGCCCGGCGATGGAGGTGCTGCTGCTCGGCGGTCAGCCCATCCGCGAGCCGGTGTTCGCCTACGGCCCGTTCGTGATGAACACCAAGGCCGAGGTCATCGAGGCGATCGAGGACTTCAACGCGGGCAAGTTCGGCGTGATCCCGCCGGACGCGCTGATGCCGCACACCGGGTAGCCCCGGGCGGTCCCGCGTGTCGCGGGGTCGATCCGCTCCGCTTTTCACGATCCGCTCCTGTTACAACAGGAGCGGATCAACGAAAGCGGAGCGTTTTCGCGCCCGTGATCATCTCGCCCGAACCGACCTGAAGTGGTTCGCGTCACCGTCCGGCGCTGTGAATTCCCACATGGGAGCATCGGCCGGTTAGGGGCGCAGGCCAGACTTCAGGTCTTTTTCAACTCTTGGTAAACAATTTAAGGTCCCTTTAACAATCGCTGGCTAGGTTTGCGCGCATGCACATGCCAGCTGCACTGACATCGTTCAATGCCCGAGACGTCGTCCGCTACGACGTCCCCGCCTCTCTCGTGGTCTTCCTCGTCGCACTGCCACTCTCACTCGGTATCGCCATCGCCTCCGGCGCACCGGTGATGGCGGGCCTGATCGCCGCGGTCGTGGGCGGTATCGTCGCCGGCTCTCTCGGCGGGGCACCTCTGCAGGTCAGCGGTCCGGCCGCCGGCCTGACGGTGGTGGTCGCCGAACTCATCGCGAACTTCGGGTTCAAGGTCACCTGCTTCATCACCGTCGGTGCCGGGGTGCTGCAGATCGTCTTCGGACTGAGCCGGATCGCGCAGGCCGCGTTGGCCATCGCGCCGGTGGTCGTGCACGCCATGCTCGCGGGCATCGGAATCACCATCGCGCTCCAGCAGATCCACGTACTGCTCGGTGGTCGATCGCAGAGTTCGGCGCTGGAGAACCTCACCGCGCTACCCGGCTCGATCATCGACCTGCACTGGGCCGACCTGCTCATCGGCGGTCTGGTCGTCGCGGTGATGCTCACCTGGCCGACGCTGCCCGCCAAGGTGCGCAAGGTGCCCGGCCCGCTGGTCGCGATCGTCGGCGCCACGCTGATCACGATGCTCGCCGGCCTGAACATCGACAAGATCTCGATCGACGGCAACTTCTTCGACGCCCTCGCGCTGCCCGAACTGCCCAGCGGCAACTGGGGTGCGGTGGCACTCGGTGTCCTCACCGTCGCGCTGATCGCCAGCGTCGAGTCGCTGCTGTCGGCGGTCGCCGTCGACAAGATGCACACCGGCCCGCGCAGTGACTTCAACCGCGAGATGCTCGGACAGGGCAGCGCGAACATGATCTCCGGCCTGGCCGGCGGACTGCCGGTCACCGGCGTCATCGTGCGCAGCTCCACCAACGTCGCGTCCGGCGCCCGCACCCGCGCGTCGGCGATCCTGCACGGCGTCTGGATCCTCATCTTCTCGGTGCTGCTCACCGCACTCGTCGAGCAGATCCCGATGGCGGCCCTGGCCGGCCTGCTCGTGGTCATCGGTATCCAGCTCGTCAAGACCGCGCACATGAAGCTCGCACTCAAAACCGGTGACCTCTGGGTCTACGTGATCACCGTCCTGTCCGTGGTGTTCCTCAACCTGCTCGAGGGCGTCGGCATCGGCCTGGCGATCGCGGTTCTGATCGTCGTGTGGCGGGTGGTCCGGGCACAGATCACCTCCGAGCCGATCGGCACCGAGGCATCGCGACAGTGGCAGATCACGATCCACGGCTCGTTGAGCTTCCTGGCCCTGCCGCGTCTGTCCAAGGCGCTCGGCAAGGTCCCGGCGCAGTCGCGCGTCACGATCAACCTCGACACCGACTTCCTCGACAACGCGGCCTCGGAGATGATCGAGGACTGGAAGTGGGCGCACGAGGCCAACGGCGGGACCGTCGCGATCGAGGAGATCGGTCAGGCCCACCTGGCCGATGCACCCAAGGCTCCGCCGAAGCGCCACCCGGTGGCCACCAAGGCGCTCGGTCTCGCCCCATGGAAGACCTGGCAGCACCGGCCCGACGCGAACGCCGACCCCGCCGCGTCCCCGATCCTCCGCTCCATCAAGAGCGGTGTGCAGGAGTATCACCGGTCCAACGCCGACGCTCTGCTCGAGCACATGACCGACCTGTCCGACAGTCAGGATCCCGACTCGTTGTTCCTGACCTGTGCCGACTCGCGCGTGGTGCCCAACGTCATCACCGCCAGCGGACCCGGTGACCTGTTCACCATCCGCAACATCGGCAACCTGGTGCCCACCGAGACCAACCAGGACACCTCGGTGGAGGCGGCGCTGGAGTTCGCGATCAACAATCTCGGCGTCAGTTCGATCGTCGTGTGCGGGCACTCTTCCTGCGGCGCGATGAAGGGACTGCTGGCCGGAAGCGATGACGACAGCGCGTTGAGCAGCTGGCTGAGCAACGCCGCCCCGTCGCTCGCGGCCTTCCGCAGCGGGCACCCCGCCGGCCGCAGCGCCGCCGAGGCCGGCTTCTGTGAAGCCGACCAGCTCGCGATCGTCAACGTCGCGATCCAGGTACAGACCCTGCAGCGACATCCCCTCGTGGGCCGGGCCATCGCCGACGGCAGGCTCCGTGTGGCCGGACTGTTCTTCGACATCACCACCGCACGGGTGATCGACGTCAGCAGCACCGGAGTGGCCGTCCCGACCTGATCGCGTCCGAGTTGGTCGCGTTACCGACAACGGTTACCATTACCGATCATGTCGCCGTCACGTCGTCCTCGCACCCTGATCGCCCTCGCCGCAGTCACGCTCGCCGCCGCACCGCTCGCCGCCTGCGGCTCGTCGTCGACGTCGGACTCCGGCCGCATCTCGGTCGTCGCATCGACCGACGTCTGGGGGTCGGTGGCCTCGGCCGTCGCCGGCGACAAGGCCGAGGTCACCTCGCTCTACACCTCACCCGACGGTGACCCGCACGAGTTCGAGGCCACCGCCCGCGACACCGCGAAGATCGCCGACGCGGGGGTCGTGGTGCTCAACGGCGCCGATTACGACCACTACATGGAGGAGGCCGAGAAGGGACCCGACGCCGCGGTGGTCAACGCCGACGACGTCTACAAGGGGCTCAACCCGGACGCCTCCTCCAGGGCCGGCGCGGTCAACGAGCATTTCTTCTACAACCTGACCGTCGTCGCGGGGGTGGCCGACAAGATCGCCGATGCCCTGGCCGACAAGGCGCCCGACGACGCCTCGACCTTCCGGTCCAACGCGAGCGCCTTCACCGCGAAGATCGACGGACTCAAGACCCGACTCGCCCAGATCAAGGCCGCCCACAACGGTGAGAAGGTCGCGCAGACCGAACCGCTCGCCGCCTACCTGCTCGCCGACGCCGGCCTGATCGATGCGACCCCCGAGGGCTTCACCGAGGCCGTCGAGTCCGGCCAGGACCCGGCTGCGGCCGACATCGCGACGACGCAGGACCTGATCCGCGACAAGACGGTCGCGGCGCTGCTCTACAACACCCAGGCCGTCGACGACATCACCAAGAACCTGCTCACCACCGCCGAGGGCAACGGCCTGCCGGTGGTCAAGTTGACCGAGACCCTGCCCTCCGGAGTCACCGACTACATCGCCTGGCAGACGGCTACTGTGGACGCGATCGCCACCGCCGTCAGCTAGGACGCCCACCATGCACGAGCCTTCCACCGCGGTGGCCCCCGCGATCGAGATCAGCGGTGGCCGACTGTCTTTCGGTCCACGTGTGCTGTGGAGCGACTTCGACCTGTCTGTCGCACCCGGCGAGTTCGTCGCGATCCTGGGCCCCAACGGCTCGGGCAAGACCTCGTTGCTGCGCACCCTGCTGGGTCAGTACCAGCTCGACGCGGGCGAGATCAGCATCGGTGGACGTGCGGGCACGAGCCGGGGGTCGATCGGATACATCCCACAGCAGCACCCGCACGACGAGGGCGTCCCACTGCGCGGGCGCGACCTGGTCGGGCTCGGCGTGGACGGTCGCAGCTGGGGCATCGGGTTCCGAAATCGTAAGCAGCGCAAGCTCAAGGTCGACCTGGCCATCGACCAGGTCGACGCGCGCGGATTCGCCGACGCCCCCCTCGGGCTGCTCTCCGGTGGTGAGCAGCAACGTCTGCGCGTCGCCCAGGCCCTGGCCGGCGATCCCGTCGTCCTGCTCTGCGACGAACCGCTGCTGAGTCTCGATCCCGCCAATCAGGCCCGTGTGGCCGCGCTCATCGACCGCCGTCGGCGATCGGCGGGTACGGCGGTGGTGTTCGTGACCCACGAGATCAACCCGGTCCTCCCCTACGTCGACCGCGTCGTCTATCTCGTCGACGGACGGTTCCGGATCGGCACGACCGACGAGGTGATGAACTCACAGACCCTCAGCGAGCTCTACCGGACCAAGGTCGACGTGCTGCGCGTGCGCGATCGCCTGGTGGTCGTCGGCGCCGACGAGGCCGCGTGTCACGGCGATCACGGTCATCCCGCCATGGACACGGAGACGGCCTGATGAACGACCGCTCGTGGTCGGACTTCTTCGACTTCGCCACCACCAACGACCTCCTGCAGCGCGACTTCGTGCAGCAGGCCCTGATCGCGCTGATCCTGCTCGGCCTCCTCGGCGGTCTGCTCGGACCGCTGGTGGTGTCGCGGCAGATGGCGTTCGCCGTGCACGGTACGGCCGAGCTCTCCTTCACCGGTGCCGCGGCCGCGCTGCTCGTCGGTGTCGGGGTCAACGTCGGCGGGGTGGTCGGGTCGATCATCGCCGCGGTCATCTTCGGACTGCTCGGGAACCGTGCACGCGACCGGGATTCGGTGATCGGTGTCGTGATGGCGTTCGGGCTCGGACTCGGCGTGCTGTTCATCGCGCTCTACGGCCGTCCGGGCACCGGCTTCAATCTTCTGGCCGGACAGGTCGTCAGCGTCGGCACCCGCGGCCTCACCGCCGTCATCGTGACCACGGTGATCGTGATCGTGGTCCTTGCCGTGATCTATCGCCCGTTGATGTTCGCCAGCACCGACCCGCGCGTCGCCGAGGCGCTCGGGCTGCCCACCCGCACGCTGTCGGTCGTCTTCGCGGTCCTGCTCGGCGCCAGTGTGGCGCAGTGCGTCCAGATCATCGGCGCCCTGCTGGTGATGTCGCTGATCATCACCCCCGCGGCCGCGGCCGCACGGATCACCTCGAACCCGGCGAAGGTCGTAGTGGCCTCGATCGTGTTCGCCGAGATCGCCGGGGTCGGGGGCGTGATCCTCTCGCTCGCACCGGGACTACCGGTGTCGGTGTTCGTGACCACCATCTCGTTCCTGATCTACGTGGTGTGCCGCGTCCTCGGCGGACGTCGTCAACGAACCGCCGGACGCGTCGCGGCCACCGAGGAGCTCACCGTCGTCTGACCCGCGACCGGTGGCCGGATAGGCGTGCACCAGTGCGCTGGTCACCCGCGGGACCCCGGCGATGAGGTCGGTCTCCGCCCGATGGGCCAGTCGGTGGGCGTCGGCCAGCGAAGTCGACGTCGCCACGTCCAGTTCGGCCTCTGCGTGCAGGGAGTGCCCGATCCACCGCATGCGTACGCCGGCGACCGACTCGACTCCCGGGACCTGCGCAAGTATCTGCTCGGCCGAGACGACGATCGCCGGGTCGACACCGTCCATGAGGCGACGGAAGACATCTCGCGCCGCCGAGTACAGCACCATGAGGATGGCCGCGGTGATGATCAGGCCCACGATCGGATCGGCGAGCGGGAACCCCATCGCCGCGCCGATGACGCCGGCGATGACCGCGAGCGAGGTGAACCCGTCGGTGCGAGCGTGCTTTCCGTCGGCGATCAGCGCGACCGACCCGATCTGCCTGCCGACCCGGATCCGGTACTGCGCCACCAGTTCGTTGCCGACGAAACCGATCACGCCCGCGGCGGCCACCCACCCGAGGTGCGACAGCGGCGTCGGGTCGACGAGTCTGCGGACGGCCTCGTAGCCGGCGATGACCGCCGACAGCAGGATCATCGCGATGACGAACAGGCCGGCGAGATCCTCGGCACGACCGAACCCGTAGGTGTAGCGGCGTGTCGGGGCGCGGCGGCCGATGACGAACGCGATCCAGATCGGGATCGCGGTCAGCGCGTCGGAGAAGTTGTGGATCGTGTCCGCCAGCAACGCAACCGAACCCGACACCAACGCCACCACCAGCTGGGCGACGGCGGTGACGAGGAGCACGCCCATGCTGATCGCGACCGTCCGGATCCCGGTCGAGCTCGACTCCATCGCCTCGTCCACCTTGTCCGCCGAGTCGTGGCTGTGCGGGGTCAGGGCGTGCGGCACGAATGATCTCAGGCGTGACCGGGGATGGTCGTGATCGTGGGTGTGATCGTGGGTGTGGGTGTGCCCGGTCATCCGCCCGACCGTTCATCGCCACCGGCCACCAGACGGATGGCTCCGTCGCCGTCCGCCGTGTCGGGGGCGTGGGCGTCGGCCCGGTGATGGCCGGGGACCCCGGGCCCGGAGTGCTCCGCGTTGAACACCGCGTCGAGCACCATCTGCTGCACGTGGTCGTTCTCGAGGCGATAGTGCACCGAGGTGCCCTCCTTACGGGTGCGCACCAACCGCGCCATCCGCAGCTTCGCGAGATGCTGACTCACCGACGGGGCCGGCTTGCCGACGATCTCGGCCAGTTCGTTGACCGAACACTCGCGATCCACCAGCGCCCAGAGCAACTGGACCCGTGTCGCGTCGGAGAGCATGCGGAACACCTCGACGACCAGGGCGACCTGATCCTCGGCGAGCGTCCGTCGACAAACCCGCTTATCTGCATTCATACGCAGATAGTAGCGCTACTCCTCGGCGCCGCCGGGATTGCATCGTGCGTCGACCATCTCCCGATCGGTGACGACGGGCCGCCAGGGCTCGAGATTCCAACTCGGCTTGTTCGGCTCGAGGATGCGCGCGAAGACCCAGTGACAGCCGAATTGCATTCGCATGCCGGGTGATTCGGCGGTCGCATCCTTGGCGACCACTTCCTTCCACGCCGCGTCCTCATCGCCGGCGCCCTGCGCGCGCCGACCCGACGCGGTCGGGACCACCTGCAGACTGCGCCCGAGCGGCGTCTGGACCCACGTCGTGCGCTCGATGAACGGCGGCAGCGCCGCGGGCACCGACGACGTGATGACCTCCGGCACCGCGGACGACGAACTCGAGGCGACCGTCGGCGCGGGCGCGGACTCGCCACAGCCCGCGAGCAATGCGGCCGTGACGACCAGGATCGCTGCGGGCACCGTGTGGCGGCGATTCGCTATCAATTGAGCCTCGTTCTTCCCTCGTGGCGCGACCGGCTGCGACCATTGGGCCATGCCGAGCCCACTGTCGTCCGACGATACGCACGACGCGTTCGGACCGATCGACGGTGGCACGTACGTCCGTGTCGACGGTCATCCCATCTGGCATTTCGTGGACGGCGACGGCGCCCCGGTGGTGCTGTTGCACGGCGCGTTCGCGGGGGCGTCGTCCTGGGGTGCCCAGATCCCGGCCCTGCTCGCGGCGGGTTGGCAGGTCTACGCGCCGGAGCGCCGGGGCCATGGCCACAGTCCGGACACCTCCGCGGCGTTCTCGTACTCGGAGATGGCCGAGGAGACCGTCGGCTACCTGGTGGCGACGTTCGGATCCGCGGTCCGGTTGGTCGGGTGGAGTGACGGCGCGGTGGTCGCGCTGCTCGTGGCCCAGCGCCGACCCGACCTCGTCGAGCGGATGGTGCTGCTCGGCCAGTACTACAACAGCTCGGGACGGGTGGCCGGCCCCGACACCATCGTCAACTCGTTTGTCCACGGCGATTCGAGCGAGACCATGTCTTTCCTGCGCGCCGAATACGACTCGGTGTCACCGGACGGTCCGCAGCACTTCGCCGAGGTCTACCGCAAGACCGTGGCGATGATCGCCGTCGAACCGGAGATCGACCTCGCGACGCTGACCGACATCGACGTGCCGACGCTGGTGGTCCAGGGCGACCGCGACGAGGTTACGGTCGAACACAGTCTCGCCGTCGTCGCGGCACTGGCCAACGCACGCCTCGCGGTCCTGCCCGGAACCCACATCCTGCCGCTGGAGTCGCCGGACGTGTTCAACCCGGTGCTGCTGTCATTCCTGGCCGGGGACGCCCCCGCCCAATGGGACCTCTGAGTACCCGTGGAAGCCCTCCCAGGCGATGCGCCGATCACGTGACGGATCGCGTTCGGTGCGGATGGGATCGTCGATGATCCGGACCGTGCGGTTATCGGCGGTGTAGCGATCCCACCCGGGCCTGGGCGCGCTCGTGTGCGCGAACGCCAGCCAGTCGCCCTGCACCTGACGGGTGACCCGACGCGCCCCGCGGCGATCGCCGGCGAGCGTGAGCGCCGACCCGATGCGGGTGTCGAACGCACCGAACACCGCGAGCAGTTCGGTCGCGTGGGTGGCCCCGAAGCCGGTCCAGTCCAGGATTCGTGTCGCGTAGTCGTAGCGGTACATGTACGTCGGCGCGTGTGCGCCGTGACCCTGCGCGATCTGCACCGACGGCGCCCAGAAGATCATGTCCCCGGCGATCTCCCGACACGCCTCCGCCGAGGGATACCCGTCGTAGGCGCCGGTGACCCGTGTCTTCACCTCGGGATCGGTGGCGACGAAGAGCCGCTCGATCTCCTTCGGACTGGTGGGCAGCACATCGAAGACCTTCGCGAACAGATTGGCCTCGACCCGATTGCTGCCGATGATCAACGGCACCGGATGGGTTCGACCGCTCCGCGCGGCCTCGATCGGGTCGAGCGGGAGGTAGCTGCCGTCGACGCTGGGACCGTACGGGAGTGCGCCGGGCGCGATGTCGGAGATACGGCGGGTCAGCGACTGCCCGGCGCGACCGAGTTCACCCGGGGTGGCGGAATGCAGGGCGGCAATCGGATCGTCGTGGGTCTCGCGGAGGATCTCGACGTAGGTCTTGGCGAACTGCTGCGCCCAGTCGTTCGGCACGGTCAGCGCGGGTGCGGAACTCTGTGCGATCGCCTTGGAGAACAGTCCCTCCGCGGCCGGCGTCGCCAGCAGCGTGGTGACGGCGTTGCCGCCCGCGCTCTCACCGAAGATGGTGACGTTGTCCGGGTCGCCGCCGAACGCGGCGATGTTGCGGTGCACCCATTCGAGCGCGGCGACCTGATCGCGGAGCCCGAGGTTGTTGTCGAAGGTCCGCGTATCGCTCGAGAAACCACTGAGGTCCAGATAGCCGAGGGGTCCGAGCCGATAGTTGATGGAGACGTAGACGACGCCGCCCGCGCGGACCAGCGAGTCACCGCGATAGACCAGCGACGATCCCAGGATGTACGCGCCGCCGTGGATGAACACCATCACCGGGAGCGGTCCGGACCGCTCCTCGGGAGCGACGACGTTGAGCGTCAGGCAGTCCTCGCTGACCGGCTGGTGCTTGCCGATGCCGATGGTCGTGTAGCGCGGGTTCTGCGGCGCGGCGTTGCGGAAGCTGTGGCAGTGCCGGACTCCCGACCACCCGACCGCGGGTTCGGGGGCGCGGAACCGCCGCTCCCCCATCGGCGGCGCGGCGTAGGGGATCCCGCGCCAGCTGTGCAGGCCGGCGTGCGACACCCCTTCGACTACGCCGTCGGCAATGGTCACGCGCGTGCTCGATCCACTCATGTACCCGAGGGTAATGGCCCTACGCTGATGGCCATGCCGCCGCTCCGGATCGACCTCAACGCCGACCTCGGTGAGGGCTTCGGCGTGTGGCGCCTCGGCGACGACGCCGCGGTCCTCGACGTGGTCACGAGCGCCAACGTCGCCTGCGGATTCCACGCAGGTGACCCAGCAGGCCTGCGGCGCACGTGCGCCGACGCCGTGGCGGCGGGTGTCCGTATCGGGGCGCAGGTGTCCTACCCCGACCGCGTCGGCTTCGGCCGCCGGTTCGTCGATGTCGCAGCCGACGACCTCGCCGCCGATGTCATCTATCAGATCGGCGCCCTCGACGGCATCGCCCGATCCGTCGGCGGACGCGTCGAGTACGTGAAACCGCATGGTGCGCTCTACAACTCGATCGTCACGCACGAGGGACAGGCCGGGGCGGTGGTGGCCGCCCTGGTCGCCCTCGGCGGCGACCTGCCGCTGCTGGGGCTGCCCGGGTCGGCATCGCTGCGCCGCGCCGCGGAGGCCGGGATCCGCACCGTCACCGAGGCGTTCGCCGATCGCGCCTATCTCGCCGACGGATCGCTCATGCCCCGCGGGCGCACCGGCGCGGTCATCACCGACACCGACGACATCTGCGCGCGGGCGGTCCGGATGGTGCGGGAGAACGAGGTCGTGGCCGACGACGGGTCCGTCATCGGGGTGACGCCCGCGTCGATCTGTCTGCACGGCGACACCCCGGGGGCGGTCGAACACGCACGCGCGGTGGCCGCGGCGCTGAGAGAAGCGGGCGCCGAGATCGCCGCCTTCGTCGACTGAACAGCCCGTAGGGTCGAGGCCATGTCAGGCCTCGACACCCAACTCACCCCGTTGCGCTTCCTCGACCGTGCCGCCGAGGTGCACCCCGAGGCCATCGGGATCGTCGACGGCGACCGGCGCCTCACCAACGCAGAGTTCGCCGCCGCCGCGCAGCAACTGGCCGGGGCACTGCGCGACTGGGGCGTCTCGCCCGGTGACCGCGTCGCCTACCTGGCCACCAATCGCGCCGAGTTGCTGATCGCCCACTACGGCGTGCCGCTGGCCGGCGGCGTCCTGGTCGCGATCAACACGAGGTTGTCGCCGGAGGAGGTCGCGTACATCTGCCGACACTCCGGTTCGTCGTTGCTGCTCGGCGACGCCGATCTGCTCGGCGCTCTCGGCGACGTCGAGCTGCCGGTGCGCGAGGTCGTCTCACTCGACGACATCGACGCGTTCACCGCCCGCGGTGGCGACGGGTTCATCCCGTGGGAGGTCGCCGACGAGACCGCGACCATCACGATCAACTACACCTCCGGCACCACCGGCCGCCCCAAGGGCGTGATGTACACCCACCGCGGCGCCTACCTGAATGCTCTGAGCGAGGTCATCCACCAGGGGTTCGACCACGCGACCCGTTATCTGTGGACGCTGCCGATGTTCCACTGCAACGGGTGGTGCACCACCTGGGCGGTGACCGCGGTGTCCGGCCGACACGTCTGTCTGCCCGCCGTGCGGGGCGCCGAGATCTGGCGCCTCGTCGACACCGAGGGCATCGATCACATGTGCGGCGCGCCCACCGTGTTGTCGACGCTCGCGTCGGCACCCGAGGCCCATCAACTCGACGGGCCGCTCACCGTGGTCACCGCCGGCGCCCCACCCAGCCCGACCGTCGTGGGCCAGATCCGTTCCCTCGGGGCGACTCTCGTACACGTCTACGGCCTCACCGAGACCTACGGCCCGTACTCGATCTGCGAACCCCAGGACGGCTGGGGCGAGTTGAGCTCGGACGAACTCGACGTCGTGATGGCACGCCAGGGTGTCGGCATGGTGACCGCCGACCCGCTGCGGGTGGTCCGCCCCGATGCGGCCGACGACGGGTCCCTGATCGACGTGACACCCGACGGCGTGGAGATGGGTGAGATCGTCATGCGCGGGAACTGCGTCATGAAGGGCTATTTCGACGATCAGGTAGCGACGACCGAGGCGTTCGCCGGCGGATGGTTCCACAGTGGCGACCTCGGGGTGATGCTGCCGGACGGCTACGTGAAGCTGCTCGACCGCGCGAAGGATGTCGTGATCTCCGGCGGCGAGAACATCTCCACCATCGAGGTGGAGCAGGCGCTGGCGAGCCACCCCGCCGTCGCCGACGTGGTGGTAATCGGAGTGGCCGACGACAAGTGGGGTGAACGTCCCAAGGCGTTCGTGGTCCTCGCCGACGGCGCCCAGGTCGAGCCCGCGGAACTGACCCGACACGTGAAGAGTCTGATCGCGTCGTTCAAGGCGCCCCGCGACATCGAGTTCACCGACGCCATCCCACGCACCTCGACGGGCAAGGTTCGCAAGAACGAGCTGCGCGACGCGGAGCGCGACTCGACCCCGCACTGAAAAGTGCCGACGAGCAACAGTATTCACTGCAGCAAATCGTCAGAAATGCTTGACGCCGGATCCGCCCGACTTTAGTATCGAACACACATTCGATACATCTTCGGGGGAACGATGGACGTCGCGCAGGACACGGCAGTGCTCACACTGCAATCCATCCTGCGTTCGCTCGCCGAACAATCCCCCGCGGAGAACGAAGAAAAAGCGATCGAACGTGTCGCGCTGCTGGAGTCGATCAAGGCGGGATGTGCTGCGGCGCAGGCGCGTGACACCATGCGGTTCGAGGAACTGCGTATCGAGGCCGAGACGACCAGCGGTGTACCCGCCGCTCGGCGAGGCCGCGGAATGTCCTCGGAGATCGCGCTGGCACGCAAGGTGTCAGGCGCCCAGGGATCCCGCCACCTCGGCTTCGCCCGCGCGCTGATGAACGAGATGCCGCATACGCGTGCGGCGTTGGAGTCGGGAGCACTGAGCGAGTGGCGCGCCACCATCCTGGTGCGCGAGACCGCGTACCTCACCCGTGTCGATCGCGAAGAGATCGACCGCAGGTTGTGCAGCGACCCCGTCACGCTCGACGGTCTCGGCGACCGTGCCGTCGACGCCGCGGCGAAGAAGCTGGCCTACGAGCTCGACGCGCAGGCCGTCGTCGACCGCCACGCGAACGCGGAGAAGGATCGACGCGTCAGCACCCGCCCCGCGCCGGACGGGATGGTCCGCCTGACGGCTCTGCTCCCGCTGAGACAGGGCATCTCGGTGTTCGCGTCGCTGAAAAAGCACGCGGACGCGATCCGCGGGATCGACGAGCGTAGCCACGCGCAGATCATGGCCGACACCCTGGTCGAGCGGGCCACCGGCGCCGCGACCGCCGAGGCCATGCCGGTCGCGGTGAACCTGCTGTTGCCCGACTCGATACTGAGCGGCTCCGAGGATGCGGCGGTACACGTCGACGGATACGGTCCCATCCCCGCCGCGACCGCACGACACATGATCCGCTCCTCGATCGACGCCGAGGCACTGGTGACGCTGCGCCGTGTCTACGCGACGCCGGCCACGGGCACGCTGGTGGCGATGGACTCGAAGGCGAGGACCTTCCCGACCGGGCTGAAGACGTTGCTGGACTCGCGCGACCACGACTGCCGGATCCCGTACTGCGACGCACCGATCGCCGAGTACGACCACGCCGAGCCGCACGCCGATGGCGGTGCGACCAGTGAGGTCAACGGACTGGGCATGTGCGTCGCCCACAATCGCGCCAAACAGAACCCGGGGTGGACCGTGGTCATCGGCGATGTCGACATCGGACGACACTCGGCGACGGTCACCACACCTACCGGGCACACCCACGCGTCGACGGCCCCGCCACCACCGGGTCACAGCGATCCCGGGTTCAGTCAGATCGAATACCGACTGACCGCTCTCCTAGCCGCCTGATCACCCGGGCGTGTACACGACCGCGCCGTTGTTCCCCGGGTTCAGATCTGGCGTGGTCGATACAGCGTATTGGTACAACTGCCGACCGAAAATTCCGCAATCGATCTGCAGCTTCTTCTTCGATTGGCCGGGCGCGATGTCACCGAGGGACACCGGCCTCGGCCCGAACAGTCCGGGGTTGGTGAACACGGTGACGTTCCGCGCCGTGGCCGGACCGTTGTTCGTCACGTTCAGAGCGCAACTGAGCCCCTCGCTTCCGTTCGATCCGACCAGATCGGCGGTGAAGCCGGACGTGGAGCCGGTACCGGGAGCCGCGACTGCCGCCCCCGCGCCGATGGTTCCGAGGGCCACGATCGTCGCTGCAAAGACAACAGAGAATCGTGTCGAGATACGCATGATGTCCTCCTTGTACGAATGAACTGGTACTGGTGAGTACCGGACATAATTGTTGCTCAGTCATTCAAACAAGACAAGCGTATTGTTCTACGGCCCAGCGCCTCAGACAGTCAGGCCTGACGACGCTGCCGGGCGAACTCGGCGAGCACGACACCCGCGGCGACCGATGCGTTGAGGCTCTCGACCGGGCCGGCCATCGGGATCGACAGGATGCTGTCGCAGGTCTCGCGGACCAGGCGGGACAATCCCTTTCCTTCCGAACCGACCACGATGATGATCGGCCCGGTGCCGTCGTAACCGTCGAGCTCGGTGTCCCCTTCGGCGTCGAGGCCGACGAGCTGGGCGCCGTCGGCGGCCCAATCCTTGAGCGTGCGGGTCAGGTTCGCCGCCTGGGCGACCGGGAGGCGCGCGGCCGCACCGGCGCTGGTGCGCCACGCGACAGCGGTGACGCTCGCGCTGCGACGCTGCGGGATGACCACCCCGTGGCCGCCGAACGCCGACACCGACCGGATGACCGCACCGAGGTTGCGGGGATCGGTGATGTTGTCGAGCGCGACGAGCAGTGGCGGCGTGCCACTGTCGACCGCCGACCGCATCAGATCGGTGGGGTGCGCGTACTGGTACGGCGGCACCTGCAGGGCGATGCCCTGGTGTAATCCGTTGGAACTCATGCGATCCAACTCGGAACGCTGCGCCTCGAGGATCGCGATGCCCTTGTCGCCGGCGTACTTGACCGCCTCGCTGACGCGCTCGTCGGGCACCGATCCGACCATCACGTACAGCGCGGTCGCGGGGACACCCGCTCGCAGGCACTCGACGACCGGGTTGCGGCCCAACACGTATTCCGGAGCGTTCTCGTCACGCCGTTGTGCAGCCGTGGTCCGACCGCGCGGAGTGCCCGACGCCGCTTTCGCGGCAGCATTCGAGCGCTTGTGTGCGGCGTGGTACGGGCGGTCCACGGCCTTGGGCGTGGCACCGCGACCCTCGAGCCCTCGGCGCCGCTTACCGCCGGATCCGGCGACCTGGCCCTTCTTCGTACCCTCTTTGCGAATCGCGCCCTTGCGTTTGGAGTTGCCGGCCATCAGTTGTGTCCCTTGAGATTCCATTGTGCGCCGTCGGCGGTGTCGGTCACTTCGACACCGGCCTGGGCGAGTCGGTCGCGCACCGCATCCGCGGTCGCGAAGTCCTTGTCGGCGCGCGCGCTCGCTCTCCGATCGAGTTCGGCGCCGACGAGCACGTCGAGCGCCGCGATGGCGTCGGAATCGTCGCTGTCGGAACGCCAGTGATCGTCGAGCGGGTCGACGCCGAGGATGCCCATCATCGCGCGCACCGACGACGCGGCGGCCACGGTCGGCTCGATGTCGCCGGCCTCGAGCGCAGAATTCCCGCTGCGCACCGTGTTGTGGATCTGCGCGAGCGCCGCGGGTACGCCGAGATCGTCGTCGAGCGCGGCCGCGAACTCCGCGGTCACCTCACCGACAGGCACGTCTCCGAACCGTGTGACCGCCCGGTGCACGAACGATTCCACGCGCCGGAAGCCTGCTGCGGCCTCCATCAACGCACCCTCGGAGTACTCGATCATGGACCGGTAGTTGACGCTGCCCAGGTAGTAGCGCAGCTCCACCGGCCGGACCCGCTCGAGCATCGCCGGGATCGACACGACGTTGCCCAGCGACTTCGACATCTTCTCGCCACCCATGGTGACCCAGCCGTTGTGCAACCAGTAGCGGGCGAACGGGTCACCCGCGCCGTGCGCCTGGGCGATCTCGTTCTCGTGGTGCGGGAAGATGAGATCGATACCGCCGCAGTGGATGTCGAACTCTGCGCCGAGCAGCGAGGTGGCCATCGCCGAGCACTCCAGATGCCAGCCCGGACGGCCGGGGCCCCACGGCGTCGGCCACGAGGGCTCGCCGGGCTTGGCCGCCTTCCACATCGTGAAGTCGCGCTCGTCGCGCTTACCGGTCGCGAGGCCCTCGCCCTGGTGCACGTCGTCGAGTCGGTGTCCCGAGAGCGCGCCGTACTCGGGCAGGCTGCGCACGTCGAAGTAGACGTCGCCGTTCGAGGCGTAGGCATGACCCCGCTCGATGAGGCGCTCCATGTACTCGACCATCTCGGTGACGAACCCCGTCGCCCGCGGCTCGGCCGACGGCGGCAGGACGCCGAGTTGCTGGTAGGCCAGGGTGAAGGCGCGCTCGTGGGTGGTCGCCCACTCCCACCACGGTCGGCCCGCGTCGGCGGCCTTGGTCAAGATCTTGTCGTCGATGTCGGTGACGTTGCGGACGAACAGCACGTCGAGTCCGCTGTGCTCGAGCCATCGGCGGAGGATGTCGAAGGCGATACCGCTGCGGACGTGACCGATGTGCGGGACACCCTGGACCGTCGCGCCGCACAGGTACACCGATGCACGCCCCGGCTGCGCGGGGGTGAAGTCGCGCAGGGCGCGCGCGGCGGTGTCGTACAGACGGAGGGTCACGACGTTGAACCTTACTGGCTCGCGGCAGCTGCGGGCCCACCCGCGGCAACCAGCAGGGCGGTGGCAACCGCGGCGATGCCCTCGCCGCGGCCGGTCAGTCCCAGACCGTCGGTGGTGGTCGCCGAGACCGACACGGGTCCGCCGGCGAGGTCGGACAACAACTGCTGCGCCTGCTCGCGCCGGGGACCGATCTTCGGTCGGTTACCGATCACCTGGACCACGGCGTTGCCGACCTGATATCCCGCGTCGGAGATCAGTCCGCGGACGTGGGTCAGCATGGTGGCGCCGTCGACGCCGTCCCACTCGGGGCGACCGGTGCCGAACACCGACCCGAGGTCGCCGAGACCGGCGGCCGAGAGCAACGCATCGCACAGCGCGTGAACCCCGACGTCACCGTCGGAGTGCCCCTCGCAGCCGTGGTCGTCGGGGAAGTGCAGGCCGACCATCCAGCAGGGTTTGCCCGCCTGGATCGGATGGACGTCGGTACCGATACCCACCCGCATCAGCGGACTCCCGTCGATTCGAGCAGCATGCGCGCGAGCCGCAGGTCCCACTCGGTGGTGATCTTGAAGGCCATCAGGTCGCCCGGGACCACGGTCACCGGGATCCCCGCGGCCTCGGCCAGTCCGGCATCGTCGGTCGCGTGACCGCCGGACGCGTGCGCGCGGGCCAGTGCGTCGGGCGCGAAGCCCTGCGGGGTCTGGACCGCGCGCAGGACGCTGCGGTCCACGGTGGCCACGACGCGTTCACCACCGCCACCGGGTTCGACGGCCTTGAGGGTGTCGGTGACCGGCACACCGGGGATGACCGCCGGAGCACCTGCACGCACCGCGTCGACGACCCTGCGGAACAGGTCCGGCGGGGTCAGCGCACGTGCTGCGTCATGGATGAGGATCACGTCGACGTCGAACGACGCAGTCGCCGCGGTGATGCAGGCCCGCACCGACGCACTGCGTTCGGCGCCACCGACCACGACATGGCAGTCCGGGAGCAGGGCCTGCGCCTCGGACACCAGGTCGGCGGGGACGGCGACGACGACAGCATCGACGTCGGCATCGAGCACTCCACGAACGGCACGTTCGAGGATTGTCTGACCGACGAGATCGACGAACGCCTTGGGTCGACCGGCGGCCAGACGGGTACCCGCTCCCGCAGCCGGGATCAGGCAGACGGTGGACACAAAGGGACTCTCTTACGAGGCGGGTGCGAGAACCTCGTCGAGGATCAGGTCGGCCCGAGCGTTGTCGGTGCCCTGGGCCAGCGACAACTCGTCGACCAGCACGCGACGGGCACGCGTCAGCATCCGCTTCTCACCTGCGGACAGACCGCGATCCTGCTCACGACGCCACAGGTCACGCACGATCTCCGACACCTTGATGATGTCGCCCGAGATCAGCTTCTCCTGGTTGGCCTTGAAACGACGCGCCCAGTTGGTGGGCTCTTCGGTGTGGGGCGCGCGGAGGACATCGAACACCTTGTCCAGGCCCTCGACGCCGACGACGTCGCGAACACCGACGTACTCGAGCTTCGTGGACGGGATCTGTACGGTCATGTCACCGTCCGCGATCTTCAGGACGACGTACTCGACCTGCTCGCCCTTGATGGTGCGGACCACGATGTCTTCGACTAGAGCAGCACCGTGATGGGGGTATACAACGGTGTCGCCGACTTTGAAATTCAAGTTCCAAGCCCCTTTCGATTGGGTCAGCTTACCACGGGGCCCGTGGGGGTATCACACAACGGTGCAGGTCAGCGGCCTACCAGCAGCGATCCACCCCCAACGATCACAGGTCGGCGGTGCCGTATCACGCGGTGAGCACGGTCATTTGGGCACCCGAACGCGCTTCGGGCCGCCGCGGCCACTACGCTGCGTAGTGCGCCATCCGGCCGTCGTCCCCAGCGAGAAGGAAACCCGGTGTCAGAGCTCAACCCCTTTCGTCACCTGACTCGCGTCGCTGCGATCGCCGCCATGGGCGGCGCATTGGCCCTCGGTACCACCGCGTGCGGCGCCGGCCAGATCGCCCAGACCACCAATCAGGCCGCCGCGGTGAACGGCTCGTTCGCCACCCTCGGCGACATCGCCCTGCGTGACGTCCACGTCGTGTTCCCTTCGTCGGGCAACGCCGCGTTCGTCAACGGCGGGCCGCTGGAACTGGCGTTCCTGATCTCGAACAACAGCCCGTACAAGAACGACCGGCTGCAGTCGATCACGTTCGCGTCCGGCACCGGGACCGTGACCATCGACGGCAGCCAGGACATCCCGGCGACCAAGACGTTGCGCGCGGGCCAGCCGTCCCAGCTCCTCACGTCGCCCACCGCGTCGACGAGCCCGTCCTCCTCGAGCAGTGAGTCGTCCAGCCCGTCCTCGTCGAGCAGTGTCCCGTCCAGCTCGGCACCGTCGAGCACGTCGTCGTCGAACAACTCCGCCGATCCGAGCGAGACCCGCATCACCGTGACGCTGACCGGCGCGGGCAAGCAGATCACCCCCGGCCTCACCGTGCCGTTGGTGTTCACCTTCGCCGAGGCGGGCAAGACCACACTGAACGTCCCGGTCGACGCCGGTTCGGTCCTGCCGCGTGACGAGCGCGCGGTGCAGAACCCCGGCGGCGGCGAAGAAGAGGGAAGCGCGAGCGAAGGCGAGGGCTGAGTCCTCCCCGGGGAGTGTCGGTCCGCGTCGATAGTGTTGCCGCGTGGCCAAACCCCGTTCGTCCTATCGATGCACCGCTTGCGGCCATCAGTCCACCAAGTGGGTCGGACGTTGTCCCGAGTGCGGTGAGTGGGGCTCGATAGACGAGGTCGCCACCGTGGCCACGTCGACGCGTGGTTCCGTCGCGATCGCCCCGTCCACCCCGGCCCGCCCGATCACCGAGATCGATCCCACCGCCGCCGCGGCGTTCCCGACGGGTATCGGTGAACTCGACCGGGTCCTCGGATCCGGTGTGGTGCCGGGATCGGTGGTGCTGCTCGCCGGCGAGCCCGGCGTCGGCAAGTCCACGCTGCTGCTCGAGACGGTGAAACGCTGGGCCGTGCAGGGCAAGCGGGCGCTCTACATCACCGGCGAGGAGTCGGCCGCCCAGGTCCGGTTGCGCGCCGAGCGCACCGGCGCGGTGCACCCCGAGGTCTACCTCGCCGCCGAATCCGATCTCGACACCGTCCTCGGTCACGCCGCACAGGTGCAGCCGAGCCTGATGATCGTCGACTCGGTGCAGACCATGGTCGCCGGCGGATCCGATGGCGTCAACGGCGGTGTCACCCAGATCCGTTCGGTGACAACGGCACTGACATCGCTGGCGAAGAACTCCGGGATCGCCATCATCCTCGTCGGCCACGTCACGAAGGACGGCGCCGTCGCCGGCCCCCGATCGTTGGAGCACCTCGTCGACGTCGTGCTGGCCTTCGAGGGCGACAAGCACTCGTCGCTCCGGATGGTGCGGGGCATCAAGAACCGGTTCGGCGCGTCCGACGAGGTGGGCTGCTTCGAGCAACGCGGCGACGGCATCCACGAGGTCCCCGATCCGTCCGGCCTGTTCCTGCACCATCGCGACTCCGAGGTGCCCGGCACCGCCATCACCGTCGCGATGGACGGCAAACGGCCGATGGTCGGTGAGGTGCAGGCGCTGGTCTCCCCCACCCAGAACGGTTCGCCCCGACGGGCCGTCAGCGGCCTGGACTCCCAGCGGGTGGCGATGATCCTGGCCGTTCTCGAGGGCCGTATCGATGTGAAGGTGTCCACCGTCGAGGTCTACGTGGCCACCGTCGGCGGGATGAAGCTCACCGAGCCCGCTGCCGATCTCGCCATCGCGCTGTCGGTCGGCTCGATCGTGAAGATGAAGCCGCTGCCGCGCTCGACCGTCGCCATCGGCGAGGTCGGGCTCGCCGGGGAGGTGCGCCGGGTGTCCGGGGTGGGCCGTCGGGTGGCCGAGGCCAAGCGTCTCGGGTTCCGACACGCGATCGTGCCCGCCGGGTCCACCGACCTCCCCGCAGGCATCAAGGTGACCCAGGTGGCCGACCTGCACGAGGCGGTCCGGGCGGCGCTGGTCACCAGCGCCGACACCTATCGCTTCTGACCTGCGTTCAGCCGCCGAACTCCGGTGACGCGAACTGGCTCTTGGCCCGGCTCTCACGGAAGTGCACGCGGGGGTCGACGACGATGAACAGGCCGTGCGCGCCACCCACCTCGTCGCCGGCGCGGCCGTCGTCGGCGATGAGGTGTGCGACGGCACGAACGTAGACCTTGCGGCGCTGAGTCCCCAGGATCTCGGTGTCGAACCGCAGCCTGCTGCCGAGCTGGATCGGCTTGGCGAAGTCGATGTTGAGCACCGCGGTCACCGCGGTGACCCCCATCAGCATCACGTTCATGCCCATGATCTCGTCGAACGCCGACGACAGGATGCCGCCGTGGATCATGCCCGGACCACCCTCGAAGTGCGGTTCGACGACCATCTGACCGGTGATCGCCATGCCCTCGCCGGCGCGGGCGTCGAGGTGCAGGCCGTTGGGGGCATCCGGTCCACAACCGAAGCACATCCGGTTGTGGGAGGGCATCCGATCTCCCGGCGCCAGGGCGTCGGTGCGGCGCTGGGCCGGCTCGAGACCGTCGGGTACGACAAAGGTGCTCTTCACACGCAGTTAATCTAGTCGGCGTGACCCACGACGGAGAGACTCACCCATGGCGGACGTGACGCACGGCGATCTGCTCCGCGCCACCATCGCGCGGGTGGCCCCGGGCACCGGCCTGCGCGATGGCCTCGAGCGCATCCTGCGGGGTCGCACCGGAGCGCTCATCGTCCTCGGCTACGACGACGACGTGGAACGCATCTGTGACGGCGGGTTCGCGCTCGACGTGGAGTTCGCCCCGACCCGGCTCCGTGAGCTGTCGAAAATGGATGGCGCCGTGGTTCTCTCGACCGACGGGACCCGCATCCTGCGCGCGAACGTGCAGTTGGTTCCCGACCCGTCGATCCCCACCGAGGAGTCGGGCACCCGACACCGGGCGGCCGAACGCACCGCCATCCAGACCGGTCATCCGGTGATCTCGGTCAGTGCGTCGATGTCGATCGTCAGCGCGTACGTCGCGGGTATCCGGCACGTCGTAGAGGGCTCCGACCCGATCCTGTCGCGCGCGAACCTCGCCGTCGCGACCCTGCAGCGCTACAAGACGCGGCTCGACGACGTCAGTGCCGCACTGTCACGAGCGGAGATCGAGGACTACGTCTCCCTGCGCGAGGCCATGACCGCGGTGCAGCGGATGGAGATGGTGCGCCGGGTGTCGATGGAGATCGAGCAGTACGTGCTCGAGCTGGGCGCCAACGGCCGCCAGCTGAGTCTGCAGCTCGAGGAGCTGGTCGGCGACAACGACTCGATGCGCGAACTCGTGGTCCGCGACTACTACTCCAGTCCGGAACCGGCGACCATCGAGGAGGTCCGGCAGGCGATCGAGGCCATCGAGGCGCTCAACGACACCGACCTGCTCGACCAGACGCTGCTGGCGGGCGCGTTCGGCTACCCGACCACCCTCGACGCGCAGGACACGACGATGAGCCCGCGCGGCTATCGCCTGCTCGCACGGATATCGGGGTTGCAGTTCGCCCATCTGGACCGCCTGGTCCGCAGCTACGGAACCCTGCAGGCCCTCCTCGCCACGAGCGCGTCGGACCTGCAGGCCATCGACGGCATCGGCGGCATCTGGGCCCGACACATCCGGGAGGGCCTGTCCCGCCTGGCCGAGACGACCATCGAACGGTTCGACTAGCTCTGAGCTCCCGGTGCGATCAGGCGCCGGGCGGGTTGGTGAAGTTGAACGTGATCGGCGCGCTCTGACGCTGGCCGAGTTCGCCGACGGCCTGGTACGGACCGGCGCCTGCCTGCACGCGCGGCAGCTTGCAGCCGGGCGCGCTGGTCGTGCCCGACCAGACGATCGTGTCCTTGAACTGCTGTGCGGGCTTGAGCAGCTGGTTGTTGACGGTGTTGATCGGCGAGCAGTCCGTCGCCGACCAGATGTAGCGCGTCCCGTCGAGGCTGCGCACGGTGACGTTCTGCATGTCCTTGCCGACGTCACGGGTGCACTCGGTGAGACCCGCGTTGGTGACGACCAGTGTGAAGGTCGGCTTCTCGCCGGTCGTGTACGAGGGCTTGTCGGTGTAGAGCACCACCGAGATGTTCTGGTCAGGGCACAGTCCGCTGGCCGGGACCGCCCCCGGGGCCTGAGAACTCTGCGGCGCCCCGGACGAGGACGGGCTGGACGAAGCCGGTGCGCCGGAGCTCGAGGGCGCGGCCGAACCGCCACCGGATCCACCGCCGCCGGTGACCCCGGACTGCGACGGGTCGATGCTCTCCGGGAGCTGGGTCGACGACGGAGAAGTGCTCAGGCTCGCGCTGGTGTTGGTCGGTTTGTCGCCCGACCCACCGGTGGCCAACACGATGATGCCGACGATCACCACGACGACCAACACCACCACGCCGACGGCGAGCGCGCGGCGACGCCAATAGATCTCGGGTGGGAGAGGTCCCTGCGGTTCCAACACGTTTCAACGCTATCGGCCGGGGTCGGTGACCCGTCTGACCTGCCGCGGCGTGTCGGTCACAAAGTGTTCAGCTCACACCGACGGGAGGGCGTGGTCGGTGTCCGGCTGGTCGCTGACCTCACCCACCACCTCACGCAACCACGCGCGTCCCTCGGCGAGGCTGTAGGTGAGACCCACGATGCCCAGTTCGCCGGCCTCGATCGCATCGGCGATGATCCGGCTGCGCTCGGTGAGGAGCTTGGTGGTCTCCTGGACGTGGCGGGCCTCGAACTCGTCGACGCGGGTCAGGCCCTCGGCCTTACCCGCCAGCACGCTCGGCGTCACCTTCTCGACCACGTCGCGGATGTAGCCGCCGGGGATCTGGGCCTCGTCGACCGCCTTGATCGTCGCGCCCACCGCGCCGCAGCTGTCGTGACCGAGGACCGCGATGAGCGACACCTTCAGCACGGCCACGGCGAACTCGATCGAGCCCAGCACCGCCGAGTCGATGGCCTGGCCGGCGGTCCGCACGACGAAGAGATCGCCGAGTCCCTGGTCGAACACGATCTCGGCCGCCACCCGGGAGTCCGAGCAGCCGAACAGAACCGCCTTCGGGGTCTGCCCGCCGGTCAGACGGTTCCGGTCGTCGATACCCTGGCTCGGATGCTTGGGTTCACCGTTGACGAATCGGTCATTTCCGTCGCGCATCTCGCGCCACGCCTGTGCTGGGGTCATGTTTGCCATGTCTGACATTCTGCCGAATGCGTTTCAGCAGCGCCTCCTGACATGGTTCGACGTGCATGAACGCGACCTCCCGTGGCGCGGGGAGTCGGTGACACCCTGGCAGATCCTCATCAGCGAGATCATGTTGCAGCAGACGCCGGTGGCCCGGGTGATCCCGAAGTGGCTGGAGTGGGTCGAGCGGTGGCCGGTGCCCTCGGCGATGGCCTCCTCCGGCGTCGGCGAGGTGGTGCGCGCGTGGGGCAAGCTCGGTTACCCGCGCCGCGCGATGCGACTGCACGAGTGTGCGACCGCGTTGGCCACCCGCTTCGACGATGTCGTCCCCAGCGATGTCGAGACGCTGCTGACGCTGCCCGGCATCGGTGACTACACCGCGCGGGCGGTGGCCTGTTTCGCGTTCGACCAGTCGGTGCCGGTGGTCGACATCAACGTGCGACGCGTCATCGCACGCGCGGTCCACGGTCGCGGCGACGCCGGGAACCCCGCGCGCACCGACCTGGCCGACGCGCAGGCACTGCTGCCCGACGACCCCGCCCGCGCCCCGCGGTTCTCGGCCGCGCTGATGGAACTGGGCGCACTGGTCTGCACGGCCAAGAACCCCCGCTGCGGTGATTGTCCGGTCCCCGAATGCCTCTGGGTCGGCCTGGGCCGGCCCGCGGTCACCACCGTCAAGAAGGTGCAGAAGTTCGCGGGCACCGACCGCCAGGTGCGCGGACTGCTGCTCGACGAGTTCCGCGGCAGCGACGGTCCGGTCGGCCGCGACCGCATCGACGCCATCTGGACCACCGACATCGGGCAGCGGGAACGGGCACTCGACTCCCTGCTGGCCGACGGTCTCCTCGAGACCATGCCCGACGGACGCTTCTGCCTCGCGGGCGAATCCACTCAGAGAACGCCGGAGAGGAAGGCCTCCACCGCTCCGCGGTAGACCGCAGGCTTGTCGTCGTGGACCAGATGTCCCGCGCCGGGGATCGCCAGATGGGTTGCGTGCGGGTTCGTCTCGGCCATCCGGGCCATCTGACCGTCCGGGGTCACGGAGAACTCGGCCTCCAGCAGCAGCGTCGGCGCCTCGACCTGCTCCCACTGCGCCCAGAAATCCCGCTGCCCCCACTCCTCGGCGATCGCCGCCCAGATCTCGAGGTCCCCGTGCAGTCGGCCGTCGTCGAACGCCTCGTAGAAGTAGCGCCCCGCCACGGGCCCGAACATCTCGTCGGCCTGCGCCCGGGTCGCGAACCGGTCCGGCCACGACGAGAACCACGGCGTCCAGGACCTCGTGGTCTGTCCTCGGAAGTCCGGCGCCATGTCCTCGACCACAAGCGCGGCAACGAGTTCCGGGTACTGCGCCGCGGTGCACCAGGCGTGGAGGCCGCCCATCGAGTGGCCGATCAACACCGCAGGCCCGCGGTCGATCCACACGAGACACTCGGCGACGTCGGCGACGAACCTCTCGGTGGCGATCTCGTCGGCCGCGACATCGTCGAGGTCGATCGAACCCGCCCCGGTGTGCCACGCCGCGTCGACGGTGAAGACGCGTCCGTGGCGTCGCAACCAGGGGATCTGCCGACGCCAGGTCCGTCCCCGCCCCATCAGGCCGTGGAGGAGCACAATGGTCGGCGCACTGTCCCCGGCGTCGCTGCCGTGATCGCGCAGTCCGGTCTCCCACGATCCCGAGTCGGCCGTCACGGTGGATACGATAGCGACCATGGCAGTCGTGAAGATCAACGCAATCTCGGTTCCCGACGGCGCAGGCCCTGAGCTGGAGAAGCGCTTCGGCAACCGCGCCCACAGCGTCGACGGGACACCCGGGTTCCTGGGCTTCCAACTGCTGCGACCCACCAAGGGCGAGGACCGCTACTTCGTGGTGACGCAGTGGGAGACCGAGGAGGCGTTCGCCGCCTGGGCCGACGGCCCCGCCCGCGCCGCCCACGCGGGTGAGCGCGCGAACCCCGTGTCGAGCGGTGCGTCGCTCCTGGAGTTCGAGGTCGTGCTGGACGTCAAACCGAGCTGACGCCCGCCACGCTGTCGTCGGATCGCCGCCCGACGACGAAGCCCTGCGGGTGGGCATCCACCGGGCGTGCGGCCCGCTCGAGACGTGCGACGGTCTCGAGACCCACGGCCCGCATCGCCTCCACGACGTCCTCCGCGGAGTGCCGGAATGCCGTCATGTCGACGTCGTGACCGTAGGCCCGCGTGATGTTGCGACGACCGGTTCCCGCCTGGAACGCGACGAGAACGACGCCGCCCGGCCGGAGAACCCGACGGAACTCGGCGAGCGGCCCGATCAGGTCGTCCGGCGAGAAATGGATGATCGAGTACCACGCCAGGACCCCGTCGAAGCGGCCGTCTGTGTGGGGGAGCCGGGACAGATCCCCCTGGACGACGTCGTCGGCCGCACCCCGCGCCAGGGTCCTGCGAACCATCTCCTCCGACAGGTCGACCCCCGACACCCTCAGTTCAGGGTTCAGCGACTTCAGATGTGACACTATCCGCCCGGCTCCGCATCCGGCGTCGAGGATGCGGCGACCCGGGGCCAGTTCGATAAAGTGGTCGATCATCGCGATGTCCACGTCCGCCTCGAACGAACAGTCCGGCAACAGGTTTGCGTACGATTCGGCGACGACGTCATACGTCGTACGAAGCGCGGCCCGTTCGATGTCGTCCATGTCCGCAGGGTAGGCGCAGAAACGGGTCGGGCCGCCACCGACGGTGCCTGGCCGAATCAGCGCGGCGCCGCTACCGTTGACCACATGGCAGAACCTTCCGGAGAGGCGGCTGCGCCCTCCGGGACGCCGCTCCCCATGTTCCCGCTCGGCATGGCGTTGCTACCCGGCGAGATCCTGCCGCTGCAGATCTTCGAACCGAGGTATCGCGAGATGCTCGCGGCCTGTCTCGAAGCGCCCGAACCCTCCTTCGGCGTCGTGCTGATCGCGCGGGGACGCGAACTCGGCGGCGGCGACGAACGGCACATGGTGGCCACCGAGGCGACGATCGTCGAGCATCACATCAAGGACGACGGCCGGGCACTGCTGCGGTGCGTCGGCGCCGATCGCCTGCGCGTGGTGGAGTGGCTGCCCGACGACCCCTACCCGATGGCCACCGTCGAGCCGTTTCCCGACGAATCGGTGACCGCCCTCGAACAGGCGTCGCTCGAGACCCTGTACGCGGAGGTCGCCGAGGACATCCGCGCCCTGTTCGAGTTGGTCCGCACGGCCGGGCGCACCGAGGCGCAGTTCGACGACACCGTCTACGGCGACGTCGACCGGGCGTTCCGATGGGCCGGCCAGGTACCGCTGGGCCAGGCCGATCGGTATGCGATCCTCGCCGCGCCCTCGGCCCAGGAACGGATCGGCGTCTTGGCCGAGGCGGTCGAGTCGGTCACCGCGGCCATCCAGTTCCAGCTGCTGGACTGATCCACAGGCAACAGGGGTTGGCAAAATTGGAACCTGTTCTAGTATTGGTGTGACAGGGACCACGCCACAACTGCACTGGAGCACTCCAATGACCGACACCGTCGACACCGCCGCCCCCGACACCGCGGGCACCGGCTCGTACGACTACGACAAGCTCTACATCGGCGGACAGTGGGAGGCACCGCACTCCACCGACGTGCTCGAGGTCTTCTCCCCCGCCACCGGCGAGCGCGTCGGCAGCGCTCCGCACGGCGACGCCACCGACGTCGACACCGCCGTCGCCGCCGCCCGCGCCGCCTTCGACTCCGGCGTCTGGGCCGACAAGACCCCGGCCGAACGCGCCGACGTGATCGCCAAGGTCGCCGATCTCATCGACGCGCGGATGGGTGTCATCGGCTCCCTGGTGTCGGCCGAGATGGGCGCGAGTCAGATGGACATCGCCACGCTGCAACAGCTTCCGGGCACCGGCGTGCTCCGCGCCTACGCCGAGGCCGCGCGCGAGTACCCCTGGGTGGAGTACCGGACCGGACTGTTCGGACAGACGAAGATCCAGCGTGAGGCGGTCGGCGTCGTCGGTGCGATCACCGCGTGGAACGTCCCCCTGTTCCTGCTGTGCAACAAGCTCGGACCGGCACTGGCCGCGGGATGTTCCGTCGTCCTCAAGCCCGCGCCCGAGACACCTCTGAGCGCCTTCGTCCTGTGCGAGATCTTCTCCGAGGCCGGCGTGCCCGACGGCGTGCTGTCGGTCGTCACCGGTGGGGTCGAGACCGGCAAGGCTCTCGTGAACCACCCGCAGGTCGACAAGATCACCTTCACCGGGTCCACCGCCGCCGGCCGTGCGATCGGCGCGGCGTGCGGCGAGCAGCTCAAGCGGTGCTCACTCGAACTCGGCGGCAAGTCCGCCGCCATCGTCCTCGACGACGCCAACATCGACGAGATCGCGGGCATGCTCGCGTTCTACGGCCTGTTCAACAACGGTCAGGCCTGCGTCGCGCAGACCCGCATCCTGGTGCCCCGCGCACGTCGCGACGAGATCGTCGAGGCGGTGATCGCCGCCGCGAAGACCATGACGCCCGGCGTGCCGAGCGATCCCGAGGCCAAGCTCGGCCCCCTGATCACCTCCAAGCAGCGCGACAAGGTGGAGAACTACATCAGGCTCGGCAAGGAGGCTGGTGCCACCCCGGCACTCGACGGCAGCCGCCCCGAGGGCCTCGACTCCGGATACTTCCTGAGCCCGACTGTCTTCACCGGCGTCACCAACGACATGGCCATCGCCCAGGAGGAGATCTTCGGCCCGGTGCTCTCGGTCATCGACTACGACACCGTCGAGGAGGCGATCGACATCGCCAACGACTCCGAATACGGTCTGGCCGGGGCGATCTGGACCGCCGACGTCGAACGCGGCCTCGAGATCGCATCGAAGATCCGCACCGGCACCCTGGGCATCAACTGGTACGCCATCGACCCGTCGTCGCCGTTCGGCGGCTACAAGAACTCCGGGATCGGCCGCGAGAACGGCAAGGAGGGCCTCGAGTCCTACCTGGAGCACAAGTCGATCATCCTGCCGATGGGCTACACCCCACAGGTCTGATCCCCCCACTGCACGCACGGGGTGAACACGTAGCTTGGAGGCGACCATCGTCCCCGTCGAAAGTGATCCCCGTGCGCCGCAGTCTCAAGATCTCGAGTTCCGTCATGGCCCTGTGTGTGGCGGTGAGTGTCGCTGCCGCGTGCGGTGATTCCGATTCGTCGGACGCGTCGTCGTCGTCTGCCGCGACCACCACCGCAGCTGCCGACACCACCGACACCACGGCCGTCGAACCCACCACGCCTGCGGCCGCACCGCCGAGCAGCGGCGTCTCGGGCTCGGCCGGCATTCCGGCCATCACACAGAACTCCACCGACCTGAAGAAGGAGCCGATCATCGGGGTCGGCGGTGCCAACCCGCCCGCCGGGCTCGTCATCTCCGACCTGGTCACCGGTGAGGGCAGGACCGCGGTGGCCTCGGACACGGTGAACGTCCAGTACACGGGCGCGCTGTACAGCAACGGCAAGGTGTTCGACGGCACCTGGCAGCGCGGCGGGGAACCGACCAGCTTCTCGCTGGCCGAGGTGGTCCCCGGATTCACACAGGGCATTACCGGCATGAAGATCGGCAGTCGCCGCGAGATCGTCATCCCGCCCGCACTCGGATACGGCGATCAGCCCCAGGGGGAGATCCCCGGCGGCTCGACCCTCGTGTTCGTCGTCGATCTCGTCGGCATCAGCTGACGCCGCTCGTGGGTGCCGGCGCCGGCGGCGTCACGCTCGGGGTCGCGGCCGCGGCGGGCGCCGGCCCCAGGTGCAGCTTGTCGCGCAGGGAGTTGTCGGTGATGACCTGGATGTCGTCGATCAGCCACCGATCACCCGACTTGCGCATCGAGTACTGAACTCGGCTGGGTTCAACGCGGACCAGCTCGGTCTGACCGCGGGTCACCGACTGGTTCATGAAGATCAACACGACGGCACGATCGGCGTTGCTCGAGACGACCCCGGCCTCCTGGATCGACACCGCCGAGCGCACGTTCTGCTTCTTGACCTCGGCCGACAGGTCGCTGCTGGACATGATGCCGTCGTAGGTCTTGCGGGCGTCACCGACCAGCGCGGCCTTCGCCTGCGCGACGTTCTCGTCGACATCAGCCGGGGTGAACCCGAACATCACCGTGGCGTAGCGCTTCCCGGCGTCGAGCGCGGCGGAGCGGGCGTCCTCGTCGGAACGCGATCCGGCGTACCGCAGACCGAGCACGGTCGCCGCGACCGCGCCGGCCAGGAGCAGCGCGACCATGACGGCGCCGACGATGCGCACACGCGTCGACTTCCAGACGCTCGTCGAGTCGGCCATCACGTCACCCACTCGACGTTGTCCATCTTCATCTCACCATTGATCATGGTGATGCTGACCTTCCACCGGAACGTCTGGACCACCGGACCCTGATCGGCCGGCGGCGGCGCGGCACCCGCAGCGGGCGGCGGGGTGTCCATCGTCCACCCCGACACCAACATCACCGTCGCCGAGTCGGCGTCACTGTCGACGACCGCGTCGGACAGGATCGTCCCCTTCGTGGTGACGCCCTGCGACTTCACGAGATCGGTCGTCTGCTGCAGCGACTGTTGCAGTTGCTCGAGTGCCTTGCCGCTGGTCTTGGTCTCGAAGGTGTTGGTCACCTGGTCGATGGTGGTAGGGCTCAACGACGTCAGGTTCACGATCATCTGACGGGCGAACGCCGAGTACTGCGCGCGCTGCGCGGCCCGGTCGTCGATCCGATCGGTGCCCGTCGCGAACAGCACCGACGCCACCACGAGCCCGACGATGAGCACGCCCGCGACGACACCGGCGAGTGCGAGACCGAGACGCGAACGGTCCGCCCGCTTCTTGACCACCCGTGCGCCGGTGTCGGTCGGCGACCCTGCGCGACGACGCTCGCGGTAGGACATCGCGGCACCGGATCGCTGCGGCGCGGCCTCCGGCGACGTCGTGTCGGTGACGGTACCGGTGTCGGCGGCCTCGACCGCCGGTTGCGCGGCCGGCGTCGACTTCTTCCGACGGATCTGGTTGATCGGGGCCGTCTTTCGCGGCGCCGACTGGTTCGTGCGGGGTCCGGTGGACGCCGACACCGACCGTGCCGCGGTCCCCTCGGCCGCCGGCGGACCGGCCGGTCGGCGGACTCGACGGCGTGCGGTGCCGCGGGGCACCGGCTTCACCTCGTTCGAGGTCACTTCACTGTTCCCGTGATCAGGCCCTGCCATGTGGCGGTTCCTCCTTGCGCGGCGCCGTCTGCGGACCCGACGTTGTAGGTCTTGCCGTCCGGACCGATCGCATCCCCTGACACCGGATCGTACGCCGCGCCGTAGACCGCGGGCGCTCCGTCGAACGACGACGGGGTGGCCGGCGTGAGCTGACCGTCGGGCAGGTTGCGCACTCCGGGCAGGCCCTGCGGGAAGGGCACGTTCTCGGCCAGCGGCTTGTAGCCGGTCGCGCATTCGGCGGGGGTGGCCGCGCGCCGTCCCGGGAACTCCGCGCACGGGAAGTTACGTGCGCCGCGTACGCCGACGTTGGAGTCCTGCGGGACGCGACAGAGCAGTCCCGGCGGGAGGTCTCGCGCTGTCGTCACCGACGCCGGGCGTCGCTCCGACGCGGGTAGGAAGCCCACCGTGCAGGTGCCGGGATCCTGGAACCCCAGGGCGAAGTCGACGTTGGCGCCCTTGCGCGGGTCCTCGGTGTTGACGGCCGTGATGAGCGCCTGGATCAGCCGCGGATAGAGCACCATGACCTGCTGCAGGTTGGGCAGATACACCGCCAGCGTCCGCCCCGCGGTGGCGAGGTTGTCGAACAGCAGTGGCAGCGTCTGGTCCATCGACGCGAACAGCTCCTGCGCCTGGTTCGTCGTGCCGGGGCCCTTGCTCAGGATGTCGCGCAACTCGGGGTCGTTGGCCCGGATCTGATCGGTCACCTGCGCCACGTTCGACGTCCACTGCCGGATCGCACCGACGGTCGCGGTCTGCGTCTCGAGCAGCGGCGCGGCCTGTTCGATCAACGCGACGGTCTGATCGGAGTTCTTGTTGGCCTCGTCGGCGAACAGGGTGAGCGAGTCGAGCAGACGCTGCAGGTCCTCACCGGATCCGTTGAACGCGTTGAACGCCTCGTTCATCACCCGCCGCAGCTTGGTCGACTGCACCTTGGCGAGGAGGGCGTTGGTCTGATCGAGCAGGGTCGAGACCTCCACCGGCACAGTCCCGTTGCGAACCACCGACCCGTCGGTGAGATTGCCGCGTTCGCTGCTGCCCGGGTCGGGGGTGAACTGGACGAACTGCTCGCCGACGGCGGAGACGCTCTGCACCGACGCGCTCGACGACTGGGGGATGTGGCGGTCGCTGTCGATGGACAACGTGGCCCGGACGCCCGCCGAGTTCAGGGTGACCGACTCGACCTTGCCGACCGTGACGCCGCGGTAGGTGACGTTGGCGTTCTGATAGATCCCGCCGGTGCTCGGCAGGTCCACCTTGACCGTGTATCGGCCGATGCCGAACAGCGCGGGCACCTGGATGTAGAAGACACTCACCGCGATCAGCGAGACCACGGTGATGATCGAGAAGATGATCAGCTGGATGCGTACGAAGCGGGAGATGGTCATCGGCCCGCCTTCGGTGTGGTCGTCTTCGGTGCAGGGGTCTTCGGTGCGGATGTTTTCGGTGCGGGGGCTCCGGCATCATCACCGTCGGTCAGGGGTGCGGTGAACGGGTTGGCCCCGCGCTTGGCCGCACCCGCCGACGTGCCCAGGACCGCCTCCGGTCCGTAGACGGCCGCGGGAGCGCCCGCACCCAGGCTCGCGAAGGCACCGCGGCCGAGTCGGCCGTTGGTCAGGTCGAGGTTGATGACAGCGTTGACGTAGTCGCCCTTGACGATCTTCGGGATGACCGACTCCGCGAACGGGAACGTCACGAGGATGTTCAGCGACTGCGTCAGCGACGTCCCGCTGTCCTGGAGTTGGTCGAGCACCGGCGACAGGTTGCGCACGATCGTCTCGATGTTCTCGCCGTTGGCCTTGAGGATGTCGTCGGTGGTCCGACTGAGACGGCCCACCGAAGCCAGCGCGTCGGTCAGGTTGACCCGCTGATCGACGAGGAGCTTCAAGATCTTCGGACCGTCGTCCAGTGCGCGTTCGATGGTCGGCGACTGCTCGTTGAAGTTGCGGCTCAATCGATCCAGACCCTCGACGGCGGAGATGATGTTCGCGCGCTGCTTGTCCAGATCCGACACCAGCGTGTTCAGTCGCGGGACGAGGTTGCGGATGACGTCCTGTCGGCCTGCGAGGGTGTCGTTGAGTTCGTGGACGACGTCACCGATCTGCGACAGCCCACCGCCGTTGAGGACCACCGACAGCGAGCTGAGCACCTGCTCGACGGTGGGGTAGGTGCACTGCGCCACCTGCTGTGCGGAGTTGATGTCGGCCACCGGGGTGACGTTCGACGGGGTCTCGATGTTCTCCTGCTCGGGGCAGGCCGTCAGCGGGATCTCCTGGCCGGCCTTCATCATCCCGCCGGTCGGCTTGTCCGGCTGGACCACCTGCAGGTTGAGCGAACCCAGCACGCTGGTGAGCCCGACCATCACATGCGACCCGTTGGGCACCTGGGTGCCCTTGTCGAGGCGGATGGTGACGAGCGCCTTCCAGTTGCGCACCGAGATCTTGCCGACGCTGCCCACGGTCGCGTCGTTCATCAGCACGGGTGCGTTCTGCACCAGGTTCGCGGCGTTCGGGATGAGCGCGGTGATCTCGTACGACCCGTCCCCGGTGCCCTGCGCACCCGGAACCGGCAACGAGTTCAGTCCCTGGAACGCGCACCCCGACGTCGCGAGCACCGCCACCGACATCATCGCCACGGCGACCGACCGTGGACGCCGCATCGCGCCCGGGAGCCCGCGCATCAGTTCTGACCCCCGAACGGCACGAGCAGGTTCGCCAGCGGAACGTTGCCGCCGTAGGACTTCCGGGTCTGCGCATCCTGATCGACGATGCCCTGCTGTGCGCGCGCCCGCACGCTGGAATCCTGGTACTGGATCTGCCCCGGGCGGGCGTTGATGCCGGTCACCGGATTGATCAGTGCCGGTGGGTAGTTGACCGAGATGGTGGAGATGATCGGACCGAGGATGTCGACGCACTTGGAGACGTCGGCCTGGCTGGTGCCGGGACGGTCGTTGGCGGCCAGCGTGCCGCAGAGGAGGTCGATGAGGTTGCCGAACTGCCCGAGGCCGAAGATGCCGCTCAACGACCCCGTCAGCGGGTTGTAGATGTTGTAGAAGTTGCTCAGCTGCGTGGGCGCCGAGTGCAACAGGTCGCGGATCTGCGAATCCTTCTGCGCCAGGGTCGAGGTGACGTCGGACAGACGTTGCACCGACTCGGTCAGCGACTTGCCGTTGGTGTCGATGAAGTTCTTCACGTCGGTCAGCGCCGAGTCCAGGTTGGTGAGCGCGCCGTTGAGGTTCGCGGTGTTGTCGGCCAGCACCTGGCTCACCGACGCGATCCGTCCGTTGAACTGGACCAGTTCCTCGTGACTCTTCTCCAACGCGCCGGTCAACGACTGCAGGTTCCGGATGGTGCCGAACAGGTCGCCGCGGTTGTCGGACAACGTCGCCGACAGATCCGACAACTGCTTCACCGACTCGCGGATCGCGGATCCGTTGCCGTTGAGGTTCGCGTCGGCGGTGTCGACGAGGCGCGCGACCGATCCCTCGTCGGCACCCTTCGGACCCACCGCCGCGGTCAGACGGGTCAGCTCCTTCTTGATGTCGTCCCACTCGACCGGCACCGCGGTGCGGTTCATGGGGATGTCCGAGCCCGACGCCAGCTGCGGACCGTTGGCGTAGACCGGTGAGAGTTGCACGAAGCGGCCCGACACCAGGCTCTGCGCGACGATGACCGCGGAGACGTCGCGGGGGATGTCGGTGTCGCGGTCCACCTCGAACGCGACCTTCACATCGGCCGAACGCGGGGTCACCGAGCTGACCGTGCCGACGTCGACGCCCAGGACCCGCACCGGGTCACCGGGATACAACCCGTTCACCGCGGTGAAGTAGGCGGTGTAGCTCTTGTAGACGGCCTTCTGGTAACCGAGGTACGCGACCACGACCACCACGATCACCAACAGCACGGCCACGATCACCTGCCACGTCCGCTTGCCGATCCGCGCCATCACCGGCCCCCGCTTCCGTCTCTGGGTGAGCCGACCTCGGGGATCGAGCGGTCGGGGTCGCTCTCCTGATCGGGGCGCAGGAAGACCTTCGGGGGCAGCAGTCCGGTGTAGCTCAGGGCCTTGGCCGCCTCGGGATACTTCTGCTGCAACAGGTTCAGGAACACCGACGTGTAGTCACCGAAGGTGGGGACACCGACGAGCGAGGAGAAGTAGGGGCCGCTGGCCACCGCCTCGCCGAGCACGTTGGCGTAGGGCCCCAGACGATCCAGCGTCTGCTTCAGGTTGTCGGAGTTGTCCTGCAGGATCTTCAGCACCCGGTTGAGCTTGCCCAGTACCGGGGTGAGCTGGGCGTTGTTGTCGGCGATGAAGCCGCTCAACTCGGCGGTGACGTCCTTGATACCGACGATGAGTTGTCCGACCGCGAACCGGCGCGCCTGCAGCTCACCGAGCAGCGAGTTGGCGTCCACGAGCAGCGAGTTGATCTGACCGCTGCGCTTGGCGATCACGTCGGTGACCCCCTTGGCGCGCGACAGCAGCAACGTCAGCGCGTCGTCGCGGTCGGCGATCGACTTCGACAGCCGCGCAACCCCGTCGACCGCCCCGCGCACCTCACGAGGTGTCCCGGCGAACGTCGCCGAGAGCGTGTTCAACGCGTCGTTGAGCTGACCGGTGTCGGTCTCGGCGATCGAGGTCGTCGTGTCGTCGAGGGCATCGGTCAGCGAGTACGGCGAGATGGTGTTGCGGTTCGGGATGGAGTCGCCGGGCGTCAACCGCCCACTCCCCCGCGGGATCAGGGTCAGATTCCGTCGTCCGAGGACCGTCTCGGTCTTGATCGAGGCCTGGCTCTCGGTACCGACCACGACGGTGTCGTTCATCGAGAACGTGACCTTGGCCTTGGTCCCGACATCGGTCTTCGCCAGGCCGATGCCCTTGACGGTTCCGATGGTGACACCCGAGACGACCACGACATCACCGTCTTTGAGTCCGCCGGCGTCATCGAAGTAGGTGGTGTAGATGCTGCCACTGGACAGGTACGGCAGCTTGTCGACCTGCAGGGCGACGATGACGACGAGGGTCGTCACCACGACGCCGATGATGCCGATCTGGGCGCGTGAGCGGTCACCCCGGCCCTCGCTGCGCGCGGCGTCGGCGGTCGCCGAGGCGGGGTTGGGGGCGCGTCTCCCCCGTAAGAAGTCACTGATCGAGGCCATCATCTCGGGGTCGCACACCTCCCGCCGGGGTTGACGTTGTTGCCGGTGTCGTCGAGGGATCGGTACACGATCTCCTTGTTGTCCGGTCCGGTGAAGTAGATGTCGACGCGGCACAGCCAGATCTGCAGCCACGCACCGTAACTGCCGAGGTTGCTCAGCGCTTTGAAGTCACCCGGGAAGCGTTGCAGCAGACCACGCAGGAACGGCTCGTCGCCGAGCACCTGGTCGGAGACCTGGCCCGTCCTGGTGACGATGTTGTTCAGGTCCGGCCGGGTGGTGTCGAGCAGGCCGGCGAGGTCGTTGGTCAGCTGCGAGGTGTTGGTCACCGCGGCGCCGATCGAGTCCTTCTGGGAGGCGAGCCCGGTGATCAGCTGCTGGAGTCGGTCGAGGGAGGTGTCGAAACCCGCCTTGTCGGCGTCGATGGTCTTGAGGGTGCCGTTGAGGTTGTCGATGACCTCGCCGATCAGCTGATCGCGGTCGGCGAGGGTGTCGGTGAACGACGCCGTGCTGCGCAGCAACTGGGTCAGCGCGGGCCCCTGGCCCTGGAAGACCTGGATCAGCGACGACGACAGCTCGTTGACCTCGGCGGGATCCAGGGTCTTGAACAGTGGCTTGAACCCACCGAGCAGCTTGTCGAGGTCGAGCGCGGGCTCGGTCTGCGACTCGGGGATGGTGGCGCCGGCGGACAGGAACGCCCCCGGATCCCCGGTGCCCTCGGCGATCTCGACGAAACGGTCGCCGGTGAGGTTCTCGTAGCGGATCATCGCGCGCACCGACTTGGGGAGTCGGTACTGCCGGTCCACGCTGAAGTCGACGGTCGCGGTGTTCGACGGCTTCAACGACACCCCGCCGACCTTGCCGACCTCGACACCGGCGATGCGCACCTTGCTGCCCGACTTGAGCTGCGACGCGTTGGCGAAGGTGGCCTTGTAGTCGTTCGTGGAGCCCGATCGGTACTGGCTGAACACCACGACGAGGGCCACGAAGATCAGCACCATCGTCACGGCGAAGCTGCCGAGTTTGATCGACGTGCTGCGGAATGCCCGTGATCGGGCCGTCGACCTAGCCACGGGGCGCCGGTCCGAACATGATCTGGAACAGCTTGCGCGGGTCGGCCTTCGGGGTGGTGCGCGGCTGATAGGGCTGCGGTGCGGTGTCGCCGACGTAGAACGGCGCGTGCGTGGTGGCGTTGATGTCGGACAGTCCTAGCGCGCAGGTCGGTGGTCCCTGCACGTTCACCTTGGGCAGGTCCTCGGGGTAGCGGTAGGGCTCCTTGCCCGGCAGGACACCGGCGTTGAGCGAGATGTAACCGGTCTTGTCACCGAAGATCGGCAGCGCTTTCTTGCCCGCGCCCGCGGTCGCCTTGAGGAAGCAGCTCAGTCCCGGCGCGTAGTAGCCCAGCAGCTGCGACACCGGATCGAGGTTGGACAGCGCCGTCATCACCGTCTGCTTCTTGGGCGCGATGATCCCGTTGACCGTGTTGGCCAGTCCGGTCGTGTTCACCAGCAGCGCATCGAGATTCGAGGAGTTGTCGACGAGGGTGTTGCCCGTGCGGGTGAAGTTGTCGACGACGCGGGACAGGTCCGGGAACACGTCGGCGTAGACGTTCGTGACCGTGGCGGTGGCATCGATGGTCCGGTTGAGGTCGTCGAGCACCGGATTGGTGCGCCCCAACAGGTTCGACAGGTCCTCGAGGCCCTTGCCGATCTGATCGCCGCGGCCCGACAGCGCGGTGTCGAGCGCGCCGAGCGTCGCGTTGAGCTTGTCCGGCTGGACCTTCGCCAGCACGTCGACCAGACGCTGGAACACGGTGTTCAGCTCGACCTGTACCCGGTCGGCGGAGATCGAGCCGCCCGAACGCAGGTGGGTGGTGGAGGGGTCCGCGGGGATGTCGAGGTCGACCGACTTCGCGCCGAACACGGTGTTGGACCGGATCTGTGCGGTGACGTTGGCCGGGACGCGGCTCAGCTGATCGGTGTCCATGTTGAGTTTGAGTTCCACGCGGTCGCCGTAGGGCTCGATGCTCGCGACGCGGCCGATGACCACGCCCCGCAACCGGACCTTGGCGTCGGCGTTCATCACCAGACCGGCCCGATCGGCCGTGAGCGTCACCGGCGAGGTGTCGCGGAAGCTGCCGGAGAACTGCATCACGGCGAGGGTGAACACGACGACGATCGCGGCGACCATGCCGACCGCGGCGAGCTTCTTGCTCAGGCTGGAGCGTTCTGTTCTCATCTTGTGGCCTACCCCGAGAGGTTGAACTTCCCGTCGGCGCCATAGATGGCGAGGGACAGCAGCAGGGTGATGACGACGACCACGACCAGCGAGGTCCGCACGGCGTTGCCGACCGCGATGCCGACGCCGACCGGGCCGCCGGAGGCGTTGTAGCCGTAGTAGGTGTGGATCATCATGACCGCCACGGCCATACAGATGGCCTGCACGAACGACCACAGGATGTCCGAGGGTATGAGGAAGGTGTTGAAGTAGTGGTCGTAGACGCCGGACGACTGCCCGTATATCAGCACCGTGGCGAAACGACTGGCGAGGAACGAGGCGACCGAGGCCAGCGCGTAGAGCGGGATGATCGCGATGAGGCCGGCGACGATGCGCGTGCTCACCAGGTACGGGATCGACGAGATCGCCATGGACTCGAGGGCGTCGATCTCCTCGCTGACGCGCATGGCGCCGAGCTGGGCGGTCGCGCCGGCACCGATGGTGGCGGCCAGGGCGATGCCGGAGATGACGGGCACCGCGATGCGGACGTTGATGAAGGCCGAGAAGAAGCCGGTCAGGACCTCGACACCGATGTTCGACAGTGAGCTGTAGCCCTGCACCGCGATGGTGCCGCCGGTGAACAGGGTCAGGAACCCGACCACGACGACGGTGCCACCGATCATCGCGAGCGCGCCGGTGCCCATGCTGATCTCGGCGATCAGACGCAGCGTCTCGCGCTTGTAGGCGCGGACCGCTCGGGGGATGTTGATGAGGCTGTCCCAGTAGAAGAACGCCTGATCACCGATGCGGTTCCACTCCGAGCTCACGCGGCCCGCCGAACGAGCGGTGCGGATTCGGACGCTGGAGGGAACGGGTACGACCATGTCTCAGCCGCCCGTCGCTTTGAGACCGACGGCCGTGACGACCACGTTGACGACGAACAGCGCCATGAAGGAGTAGACGACCGTCTCGTTGACCGCGTCACCGACACCCTTCGCACCACCCTTGACGTTCAGACCGCGATAGCAGCCGACCAACCCCGCGAACAGGCCGAAGAGCGCGGCCTTGATCATCGAGATCATCAACTCACCGAACCCCGTGAGCAGCGTGAGGTTGGCGATGAACGCGCCGGGGTTGACGTCCTGGAGGTAGACCGAGAAGACGAAGCCACCGCCGAGACCGATCGTGCACACGAGGCTGTTGAGAAGGATAGCCACGCCGGTCGACGCGATGACCCGCGGCACCACGAGTCGGTGGATGGGGTCGATGCCCAACACCTTCAGCGCGTCGATCTCCTCGCGGATGGTCCGGGCGCCGAGGTCGGCGCAGATGGCCGTGGCTCCTGCGCCGGCCACGATCAGCACGGTGACGATCGGACCGATCTGGGTGATCGTGCCGAGGGCGGCACCTGCGCCGGACAGATCCTGCGCACCGATCTCGCGCAGCAGGATGTTCAGGGTGAAACTGACCAGGACGGTGAACGGGATGGCGACCAGAACCGTAGGGACCATCGACACCCGCGCGATGGCCCAGGACTGCTCGACGGTCTCGCGGGCCTGGAAGGGACGGCGCGGCAGCTCACGTGCCGTCGCCACGGCCAGTGCGACGAAATCGCCGACCCCCTCGAAAGGAGCCGTTAGGCGAACGTTCACCGACTCTCCTCACGCAACGGTGCACAACGGACCACACGTCCGGCCGGTCCCGCACCGCCTGGAATGAAGCGACTATAACGTGTTCTAGTTTGTCTCACGGCCGTTTCGCCGATTGCGTCTGCGATACCTCTGGCCTGCGACGATCCAACGAACGAGGGAAACCTACCATGCGTCCAGTTGGTGGAGAAGGCCATCAGGCGAGAGCGTCCGATGCGGAGAAGGTCACTGCTGCGTCGCGGGACTCGAAGTACCCGCCGAGCCGGTCGGCCAGGGCGTCGCGATCCCAGGCCTCACCGGGCGCGACGAAGGTCTCGGCGACCGCGGGCGCGGCCATCAAAGTGACCTTGGGGCCGTAGACCACGAACACCTGGCCCGACACAGACGCCGAGGCCGGACCGGCCAGGAACTGCACCAGGCGCACGACGTGGTCGGTGGACAACGGGTCCACCTCACCCTCGGGCGCCTCACCGAACACCGATGCGGTCATGGCGGTGCGCGCACGCGGGCAGATCGCGTTGGCGGTCGGGCCGTAGCGACTGAGCACCCGCGAGGCCGACAGCGTGAGCGACGTGATGCCGGCCTTGGCCGCGCCGTAGTTCGCCTGCCCCTCCGGTCCGAGCAGGCCCGCCTCCGACGAGGTGTTGATCAGCCGACCGAACACCGGGGCACCGGCTTGCTTCGAGCGCGTTCGCCAGTGCGACGCCGCGTTGCGGTTGAGGAGGAAGTGCCCGCGGAGATGGACACGGATGACGAGGTCCCACTCGTCGTCGCTCATGTTGAACAGCATCCGGTCGCGGACGACGCCGGCGTTGCTCATCACGACGTCGAGGCTGCCGTGGTCGTCGACCGCGGTCCGCATCAGTTCGGTCGCGACCGCCGAGTCGGAGATGTCACCGGCGACGGTGACCGCCTTCGCCCCGAGGGCGGTGATCTCGTCGACCACGTCGCTCGCATCGAGGGCGTTCGCGAGATCGTTCACCACGACCGTCGCGCCGGACTCGGCGAGTCCGATCGCCTCGGCACGACCGAGGCCGGCCGCCGCACCGGTCACGATCGCGACCCGACCCCCGAGATCTCCGTTGCCCGAGCTCACCGACACGTCCGTCACCTCTCGTCATGCCCTGGAACAGGTTCCACCCTGGCTGGTTCTGGATAGAACCTGTTCTAATTCCGGCGAGATGTCAAGTCGCGCCGTCGGCCCCGAGGAGAGGTGTCCGGACGTCGGACGTCACTCGATGGAGAGGGCCGCCTTCGGGCAGTTGGCGACCACCTGACGCATCTCCTCGAGGCGGTCCTCGGGAACCTCTTCCTGCAGAATCACCAGGTAATCGTTGTCGTCGAGGTCGAAAACGTCCGGCGCCATGCCGACGCAGATCGCATTGGACTCACAGAGGTCGAAATCAGCTTTGATGCGCATGCCTGATGCACACTCCCTTCGATCGTGGCGCCGGTTGACGCGCTCCCTGATTCAGGTTAGAACGTGTTACAGATCCACGCGACGCCCGTGCCACCGCACGTCGTTGGAACGTTCGGGTCGAATTGTCTCATGGAGCATCGATGCGCATCGCCTATACGGAGTCCCAAGAAGAGCTCCGTCGTGAACTGAGGACCTACTTCGCCGACCTGATGACGCCCGAGCGTCGAGCGGCGCTCGCCTCGGACACCGGTGAGGTCGGTGAGGGGGACGTCTACCGCGAGGTCGTCGCCCAGATGGGTCGCGACGGGTGGCTCGCACTCGGGTGGCCCACCGAGTTCGGCGGCCAGAACCGTCCGATGATGGACCAGCTGATCTTCACCGACGAGGCCGCGATCGCGGGCGTGCCCGTCCCGTTCCTCACCATCAACTCGGTGGCGCCGACCATCATGAACTTCGGCACCGACGAGCAGAAGAAGTTCTTCCTGCCGAAGATCGCCGCCGGCGAGCTGCACTTCGCCATCGGGTACTCCGAGCCCGGCGCGGGCACCGACCTCGCATCGCTGCGCACCACCGCGGTCGCCGACGGCGACGACTTCGTCATCAACGGCCAGAAGATGTGGACCAGCCTCATCCAGTACGCCGACTACATCTGGTTGGCGTGCCGCACGGATCCCGACGCCAAGAAGCACAAGGGCATCTCGATGCTCATCGTGCCCACCGATGCCGAGGGGTTCAGCTACACCCCGGTGCACACGATGGCCGGCGTCGACACGAGCGCCACCTACTACTCCGACGTCCGCGTACCCAAGACCGCCGTCGTCGGCGAACTCGGCGGCGGGTGGCCACTGGTGACCAACCAGCTCAACCACGAGCGGGTGGCACTGTGCAGTGCCGCTCCGATCCAGCAGGCACTGCGCGAGACGGTGCAGTGGGCGCAGGACACCAAGATCGGGACGGGCCAGCGGGTCATCGACGCCGAGTGGGTCCAGCTCAACCTCGCGCGGGTGCACGCCAAGGTGGAGTTCCTCAAGCTCATCAACTGGAACATCGCATCCGAGGCGACCCAGGGCGGCTCCCCGTCCCCGGCCGACGCGTCGGCCACCAAGGTCTTCGGCACCGAGTTCGCCACCGAGGCCTATCGGCTGCTCATGGAGGTGGTCGGACCGGCGGCGACGCTGCGACGGGGCAGTGCAGGCGCCCAGCTCGTCGGCCGTCTCGAACGCTTCCACCGCTCGTCGCTGATCCTCACCTTCGGCGGCGGCACCAACGAGATCCAACGCGACATCATCTCGATGCTCGCGCTCGGGCAACCGCCCCAGAAGCGCTAGAACACCACGGCGCCGAAAGGTACGACACACCATGGACTTCCGATCCACCGAAGAGACCACCGACGTCGCGGGTCTGGCCCGCGACATCGTCGGCAAGGTCTCCGACCACGAGAAGCTCGCCGCACTCGAGACCGACGGCGCCCCCATCGACACCGACCTCTGGCGCGCCCTGGCCGACGCCGGCCTGCTGGGACTCGAGGCCGACGACGCATCCGGGGGTGCCGGTCTCGGCGTCGTCGAGAACGTCGCCGTCGCCGAACAACTCGGCCGGGAACTCGCGCTGGTGCCGTTCGGTCCGCACAGCATCGCCGCGCTGCCCACCATCGCTCGCTTCGGGTCCGCGGCGTCGCGCGAACGCCGGCTCCCCGACCTCGTCAGCGGCGCCACGATCGTCTCGGTCGCCGTCGACGAGGAACTGGCCGACGACCCCTGCGCCCCGACCACCCGGGCCCGGGCCGACGGGGACGGGTGGGTGCTCGACGGCAGCAAGGTCGCGGCCCCGTTCGCCCACGCCGCGCATGCGCTGATCGTCAACGCGGCGACCGATGACGGCGTGATCGCCGTCGTGATCGCGACGGACGCCCCCGGCGTGACCATCACCCCGACCCGGACCACCGGGCTGGTCCCGACCGCGCAGGTCGACCTCGCCGGCGTCACCGTGTCGGCCGACGACGTCCTCGGCGGCCGCGAGGCGGTGGCGTTCGTCGCCGATCGAATGGTGTTGGCGCAGTGCGCCGAACAGGCCGGCCTCGTGGCACAGGCGCTGGACCTGACCGCCGACTACGGCCGCGAACGCGAGCAGTTCGGACGGCCGATCGGGTCGTTCCAGGCCGTGGCCCAGCGACTCGCCGACGGCTACATCGACGTGCGGGCCGCGAAGCTCACCCTGCTGCAGGCGGCGTATCTCATGGGCGAGGGACTGCCCGCCGACACCGAACTGGCGACCGCGAAGTTCTGGGCCGCCGACGCCGGGCACCGCGTCGCCCACACCGCCGTGCACGTCCACGGCGGAGTCGGCATCGACACCTCGCACCGTCTGCACCGATACTTCCTGCGGGCCAAACAGAACGAGTTCGCCCTCGGCACCGCGACCACCCACCTGCGGAGGATCGGCACGGCCCTGGCGGCGGAGCCGGCCTGAGCGCCCTCGTGCCGTGACACCACAGACCATCGCCGGACTCCTCGAACCACTCGCGAACGTCGAAACGAGCGGGATCTGGTTCTCCGGTGAGTTCGTCTCGTGGCGAGATCATCTCGCGCAGGCGCGGCACTGGGCGAGCGCGCTGCGCTGCGAACTCGATCCCGACCGACCGCCGCATGTCGCTGTTCTGCTCGACAACGTCGTCGAGTTCAGCGTGCTGCTGTGCGCGGCGGCCGTCGACGGCCTGGTCCTGGTCGGGCTGAACACCACCCGACGCGGTGCGGCGCTGGCCCGCGACATCGCCACCGCCGACTGCGGGGTGGTGCTCACCTCGCCCGAGACGGCACATCTGCTCGACGGCACCGGGATCGGCTCGCAGACAACGGTCATCGACATCGCATCGGAGGACTGGGCGGACCGTCTGGATGATGCGGTCACGCGCCCGGCCCGGCCGCGCCCGGAGATCACCCCCGAGCAACTGATGATGCTCATCTTCACCTCGGGGACCAGCGGTGAACCCAAGGCCGTCTGCTGCGACCACCGTAAGTTCGCCGCCGCGGGGGCGATGCTGGCTCAGCGGTTCGGCCTCGACGACACCGACGTGGTCTACCTGTCGATGCCGATGTTCCATTCCAACGCGATCATCGCCGGCTGGAGCGTCGCGGTCGCGGCGGGTGCCTCGATCGCGCTACGTCGGACGTTCTCCGCCCGCGGCTTTCTCGACGATGTCCGTCGCTACGGGGTCACCTACGCCAACTACGTCGGCAAACCACTGAGCTACGTACTGGCCACCCCTGAGAAGCCTGATGACGCCGAGTCCACGCTGCGCATCGTCTACGGCAACGAGGCGTCGGCACACGACATCGTCGCGTTCACCGAGCGATTCGGGGTGACGGTGGTCGACGGATTCGGTTCCACCGAGGGCGGGGTCGCGATCACACGCACGCCGGACACCCCACCCGAGGCACTCGGCCCGCTGGTCGAGCCGAACGCCGTGGTGGACCTCGATACCGGACGGCCCTGTCCCACCGCGGTCTTCGACGCCGACGGCACCCTGCTCAACGCGTCCGAGGCGATCGGCGAGATCGTCAACGCCGACGGCGCGGGCCTGTTCACCGGCTACTACCGCAACCCCGACGCCGAGGCCGAACGCATGCGCGGCGGGCAGTACCACACCGGTGATCTCGGGTATGTCGACGCCGAGGGGTACGTCTACTTCGCCGGTCGTCTCGGGGACTGGGTCCGCGTCGACGGCGAGAACCTCGCGACCGGACCGATCGAACGAATCCTGCTGCGCCACGCCCGGATCCGACTGGCCGCGGTCTACGGTGTCGGGACAGAGATCGGGGACGAGATCGTCGCGTCGGTCGTCGGCGATGTCGGTGCCGAGGAGCTGACCGAGTTCCTGTCCGCACAGACCGACCTCGGCCCGAAGCAGTGGCCCACACACGTCTGCCTCGTCGAGGAACTGCCGCGCACGGCGACGTTCAAGGTCCTCAAGCGGGAACTGGCCGGTGCGACCCTCGATCCCACCTGGTCTCTCGACCGCGCCACCCGCAGCTATCGCCCCACCCGTTAGTAGGGTCTCAGGCGGGTGAGCGCTCCACGACCGTCTGGCCGAGGCGCGCGACGGTCTCCTCGTACTCGCGGACCAGGTCCTCGATGAGTTCCGCGGTCGGCGTGATCGCGTTCATCCGGCCCACGATCTGACCGGCGGGCATGGCGACGACGCTCGCGTCGTCGGCCGCCGAGATCCGCGCGTGCGCCTCGCTCACGAGGATGTTCTGCAGCGGCATAGGCAACGGCTCCGGGGCGTCCGCGGCATCCCAGGCGTCGGTCCACTTCGTCTTCAACAGGCGGGCCGGCTTACCGGAGTAGATGCGACGACGGACGGTGTCGTGTGAGGTGGCGTCGAGCAGCGCCTGCTGGATCGTGGTCGGGCCGTCGCCGGTCGACCCGAGCTTGTACTCGGCCGCGGTGAGCCAGTACGAGCCCATCCAGACACCCTCGGCGCCGGACGCGAGTGCGGCCGCCATCTGACGCCCGCTGCCCACACCGCCGGCCGCGAGCACCGACGCGTGTCCGCGCACCGCGTCGACGATCTCCGGCCACAGGATGATCGAGGTGATCTCGCCGGTGTGCCCACCGGCCTCGTAGCCCTGCGCGATGACGATGTCGACACCGGCGTCGACGTGGTGCATGGCGTGGGCTCTCGCACCCGCGAGCGCCGCGACCTGCACGCCGTGCTCGTGCGACTTGTCGATCACGTCCTTGGGCGGCGAGCCCAGCGCGTTCGCGATGAGCTTGATCTGGCCGTAGCGGTCCGCGTGTTCCATGGCGATGTCGACGTGCGATCGCGCGACCGAGTGCAGCCACCCCAGGACGCCCGCGTTGACCCGCTCCTCCCCCGGGAGCTTCGGCACGTGCAGTTCGTCGAGGGTCCGCTCGACGAACGCCCGGTGCTCGGCCGGGATGAGCGAGTCGAGGTCGACCTGCGTTCCCTCGGTGGGGATCTTCGCCGGCATGACGATGTCCACACCGAACGGCTTGCCGTCGGTGTTCTCGTGCATCCACTCGAGGACGGTGTTCAGCTCGTCGGCCTCGTTGAAGCGGACGCAGCCGAGCACCCCGAGTCCGCCGGCGCGGCTGATGGCTGCGGCGACGTGCTCGGACGGGGTGAACCCGAAGATCGGGTACTCGATCCCGAAACGTTCGGTCAGTTCTGTTCTCATCGTGTGTCTCTCGTTCGGTGGTGCGTGGTCTAGACGCGGGTGGAGGTGACGGTGAGGGTCTCGTCGGCCGCCCGCGACTCGGTGATCTCAGTACCCCATCGGTAGTTCGGCTTCCCGGCGGGAGAGCGCTTGATCTCGTCGACGAACCAGACGCTGCGCGGGCATTTGTATCCGGCGATCTGTTCGCGCGCAGCCTCGTTCACGCTCGCCAGCGACGGCCGCGCGCCGTCCCGGGTGGCGATGACGGCCGACACCCGTTGGCCGTATCGCTCGTCGGGCACCCCCACGACGACGGCATCGAACACGTCGGGGTGGGCCTTGAGGGCCTGCTCCACCTCTTCGGGGTAGATCTTCTCGCCGCCGGAGTTGATCGACACCGAGCCGCGTCCGAGCATGGTGATGGATCCGTCGGTCTCGTAGCGGGCGTAGTCGCCGGGGATGGAGTAGCGGACCCCGTCGTAGACCTTGAAGGTCTTGTCGGACTTCACCGGGTCGTTGTAGTAGCGCAGCGGGATGTTGCCGGTTCGCGCCATCACCCCGACCTCGTCGGAGCCGACCGGGATGATGGTGCCGTCCTCGCGCAGCAGCACGGTGTTGGGGTCGGCCTTCACGCGCGGGCCGCCGGCGTGCTCGGCACCCTTGGTGATGGTCGCGAGGCCACCGAAGCCGGTCTCCGACGACCCGATGGCGTCGATGATGACCGCGTTGGGGAACTTGTCGACGTACTGGTCCTTGACGCTCTGGGAGAACAGCGCGGCCGACGATGCGACGGAGAAGACCGAGCTGATGTCGTAGTCCTTCTCCAGCAGCGCGTCGATCATCGGGCGCGCCATGGCGTCACCGGTGATGAAGATGACGTTGACCTTGTGGCGCTCGACGATCTCCCAGGTCTGATGACCGCCGAACTCCGGGTAGATGATGGCCTTGCCGCCGCCGTAAAGGGCCTGGAACACCGCCCACTGCGACCCACCGTGGATGAACGGCGGGATCGGGAACCGCACGAGCTGACCGCCCGCGGCGCCGTCGTTGGCGAACTTCCACTCGTCGTCGATCGGCACCCCGTTGAACCAGTCGGTGCCGCCGCCGAGCACGCGGTAGACGTCCTCCTGACGCCACACGACGCCCTTGGGATGTCCGGTCGTCCCACCGGTGTAGAGCATGTACAGGTCGTCGTTGGACCGCTTCTCGAAGTCACGCTCACTCGAGTTGTTCGCGATCGCCTCCTCGAACTCGGTCGCGTCGGCGGTGAGATGCCCGTGGTTGAGCGCGTCGGCGATGTCGGGACTGACACCGTCCTCCATGACGATCAGGTGCTTGAGCTTCGGCGCCTTCGGCAACACCTTGGCGACCTTCTGGGTGAACTGCCGCTCGTAGATGAGGACCGACATCTCGGAGTCGGTGAAGATGTGCTCGAGCTCGCTCTCCACGTAGCGGAAGTTCACGTTCACCATCACCGCGCGGGCCTTGAAGATCGCGACCATGGCCTCGACGCACTCGAGGGTGTTGCGGCTGTAGACGCCGACGGTGTCCCCCGGCTCCACACCGAACGCCCGTAGCTGGTGCGCGAGGGCGTTCGCGCGCGCCTCCAACTCCGCGTAGGTCCGCGATGCGCCGTCGGTCTCCAGCGCGGTGCGATCGGGCATGAGGTCGACGGCGTGCTCGATGAAGTCGGCGATGTTGTAGGCCATGACCCTAAAACTAGAACGTGTTACCGTTTCCGGCAAGCAGCAACTCCGACCGCCCTGCGGGATCGGACCCGAGCACGGAGAAGAGCGTCATGTCGAGCGAGCCGCATTGCCTTGTCGAGCAACGTGATCACACCCTCATCGTCACCATGAACCGGCCGGAGGCACGCAACGCGCTGTCCGGCGAGATGATGGCGATCATGGCCGAAGCCTGGGACCGTGTCGACTCCGATCCCTCGATCCGCGTCGCGATCCTGACCGGTGCGGGCGGCGCCTTCTGCGCGGGCGCCGACCTCAAGGCGATGAACTCGCAGGCCCCCGGCGACAACTTCAAGCAGGGCGGCTGGGATCTCACCCGCCTTCCCGCACTTCTCAAGGGCCGACGGTTGAGCAAGCCGCTCATCGCCGCGGTCGAGGGTGCCGCGATCGCCGGCGGCACCGAGATCCTGCAGGGCACCGACATCCGAGTGGCCGGCGAGAGCGCCAAGTTCGGCGTGTCCGAGGCGAGGTGGGGACTGTTCCCGCTCGGCGGCAGTGCCGTTCGCCTGGTCCGTCAGATCCCGTACACGATCGCTGCGGACATCCTGCTGACCGGACGTCACATCACCGCCGCCGAGGCGCTCGACTACGGACTGATCGGCTACGTCGTGCCGGACGGCACCGCTCTGGACAAGGCGTTGTCGGTGGCCGACCTCATCGCCGCCAACGGCCCGCTCGCGGTCCAGGCGATCCTCAAGACGATCCGCGACACCGAGGGCATGCACGAGGAGGAAGCGTTCAAGGTCGACGCGGACCTCGGCGTGAAGGTGTTCATGAGCAGGGACGCGAAGATCGGACCACGCGCGTTCGCCGAGAAACAGAAACCGGTCTTCACCGGGGAGTGACGTCGGCGATCACCCGTACGAGCCCCGGGGGCACTGCGGCGGCCGGGAGTCCCGACATCGCACCGACGAAGGCCCCGATACACATTGTCGCGACGTCCTGCTTGTCGATGGTCCGGTCGTTCAGGAATTCGTAGCAGGACGCCCGCACCATGCCGATCCAACTCCGCAGGGCCAGCACCAGCACCGGCGCGGTGTCCGTGTGGCCGTCGACTGCGGTGAGGATCCGCTCCACCTCGAGGTCGATCGACCGCGCGACGATGTCGACGATGGCCGGGTCGGAACTCACCGCTCCGCGGAACACCGCCCGAACGCCGTGCTCGTGGCTGATGCAGTGGTCCAGGAAGGCGATCACGCCGCCACGGAGTTGTTCCATCGGCGGCAGGGTCGGATCGGGCGCGGTCTCGGCCAGCAGCGACTCGTTCTCCCGACTGAGGAACGCGACGAAGAAGTCTCGCTTGCCGGGGAAGTAGTGGTACAGCAAACCCCGTGACACACCGGCCAATTCGGCCACCCGCTCGATGTGCACCTCGTCGTAGGGATGCGAGGCGAACAGTTCGGCACCCAGATCGAGCAACTGTTCACGACGTTGCTCGGGGGTCATGCGCGTCCGGGTGGCCACGGCACCACCCTAGACCCGCACTACTTGACACCGATTCAGTAGCGAGGCATGGTCTGGTCATGGCGAAGGCGATGCAGAACAGTTGGTCCGGTCGACGTTTCCCCTCGGCCGGACGACGGTTGCCCTACATCGGCGACCTGCTCACCATCGATCCGCGCCAGCCCATCCTGAGCATGCAGCGCGGGGCGGCCGGCCTCGGTCCGATCTTCGAGCTGCAGGTGTTCCGACAGAAGATCGTCCTGGTCGGCACCGTCGAGCTCGCCGCCGAACTGTGCGATGAGACCCGGTTCTGCAAGGCCCTGCCGCCGGCGATCGAGGCGTTGCGGGACTACGCGGGCGACGGGCTGTTCACCGCGCACAACGACGAGACGAACTGGCAACTCGCGCACGAACTGCTGATGCCCGCGTTCACGAAGTCGGCCATGCAGTCCTATCACCCGATCATGGTCCAGACCGCGACCGAACTGTTCGACTACTGGCGGGACCGGCTGACCGCCGGTCCGGTCGACGTCTCCCGCGACATGACGAAGCTGACGATGGAGACGCTGAGCCGCAGCGCCTTCAGCCACGACTTCGGGTCGTTCGGGACCGAGGAACCGCACCCGTTCGTGCACGCGATGGTCGGGGCCCTCGAGGGCGGACGCCGCAAGGGCGGTCTACGCAGCGCGCCCGGCGGCAAGCTCCTGGCCAAGGTCATCGACCGACGCTTCGCCCACCATCAGGCCTATGTCGACGAGATGCTCGACGAGCTGATCTCCGCGCGCGGCGACTCCGAGAGCCAGCACGACCTCCTCGGGATCATGCTGAACGTCGCCCATCCCGAGACCGGCGAGAAGCTCAGCCTGCTCAACATCCGCTACCAAATCCTGACGTTCCTGGTCGCCGGACACGAGACGACCTCCGGCGCACTGTCGTTCGCGCTCTACTACCTGGCCCGCAATCCCGAGTGCCTGGCCAGGGCGGCGGCCGAGGCCGACGAGATCCTGGGTGACGACCCGGACGCGATGCCGGCGTTCGACCAGGTGAGCAAGTTCCGCTACATCCGTCGCGTTCTCGACGAATCGCTGCGGATCTGGCCCACCGTGCCCGGCTTCGGACGCAGCCCCCGCGAGACCACGACCTTCGCCGGCGAGTACACGATGCGCCCGCAGGACTTCGCGGTCGTGGCACTGGGGCTCGTCCACAAGGACCCGGCGGTCTGGGAGAACCCCGACGAGTTCGACCCGGACCGCTTCCTGGCCGCCAACGTCAAGAAGCGACCGGCCCACAGTTACAAGCCCTTCGGCGCCGGGGCACGGGCATGTATCGGACGCCAGTTCGCCATCCATGAGGCCGTGTTGGTGCTCGCGTCCCTGGTGCACCGCTTCGACATCACGGGCGACCCGGACTACGAACTCGCCGTCGACGAGCGACTCACCATGCTGCCCAGGGGCTTCGAGCTCACCCTGCGTACCCGCACCGCCCGGATGGCGAGCGCCGACTCCGAGTAGAGGAGCCGCTAGATCGCGCGCTCGGCGTCGGCCCAGTACGGGTCGCGCAGCTTGCGCTTGTAGAGCTTGCCGTTGTCGTCGCGGGGCATCTCGTCGACGTAGTCGATCGAGCGCGGGAGCTTGAACTTCGCCAGGCGGGCGCGCGCGAAGGCCATGATGTCCTCGCTCAGCGCGTCGTCACCGTCCACCCCGTCGGCGGGCAGCACCACGGCCTTGATCTCCTCGCCCCAGTCCGAGTGCGGCACACCGAAGACCGCGACGTCGGCGACCTTCGGATGGATGACCAGTTCGCCCTCGATCTCGGCGGGGTAGATGTTGACGCCGCCGGAGATGATCATGTCGTTCTTGCGATCGAGCAGGTAGAGGTAGCCCTCGTCGTCCATGTAGCCGATGTCGCCGGTGGTGAACATCTTTCCGACGCGGGCCTTCTGGGTCTTCTCCTTGTCCTTGTAGTACTCGAAGTCCGAGCCCTTCATCTCCATGTAGACCTGGCCCGATTCACCCCGGGGGACCTCGTTGCCGTCGTCGTCGAGGATCTTCACCACGGAGTACGACCACGCCTTGCCGACCGACCCGGGATGGGTGAGCCACTGGTCGCCGAAGATCGTCGTGCCGCCGCCCTCGGTGGCGGCGTAGTACTCGGTGACCACCGGCCCCCACCACTCGAGCATCTGCTGCTTGACCTCGCGCGGACACGGGGCCGCGCCGTGGATCATGTTGCGCAGCGACGACACGTCGTATTTCGCGCGCACCTCCTCGGGCAGACCGAGCAGGCGTCGGAACTGGGTGGGGACCATGTGGCTGTGCGTCACCCGATGCTGCTGGATCAGTCGCAGCATCTCCTCGGGATCCCACTTGTCCATCAGCACCACGGTGTGGCCCAACTGAATCGAGATCATCACGAAGTTGACGACGGCGGTGTGGTAGAGCGGCGAGCCGCAGATGTGGACGTGGTCGTCGTGCGGCACCAGACCCATGACGCCGAAGAACCCGATGCCACCCATGGCGGCCTGCTCGGGCGGAACCCCGGGCAGCGGACGCCGAACACCCTTGGGCTTGCCGGTCGTCCCCGATGTGTAGAGCATCGGCGCGCCGGTCGTGCGGTCCTCCGGCTCGGAATCATCGACGCCGGTGGTGAGTTCGGACAGGTCGAGGAATCCCTCGATCACGCCCGAGGCGAACAGGTCGGTGCCCGCCATCCCCGCCTCGCGCGCCGCGATCTGCGCGGCCTCGGCGAAACGTGCGTCGCTGATGAAGATCTTCGCCTCGCTGTCGCCGAGGATGTAGGCGATCTCAGGGCCGGTCAGATGCCAGTTCACCGGCGCCAGGTACAGACCGATCTGAAGCGCCGCGAACTGCAGGCACACCGTCTCGATGCTGTTGGGCATCGCGATGACGAGAGTGTCACCGGTGCCGAGTCCGTGGGCGCGCAGACCGTTGGACAGCCGGTTGGCCCGCGATGCGAGCTCGCCGTAGCTGATCTCGGCACCCGTCGGATCGACCACCGCGGTCCGATCCGGGGTCGCCCTGGCGATGTTCCACAGTCCGATCGGCTGGTCCAATTCCGGCACCGGTGCCTCCAATTTCTAGAACGTGTTCTACCGACGGTCTCACATTAGACCAGGGTGCCCAGCTCCCGAACAAGGTCGACCGATCGGGCGGTCACCATGAGCATGCTGACGCCGGCCGCCTCCCATCGCTGTATCTCCGCGCGGACCTCGTCGGCGGTGCCGACGATCATCGTCTCGCGGACCATCTCGTCGGGGACCGCGGCGACGGCCTCGTCCTTGCGCCCCTCCCGGAACAGCGCGCCGATCTCGTCGACGGCCTCGCCGTACCCCATGCGCCGATAGACCTCGGCGTGGAAGTTGACCTCTTTCGCCCCCATCCCGCCGACATAGAGGGCGGTGGACGGCTTGTATTCGTCGAGCGTCGCCCGGACGTCGTCGGTGACCACGACCTGCACCGTTGCCGCGACCTCGAACTCCTCTCGGGTCCGGCGCGCACCGGGCCGCGACATCCCCTCGGCCAACCACTCCTCATATTGCGGCGCGAGACGTGGCGTGTAGTAGATCGCCAGCCATCCGTCGGCGATCTCGCCGGTCAGAGCAATGTTCTTGGGTCCCTCCGCACCCAGCCAGATCGGGAGATCGGGCCGCACCGGGTGGGTGATGGGCTTGAGTGACTTACCCAGACCGGTCGCTCCGGGGGCGTCGGACGGGTACGGCAGCGGGTAGTGCGGGCCGGAGTTGGTCACCGGCGCCTCGCGGGCGAGCACATCCCGGATGACCTGCACGTATTCGCGTGTACGGGCCAACGGTTTGGCGAACGGCTGGCCGTACCAGCCCTCGACCACCTGCGGCCCGGAGACGCCCAGACCGAGGATGTGCCTGCCCCCGCTGAGGTGGTCGACGGTCAGCGCGGACATCGCGACCGACGTCGGCGGCCGGGCGGCGATCTGCGCGACCGCCGTACCCAGACGTACCCGCGATGTCTCGCTCCCCCACCACGCGAGCGGGGTGAACGCGTCCGACCCCCACGACTCGGCCGTGAACACCGCGTCGAAACCGGCCTCCTCGGCGGCCGCGATGAGCGCAGGCGCCTCGTCGATCGGCCCCCGCCCCCAGTACCCGAGTTGCAGACCCAACTTCACGCGGAACTCCCTCATCGGTGTGACTTCTTGCGCCCAATTCTAGAACCTGTTCTACTCCACTGGTGAGCAACAGCCAGACTTCCACGGGATTCGCGGCGGTACTCGACGCCGCGGTCGCCGACGTGCCCGAACCGGCCTCGCCGGTACTGACCGCACCGCTGAGCAACACCTTCGACTACACCCGGTCACTCGGGCCGGTGCTGAGCCGGTTCGCCGACGGCCTCCTCGCGGGCACCGTGGTGGGCGGACGCACCTCCGACGGTCGCGTGTTCGTGCCGCCGCCGGAGTTCGACCCCGCCGGGGGCGCACCGATCACCGACTTCGTCGAGGTCGGTCCCGTGGGGACCGTCAGCACCTGGTCGTGGCAGCCCGAACCCCTACCCGGACAACCGCTCTCCGAGCCGTTCGCGTGGGCGCTGATCACCTTCGACGGCGCCGACACCGCGCTGCTGCACGTGGTGAAGGCCGCGTCGGCCGGCGAACTGAGCACCGGCCTCCGCGTGCACCCGGTGTGGAAAGCCGAACGCACGGGCCGCATCGACGACATCGCCCACTTCGCCGCCGGGGAGAACCCCGAACCGGCACAGGAGAACTCGGGTGCCGGCCAGCAGACCCCCGGCATGATCGTCACCCCCATCGGCCTGACGATCGACCACTCCGCGACCGTCGAGGAGACCTGGTACCTCGAGGGCATCAAGGAGGGCAAGCTCATCGGCGGACGCACCAGCGACGGGGTGTACTTCCCTCCACGGGTGTCCTCTCCGGCCAACGGTGACCCGACCACCGAGAAGGTCGAGCTGCCCGACACCGGGATCATCACCACCTTCTGCATCGTCAACGTGCCGTTCCTGGGCCAGCAGATCAAGCCGCCGTACGTCGCGGCGTACGTGCTGCTCGACGGTTCCGACATCGGCTTCCTACACCTGATCCTCGATGTCGAGGCCGACGAGGTCCGTATGGGCATGCGCGTTCAGGCGGTCTGGCGGGATGAGTCGGAATGGGACCACACGCTCCGCAACATCAGCCACTTCCGGCCGACCGGCGAACCGGACGCCGAGTACGAGTCCTACAAGAAGCACCTGTGAGGAACGAGCAGTGACCAACGCGCCCAAGATAGCTGTGGTGGGGTTCGCCCACAGCCCGCACGTCGATCAGACCTTCGGCACCACCAACGGTGTCGAGATGCTGATGCCGTGCTTCGCCAAGCTCTACGCCGAACTCGGTATCAGCCGCACCGACATCGACTTCTGGTGCAGCGGCTCGTCGGATTACCTGGCCGGTCGTGCCTTCTCGTTCATCTCGGCCATCGACTCGATCGGGGCCGTCCCTCCCATCCACGAGTCGCACGTGGAGATGGACGCCGCCTGGGCGCTGTACGAGGCGTGGGTCAAGATCGCCACCGGCGAGGTCGATCTGGCGTTGGCCTACGGTTTCGGCAAACCGTCGGCAGGCAACATGGACCTGACCCTGGCGCTGCAGACCGACCCGTACACCGTTGCCCCGCTGTGGCCCGATGCGAGATCCCTCGCCGCCCTGCAGGCGCGCGCCGGGATCGTTTCCGGCGCGTGGACCGAGGCCGACATGGCCGCGGTCGCCGCGCGCACCACCGGGACCTCGGTCGACGAGCTGCTCGCCGCACCCCTGACCGCCGACCCGCTTCGCGCGCACGACTCCTCGCGGTACACCGATGGTGCCGCCGCGGTCATCCTCGCGAGCGAGGACCGTGCGCGAGAGCTCGTCGCCAACCCGGCGTGGATCACCGGGTGGGACCACCGCATCGACTCACCCAACTTCGGCGCCCGCGATCTCACCGGGTCCCCGTCGACGCGGTTGGCGGGCGACACCGCACTCGGTGACGACCGCGCGGTCGACATCGCCGAGTTGTACGCGCCGTTCACCCACCAGGAGATCATCATCCGCAACGAACTGAGGTTGCCGGACTCGGTGCGGATCAATCCCTCCGGCGGCGCACTGGCCGCGAACCCGATGTTCTCCGCCGGCCTCGAACGGATCGGTTTCGCGGCCGCGGCGATCATCGCGGGTGAGGCGAACACCGCCATCGCCCACGCGACCAGTGGTCCACTGCTGCAACAGAACATGGTCGTCGCGCTCTCCGGGGACGACACCGCGAAAGGTGAGCACTGATGGGCAGGTTGCGGGCGGCCGTCATCGGCACCGGGCAGACCAAGTACGTCGCCAAACGGCATGACGTCACCATGGCGGGCATGTGTCGCGAGGCCATCGACGCCGCGCTGCGTGACTCGCGGATGACGATGGACGACATCGACGCCGTCGTGATCGGTAAGGCGCCGGACCTGTTCGAGGGCGCGATGATGCCCGAACTCGCGATGGCCGAGTCGATCGGCGCGGTCGGCAAGCGGCTGATCCGTGTCCACACCGCCGGATCGGTGGGTGCGTCCACCGCGGTGGTCGCGTCGTCGTTGGTCAGCAGTGGGGTGCACCGGCGCGTGTTGGCCGTGTCGTGGGAGAAGCAGTCGGAGTCGAACGCCATGTGGGCGTTGTCGATCCCGGTGCCGTTCACGATGCCGGTCGGTGCGGGTGCAGGTGGCTTCTTCGCCCCGCACGTGCGTTCCTACATCCGACAGTCCGGCGCGCCCGAGCACATCGGCGCGATGGTCGCGGCCAAGGACCGCCGCAACGGCGCCAAGAACCCGCTGGCGCATCTGCACCAGCCCGACATCACCGTCGAGAGCGTGATGGCCTCGCAGATGCTGTGGGACCCCATCCGTTTCGACGAGACGTGCCCGTCGTCGGACGGTGCGTGTGCGGTGGTGATCGGCGACGAGAAGGTGGCCGAGGACTCGATCGCCGACGGCAACACCGTCGCGTGGATCCTGGCGACGGCCATGCGCACCGAACCGTTGGCCTACGCCCACCGCAACGTGGTCAGTCCGCAGGCCGGCCGGGACGCGTCGGCCGCCCTGTGGCGCGACGCCGGGATCACCGATCCACTCGACGAGGTCGATGTCGCCGAGATCTACGTCCCGTTCTCGTGGTTCGAGCCGATGTGGTTGGAGAACCTCGGTTTCATGCCCGAGAACGAGGGCTGGAAGCTCACCGAGAAGGGCGAGACCGAGATGGGTGGTCGGCTGCCGGTCAACCCGTCCGGCGGCGTGTTGTCGTCGAATCCGATCGGCGCCTCCGGCATGATCCGGGTCGCCGAGGCGGCCATCCAGGTGATGGGCAAGGCCGGCGACCACCAGGTCGACAACGTCAAGAAGGCCTTCGGCCACGCCTACGGCGGTGGGTCGCAGTACTTCTCCATGTGGCTCGTGGGTGCGGAGAAGCCGGAATGAGTGCCGCCGAACCCGCCTACCTGAACATCGACCGGGAGAACAACCCCGCCGTCGTCGCCGGCCGCATCTCGCGCGAGATGGTCGCGGCCCGCGACAAGCAGGGCTGGGTGGACAACTTCGCCGCCGACGCCGTCGTCGAGGACCCCGTCGGGCCGTCGATGTTCGACGAGCAGGGCCGGGGGCATCGCGGTCACGAGGAGATCGCCGCGTTCTGGGACATGACGATCGCGACCACCGAGAGCCTCGACTTCCAGTTCGACGAGGAGATCATCTGCGGGAACGAGGTGGCCTACATCGGTCGCATCGTCACCCACATCGGCGGCCACGTCACCACCTCGCGCGGGGTGTTCACCTACCGCGCCGATGCTGACGGCAAACTCGTTGCCCTCCGGGCGTTCTGGGAGGTCCAGAAGACGATGGAGTCCCTGCAGAAGGCCGACTGACCTCGACCACAATCGTCACCGATACCTCTCGGCGTGTGGATAATGCACGCGCCGACCCTCATCGGTGTCGGTTGTGGACGAACTCGCTACTTGACGCCGTAATCCACCATCAGGTGCTTGATGCCGTTGATCCACCCGTGGCGCAGGTACTGCGGCTCGGCGACCTTGGTGATGTCGGGCATGTGGTCGGCGATGGCGTTGAAGATCAGGTTGATCTCCATGCGCGCGAGGTTGGCACCGACGCAGTAGTGCGCGCCGTGTCCACCGAAACCGACGTGTGGGTTGGGGTCGCGGGTGATGTCGAAGGTGAACGGATCGGTGAAGGCATCGGTGTCGTAGTTGGCCGAGCCGTAGAACATCCCGACGCGCTGCCCCTTCTTGATCTGCACCCCGCCGAGTTCGAGATCCTTGCGGGCGGTGCGCTGGAAGCAGTTGACCGGTGTGGCCCAGCGGACGATCTCGTCGGCGGTGGTGGTCGGTCGTTCCCGCTTGAACAGCTCCCACTGATCGGGGTGGTCGAGGAACGCGTTCATGCCGTGGCTGATCGCGTTGCGGGTGGTCTCGTTACCTGCCACCGACAGCATGATGAAGAAGTAGCCGAACTCGATCTCCGACAGCGACAGTCCGTCCATGTCGGCGTTGACCAACTCGGTGACGATGTCGGAGGCCGGACACTTCTTGCGGTCCTCGGCCATGAGGTAGGCGTAGCCGAGGACCTCGGCCGAGGCGACCTGCGGATCATCGGTGAACTCCGGGTCCTCGGAGTTCATCATCGAGTTCGACCAGCGGAACAGCTTCTGCCGGTCCTCCTGCGGTACTCCCAGCAGGTCGGCGATCGCCTGCAGCGGCAACTCCACCGCGACGTCGTTCACGAAATCGCTGGGCCCGGAGTTCTTCGCGGCGTCGGCGACGATGGTCGCGGCGCGATCGCCGAGCCCCTCCTCGAGAGCGTGCACGGCCTTCGGGGTGAACGTCTTCGACACCAACTTGCGCAGACGGGTGTGCTCGGGCGGATCGTGGTTGATGACGAGCGCCTTGGTGACGTCGAGCGCCTCGGGGGGCATGTCGTCCTCGAAACGGATGATGACGCCGTTGTCGTTGGCCGACCAGAGCTCGTTGTTCTTCGAGATCTCGCGGATGTGGGCGAGTTTGGTGACGGCCCAGTACCCGCCGTCGTGGAAGCCACCGCCCTTGCCGGGCCTCTGCTCGTTCCACCAGATCGGGGCCGTCTGCCGGAGCTCGGCGAACTCCTCGTGCGGCAGGCCCTTCTCCAACAGCTCGGGATGGGTGAGGTCGAATCCGTCCGGGGCGGCGTCACTGCGGAACACCGGGCATCCGGTCATCGCACCCGGGTCGGTCGCAGGGCGGCTGTCGGCTCTGGTCATTGACGATCACCTCATCTGAAAAATGAACCTGTTCCAGCGCCATTAGAACACGTTCGCACCCGCCTTCACCATGGGTTCAGCACCGCGACATGGACTCAGATAGAAACTTGTTCTAGTTTGTAAATGACCTACTCAGGTCGAGGAATCAGCAGTGGAGAGGACCCGAGCAATGGGTGTACCGGTGATCGTCGAGGCAGTGCGAACCCCGATCGGCAAGCGGGCGGGCTGGCTCTCGGGTCTGCACGCCGCCGAGATCCTCGGTGCCGCGCAGTCCGGGCTGATCGAGCGGGCCGAGATCGACGCCGCGCTCGTCGAACAGGTCATCGGCGGGTGCGTCATGCAGGTGGGTGCGCAGAGCAACAACATCACCCGCACCGCGTGGCTGCACGCCGGACTGCCGTGGCAGACCGGAGCGACCACCATCGACTGCCAGTGCGGGTCGGCCCAGCAGGCCAACCACCTCATCGCCGGCCTCATCGCCACCGACACCATCGACGTCGGCATCGCCTGCGGGGTCGAGTCGATGACGCAGGTACCCCTCGGCGCCAACGTCATGGTGGAGAACGCCGGCCTGCGTCGGCCGGAGACCTGGGACATCGACATGCCCAACCAGTTCGAGGCCGCCGAACGCATCGCGCAACGCCGCGGCATCACACGTGCCGACACCGACGCCCTCGGCGAGCGGAGCCAACGCCTGGCCAAGCAGGCGTGGGAGGAGGGGCGTTTCGACCGCGAGGTGCTGGCACTCAAGATCCGCGAGATGACCAAGGAGGGGGAGCCGACCGGCAACATCCTCGACGTCGACCGCGACCAGGGGCTGCGCGACACCACCATCGAGTCCCTCGGCAACCTCAAGCCGGTGATCGAGGGCGGCATCCACACCGCGGGAACCTCGTCGCAGGTCTCCGACGGGGCCGCGGCGGTGTTGTTGATGGACGAGGACAAGGCGAAGGCCCTCGGCCTGAAGCCCCGCGCCCGACTCCGAGCGCAGGCGCTCGTCGGCGCCGAGCCCTACTACCACCTCGACGGTCCGGTACAGGCGACCGAGCGGGTGCTCGCCAAGTCCGGCATGTCCATCGGCGACATCGACCTGTTCGAGGTCAACGAGGCGTTCGCCTCGGTGCTGCTCAGCTGGGCATCGGTGCACGGACCCGACATGGACAAGGTCAACGTCAACGGCGGGGCCATCGCCCTCGGACATCCGGTCGGCAGCACCGGCTCCCGCCTGATCACCACCGCCCTGTACGAGCTCGAGCGCACCGACAAGACGACCGCGCTGATCACGATGTGTGCAGGCGGCGCGCTCTCCACGGGCACCATCCTGGAACGAATCTGAAATAGTGTTCCAATGAGCCCTGACGAACAGCAGACCTCGCGCGACAAACCGGCCGCCCTGGACTCCAAGGCGGTCGGCGCGATCCTCAAGTGGGGATCGAAGGCCAACACGAAGCTCTACAAGGCGACCGGCGGACGCATCGGCGGCAACTGGCGCATCGGTGCCGGGTTCAAGAAGCCCGTCCCGGTCTGTCTGCTCACCACGACCGGTCGCAAGACCGGCGAGCCGCGGACCGTGCCTCTGCTCTGTCTACGGGACGGCGACGCGGTGGTGCTGATCGCCTCGCAGGGCGGTCGAAAGAACCATCCGCTGTGGTATCTCAACCTCGTTGCTGATCCCACAGTGACGATCCAAATCGGCAAAGAAACCGGCGCCTACGTCGCACGCGCGGCCGACGATGCGGAGCGAGAACGACTGTGGCCCCGCTACGCCGAGATCTACGCCGACGTCGACCAGTACCAGGAATGGGCAGACCGGACAATCCCGCTCGTCATCTGCGAGCCGCTGTGACAGCCATTTCGTGACCGACGGGTAACCGTTTGGTTCGTCTTGCGCAAAGTGCATCGCGAGAAGGTCGCAGGGCCGACAATGGGACGGGTGAACTACATGCCCGTCACCGACTCGATGTTCCTGCTGGCCGAATCGCGTGAGCACCCGATGCACGTGGGCGGGCTGCAGTTGTTCAGCCCTCCCGAGGGCGCAGGCCCCGACTTCGTCTCGAAGATCATCGACGAGGCCCGCTCGCACACCGACCTCGCGCCGCGCTTCGGCATGCGCCCGGCCGACCCGGTCAGCTCGGTGGGCAACCTGTGGTGGGCGAAGAACCAGAAGATCGATTTCGAATACCACGTCCGCCATTCCGCGGTGCCGCGTCCCGGGCGGATCCGTGAGCTGTTCCAGCTCACCTCGCGCTGGCACGGCACGCTGCTCGACCGACACCGCCCGATGTGGGAGATGCACGTCGTCGAGGGCATCGAGGACGGCCGGTTCGCGGTGTACACGAAGGTGCACCACTCGTTGTTCGACGGCGTGTCCGCGTTGCGCGTGATGCAGAACGCGCTGAGCGAGGATCCCGACGACCTCGAGTTCCGCGCGCCCTGGGACAAGCACGAGAAGCGTTCCAAGCCGTCGACCGGTTCGTCCCGGAACCCGCTCTCGCTCGTCGGCGACGCGGTGTCGCTGGGCACGACCGCGGCCGGACTGGTCCCCGCGTCGATGAAGATCATCGGCACGGCCATGCGCGATCACAACTTCACCACCCCGTTCGAGGCGCCGCGCACGATGCTCAACGCCCCGATCGGCGGTGCGCGTCGGTTCGTGGCGCAGACGTGGGAGATCGACCGGGTGAAGTCCGTCGGCGAGGCGGTCGGCGCCACCCTCAACGACGTCGTGCTGGCGATGTGCAGCGGCGCCCTGCGCAAGTACCTCATGGAGCAGAACGCACTGCCGGACAAGTCGCTCACGTCCATGGTGCCGGTGTCGTTGCGACCCGATGATCCCGACCACTCCGGCGGCAACGCCGTCGGTGCCGTGATCGCCTCGCTCGCAACCGATGTCGAGGATCCGCTGGAGCGGATGATGGCCATCCGCGAATCGGTGCAGTCGGCCAAGAGGATGATGGGCGAGCTGAGCCCACTGCAGATCATGCTGCTCAGCGCGGTCAACATGTCGCCGCTGGCCATGTCGCCGATCCCCGGTTTCGTCAGCCTCACCAGGCCGCCGTTCAACGTCATCATCTCGAACGTCCCCGGTCCGCGAAACCGCATGTACTGGAAGGGCGCTCGTCTCGACGGTGTCTACCCCGCGTCGATCGTGCTGGACGGTCAGGCCATCAACATCACACTGACCAGCAATGCCGATCAACTCGACTTCGGGATCATCGGTTGTCGTCAGACGGTGCCCAGCCTGCAGCGGCTCATCCACCACCTGGAGGACTCGCTGACGGAGCTCGAAAAGGCGGTCGCGGCAACAACCGTGTGACCGCCCGGCGACAGGGTGGGCTGATCTACGATGTCGCCATGACCGATCACGATCGTGCCGCGGACCGCCGCGAGATCACCAACGCCCTGCACTCCGCCCTCGAGCGACGCCACGAAGTTCTCGACGCCATCGTCGAGGCCTCTGACCGCGATGCCGCCGTGACTGCGATCGCCGAGTTGCTCGGCACCGCCACCCTCGGCGCGCAGGCCGTCATGGGCATGTCGTTCGCGCAGCTGACCAAGGACGCGCGCCGCGCCAACCAGAACGAGCTCGAGGATCTCAACAACCAGCTGACGTTCACCCTGTCCGACCGGCCCGCCAGCTCCGGCGAGACCCTCGGACTGCGACCGTTCGACGGTTCCACCGACAGCGACATCTTCGCCGCCCGCACCGACGAGATCGGTTCCGCGGGCGACGGTTCGGGCAGCCCGGCGGGTGGGCTCGACGACGAGATCGCCTCCGCGGTGGACCGGGTGCACGCCGAGGAGGCGGCGTGGTTCGTCGCCCTCGAGGGCTCGGACAAGATCGGCATGGTCTTCGGCGAGCTGATCGGCGGCGAGGTGAACGTCCGTATCTGGATCCGCCCCGAGCACCGGAAGAAGGGCTACGGAACCGCTGCGCTGCGCGCGTCACGCACCGAGATGGCGTCGCACTTCCCGGGCGTCCCGATGGTGATCCGCGCCCCCGGCGTCTCGACTTAGGACACAGCGGCCGTGCCCGTTCTCGCCGGCGTCTTCGCGGTTCTGGCCGCGCTGCTCCATGTCGCCATCTTCGCGATGGAGTCGGTGCTGTGGACCCGGCCGGCGGTCTACCGCCGGTTCGGGGTCGCCTCCGATGCCGACGCGGTCACCACGAAACCGCTGGCGTTCAACCAGGGTTTCTACAACCTGTTCCTCGCCGTCGGCATCATCGTCGGGGTCGTCATCGGCGGTACCGCAGGGCTCACGCTCGTCGCCTTCGGATGCTCGTGCATCGTCGCGGCCGCGGCCGTGCTCGCGAGCACCGGGAGCGCGTACTTCCGCGCGGCGGCGACTCAGGCACTCTTCGCGGTCGTCGCCCTGGTGCTGCTCGTCGTCCTGTAGACCTGAGCCGGGTCAGCCCTTCTTCACGTCGTAGCGATCGGCCATCATGATCGCGTCCCACACCTCGACGAAGTCGTGGACGAAACGTTCCTGGCCGTCGCTGCCTGCGTAGACCTCGGCCACCGCACGCAGTTGCTGGTTGGAGCCGAACAGCAGGTCGTTGCGCGAGGCGTCGTAGACCTTGCTTCCCGTCGCGCGGTCGTTGATCGCGAAGGACAGGCCCTCGTCGTCGACCTTCGCCCACTCGTAGTCCATGCTCGTCACCGTCTCGAAGAAGTCGGTGGAGAGCACCCCGACCCTGTCGGTGAAGATGCCCGTCGACGAGCCGTCATGGTTGCACCCCAGCACGCGCAGGCCGCCGGTGAGCGCGACCCACTGCGGGGCGGACAGACCGAGCAGTGCCGCCTTGTCCATGAACATCTCCTCCGGCGCGACGCGGGAGATCGACGAGAACTCCGGCAGGACGAAGTTGCGGAACCCGTCGACGACAGGCGCCAGCCACTCGAACTGCGCGACGTCGGTCTGCTCATCGGTGGCATCGACCCGGCCCGAGGTGAACGGCACCGCGACGGTGACACCGGCCGCCTGTGCGGCCTGCTCCACGGCGACGCAGCCACCGAGGACGATCAGGTCGGCCAGGCTGACCTGCGCTGCGCTCGTGGCCTGCACCTGCTTGAGGGCTGAGATGACCTCGCCCGTACGGGCGTTGACCTTCCAGTCCTTCTGCGGGGCCAGGGCCAACCGTCCCCCGTTGGCGCCGCCGCGCTTGTCGGAGTCGCGGTAGGTGACCGCCGCGGAGAACGCGGTGTAGGCGAGGTCGGAGACCGACACCCCCGCGGCGAGGATCGCCTGCTTGAGGGTGCTGACCTCGGCGTCGGCGAGGCGCGGACCGTCGTAGCTGGGCAGCGGGTCCTGCCAGATGAAGTCCTCGGCCGCCACCTCCGGACCGAGGTAACGAGACTTGGGACCCATGTCGCGGTGGGTCAGCTTGTACCAGGCCTTCGAGAACTCCCGGGTGAACAGATCGAAGTCGGCGAGGAACTGCTCGCAGATGTCCCGGTAGACCGGATCGACCTTGAGCGCGATGTCGCTGGTCATCATCATCAGGTCGTTCATCTGACCCTCGATGTGCGCGTCGGGGGTCTTCGGGGCGGTCGGATCGATCGGCTTCCACTGTGTCGCACCGGTGATCGGGTTGTGGAACTTCTCCCATTCGAAGCCGAACAGGTTCTCCAGGTACGAGTTGTCCCACTGGGTCGGGTTGGGGGTCCACGCCCCCTCGATGCCGTTCGTCATCGTGTACTCGGCGAATCCGGGGCCTTCCGGGTTCTTCCAGCCCAGGCCCATCGCCTCCATGGGGGCGATCTCCGGGGGCGCACCGATCTTGTCGGCGGCGACCTTGCCGTGGCTCTTGCCGAACGCGTGGCCGCCTGCGATCAGCGCGACGGTCTCCATGTCGTTCATGGCCATGCGGCCGAAAGTGATACGGATGTCGACCGCGGAGTCCCCGGGGTTGCCGTTCTCGTTGGGACCCTCGGGGTTGACATAGATCAACGCCTGGTGCGATGCGGCGAGCGGTTGCTGCAGCTCGTAGTCGGCGTCACCGGGTTCGCCGGTCCAGCGGTCGCTGCGCATGACCATCGCGTCGAACGACTCGGGGTTGCTGTTCTCGATCCACTCCGCGCCCCAGTAGGTGGCGTCGTCGGCCTCCCACGAGTCGCGGCGACCGCCGCCGAAGCCGGTGGTCGGGAAGCCCATGATCTCCAGCGCGCAGTTGCCGGTGAGGATCATCAGGTCCGCCCAGGACAGCGAGCTGCCGTACTTCTTCTTGATCGGCCAGATGAGACGGCGCGACTTGTCGGTGTTGCCGTTGTCCCACCAGGAGTTGATGGGGGCGAAGCGCTGTAGCGCCTGCCCGGCGCCGCCCCGGCCGTCGGCGATGCGATAGGTGCCCGCGGCGTGCCACGCCATCCGGATCATCTGCGGGCCGTAGTTGCCGTAGTCCGAGGGCCACCAGTCGACCGAGGTGGTCAGGAACTGCTTGATCTCGGCTTTGAGCTCGTCGAGATCGATCGCGGTGAACGCCGCCTCGTAGTCGAAGTCCCGCAACGGGTTGGCCGCCGGACCGTCGCGATGCAGCTGCTCGACGCGCAGCCGGTCGGGGTACCAGTCGGACAGGGTGGGCTTGGATGTGTAGGCGCCCCCGATCGTGTTGCCACCGAAGGGACACGTGCCCTCGAGAACCTCGGAGTATTCGGAATATGCGGGCATGACGGGAACCTCTCGTCGACGTCGGTGGCGTGGTCCGTACCGCCGAACAGCCGGGGCGAGACCTCCCGTCCATCTATACCCGCTCGCAGATCCGGTCGGGTCGGTAAGGCAACCCCACCCCCGACCCGCGTACCGACCTCAGCGACGTCGCGGCAGCCCGATCCGCGCCGTGATGCGGTCGATCGCACCCGTCTCGTCGACGTCGAAACGCTCACGAACACGTGCCGACAGGCCGAACGCGACGTGGACGAGGAAATCCGCGCGCACCGATACCCCGTCGACGTCGATGCTCGCGATCTCCACCCGTCGGATGACCCGGTACTTCCGTCCCCGGTCGAGGTCGCGGATGATCGCCGGCCCGCTCGACCCCGTCGGGATGCCGTTCTCCACCCGGCGGCACCCGTCGGCGAGACGAACCGCTGCGACATCGTGGCTCGCGAGTGCCTCGATGTAGGCGCGCGCGGCAGCGACCGCGTCGGGTCCGGCGGCCGCCCCCGGGTCGGTCATCGCGCTCCGTAGACCGGGAACGGTGCGGGCGCCTCCGCGAGGATCTCGGCGATCACCGGACCGAGTTCGATCGGGTCCCATCGAGACCCTTTGTCGCGCAGCACACTGCGCTGCCACCCGTCGGTCACCGACACCTTGCCGCCCTCCACCTCGAACACCCGACCGGTCACGTCCCCCGACTCCGGCGACCCCAGCCACACCACGAGTGGCGACACGTTCGCCGGGTCCATGGTGTCGAACGACCCGTCGGCCGGCGGCGCCATCTGCGCGGCCATGGCCTCGCCGGCGCTGGTGGTCATGCGGGTCCGCGCGGACGGCGCGATCGCGTTCACGGTGACGCCGTAGCCGGCGAGTTCGGATGCCGCCTGAATCGTCAACTGCGCGATGGCCGCCTTCGCGGCGGCGTAGTTGCCCTGCCCCACCGACCCGTACAACCCGGCACCCGACGAGGTGTTGATGATGCGGGCAGATCGGGTCGACCCCGCCTTGGACTGCGTCCGCCAGTACGCACCCGCATGCCGCAACATCGCGAAATGGCCCTTGAGGTGGACGCGGATCACGTCGTCCCAGTCGTTCTCGCTCATCGACACGAGCATCTTGTCGCGCAGGAAGCCTGCGTTGCTGACGAGTACGTCGAGAGCCCCGAAGCGCTCGATCGCGGTGTTGACGAGGTTCTCCGACCCGGCCCAGTCGGCGACGTCGTCGCCGTTGACGACGGCTTCGCCTCCCGCAGCGACGATCTCGGCGACCACCTGCTCGGCGGGTGACTCGCCTGTGCTGGATCCGTCCAGCCCGGCGCCGATGTCGTTCACGACGACCTTGGCGCCCGACGCGGCGAACGCCAGCGCGTGTTCGCGTCCGATGCCCCGTCCCGCGCCGGTGACGATGACGACGCGCCCCTCGTTGATGCCACTCATGATGTCTTCCGCTCCGATGCCGTGTTGGTGTTCGCTGCGTCCAGGAAGGCCGGCCTCTCGCCGCCGCCGTGGACCGTGATGGTCGATCCGGTGATGTATCCGGCCAAGGGCGACAACAGGAATGCAACCGCGTTGCCGATGTCGTCGGGCACGGCCATCCGACCCATGGGGATGGTGCGGCCGACCGCGGCGATGCCCTCGGCGTCGCCGTAGTGCAGTTCGGACAGTTCGGTCTGCACCGGGCCCGCGACCACGGAGTTGATGCGCACCGCAGGCGCCCATTCGATGGCCAGCGAGCCCGTGAGGTTGTCGAGACCGGCCTTGGCCGCGCCGTATCCGGCGGTCCCCGGCGACGGACGGTGACCGCTGACGCTGGAGACGTTGACGATGGCGCCGCCGTCGGGCTGCTCCCGCATCACGGACTGCGCGGCCTGCGCGACGATCAACGGCGCGAGCAGGTTGAGTTCGACGATCTTGCTGTGGAAACGCGCGCCGGCGTCGGCCGCGAGCGCGAACGGCGACCCGCCCGCGTTGTTCACCAGACCGTCGAGCCGTCCGTGACGGGCCACGATCCCTGCGACCATCTCGGCCACCGCGTCGGGATCGCGCACGTCGCAGGAGACGAAGTCCGGGGCACCCGCGCGGTCCGGATCGTCGGGGGCTCGACGCGCGCAGGCGACGACGGTGGCACCCAGGGCGTCGAGGACCGAACAGATGCCCGCCCCGACCCCTCGTGCGCCGCCGGTCACCAGGACCACGCGGCCACCAAGACCGATATCCACGCATCCACTCCGATCGCCCGAGACCTCCGGCCGCCTGACCGGTGCTGCTAGGCTACCAAGCAAGTGTTTGGTTGGTAACACGTCCACCGGGTATGCGAGGGAGTAGCACCAGTGTCGATCACGACATCCACCATCGAACCGGGCATCGTGACGGTGACCGTCGACTTCCCGCCGGTCAACGCGCTGCCGTCGGCGGCCTGGTTCGACCTCGGTGCACAGATCCTCGCCGCCGGGGCCGACCCCGCCACCCACGTGGTGATCCTGCGGGCCGAGGGGCGCGGCTTCAACGCCGGCGTCGACATCAAGGAGATGCAGGCGACCGAGGGCTACGGCGCACTGATCGACGCGAACCGCGGGTGCGCGGCCGCGTTCGCCGCCGTGTACGACTGCGCGGTCCCGGTGATCGTCGCGGTCAACGGGTTCTGCGTCGGCGGCGGCATCGGACTGGTGGGCAACGCCGACGTCATCGTGGCCACCGACGACGCGATCTTCGGACTCCCCGAGGTGGACCGCGGAGCACTCGGCGCCGCAACCCATCTCGCACGGCTGGTCCCCCAGCACCTGATGCGCACGTTGTACTTCACCGCCCAGAACGTGACCGCGCAGCAGCTCGAGCACTTCGGGTCGGTGTACCGCGTGGTGCCGCGCGCCGAACTGCTCGAGGCCGCACTGGAGGTCGCCCGCATGATCGCGGTCAAGGACACCCGCGTGATCCGTGCCGCGAAGGAGGCCCTCAACGGCATCGACCCGGTCGACGTGAAGACCAGCTACCGACTCGAACAGGGCTACACCTTCGAACTCAATCTCGCCGGTGTCGCCGACGAACACCGCGAGGCATTCGTCACCACCGGAAAGGCCAAGGCATGACCGCGCCCACCACGACCCGGACGCAGACCGACAAGTCGTCGACGCTGGACGAGGCCATCGCCGAGATCTCCAGTGGGATGACCATCGGCATCGGCGGCTGGGGGTCGCGCCGTAAGCCGATGGCGCTGGTCCGCGCGTTGGCGCGGTCGGAGGTCACCGATCTGACCGTGGTCACCTACGGCGGACCGGATCTCGGTCTGCTGTGCGCCGCGGGCAAGGTCGCCAAGGCGTACTACGGGTTCGTCTCCCTCGACTCACCACCGTTCTACGACCCCTGGTTCGCCCACGCGCGGACCACCGGCGCCATCGAGGTCCGCGAGATGGACGAGGGCATGGTCAAGTGCGGACTCGAGGCCGCCGCGTCGCGTCTGCCGTTCCTACCCATCCGGGCGGGCCTGGGCTCGGCGGTGCAGGACTTCTGGGGCTCCGAACTCAAGACGGTCGACTCGCCCTATCCGGACGCCGACGGTCGCACGCAGACGCTGATCGCCATGCCCGCACTCGAGCTCGACGTGGCGCTGGTGCATCTCGACATCGCCGACGTCCACGGCAACGCCGCGTACACCGGTGTCGACCCGTACTTCGACGACCTCTACTGCGGGGCCGCTCGACGCCGATTCCTCGAGGTGGACAGCGTGGTGAGCACCGCTGAGCTGGTGGAAACGGTTCCACTGCAACGCATGCTGCTGAATCGGATGAACGTCGACCGCGTCATCCACGCACCGAACGGTGCGCACTTCACCTTCGCGGGCGACTACGGACGCGACGAGGCGTTCCAGCGGTTCTACGCCACCTCGGCCGCCGATCCGGACACCTGGCGGGCGTTCTCCGAACGGTTCCTGGCCGTCGACGAGGAGACCTATCAGGTGCGTGTGCGCGAATGGGCGAGCGAGCAGGAGGCACAGAAAGCATGAGCGACAACGTCACCCGCGCGGAGATCTGTGTGATCGCCTGCGCCGAGATCTTCGACGGAGCCGGCGAGATCATGGCGTCACCGATGGCCACGACACCGTTGATCGGTGCCCGGCTGGCGCGCCTGACCACCGAACCCGACCTGCTGATCACCGACGGCGAGGCACTGATCTTCGCCGACACCCCCGCCGTCGGGGGCAGCGCACCCATCGAGGGATGGATGCCGTTCCGGAAGGTGTTCGACGTGGTGGCGTCGGGTCGTCGGCATGTCGTCATGGGGGCCAACCAGATCGACCGCCACGGCAACCAGAACCTCTCCGCGTTCGGGTCGCTCCAGCATCCCACCCGCCAGATGTTCGGTGTGCGTGGAGCTCCCGGCAACACCCTGAACCACCCGACGAGCTACTGGGTCGCCAAGCACAACTCCCGCGTCTTCGGCGAGCAGGTCGACATCGTCTCGGGCGTCGGGTACGACCAGGTGAACCCGGACAACCCGGCGTATGGGTACCTCGACATCCACCGGGTGGTGACCAACCTCGGCGTGTTCGACTTCGGCGGACCCGACCACACCATGCGCGCTCGCTCGCTGCACCCCGGCGTGACCGCCGAGGAGGTCGCCGACAACACCGGATTCGAGGTGGCCGAACTGGATTCGGCCGGTGTCACGCGACTGCCGAGCGACGAGGAACTGCGCCTGATCCGTGAGGTCATCGACCCCAAGGGGCTGCGCGAGCGCGAGGTCAAGCCGGTGGAGACGAGCCGATGACGCAGCCGCGGATGTCGACTCCGTTCACCGAACTGGTCGGCATCGACTACCCCATCGTGCAGACCGGCATGGGTTGGGTCTCCGGGGCATCGTTGACCTCGGCCACGTCGAACGCGGGCGGCCTCGGGATCCTGGCCTCGGCGACGATGACCTACGACGAGCTCGAGACCGCGGTCGCGAAGACGAAGTCGCTGACCGACAAGCCGTTCGGCGTCAACATCCGTGCCGACGCCACCGACGCCGGCGAGCGGATCGACCTGCTGATCCGCGAGAAGGTGCGGGTCGCGTCGTTTGCGTTGGCGCCCAAGAAGGACCTGATCAGCAAACTCAAGGACAACGGCATCGTCGTGATCCCGTCGATCGGTGCCGCGAAGCACGCGGTCAAGGTCGCGTCCTGGGGCGCCGACGCCGTGATCGTGCAGGGCGGTGAGGGCGGCGGTCACACCGGGCCGGTGGCGACGACGCTGCTCTTGCCGTCGGTGCTCGACGCACTCGGTCCCGGCGGGATCCCGGTCGTCGCGGCCGGCGGGTTCTTCGACGGGCGTGGCCTCGCCGCGGCTCTCTCCTACGGAGCGGCCGGGGTCGCGATGGGAACCCGCTTCCTGCTCACCTCCGACAGCACGGTGCCGGATTCGGTGAAGCAGGAGTACATCGGTCGCACCCTCAACGACACCGTGGTGTCCACCAAGGTCGACGGGATGCCGCACCGGGTGTTGCGGACCTCCCTGGTCGAGAAGCTCGAGGGCGGCAACCCGGTCAGCGCACTGGTCGCGGCGGCGCGGAACGCCAACGAGTTCAAGCAGATGACCGGCATGAAGTGGACCACCATGCTCACCGACGGCCGCACGATGCGCCGATCCGGGGAGCGCACCTGGCAGCAGATCATCATGGCCGGCAACACCCCGATGCTGCTCAAGGCCGGTCTCGTCGACGGCAGCACCGACGCCGGCGTGCTCGCGTCCGGACAGGTGGTCGGGATGATCGAAGACCTGCCCAGCTGCGACGAGCTGATCCAGTCGATCATGACGCAGGCCCGCGAACGACTCTCGGAGCTGCGCGAACTCGCCTGATCGTCCGCGATCGCTACGCTCGGACGCGTGCCCGAGCCCACTCCCCTTCATGTCGACCGCCACCTCGCGCTCAGCTTCGGAGCGCAGGCACAGGCCTACGAGGATCACCGGCCCGATTTCCCAGACGACCTGATGGACGCGGTGGCCGCACTCGGTCATCGCGTGCTCGATGTCGGGTCGGGCACCGGTAAGGCCGCCGCGGCGCTGCTCGCCCGCGGCTGCGATGTGGTTGCCGTCGAACCGGATTCGGACATGGCGGACATCGCGCGCGCCAAGGGCGTGACCGTGGAGCCCGGGACCTTCGAGGACTGGGACCCGCGGGGGCGGTCGTTCGACCTGGTCGTGTTCGCCCGCTCATGGCATTGGGTGGACCCGGTCCCGGCGCTGGCCAAGCTCGCCGAGATCCTCCCCGTCGGCGGCCACGTCGCACTGCTGTCCCACGAGTCGAGTTGGCGTGGTTTCGACAATCCGGCCATCCGCGACATCGTCGACGGGGTCCTGGGGAACAACGACACCGCCCGGCGACGGCTGACCGACGAGACGGCCGCGGACTTCACCGCGGCCGGATTCGACATCCGGGTCGAGGACTTCCCACTGACCGAGACCGTCACCGCCGCAGCCTGGTTGGACACCGTCTTCACGTACTCCCGGTTCCTGGTCCTCGACGAGGCGACCAAGAACCGGCTGCGCGCAGAGCTCTCAGCGGCGCTCGGCGGTGATCCGATCACGATCACCGGGTCGCCACGGGCGATGATCGCCCGGAGGCGCTGACGTCCACAACGGTCACCTGTGGTGGGCGGTGCGTGCGGTGCGTCCGGATGAGCGCTGAGCGGTGACGGTTGTGGTGGTGCGGGGTTGTCAGTCCGGCGGCTCGTTCGCCATCCGGTCGACCAGGGCCGAGGTCAGTTCGTCCAGTACCGGCAACGCGTCGGCGAGGACCGCGCGGGCGTTGTCGTCGAGGCCACCGAGGATCTCGTCGAGGACGGCTCCGGCCGCCTCGTCGTATCGACGCAGCAGATCCCGTGCGCGCGGGGTCGGGGCGATCAACACCTGTCGCAGATCGTCCGCACCCGGCACCCGGGTGACGAGATCGTCGGCCGTCATCGCGCGGATCACGTTGCTCACGGTGGGTCGGGCCAGCTGCAGGCCGGCGGCCAGATCCCCCGACGTCTGCGGCGACTCCACCGCCAGCGCCCGCAGCACCTGGATCTGCGCCTCGGGGAGGTCCGGGAGACCCGCGGCCAGCCGCGCGGCACACAGCATGGCGCGGCGCAGCGGACCTATCGTGCGGCTCAACTCTGCGGCGAGTTCGGTCATCAACACCTCCGACTTCGTGCGCACCGTTGTCCGCAAATTAGTTTTGTGACAAAATCATGTCATGACTCAGCACACCGACGTCCAGAACCCCATCCCGACCCAGGATCTGTCCGGCCTCGTCGGTCATCGCTTCATCTACACCTACGCCAACTCCTGGCAGTACGAAATGTATGTGAAGAACGCGACGACCATCGACTACCGGATCCACACCGGCATGGTCGGAGGGCGATGGGTCAAGGACCAGGAGGTCGATCTCGTCCAGCTCGACGACGACGTCTTCAAGATCTCGTGGAACGAACCCACCGGCACATCTGTCGTGGTCAACGTGCTGCCCGGCAAGCGTCGTCTGCACGGCACCATCTTCTTTCCCAAGTGGGTCGAGGACGCGGGGACCAAGACCGTGGTCTTCCAGAACGATCACCTCGACGAGATGCGCACGTACCGCGACGCCGGTCCGACCTACCCGATCTACGTGGTCCCCGAGTTCGCCTACATCACGCTGTTCGAGAACGTCGGCGTCGACGACGAATCCGTCATCTCGGTGGGACCGTCGGAACTGCCCGCCGGATTCGCCGACCGCACCAACTGATGTCCACGCCGGTGCCGCCGCCACTGGAGTTCGTCGCACACCTCTCGATCGACGTCGGTGCACCGATCGACCTCGGCGATCTCCCGGACGGCCACCGGCGCGTGGTGCCGATCCTCGGAGGAACCGTCAGCGGACCGCGGCTGCGGGGACGGGTCCTCCCTGCGGGCGCCGACCACCAGTACCTGCGCTCCGCGCGGGTGACCGAGCTCGACGCACGGTATGTCGTCGAGACCGATGACGGTGCGCGGATCGCAGTTCACAACGTGGGCCTGCGTGTGGGCAGCGCGGACGATGTCGCCGCGCTGCTGCGTGACGAGCCGGTCGATCCGGACCGGATCCACTTCCGCACCCAGCCACGCCTGTCGACCGCGCACCCGGACCACGCGTGGATCAACGACGTCCTGTTCGTCGCGACCGGGGAACGGACTCCGACAACCGTCGAACTGGACGTGTTCGCCGTCCGGTGACACCCGTTCAGTGCAGGACCTTCAGTCCCACAACACCTCCCACGATGACCGCGAGCAACACGATCTTCGTCCACGACGCCGACTCGTCGCCGGTCAGCATCGCGTAGGTGACCGTCAGCACCGCACCGATGCCCACCCACACCGCGTAGGCGGTACCGATCGGGAGGCTGCGCATCGCGTACGCGAGACCGGCCATGCTGGCCACGAGTCCGATCGCGAAGACGACGGACGGTGTCAGTCGACTGAATCGCTCGGACTTACCGAGCGCGGTCGCCCAGACCGCTTCGAGGACACCGGAGATGATGAGAACGATCCACGCCATGACGAGCTCGGCGAGCACCGTCTTGTCGCTGGTCGGGTACGGCGCGCTCGTCCGAGGGTCATCTGTGACTGCCGTCCACGCTAGCAAATGCGACGCGCACGCCGGTCTCAGCGAGCAAGCCAGTGGTCGACGGTGAGTTCGGTCCCGTCGGCAAGGGCCTGGGCCTGGGCGCCGAATCCGACCATCGCGGTCCCGTCGGCGAGCTCGATCGACCCCAGCAGCATCGGCGACGGGAGTTCGGCGAGAAAGCCGCCCAGCGCGGCCGCCGACAGCACCCACTTCTCGCCGCGGATCGCGCGACCGGACACGTCATCACGGACGAGCCCGGGTTTCGGCGGCGTCGTGTCGAGTTCGACCAGCCGGTACGCGGGCGCGGTCACGATGTCCCCCGCCCAGCGGGCACCGCGCCCGGTGAGTTGGTGGTCGAGCGGCTGCCCACGCAGATGCGCACCGAACACCGCGAGTTCGACCGTGCCCGAGACGTTCTCGACCCACGTGGGCCCGCCGTCCGAACCGGAGAGTCGATGCGCGACGTCGATGAGCACGGCATCGCGATGGGCCGCCGACAGCAGCGTCACACCGAACTGCGCGGTCCCCGGGTCACCGTCGTCGACCACCCCGGCCGGGACGGCGAGTGCACACATGTCGAACAGGTTGCAGAAGTTCGTGTAGGTCCCCATCCGCGCGTTGACGCCCACCGGATCGGCCGCGACCTCGGCCAGGGTGGGATGTGCGGGCGCGGTCGGCACCATCAGCGCGTCGACACCGTCCAGCAACGCCATCGCGGCCGAGCGCAATTCGTCGACGCGCCTGCGGTCCCGCAGCAGGTCGGTCGCCGACCATCGCGACGCCGCGGAGATGATCGACGCGACGGTGGGGTCGAGGTCGTCCCCACCGGAGTCGACGAAATCCCCCACCGCATCGTGGCGTTCGGCCACCAGCGCACCCTCGTACAACAGGACCGCGGCCGCGAGGAAATCACCGAGGTCGATCTCGCGTACCGCACACCCGGCGGCGACCGCGTCGTCGACGGCCCGCGCGAACGCCGCCCGCCAGTTCTCGCCCAGGGCGGGAAGCTCGGACGGGATCGCGATGACCGGGGCCGCGGACGCGGCGAGGGTCGTGTCGGCGGGGAACGGTCGTGGCCCGGCGGCGGTCGCCATGACGGCCATCGCGGCGTCCGCCTGCGCGAGGTCACGGGCGAACACGGTCACGCAGTCATAGCTCGCACAGGCCGGGATCACGCCGTCGGTGGAGACGACCCCGAGGGTGGGCTTGATGCCGACGATGCCCTGCAGGCCTGCGGGCACGCGCCCGGACCCGGCGGTGTCGGTGCCGATGGCGATGTCGGCGAACCCGAGTGCGACGGCCACGGCGGAGCCCGAACTCGACCCACCGGAGATGTGGTCGGGACGACGCGAGTCCCGTACCGCGCCAAAAGGACTGCGGGTACCGACCAGCCCGGTGGCGAACTGGTCGAGGTTGGTCTTGCCGATGACGACCGCGCCGGCGGCCCGCAGCGCGGCGACCACCGGTGCGTCGACGTCGGGCACCGTCGCGAAGGACGGGCAGGCTGCGGTGGTCGGCAGGCCGGCCACGTCGACGTTGTCCTTCACGGCGAGGATGACCCCGGCGAGTGGTCCGTCGGCCGCGCGCGACGCGGCGAGTTCGGCCTCCACGTCGGCGACCGGGCGCAGGTGGATGAAGATCTCGGTGCGTCCACTCGACTCGATCTCACGGTGGATGGCGGCGACACGTCCGGTGCCGACGGCGGTGGCGGTCATGCGACGCGACCTCGAGAGACCTCGCCGCCGTCGGACCACCGCTGCCGTTCGGCGTCGCGCGCGGTCTCCATCTCCCCACGCGTGCGCGCGATCTCGGCGGCGTTGGCGTCGAGGAATGCCTGATGTTCGGCGATCGAGAACTCGCCGTCGGTGATGTCCATGTGTCCGCCTCCCGCGGCCACGTCGGCCCGCATGTCGAGCAGTTCGTCGGCACCGACCGGATACCAGCTGATCCGGTCGAAGAACCGCAGCAGCCAGGGATGTTCGGGGTCGAAGCCGACGGTGGCCTGCGGGTGCCGGTGGTTCCACACCTGGGTGGTCCGCCCGACGAACTGGTAGCCGCCGGGCCCCTCCATCCCGTACACGCACAGGTAGGCGCCACCGATGCCGACGGCGTTCTCCGGCGTCCACGTCCGGGCCGGGTTGTACTTGGTGGTCACCAGGCGGTGTCGTGGGTCGAGGGGAACGGCCACGGGGGCACCGAGGTAGACGTCGCCCAGACCGAGTACGAGATACTCCGCGTCGAACACGATGCGGTGGACGTCGTCGGGTGAGGCCAGCCCGTTCATCCGACGGATGAACTCGATGTTCCACGGACACCAGGGCGCATCGTCGCGGACCCCGAGCATGTAGCGCTCGGTCGCCTCCCGCGTCGCGGGGTCGTCCCAGGACAGCGGCAGATGGACGGTCCGGCTGGGCACGACGAGGTCGTGGACCGACGGCAACTCGGCCTCGCACTCGCGCAGCCACTCGACGACCGTCGACTGTCTGATCGCCGCCGGATCGAATTTCACCTGGAGCGAACGGATCCCGGGGGTGAGGTCGACGAGCCCGGAGGGGCGGTCGGCGGCGATCCGCTCCGCCAGCGCGTGCACCCGGGCACGCGAGGCGAGGTCGAGCGCCATGTCGCCGTACTCGATGAGGACGTTGTCGTCGCCGCTGCGACGGTAGGTGACACGGGACCCGCCGTCGGCGGTGTCGGCAACGCCCAGGATGCCCCCGTCCGGGTCGCCGCCGGTGGAGATCACCGGGATGTACTGGGAGCGGCGGGCGTTGCCGATGGCCGAGGAGTCCGCCACCGCCGACGACCGGACCGGGACGAACCGCACCGCGTCGCCGGGCGCGATCTGTCCGAGCTTCCAGCGGTCGGCCGTGGTCACAGTGACCGGGCAGACGAAACCGCCGAGACTCGGCCCGTCCGGGCCCAACAGGATCGGGGTGTCGCCGGTGAAGTCGAGCGCGCCCACCGAGTAGGCGTTGTCATGGATGTTCGACGGGTGCAGACCGGCCTCCCCACCGTCGGTCCGCGCCCAGTCGGGTTTGGGGCCGATCAGCCGGATGCCGGTCCGGTCGGAGTTGAAGTGCGCCTGATACGACGTGGCGTAGAGGGTGGCGATGTCGTCGTCGGTGAAGAACTCGGGCGCGCTGTGCGGTCCGACGGTGACCGCGAGGTCCCACGCCGTTCCCATCGCGGGCTCCTCCTCGTGCTGGATTCGCCGTGGCGGGCCGTCCGGCGCGACACCGGCGATGTCGAGCTCGTCGCCGTCGGCGAGGACCCGACCGCCATGGCCGCCGAAGCGACCGAGGGTGAACGTCGACGCGCTGCCTAGCACCTCCTCGGCGGCCAGTCCCCCGGCCACCGCGACGTAGATCCGCATCCCGATCGACTCGACCGCACCGATGGTCACCCTGGATCCGGCCGCGACCGAGATCGGTTCGCACTGGCCGTGTTCGACCCCGTCCACGGCGACCCGGACCGGGGCGCCGGTGACGGCGATGGTCGTGGGCACGGTGAATCGGAGGGTGGGGCCGAGCATCGTGGCCTCGAGCGCCGCCGTGCCCTGCGGGTTGCCGACGGCGATATTGGCGAGACGGAAGGACAGGTCGTCCATCGGCCCCGACGGCGGGACGCCGACGTGCCAGTACCCGGTGCGGCCGGGCCAGTCCTGGATGGTGGCCATGGGGCCTGCCCGCTCGACGACGACGGCGCTCATGCGACGGGCTCGACGATCGGGCGGGTGACGATCACGCGGACGGCGGTGGGGTCGAACCCGTTGCACGGGTTGTTGATCTGCGGGCAGTTGGAGATCAACACCAGGGTGTCGACGTCGGCGCGCAACGCCAACCGCCTACCGGGGGCGGACAGTCCGTCGACGATGCCGAGGCTCCCGTCCGGATCGACCGGGACGTTCATGAAGAAGTTGACGTTGCCCACCATGTCGCGTTTGCCGAGTCCGTGTCGGGCGCCCTCGATGAGGAAGTTCTCGACGCAGGCGTGCTGGTGCTTGGTGTGGTGGCCGTAGCGCAGGGTGTTCGACTCCTGCGAGCACGCACCGCCGACGGTGTCGTGATTGCCGACCTCGTCGCCCACGATCGTCATCAACGGGTTCGACTCCTGATCGCGGATGACCGATCCGGTGGTGAGGAACAGGTTGCCCTGGGCAGCGACGGTCGCCTGCGCGGAGTAGCGCGCGGCCGGGTCGGGTGTGCCCGCGGCCGTCACCCCGTAGAACAGGGTGTCGACAGCCTGGTTGCCGTACAGGTCGACGATCGTCAGGACGTCGCCTGCGGTGACAACGGCCGACCAGGGGCCGCGGGCGTCGATCTCGGCGTCGAGGACCACGGCGCCGGGCACCAGTGCCGCCTCGGCGGCGGGGGCGGCTACGGGGGTGGACATCTCAGGCTCCTCTACGGGTGGGCTGCGGTGGCGACGTCTTCGGAGTTCGCCACGGCGCGTTGGTATTCGGGATCGGTGTCGTCGACCTTCGCCAGCAGGTCGGCCAAATCGGCGGGCGCCCGCCAGGCGAGCACCTCCAGCGGGCCGGTGTCGAACCCGGGTGACGGGTCGAGCGGATGCGCGGTGTTGGCCACGGCGACGATGCAGGGCAGGTGCAGGAGCAGGTCGACGTGCTTGTCGAGGCCGGCCGACCCCTTCGACGTCAGCGTTCCGTCGGACTCGACGACCACGCCGTGGAAGAACGACACCGACGGTGCCACGTCCGCGGGTGTCAGACCGTGTTTGGCCGCGGCCAGGGTCAGCAGTTCCCGACCGGCCGGGCTCTGCGAATGCGCCTGTCCCGCGCCGTATTTCTCGGTGTTGCCGGCCAGCGTCGTGGTGCCGCAGAGCGCGTCGTGGTGTCCGGAGTCGTCGGCCACCACGGTGGCCAACACCCGCCCCTGGTCGCTGAGCAGCGGATGCCCCTCGCCGAGGTACGCCTGCCACGGCACCTTGACGGTGTCGGCGACGTTGAGTCGTTCCCACGGGGCGTCGGCCCGCCAGAGCAGCACGTGCGCACACGCGCTCCCGGCGACGTCACGCAGACGCAGACGCGTCCCGCGGGCCAGCACCTTCACGGTGTAACGCCCGCCGGGCACGGTCTCGGCCCACGTCATCGCCTCGGGCTCGACGCCTGCCGGTGGATTCGGCCACCGCGACGCCGGGACGACCGGCATCGAGTCCGTGAGGGCACCCGCCTGTGCACGCGCATGGGCCTTGGCGCCGGTGGTGGATCCGGTGGCCGCGCTCATCGCGACCGCTTCGAGCGCACGAGCGCGTCGGTCGGGACCGGGGCGCCGGGAAGGTCCTTGACCCGCAGGTAGGCGGCGGCACCGACCACGAGCGTCAGGGCGACGAAGATGATCGCGAAGTAGTGCAGGAACCACGAGGTGCCGTCCGGGTCGTACACCTCGGCCCGCGGCCAGGCGATGTTGATCATCAGCAGCGTGCCCATCACGACCGCGATGACGTTGACCAGGATTCCCCAGCGGCCCAGATCGAACACGGGACGACCGAAGCTGAGGCTGGTGCCACGAATCCGGTGGATCAGCGCGGGGATGGTGACCATCAGGTAGGCGATGTAGACGATGACCACCGAGACGCTGGTGATGGCGGCGAAGACGCCGGCCTGACCGAGGTTGACCAACAGGACCGCGATGGCGAGCGCGCTGACGACGATGCCGGTGTTGATCGGGGTCCCGGTGCGCGGGTTGACCTTCGCCAGGAACGCGCCGAACGGCAGACGGTTGTCCCGGGCCATCGAGAACATCACCCGCGAGGCCGACGCCTGGATCGCCAGGGTGGCCGAGAAGATCGCGATGGCGACGATGGTCAGGAGTGTCCGGCCCATCCAGGTGTCGAGCTGGCTGGTGATGACCCAGGCGATCCCGTCGGCGGAGAGCTCCGAGGCGCCGAGCGATGGGGCGGCCATCAGCGCGGCCAGGATCATCAGTCCGCCACCGACGAACGACACCAGCAGAGCATTGACGATGGCCTTCGGCGCGGTCTTGCGTGGGTTCGCGGTCTCCTCGGACAGCTCTGCGGCACTGTCGAATCCGTACATGACGTACGCGGCCATCAGCATCGAGGCGAGGAATCCGGGGAGGTAGCCCAGCCCGGTCCCGTGCCCGCCGGTGTCGAGAACCGCCTGTGCCGGTGAGCGTTCGGCGTTGATGAACAGCAGCACGACCAGAAGCACGACACCGATGATCTCGATGGTGACGCCGATGACGGTGATCTTGCCCATGAAGGACACGCCCACGGCGCTGATGACCGTGCAGAGCGCGATGGTGATGCTGCCCAGGATGATCGCGTTGGTCGCACCCGAGACAGAGGTGAGCGCGGTGTCGGAGCCGATGAGCTGGAAGCCCGACCAGATCGACGGCAACACACTCTGCATCGCGATGGCGAGCGCGGCGACGCTGACGATGTAGCCGATCAGCATGAACCAGCCGGCGAACCACCCCACGCCGTTGCCCGCCAGGCGTCGCGACCACTGGTAGATGGCGCCGGCGACCGGGAACTTCCCGGACAGTTCGGCGAAGACCAGACAGACGCAGAACTGGCAGACGAACACGATCGGCCAGGTGAAGAAGAAGCCGGGCCCGCCGAGTCCGAACCCGAGCGCGAACAGTGCGAACACCGTCGTCAGGATGGACACGAACGAGAAGCCGGAGGCGAACGACGCGTAGCCGCCGATCCCCCGGTGCAACTCCTGGGTGTATCCGAGTTCGGACAGTGCGTCCGAGTCGTCGGCCGACGAGATCGACCGGGCTGGTGCGGTCATGTGAACTCCTGTTGGGTGGGGCCGCTGCATCGCCGGAGCGGTGTATATCTATCAAGTGATCGAAAAGTATCGGTCGCATTTGTTGCCGCGGTTTCCCGAGTGTGAAGAGCGTGTGACGGAGTGCTCACCGAGCCGGTGGGACGTTCGTCTCGGTAATGTTGTCGCCGACGGCCCGCCGACCACCACGACCGACGAGGAGAACACCGCGATGCGTCCCGAGTCAGGGCCGGCGGCACGGGGGCGTCCCCGCCTGGTGGAACAGCGACGCACCGGCGGCAACCCGCGCGAGGAGATCCTCGATGCCGCAGGCGAACTGTTCACCACGCAGGGATTCGCCGGCACCTCGACGCGGGCGATCGCCGAGTCGGTCGGGATGCGCCAGGCCTCGCTGTACCACCACTTCGCGACCAAGGACGACATCCTCGCCGCGCTCCTGCAGGACACCGTCGCCCCGGCGCTCGACGTCGCGCGGTCGCTGGATCCGTCCACGCCCGCCATCACCCGGCTCCTCGACCTCATCCGGTACGACGCGGGGCAACTTGCGGCGTCGCGGTGGAATCTCGGCGCGCTGTACCTGCTCCCGGAGCTCCGCGGTGAGCGGTTCACCGCCTTCCGCGACGTCCGTGTCGAACTGCGCGAGGTCTATCGCGCGCTGTCCGTCGAGGTGGTCGGCGACCCCGCCGACGGCCGCGTCCATCTCCCCTTCCGGCTCGTGGAATCGGTCATCAGCATGCGATCCGACGGCCTGCTGACCGAGCCGGACACGGCGCGGGGAGCCGCCGCGCGCGCATCGGTGGTCGCCGCGATCGCCGACGCGGCCGAACGCCTCCTGCGCTGAGCCGCTGCAGGTACTTTGAGGGTGACGCGTCGACACCGATGGTCGATGCGCACGTGATGAGAGTGAGTGTGTGATGGCCGATCTGCATGTGGTCGCGACGATTCCCGCCAAGCCCGGTTTCGAGAAAGAGGTGGGCGACGCGCTGAAGGGGCTGGCCGCCGCCACCCAGGACGAGGCCGGGTGCATCTCCTACGAGCTGTTCGAGTCCGCCTCCACGCCCGGGGTTTTCGTCACCGTCGAGCTGTGGGAGTCGCAGGAGCACCTCGACGCGCACATGAAGGCACCGGCGTTGACCGAGGCCATGAGCGCGGTCGGGGAGCACCTCGGTGATCTCGCGATCCATCCCCTGAAGCCGTTCTGACCCCGCCCGGACACCGCATCACCGGCTGAGCGCGGCGCGACATGTTCGTCGGTCTGACCCTGCCCGTCATGGAGCCCGACATCTGGGCGGACGGCCCGGGCACGCTCGAGGCGTGGGCCCGGGCGATCGACGCCGGCCCGTTCTCGTCGTTGTGTTTCGGCGAGCGGATGGCCTTCGACAACCCCGAGACACTCACCCTGCTCGGTGCGGTCGCGGCGTGGACGTCGCGCGTCCGGTTGGTGACGACCGTGATCGTGCCGCAACTCCACGATCCGGTCCTGCTCGCGAAGTCGCTCGCCACGGGCGACCAGCTGTCCCGGGGCCGACTCACCGTCGGCCTCGGTGTCGGCGGCCGCCGCGAGGACTACCGCGCCGCGGGCGCGGACCCGGCCACCCAGACCATGCGTGGCATGGCCGAGCGGGTGGCCGTGATGCAGCGGGTGTGGCGGGGCGAGAACCTCACCGGCGCAACGCTTCCGGTCGGTCCGCCTCCGGTTCGGTCCGGCGGTCCCGAGTTGCTCGTCGGGACGACCGGCCCGAGGACCATCCGCAGCGCGGCGGCGTGGGCCGACGGACTCGCCGGGGTCACCCTGGATCTCGCGACGACCGGGGTGGCCCACCTGTTCGACGTCGCCCGCACCGCCTGGGCCGAGGCCGGGAGGTCGGCGCCACGTCTGACCACGTCGTTCTGGGTCGCCCTCGACGACGGTGACGGCTCGGGCCGCACGCAGATCCACCGCCACCTGCGGCACTACATGAACTGGCTGCCCGTCGATCTCGTCGATGCGATGGCGCCGACCACCGGTTTCGCCGGGACACCGGCGCAGCTGCGCGAGGTGCTCGCGTCGTTCGCCGATCTCGGCGCCGACGAGGTGCATCTCATCCCCACCGACTCCGACGTCGACCAGGTGCACCGTCTCGCCGACATCGTCGGCCAGATGGCCTGACTCAGCGTGGGACGAGGCCTTCGAGGACGACGCTCAGATACTGGTCGGCCACCTCACGCGCCGACAGCGATCCACCCGGCCGGTACCAGCGGACGGCGACCCACACGGTGTCGCGCAGGAATCGGTACACCAGTTCGGTGTCGAGGTCGGCGCGGAACGTCCCGTCGTCGACTCCCCTACGCAGCACCGTCTTCCACAGCTTTCGGAACTCGGTGTTCCGCTCCGCGATGTAGTCGAACCGGTCCTGACCGGACAGCCGCTTGGCCTCGTCCTGATAGATCGCGACGGCGTGATGGTCGGCGTCGATGCTCTCGAACGAGGCGACGATCAGCTGGACCAGCGTCTCGTCGGCCGGTAGGTCGGCGTCGACGATCGCGTTGTAGCGGGTGAAGAGCGCGTCGAGAAACCCCCGAAGGATCTCGTCGACCATCGATTCCTTCGAATCGAAGTGGTGGTAGAGACTGCCGGAGAGGATGCCCGCCGAATCGGCGATGTCGCGAACGGTGGTGGTACGCAACCCTTGTTCGGCGAACATGCGTCCGGCGAGCACGAGCAGTTCGTCGCGTCGCGTCGAACGCGAGGCAGTATTCGGCGACACGTGTGCGATCTCCTCCTCGGCCAAGGTCACCAAGCCTAGCAAGCGCTTGGCCGAGGAGTTCGATCAGCGAATCTTCTTGCTCGCACGCCTCGTGATCAGCCGCCACATGGCCAGCTGGATGTTCGTCGAGCGGGTGTCGCGCTTGCGGAACGGCGCCGACATCAGCTCGGCGAAGCTCAGCGGCATCCGCGAGTGGGTGACCGCACGGGCGTGAGAGAACGTCGCGAACCCGAACTTGCCGTGGTAGCTGCCCATCCCACTGGCACCGACACCGCCGAAGGGCAGTTCCGCACTGAGCAGGTTGAGCGCGAAGTCGTTGCCGTTCACCGATCCCGAACGGGTCGCGTCCTGCAGCGCCTCGTAGCGGTCGTTGTCGGGGCCGTACCAGTACATCGTCAGCGGATGGCTGTGCGAGGTGATGTGGCTGATCGCCTCGCCGAGGTCGCGGTACGGGTAGACGGTCAGGACCGGACCGAAGACCTCGTCCTCCTCGATCTTCATGCCGGCCGAGACCCCGGTGAGCAGTGTCGGCGGAATCTTGCGCGACGCCGCGTCGGGCAGTTTCTCCCCGGCCGGGATCAGCTGCTGCTTGGTGGCGCCGAGGCTCACGGCGTCGTCGATCAGTCCGACGATGCGCGTGTAGTTCTTCTCGTTGATCGTCGAGGTGAACTGATCGTTGTGCAGTACCGAGGAGTAGTTCTCGCGCCAGCGGGCCATCACGCGATCGGTGAACTGGCCCAGCTTGTCCTCGGGCACGAAGGCGTAGTCGGGACACAGGCAGACCTGCCCGCTGTTGACCATCCGCGCGTCGGCGAGGCGCTTGGCCGCGACGTCGATGTCGGCGTCGACGTCGACGACGGCGGGGTTCTTGCCACCGAGTTCGAGGGTCACCGGGACGAGGTTCTTACCGGCCTCGGCGGCCACCGAGGCGCCCACCTCGGGCGAACCGGTGAAGAACATGTGGTCGACCTTCAGTTTGGCGAAGTCCGACCCCGATCCGTGCGCACTGGTGAGGACGGCGAACTCCTCGAGGGAGAAGTAGTTCGGCGCGTACTTGGCGAGCACGGCGGTGGTTCGCGCCGTCGCCGACGACGGGCGCATCATCACGCGGTTGCCCGCGGCGAACGCCGAACCGGCAGGCACGACGGTCAGCTGCAACGGGAAGTTCCAGGGCCCGATGATGCCGACGACGCCCAGCGGGTCGTGTCGGATGCGCTGGGAGAACCCGGCCAGGCCCATGGCCTTGGCCTTGGCGACCTTCTCCGTCTTCATCCAGCTGCGCACATGCTTGCGCTGGTGCGCCAGATCGATCATGCATCCGGCGACGTCGGTGGCGATCGAGAGATCACGCGGGCGGGTGCCGAAGTCTGCGTCGAGGGCCTCGGCGATCTCCTCGGCGTGGTCGAGCAGGAGCGACGAGAGCCGGTTGATCCGACTGATGCGCGTCGCCGCGTCCGGGATGCCGTCCCGCAGGAACGCCGCACGCTGCAGATCGAGGAGTTCGGTCAGGCTGCGTTCGTCGGCGGAGCGGTGCAGCGGCGTCACGGTGGCGGCGTGCGCCGAGCCGGTCGTGGTCGGAGCGGGCTTGGTCATCGTTCGATCTCCTTCGATCGCCCAAAGAAACAAATTGTTCAATGTGTTGCTTTGCAGTATGCGCCACATCACAGGGTTCGCGCCACCACCCTCTGGGCCGGACCGTACTGTCGAGCCCATGACCGACGTACTCATCCTGGTCGGACTGTGGTCGATCGCGGTCGGGGCGGTGTCGGGATTCGCGGTCACGCTCGTCGTCGAGAAGCCGGACGTACTGCGCGCGATCGGCCTGGTCCATCAGCGTCGCGTCTTCCAGACCCATCTCGACTGGATCATCATGGGTATCCTCATGGTCGCGGTCGGGGCGGTCGCGTCGGACACCCCCGACTGGGCGCTGATCCTCGTCGTCATCGGCGGCATCATGAACCCGCTGCTGTTCATCCCATTGGGCTTCAACGCCGACATCCAGAAGATGATCGTCTACAAGGCGATCTCGGGACTGTCGTTCGTGGCGTTGTCGACGGGCCTCGTCGTCACCGCCATCGCGCAGACCATCGCCCACTGAGGCACGCTCGGCAGGTGATTTCGGCACGTTCGATGGGTGGTTAGGGCACGCTCGGCGGGGCTAGAGCCTCTCGATGATCGTGACGTTGGCGGTCCCGCCGCCTTCGCACATCGTCTGCAGGCCGTAGCGTCCGCCGGTGCGCTCGAGTTCGTTGAGCAGCGTCGCGAACAGCTTCGCCCCGGTGGCCCCCAGCGGATGACCCAGCGCGATGCCACCTCCGTTGGGGTTGACCCGGGCCGGGTCGGCGCCGGTCTCCTTGAGCCACGCCAGGACCACGGGCGCGAAGGCCTCGTTGATCTCGACGACGTCGATGTCGTCGATGGACAACCCGGACTTCTCAAGCGCGTAGGCGGTGGCCGGTATCGGCGCCGACAGCATCATGATCGGGTCGTCGCCACGCACCGAGAGGTGGTGGATCCGTGCACGCGGGGTGAGCCCGTACCGCTCCAACGCCGCCTCCGACACCACCAGCGTGGCCGCGGCACCGTCACAGATCTGCGACGCGACGGCGGCGGTCAGCCTCGACCCCTCCTCGAGGACCGGCAGCGAAGCCATCTTCTCCAGCGACGTCTCGCGGGGGCACTCGTCGACGATGCAGTCACCCAGCGCCACGAGCTCGTTGTCGAAGCGCCCCTCGGCGATGGCCGTGCGCGCCCGTTGGTGCGACTGCAGGGCCCACGCCTCCATGTCCTCGCGGCTGATGCCCCACTTCTCGGCCATCATCCCGGCGCCGCGGAACTGCGAGATCTCGGCGTCGCCGAACCGCTCCTGCCATCCGGTGGAGTCGTGGAACGGGTTGCCGAACCCGTACTGCGCCCCGGCGATCATGGCCGCCGAGATGGGGATGGCACTCATGTTCTGCAACCCGCCGGCCACGACCACGTCCTGGGTCCCGCTCATCACGCCCTGTGCGGCGAAATGGATGGCCTGCTGGGACGATCCGCACTGTCGGTCGACGGTGGTCGCGGGGACGGCCAGCGGCAGACCCGCGGCCAGCCACGAGGAGCGGGCGACGTTGCCCGCCTGCGGCCCGATGGTGTCGACGCACCCGAACACCACGTCGTCGACGATGTCCGGGTCGATCCCGGTGCGCTCGACGACCGCCTTCATGACGTGGGCACCGAGATCGATCGGGTTCACCTTCGCCAGGGATCCGTTGCGCTTGCCCACCGGGGTGCGCAGGGCGTCGACGATGTAGGCCTGCGGTGTGGTCATGGTGTGTGGCTCCTCGTGCGGGTCAGGCTCGTTGGCTGGAGATCGACACGATCTCCCCGGTCAGGTACGTGGTGTAGTCGCTGGCGAGCATCGCGATCGTGGCGGCGATCTCCCAGACCTCGGCCGCGCGGCCGTAGGCCTCGCGTGAGGCGAGGTCGTCGAGGAGTTCCTCGCTGGTCACCTTGGCCAGGAACGGGTGCCGGGCGATCGACGGGGCGACGGCGTTGATGCGGACGCCGTACTCCGCGGCCTCGACCGCCGAACACCTCGTCAGGGCCATGACACCGGCCTTGCCCGCGGCGTAGTGGGATTGCCCGGCCTGCGCGCGCCACCCCAGGACCGACGCGTTGTTGACGATGACCCCGTTGTGGGGTGCGGCGGCGAAGTAGCGCAGCGCGGCCCGCGTCGCCCGGAAGGTGCTGGTGAGGGTGATGTCGAGGACGCGGTCCCACTGGTCGTCGGTCATCTCGACGATCGGGGTCTCACCGCCGAGCCCTGCGTTGTTGATCAGCACGTCGATCTGACCCAGCTCGCGTACCGCGACGTCGATCAGCTCGTTCACCTGATCGGTCTTCGACACGTCGCAGACCGTCTGTGCCACCGTCTGATCCGGGAACTCCAGCACGAGCTTCTCGACGGTCTCGCCGAGTCGGCGCTCGTGGAAATCACTGACGAGGACGTCGGCGCCCTCCAGCAGCGCGCGCCGCGCCGAGGCGAACCCGATGCCCGTGCCGGCCGCCGCGGTCACGACGACCTTCTTCCCGAGCAGCAGCCCGTGTCCGGGGATCTCCTCCGGCGGTGTCGACAGTGGAGATGCATTCACTCGCGTGCCTCTCGCGGTAGTCCGAGCACCCGCTCGGCGATGATGTTGCGCTGGACCTCGTTCGAGCCGCCGTAGATGGTGTCGGCGCGTGTGAAGAGGAAAAGACGTTGCCACTCATCGAGTTCCACCCGGTCGGGGGTGGTGATGTCGTTCGGGACACCCTCGGTCGTGGCGTCCGGGGCGATCAGCGACGGCGCGCCCTGCACGGCCACCGCCAGCTCACCGAGGTCGCGATGCCAGTTGGCCCACTGCAGCTTCGACACCGACGCCTGCCCGCCCGCACCGCCGGTGTCGACCGCGGCCAGGGTGCGCTCGGCGTGGGCGCGCATCACGCGCAACCCCACCCAGGCGGTGATGATGCGCTCGCGGATCGTCGGGTCGTCGGCGGCGCCGTTCGACTTCGCCAGCGCCACCACCCGGTCGAGCTCCCGGGCGAAGCCGACCTGCTGGCCGAGCGTGGACACACCGCGTTCGAACTCGAGCAGTCCCATCGCGACCTTCCACCCGTCGCCGGGCTCGCCGACAATCAGGTCGGCGTCGGTGACCGCGTCGTCGAAGAAGACCTCGTTGAACTCCGATGTGCCGGTGAGCTGTTGGATGGGGCGCACGGTGATGCCGGGCTGGTCCAACGGCACCAGGAGGAATCCCAACCCCCTGTGCCGGCTCGAGCCCCGTTCGACGCGGCAGAGCACGAAGACCCATTGCGCGACGTGCGCGAGCGACGTCCACACCTTCTGCCCGTTGATGACCCATCGGCCGTCGACGAGCTGCGCGGTCGTCGACACGTTTGCCAGGTCCGATCCCGCCCCGGGCTCGGAATAGCCCTGCGCCCACAGCTCGGTGACATCGGCGATGCCCGGCAGGAACCGTTCCTTCTGCGCCTCGGTGCCGAAGGCGATCAGCGTCGGCCCGAGCAGTTCCTCGCCGAGGTGGTTGACCCGGGCGGGCGCGTCGGACCGGGCGTACTCGGTGTGGAACAGGATGCGCTGACCGATCGTGGCGTTGCGGCCGCCGTATTCGGTCGGCCAGCCGAGGCAGGTCCACCCGGATTCGGCGAGATGTCGGTCCCACGCCAGCCGCTCAGCGAAGAACTCGTGCTCGCTGCCCGGTCCACCACGACCGGCCAGGTGCGCGAAGTCACCGGTCAGATTCTCGTCGAGCCAGGTCCGCACCGATAGCGCGAAATCCTCCGCGCCGCCCGGATACCGCCCCAGGTCGACGCCCCGATCGGCAAGATTGGTCGAGATCATGCGAGCTAGCCTAACCTACCAAGCGTTTGCTAGGTTTTCCGATGTGACCGACGTGGACCTGGTGCAGACCACGCCGCAGGCGCTGCGTCGTGCGGCACTGATGTGGCCCGATCAGATCGCGGTGGTCGACTCGCAGTGGGGCGAGGACATCGAGCTGACCTGGTCGGAGTTGCTGGGGGCGGTCCGCACCTTCGCGGGCGCTCTGATCCGACAGGGCATCGGCGCCGGTGATCGCGTGGCCATCTGGGCGCCCAACAGCGTGCACTGGCCGATCGCCGCTCTGGGCGCGCACTTCGTCGGCGCCACCCTCGTGCCGGTCAACACGCGGTACACCGCGACCGAGGTCCTCGACGTCCTGGTCCGGACCCACTCCCGCGCGCTGGTGGTGCCCGGGGTGTTCCTGGGCGTCGACCGCCTCGCCGAACTCGCCGCACTGGCCGACCTGCCCGCCGACACCGACCTGATCGCATCGATCCGGATCCGACTCGACGCCGACGACTGCACCCGCGCCGACCACGGCATCGACTGGAACGACTTCCTCTCGTCGGCCACCGACTCCGACCGCGCCGAGGCCGACACCCGCGCCGACGCGGTCCGACCCGATGACGTCTCCGACATCCTGTTCACCTCGGGCACCACCGGGCGCAGCAAGGGGGTGGTCGCCGAACACCGGCAGTCGGCGGCCGGGGCCCGCGCGTGGGGCGCCAACGGGGCGCTGAGCACAGACGACCGCTACCTGATGGTCAACCCGTACTTCCACACCTTCGGCTACAAGGCCGGCATCCTCGCCTGCACCCTGTTCGGCGTGACGATGCTCCCGCTGGCGGTGTACTCCGCCGAGGCCGCGATGACCCTGGTCGCGTCACAGCGGGCCACGGTCTTCCCCGGCGCGCCGACCATCTTCCAGACCATCCTCGACGCCGACTCCCGCGTCGACCATGATCTGTCGAGCCTGCGGCTGGTCGTCACCGGTGCGGCGATCGTGCCGGTGGTCCTGGTGGAGCGCATCCAGCGCGACCTCGGAGTCGCGACGGTCATCACCGCCTACGGGCTGAGCGAGACGAGCGGGTTCGTCTCGACCTGCACGCCCGACGACGATGACGAGACGGTGGCGAACACGTGCGGCCGCGCCTTTGCGGGGATGGAGATCGCGCTCTCCGACGCCGGCGAGGTGCTGGCGCGGGGCGACATGGTGATGCGCGGCTATCTCGACGACGAGACGGCGACGGCCGAGACCATCGACGCCGACGGGTGGTTGCACACCGGGGACATCGGGACGATCGACGAGCGCGGCAACCTGCGCATCACCGACCGACTGAAGGACATGTACATCTGCGGGGGTTTCAACGTCTATCCCGCGGAGGTCGAGCAGACCCTCGTGCGATTCGACGCGGTCACCGAGGCGGCCGTCATCGGGGTCCCGGACGAACGCCTGGGTGAGGTGGGACGGGCGTACCTCACGGTGCGGAGTGGGGCGCACATCTCCGAGGACGAGGTGATCGCCCACTGCCGGTCCACACTCGCCAATTTCAAGGTCCCGCGCAGTGTCGTCGTCATCGACGAATTCCCCCGAAATGCGGCAGGGAAAATTCTTAAACGTGAACTCTCTTCACTGACGTGATGTAAATCATCTTCTTAATTCGCGGCAAAGCACATCAAATCAAACTCGGAACGCGAGTTTTGTACGCACAAACAGTTTTATCGACACACAATCCACACACGACGACGCCCGGCTGCCGTTGTGATCAGGCAACCGGGCGTCGACGTGGACCGGGTGTTCACCCGGCCCATCGTGTATCAGTGTGCGGCGTTGTAGAGCTCCACGATCTCTCCCGAAACACGTCCACGCGCGGAGACGCCGTGGCCGTTACGCCGTGCCCAATCCCGGATGGCCGCGGACTGACCACGGTCGACCGCAGCGGAGGGCGTTGCGCCCTTGCTGCGCCGACGGCCGCCGACACGACGTGCGTGCTCCACCCAGGTGTCGATCTCCGACCGCAGACGAGCTGCATTCTTGGTCGAGAGATCGATCTCGTAGGTCACGCCATCGATGCCGAACTCCACGGTTTCATCGGCGGATTTACTGTCGTCGACGTCATCCACAAGGGTGACCGTCACTTTCTTCGCCATGTTTGCCCCATATCGTTGAACATTGCCGAAAGTGATCGGAGCCACAGCCCAGGCATCCCCGTTAAATCGAAAACCCCCAGCGCCAGCCCCCAATCAATCCCCACTGTAACCGTAAATCGACGAATAGACCATGAAAGTCCGTGACGATCCGGGAGTTCATTCGTTCGGCTTCACCAGCGGGAACAGAATGGTCTCCCGAATGCCCAATCCGGTCAGCGCCATCAACAGGCGGTCGATACCCATGCCGGTGCCCGTCGTCGGCGGCATCCCGTGCTCCATCGCGGTCAGGAATTCCTCGTCGAGAACCATCGCCTCGTCGTCACCGGCCGACGCGAGGCGCGCCTGATCGGCGAATCGCTCACGCTGGATGACCGGGTCGATCAATTCCGAATAACCGGTCGCCAACTCGAATCCACGGATGTAGAGGTCCCACTTCTCGACGACGCCCGGGATCGACCGGTGGTCACGGGTCAGCGGCGACGTCTCGACCGGGAAGTCGCGGACGAACAACGGGGAGTCGATGTGCTCGCCCACCTGGTGCTCCCACAACTCCTCGACCAGCTTGCCGTGCCCGTATCCCTTGCCCGAGGGCACATCCAGGCCCACCCGGCCGGCGATCGACAGCAGGTCGTCGACCGACGTCTGCGGGGTGATCTCCTCCCCCAGCGCCTCCGAGAGCGACGGGTACATCGACACCGTCGTCCACTCACCGGACAGGTCGTAGGTGCTGCCGTCGGCCATCGTCGGTTGCAGCGTCCCCAGGGCGCGCTGCGACACCTCCTGGACCAGTTCCCGGGTCATCACCGCGGAATCGTCGTAGGTGCCGTAGGCCTGATAGGTCTCGAGCATCCCGAATTCCGGCGAATGGGTGGAATCGACACCCTCGTTACGGAAATTGCGGTTGATCTCGAAGACACGCTCCATTCCGCCGACCACACAGCGCTTGAGGAACAATTCCGGCGCGATCCGCAGATAGAGGTCGATGTCGAGCGCATTCGAATGGGTCACGAACGGACGTGCGGCGGCACCACCGGGCTGGGTCTGCAGCATCGGCGTCTCCACCTCCAGGAAGGAACGATCGCGCAGCGCGGAGCGCAGTTCGTGGATTACGGCGATACGGGTCCGCGCGGTCGTCCGCGCCGCGGGACGCACGATGAGATCCACGTAACGCTGCCGGACACGGGACTCCTCGCTCAGCTCCTTGTGCGCAACCGGCAACGGCCGCAATGCCTTCGACGCCATCTGCCAGTCGTCGGCCATCACACTGAGCTCGCCGGTCCGCGAACTGATGACCTCGCCGTGCACGAAGACGAAGTCACCGAGGTCGACATCGGACTTCCAGGCGGCGAGGGCCTGCTCACCCACCCCGTTGAAGCTGATCATCACCTGCAGCTGCGTTCCGTCGCCCTCCTGCAGCGTCCCGAAGCACAGCTTGCCCTTGTTGCGCACGAACATGACCCGGCCCACGACACCGACGTGGTCACCGGTGGCCGTGTCGGTCTCCAGATCCGGGTACAGACGGCGGATCTCGGCCAGCGAGTGGGTGCGCGGGATGGACACCGGGTAGGCCTGCACACCGGAGGCCAGCAACCGCGCACGCTTCTCCGAACGGATGCGCTGCTGTTCGGGGATCTGGTCGTCCGAGGGGCTGTCGGGTCCGGGCGTTGCCGTTGCGTCACTCACCCGGACGACCCTATCGGCACCTCAGTGCGCAGCGATGATGGCCAGGTCGCGGTGCCCCTGCTCCGACAGCGGCAGGCGCACACGACCGGCCGCCGCGTCGCGACGGGCACGCTCACGCAGGGCGTCGAGACCACCCAGCAGGAAGCGGGTACCCGCGACACCGCGGGCCTGCAGGTGCCACGCCGACCACTCGGCGTCGTGACCGTCCGAGCTCACCAGGATCCAGCGGGCATCCGACGCCGCCGCCCGCAGAGCGTTCGACGAGCCGGGGACGAGCCGGTCGAGCAGCACCGACGGGTCGATGGCCAGGGCGCCGGAGATGATGCCGTCGGCGTCGCGCTGGCGTTGCGAGCGGATGTCGACCACGCGGTGACCTGCGGCAACAGCAGCCACGTAGTCGTCGACGGTGACCGAGACCGTGCGCACGGCGCTCGCTGTGACCGGGGTCGCGGGCCGATACGAGGGTGCGGTGGGGGCAGCCGATCGGGCGGCCGAATGCGGACGGGAATCGATCAGGAGAGCAGCAGACATGAGAGTCCTCGAATGTGAGAGGCGAGCAGCACAGGATGGCGAGGCGTATCAGCCCCGACAACACTCCAGTGCGCTCTGCGTCATCACGCGGACAAGTGTGCCACATCTGTGCGCCGCGGTGTCAACGCTTCTTGGTGCGCGGGCCCTCGAGTTGCCGCTCGAACACCAGCCGCAGTCCGTCGAGCGTCAGGTACGGGTGATGCACCGTCAGCGTCTGGCACTCGTCGAAGACCAGTGGGGCGAGATAGCCGGTGGCCACGACGGTGACGTCGGGCCCGGAGAAACCGGGGATGTCGCGCTGCACCCGCGACACCAGTCCGTCGACCTGCCCCGCGAACCCGTAGAGGATGCCCGACTGGAGCGCCTCGACGGTGTTCTTGCCGATCACGCTGCGGGGCGGCAGGAGTTCGACCCGGCGCAGCGTCACCGTGCGCACGGCGAGGGCGTCGACGGCCAGGTCGATACCTGGGGCGATGGCGCCACCGAGGAACTCACCGGCGGCCGAGACCGCGTCGACGAGTGTCGTGGTCCCGAAATCGACGATGATGCAGGCACCCCCGTACGTCGCATGGGCTGCCAGGGCGTTGGCGACGCGGTCGGTGCCGACCTCCTTGGGGTTGTCGACGAGCAACGGCACACCGGTCCGCAGACCGGGCTCGAGCAGGACGTGTGGGCCGGCCCCGAAGTACTTCGACACCATCACCCGCATCTCGCGCAGAAGCGATGGGACCGTGGACAACCCGACGACCGAGACCACCCGTTCCACGTCGGGACCGAGCAGCCCCCGCAGCGACAGCGCCAACTCGTCGGCCGTCATCTTCGGTTCGGTCCGCATCCGCCAGTCGTGCACCAGCCTCGCGTTCTCGCCCTTGCCCGCGAACACCCCGAGATGGATGTTCGTGTTGCCGACGTCGAGTGCGAGGAGCACGTCAGCCCAGGGCCGATGCGGGCTCGCGCGGGTCGAGCAGACCCGACCCGACCGGCGCGTGCGCGGGATCGGAACCGAGCTCGTCGATGCGGTTGCGCTCGTCGACGAACACCACGCGCGGTGCGTACCCGTCGATCTCGGCGGGGCTGAGGATGCCGTAGGCGATGATGATGACCAGATCCCCCGGGTGCACGAGATGGGCAGCGGCGCCGTTGATCCCGATGACACCCGAGCCGCGTTCGCCGGCGATGGCGTAGGTCTCGAGACGGTTGCCGTTGTCGATGTCGACGATCGTCACCTGCTCGCCCTCGAGCAGATCCGCGGCGTCGAGCAGATCCGCGTCGATGGTCACCGAACCGACGTAGTGCAGATCGGCCTGGGTGACGGTCGCGCGGTGGATCTTCGACGTCATCATGGTGCGAAACATGTCTACCTCACTCTGATAAGAAGCCGGTGCCGACGGCGACGCCGACGTTGTCGATGAGGCGGGTGGACCCGAGGCGGGCGGCGACGAGCAGCCGTCCGTCACCGTGTTCCGGGGCGGGACCCAGATCGGTGCCGCGCACCTCGAGGTAGTCGACGTCGATCTCGGGGGCGTGCGCCAGGACCGCCGACGCGGTGTCGATGATGGCCTGCGCCCCACCGGCCGCGGCGTGGGCGCCCGCCACGAGCGCCGCCGACAGCGCGGTCGCCGCCGCCCGGTGTTCGGGACCGAGGTAGGCGTTGCGACTCGACATCGCGAGACCGTCGGATTCACGCACCGTCGGGACGCCGACGATGTCGATGCCCATGTTGAGGTCGGTGACCATCTGGCGCACCAGCACGAGCTGCTGGTAGTCCTTCTCGCCGAAGAAGGCGGCGTGGGGTGCTGCGATGGACAGCAGCTTGGCGACGACGGTCAGCATCCCGGCGAAATGCGTGGGCCGCGACTGGCCCTCGAGCTCGGCACCGAGCGGACCCGGCAGCACCGTGGTGCGCGGGCCGTTCGGGTACATGTCGGTGACCGTCGGCGCGAACACGAGTTCCACACCGAGGTCGTCGAGCAGGGCGCGGTCGGCGTCGAAGGTGCGCGGATAGGCGTCGAGGTCCTCTCCGGCGCCGAACTGCAGTGGGTTGACGAAGATCGAGACGATGACGACGGTGTTCCCCTGGGACTTGGCCGATGCGACCAACTCCCGGTGGCCGTCGTGCAGCGCACCCATGGTGGGCACCAGGACGACTCGCTTGCCGGTGGCGCGCAGCGCCTTGCTGATCCGGCTGATCTGGGCCGGGTCGCGGTGCACGGTCAGCGACCCCGGCACGTACGGGCGGGTGGGTGTGGTCATGTTCTCGCTCACCTCTCGAGCACTTCGATCAGAGCGGCGGGCGCTCGGGTGTAGGACGCAGCACGCAGGGACATGGTGCGGTAGGCCTCGGCCAGATCGGGGTCGGCCTCGCGCAGGGCGGCGAGATGGCCCGCCACCGCGACGGCGTCGCCGCGCGCGACCGGTCCGGTCAGCGCACGGGGGCCCAGCTCGAGAGTGTTCTGCAGGGCCGCCGACACCAGCGGTCCGAGCAGGCGCTCGGGCAGGCCCGCCGCGTTCTCGTCGATGAAGTCCTGGCCCGGTATCTCCGGGCCGGCCAGCGCGATCCGTAGTGCGGCAAGGGAATCCGAGATGAGTGCGACGAGGTGGTTCGCACCGTGGGCCAGGGCGGCGTGGTAGAGGGTGCGGGCCTCCTCGCGAACACGGACCGACTCGCCCCCCATCTCGAGGACCAGCGTCGATCCGACGGCGTGGCCGATCTCGTCGGCGGCGGTGACCCCGAAGCAGGTCGACCGCAGGCGGGTGGTGTCGTCGTCGGTGTCGACGAAGGTCATCGCAGGGTGCAGAGCGAGGGGGGTGACGCCCAGTTCCGTCAGGGGCGCCAGGATCCCGATCCCGTGGGCGCCCGCGGTGTGCGCGACGATGGTGCCCGGGCGGACCGCGCCGGACGAGGCCAACTCGGCGATGACGGCGGTGAGCTGATCGTCGGGGACGCTGATGATGAGCAGTTCCGAGCGGGCCGCGACCTCGTGTACCGGCAGGATCTGCGATTCGGGGAGTCGGCGGGCGACGCGGTCGCGCGCGGCGTCCGAGCGGGCGACGACGGCACCGACGACGTGGTCGGCGGACTCGAGGGCCGCTCCCAACGCCGTCCCGACGCGACCCGCGGAGACGATGCCGACGGTCAGCCGCGCGGGCGCGGGCCAGTTGGCGATGCCCGATGAGGTCACCGATGTCCTCCATCTGCTCGTTCCAGGCCCGAACTCGGGTACCGGACGTTCAGCGCCGAGGATAGGGCGCGGTCGGCGTCATCAGCCAATTGCTGTGACGCGGCTCACTGGCTCAGTCCTCGCGGCGGCGGCGACCGCCGCCGGTTCCCGATCGCAGCTGGTCGATCAGTTCCGACGCCGACCGGCCCGACTGGTGTGCACCGGGCTCGGGTTCTGGGGCCCGATGACGATCGTTGCGGCTCGGCGGCGGGGTGGGCGTCGGATCGGCCGGGGGCTCGGGGACCGGGGTGGGCTCGGGCTGCGGCTGCGCCGGCGCCGCGCCGCGACCGTGCCGACCGCCCCCCTGACTCGCGTGCGACGTCACGGGTGATGCCGAGGGCTCGGCGACGACGTCGGCCACGATCGGCTCGGGCGCGACCGGATCGGCTGCGACCGGCTCCGGGACGACCTCGGCGGGTGCCACCGCCCATTCGTCGGTCGGGGTCTCGTCGACGAACGCCGGGACGTCGGCGGGACCGGGGTCGGACGCGGCGGCCCCGTGACGGGACGACGGTGCCGGACGTGGCGCGCCACGAAGGCCGTCGTCGTCGGAGGCCTGACCCTGCTCGTCGGTGACCACCGGGATGACCTCGGTCAGCGTGTTGGGCTCGGCGATCGGCACCCGATCAGCGCCGACGTCGGGCGCGGTGCTGGCGAAGTCGCGTTCGGCCACGGCACCGTCGTCGAAGGCGGGGTCGGACGTGGAGTACGAGCCCGCCGCGGAGTACGTCGACTCGTCGGGCTCCGACCGTGCGCGATCGAGTTCCCGGCGACGCTCGGACCGCAGGGCGGCGCGCTGCTCGGGCAGGTCCCCACCGACCAGGAGTTCCAGGCTCGCACGCAGCGCCTCGATCTGGGCCTTGAGTTCGCCGAGCTCCTCGTTCGTCTCCGCGTGCACCTCGCGGCGGACCTGCGTCTCCACACCGAGCTCGTACTGGCGGCGGGCGGTGATCTCACGTTCGAGCTGCAGCTCGTAGACCAGTCGCAGGTCGCGCGCCTTGGACTCGGCCGAGTCGGCCTGCCTGCGGAACTTGGTCACCAGGATCGCGCCGATGACCGCGGCCCACAGCGCGGAGATGACCGCGAGACTCGCTGCGATACTGCGGGAGTTGCTGAACATCATGGCGATGCTGGCGCCGATCGCGAGCGCGAGGAGCAGACCGAGCAACCATTGGGCGGGCCCCCGACGAACGCGGCGGGAATCAGCCGAGCGGCCGGTGGTCGTCATGTCGGTCAACATACCTGCGTTTGTCGGTGCGGCGTGCGAGCCGGTACGGAGAGTCACGCATTCTCCCCACCTGCGGCGTTGCTGCGACGACGCAGCTAGGCGGCCGATTCGTCGGCGGGATCGTCGGGTGTGCGACAGCAGAACTCGAGCACCAGTGCTGCGACTCCGAGGAGCACACCGCCCACCAACCCGACGATCGCCGCGGGCGTGTCGTGATCGGCCGCCGATGAATCGGTCTGCGCCAGAAGGTAGATGAGCAGGCCGATCCACACGCCGGTCGCGATGGCGGCGAGGATCGCCGACGCCTTCGCCAACGCGAGAACCCGGGCGGCGGTGAGGGGATGCAGTTGATCGCGGCTGGTGCCGACTTCCGAGCGTGACACCCGCAGCCGCACGACGATCGCGATGACCACCTCGAGCGCCGCCAGCACGTAGAGCACGATCCCGGCCAGCAGCGGCAGAGGCGGCAACTCCCCATAACTGACGCGCACGAGCAGCCAGACGACGACGGCGGTGAACGCCGCGATCCCCAGCAGGTCGCGGACGCGGGTCGGGCCCAGGCCGCCCTCGTCCGGATCGTGGTCACGTGGTGTGCGCGGGGTACGGCGCCGGGCCATCATCGAGAGCTCGCTTTCGTGTTCTGCGGTGATCCGTCCCCATGCGGGCCATCCCACTGCGGGACATCCCGTCGGCGCACCCCGGCGCGGTCGGACTCGTCGAGACCGGCGACGAGGTCGTGCACCGACCGGGGTCCGGCCGGGGTCCACAGCTGCGCGTCGGGGTCGGCGTCGAGCCACGGGATGAGCACGAAGGCCCGCTCGTGCGCGCGGGGATGCGGCAGGGTCAGCACGGGGTCGTCGCTGACCTCGACGCGGCCGTCGACACTCACCGACACGACGTCCACGTCGAGAGTGCGCGGTCCCCAACGTTGTTCGCGGGTTCGGGCAGCGGCGGCCTCGAGTTCGAATCCCTCGTTCAGCCAGTCCATCGGCCCGCACGCGTCGTCGTCGACGATCAGGACGGCGTTGTCGAAATCGTCCTGGGGCACCGGCCCCCACGGCGGGGTCGCATAGACGGCGGACGCCGCGACGAGTCGATCCGCGAAATGCTCACGTACCGACCACAACAGGTCGAGACGGTCACCCATGTTGGACCCGATGGACAGGACCGCTCTACTCATCGGTCCGACTCATCGCCGCGAGCGTCGCGTCACCACGGCGACGTCGGAGAACGTCAACGGGATGGGGGCGGACGGCTTGTGCAGCGTCACCTCGCAGGCCGCGACCCGCTCGTCGACCATGATGCCGTCGGCGATCTCGGCGCAGACGGTCTCGATGAGGTCGCGCGCCGGTCCCGCGACGATGTCCGCGGCGCGTTGTGCGAGACCACCGTAGTCGACGGTGTCGGAGAGGTCGTCGGAGGCCGCGGCGGGCCGGAGATCCAGCCACAGGATCAGGTCGACGATGAAGTCCTGACCGTCGCGGCGCTCGTGGTCGAAGACACCGTGGTTACCCCGAACGGTCAACCCACGCAACTCTATTCGGTCAGCCATCCGCTCGCTTCCGTGGGCGACCACAGGTCCGCTCGGTCTCTTCTGTCCGGTCAGCCATCCACCGATCCCCTTCGTCCTCCGTCGGTCCATGCCGCCGCCACGGCGATCGCGTCGCGACTCGACGGCACGTCGTGTACGCGCACCCCCCACGCCCCGTTGACCGCGGCCAGCGCGCTGATCGCCGCGGTGGCGATCTCACGCCCGGCCGGTGGTCGCGGTTGCGCACCACCGGAGAGCAGGGTGCCGAGGAACCGCTTGCGCGACGCCCCGACGAGGACCGGGAACCCGAGGCCCACCAGCGTCGGCAACGCGTTGAGCAGGGCCCAGTTGTGTTCTGCCGCCTTGGCGAAACCCAGGCCGGGGTCGAGTATCACCGCCGCCGGGTCGACACCGGCACGGACGGCCGCATCGACCTGGGTGAGCAGCTCACCGCTCACCTCCGCGACGACGTCGCGATAGCCGCCGACATCGTCGACCCGGTGGGCGAAGTGGGTCGCGCCGTCGGCCGGGTCGGTTGCGGGCCGCCAGTGCATCAGGATCCAGGGCACACCGGCATCGGCGACCACCGAGGCCATCGCGGGATCCGCACGGCCACCGGAGACGTCGTTGACGACAACGGCGCCGGCCTCGATCGCCGCCTGCGCCACCGAGGCGTGCATGGTGTCCACCGACACCGACACCCCCTCGGCCGAGAGCGCGGCGATGACCGGGACGACCCGTCGGGCCTCGAGATCGGGATCCACACGGGTCGAACCGGGACGGGTGGACTCGCCGCCGACATCGATGAGGTCGGCCCCGTCGGCCGCGAGCCGACGACCGTGGGCGATGGCTGCGTCGGCGTCGAGATAGCGGCCACCGTCGGAGAACGAGTCGGCCGTCACGTTGAGCACGCCGAGGACGCGGGTCCGACCGGAGCTCACCAGGTGTGCGGCTGCGTTCACGCCGTCAACCGTATGCGCGATGGACACCGGAACCCGCAGCAGGGCGCTCAGGGCTACCGAGAGATGAGGTCGAGCGCCTCACCACGGCTGACGGCACTGGTCTTGAAGATGCCACGGACCGCCGATGTCGTGGTCGACGCACCGGGCTTGCGGATGCCGCGCATCGCCATGCACAGGTGCTCGGCCTCGATGACGACGATGACACCGCGCGGATCGAGCTTGCGCACCAGGGCGTCGGCGATCTGCGTGGTGAGTCGCTCCTGGACCTGCGGGCGCTTGGCGTAGAGGTCGACGACGCGCGCCAGTTTCGACAACCCCGTGACCTGCCCGGATGCGCCGGGGATGTACCCGACGTGGGCGACCCCGTGGAACGACACCAGGTGGTGCTCGCACGTCGAGTACATGGGGATGTCCTTGACCAGCACCAACTCGTCGTGGCCGACGTCGAACGTCGTGGCCAGCACGTCGTCCGGTTCGGTGTGCAGGCCGCCGAACATCTCCTGATAGGCGCGCGCCACCCGGGCCGGCGTCTCCTTCAGACCGTCGCGGTCGGGATCCTCACCGATCGCGACGAGCAGCTCGCGAACCGCCGCCTCCGCCCGCTCCTGGTCGAAGGGCGCGATAGCACCACGGTTTTCGGTTCTGGTCATCAGGAGCTCGCTCTTCTGTGAGTGCCCGGAGGTGGAGGGTGAACGTCGCGGCGCGTACCGGGACGTGTGCGTGCTGGGTCTTCTCAGCGCGGCGGCTGACCCGTCCCGTTGCCGTCACGCGGGGGCCAGCCCGGCGCCGACCAACCATCGGGGGCGCCGTAGTCGGGACGGGTCCCGCCATTGGGTCCGGTGGGGTTCTGATCACGCGGCACCGGCGGCGGCGTCGGCTGATGACCCGGGTTGCCGTAACCGGGCGCCTGGTATCCGGGAGCGGATCCGCCCTGCGGGTAACCGGGATATCCCTGGCCGTGGCCGGGCTGGTTGTGGCCGTTCGGGCCGTACCCGTTCTGATTGTCCGGGCCGTAACCGTTCTGGCCGTAGCCGTTCTGGCCCTGACCGTTCTGGCCGTAACCGTTGTGCCCCTGCCCGTTCGGGCCGTAACCGTTCTGGCCGTAGCCGTTGGGGCCGTATCCGTTGGGCTGACCGTTCTGGCCGTACCCGTTGTGCCCGCCGTCGGGCGCACCGCCGTTGTAGCCGCCGGGTCCGTACGGGTTCGGCTGGGCCGATCCCGCACCGACGGTCTCCTTCACCAGACGCGGTGCCGGTTCCGGGGGCCACGGCTCGCCGCGCTCGATGGCCAACTCGCCCGGGGTCTTCACCGGGGGCTTGTCGCTGGGCGTCCGGTCACCGAACTCGTCGAAGGTGGTGATGCGCGGACGCTTCTCCACGCCCGAGAAGATGACCTCGAGGTCCTTGCGGGTCAGCGTCTCGCGCTCGAGCAGCTGGGTGGCGAGGTCGTCGAGGGTGTCGCGGTACTCGTTGAGGATCGCCCACGCCTCGGTGTGCGCCGCCTCGATGAGACGTCGGACCTCGTCGTCGATCTCGGCCGCGACCTCGGTGGAGTACGACGCCTGCGCGCCCATCGAACGGCCCAGGAACGGGTCACCCTGCTCCTGGCCGTAGTGCACGGCGCCGAGCTTGGCGCTCATGCCGTACTCGGTGACCATCGCGCGGGCGATCTTGGTCGCCTGGTCGATGTCGGAGGACGCACCCGTGGTCGGCTCGTGGAACACGAGCTCCTCGGCGGCACGGCCACCCATGGCCATCACCAGACGCGCGATCATCTCCGAACGCGTCATCAGGTCCTTGTCCTGCTCCGGCACGGCCAGGGCATGGCCGCCCGTGCGGCCACGGGCGAGGATCGTGACCTTGTAGATCGGGTCGAGATCGGGCATCGCCCACGCGGCGAGGGTGTGTCCACCCTCGTGGTAGGCCACGATCTTCTTCTCCTGCTCGCTGATGATGCGGCTCTTGCGGCGCGGTCCGCCCACGACGCGGTCGACCGACTCCTCGAGCAGTTCGGCGGTGATCGTCGTGCGGTTCTCGCGAGCGGCCAGGAGAGCCGACTCGTTGATGACGTTGGCCAGGTCGGCACCGGACATGCCGGGGGTGCGCTTGGCGAGACCGTCGAGGTCGGCGTCGGCGTCGATCGGCTTGCCTGCGGCGTGCACCTTGAGGATCGCCTTGCGGCCGGCGATGTCGGGGTTGCCCACCGGGATCTGCCGATCGAAACGACCGGGACGCAGCAGCGCCGGGTCGAGGATGTCGGGACGGTTGGTCGCGGCGATCAGGATGACACCGGAACGCTCGCCGAAGCCGTCCATCTCGACCAGCAGCTGGTTGAGGGTCTGCTCACGCTCGTCGTGCCCGCCGCCGAGGCCGGCACCGCGCTGGCGACCGACCGCGTCGATCTCGTCGACGAAGATGATGCAGGGACTGTTGGCCTTGGCCTGCTCGAACAGGTCGCGCACACGTGACGCACCGACACCGACGAACATCTCGACGAAGTCCGAACCGGAGATCGTGAAGAACGGGACGCCCGCCTCGCCGGCGACGGCCCGCGCGAGCAGTGTCTTACCGGTTCCGGGAGGGCCGTAGAGCAGCACGCCGCGCGGGATCTTGGCGCCGAGAGCCTGGTAGCGCGCAGGGTTCTGCAGAAAGTCCTTGATCTCGTACAGCTCCTCGACCGCCTCGTCCGAACCGGCGACGTCGGCGAACGTGGTCTTCGGGTGGTCCTTCGAGAGCTGCTTGGCCTTCGACTTGCCGAAGCCCATGATGCCGCCCTTGCCACCACCCTGCATGCGGCTCATCACGAAGAAGAAGAGCCCGAACAGCAGGATCATCGGCAGGATGAAGATCAGCATCTGCCACAGGACCGACTCCTGGGTGACGTTGGTCTGATACTTCGCGCCCGACTTCGTGACGCTGTCGAACACGAACTCACTCGACCGCGCCGGGTACTTGGCGGTGATCTTCTTGGCGCCGTCGACCTCGTCCCGCAGCGTGATGCGGATCGCCTGTTCGCGATCGTCGATCTGCACCTCGGTGGCGTTCTTGGTGTTCAGCTGGGTCAGCGCGACCGAGGTGTCGACACTCTTGTACTCGCGATCACCGCCACGCAGAACGGTGAAACCCCAGATCGCGAGCACGATCACGGCAACAATGGCCAGATTACGGAAAACAGTCTTTCGATTCATTGCACGTCCCAGCCGGCGCCGGCGCGTCCCTTCGAAGTCGGTACACCTGACATAACAGGCTACCTGTCAACGTCGGCGCGTGGCGTCGCGTTCCCCAGCTGCACAAGTGCAGGTCGAGACGGGTGCCGACGGCTCAGATCAACGATCGCTTACCGTGATCCCCATGGCACGCACAATCGCGAAGAACAACACCGTCGACCGCGACGGGCTGCTCGAGTTCATCAGGCCCCGGCACCAGCTCATCCTGGTGACGACGCGGTCCGACGGCAGCCCACAGATGTCGCCGGTCACCGGTGGTGTCGACGCCGACGGCCGGATCGTGATCTCGACGTACCCGGGTCGCGCGAAGACCCGCAACGCGCAGGCCCGACCGGTGGTGTCGGTGCTGGTGCTCTCCGACGCGTTCAACGACGCGTGGGTGCAGGTCGACGGCACCGCCGAGGTGCTGCATCAGCCCGAGGCCCTCGACGCACTCGTGGACTACTTCCGGTCGATCTCCGGCGAACACCCCGACTGGGACGAGTACCGCGAGGCGATGGCCACGCAGGACAAGTCGCTGATCCGGGTCACGCCCACACGGTGGGGGCCCGTGGCCACCGGTGGGTTCCCGGCCGACGTCGCGGCGAAACTCGACGGCTGACCTCCCTGGCGGACGCGACTAGGAGGGCCGTCCGGTGAGCGATCACAGGTTCTCTCGCCAGCCCATCCCCGGTAGCGCCTCGGCCGAACGGGTCCTGCGTCTCGGGATCGCGCTGCAGACCATCGCGTTCGGTGTGATCGGGATCCTGTCGACGTTCAGCGCGGCGGGACCACAGGGAGCCGTGGGCACGGCGATCGTCTACGCGGTGTGCGCGACCACGGTCCCCGCGGCCGTCGTGATCAGCCGGTCCCGGTTCATCGGCGAGTGGTGGACGCGCACCTCACGGGTGAACAACGGCTTCATCGTCTACGCCGAGGTCGGCGTCACCACTGTGCTGCTCACCTTCGCCGACTCGTCGGTGGCGATCGTCGGGGCCGGACTCCTGGCCCTCGTCGGTGCATGCGCCGCCCACTTCTCGAACCCGGTCATCCTGCGGTTCCACGTCGTGTGGAGCACCGCGACCGTCCTCGGTCTGGCGGTGCGCGCCCTCGTCGAGGGGGTCGACGACCCGGTGGCGCTCGTCGTGCAGGCAGTGGTGGTCATCCTGGTCATGAACGGTGCGGTGTTCCTGCTCTCGGCGTTCTCCGCGGCCATCCTCGCCTCGAGCCGCCTCCATTTCTCCGACGCGGTCACCGACCCGCTCACCGGTCTGCTGAACCGCCGCGGCATCGAGTCGCACGCCGCCACCGGGGCAGGCGTCGAGCACGCGGCGCCGTTCCTCGTGCTCATCGACATCGACGACTTCAAGCAGGTCAACGACACGCACGGACACGCGGCGGGGGACGATGTCCTCCGACTGGTCGCCATCCGGCTGACCGTCGCCGCCGGAGCGGGTGCGGTGGTCTCGCGGTTCGGCGGCGAGGAGTTCGTCGTACTCGCCGAGCAGGCGTCGCCGGATCTGTTCGGTTACGCCGAGCGGCTGCGGACGAGCCTGACCCACGAACGCGACACCGTCGTGATCACCGCGAGTGCCGGTGCGTGCGCACCGTGTGCCGACCAATCGGACCCGGCGGCGGCGTTCGCCGCGGCTCTGGCCGCCGCCGACGAGGCGATGTATCGCGCGAAGTCGTTGGGCCGCAACCGCACCGAACTGGCCTGAGCGATCACAGGATGGACGCACGCATGCACCGGCGACGACCCACCCGAGGATTCTGAGATGACCTTCTTCATCTGCACCACCTGCGCGGTCCAGTTCGACGATCGTGACCGCCCGCCGGAGTCGTGCCCGGTGTGCTCGGACCCCCGTCAGTACGTCCCCGACACCGGTCAGCGGTGGACTACCCTCGACGAACTGCGACGCGAGCACTCCAACGACATCGCACCGCAGGGCGAACTGATCGGAATCGGACCGCGGGGCCGCGTCGGCATCGGACAGCGCGCGCTGCTGGTCCCGTGGGGCGAGACCAACCTGCTGTGGGACTGCGTGGCGCTGCTCGACGAACAGACCGCGGTCGAGATCGAACGGCGTGGCGGTGTGGGCGGGATCGCGATCTCGCACCCGCACTACTACTCGACGATGGTGGAGTGGGCACATCGTTTCGACTGCCCGATCCACCTGTCGAGCGCCGACGCCGAGTGGATCATGCGCCCGGACCCGGCCATCCGGCTGTGGGAGGGTGATCGACTAGACCTCGGCCACGGCGTGAGTCTGCTTCGCCTGGGCGGTCACTTCCCGGGCTCGTCGGTCCTGGTGCAGGAGAACGGCAGCGACGGACGGGGCACCCTGCTCAGCGGCGATCTGCCGCTTGCCACACCCGACCGACGGTGGGTGTCGTTCATGTGGAGCTACCCGAACATGATCCCGCTCCCGGCCCACGAGGTGCGGCGGATCGCCGACGCACTAACCGAGATCAGCTTCGAGACATTGCATTCCGCATTCTGGGGCGAACCCGTGACCGACGCGTCCGCGGTCGTGGCACGTTCGGCGCGCCGTTATGTCGCGGCGCTCGAGACCGTCGGCGCCACCGGATAGTCCGCGGCGCCGGGTGGTCACCCGTGGCAGACGGCCTCGACGTTGTGTCCGTTCGGATCTCGGAGGAACACCGCGTAGTAGCCGGGGTGGTACTCGGGCCATTCCCGTGGAGCGTGCAGCACCTCGGCACCGGCCGCCTCGGCGGCGGCATGTACCTCGTCGACCACCGACCGGTCCGCCGCGACGAACGCGAAGTGGTTCTCTCGCGCGCCGACCGCCGGGTCGGCGGGTGGGGCCAACGGGGCCAACCAGAACGCGGGCGGTCCGTCGGTGGCGAATCCGATGACCGGTCCGTCGGGGGTCGGGATCCGCACGGCCTCGCTGAACCCGAGCGGGGCGAACACCCGCAGGTACCAGGACGCAGAGGCCTCGACGTCGGCCGACTGGACACCGAAATGATCGATCATGTCGCGATGATGCCAGGCGAATCGGACATCGTCAGCGCAAATCGTCCCACCGGTCGGTGCAGATGAGTTCCGACAGCGGACGCTCCTGCGCCCAACCGGTCTCGACCAGCATCGGCTGGGTGTAGAACTCGGGCACCGGACCCAGGCACAGCACGGCCACCGGTTCGGCGCCGTCGGGGATGCCGAGGAGGTCGGCGAGCGCGACGGGATCGAACAGCGACACCCACCCCATCCCGTAGCCCTCGGCGCGCGCGGCCAGCCACAGGTTCTGGATCGCACACGACACCGAGGCAAGATCCATCCGCGGCATTGTGCGGCGTCCGAAGACGTGTCGCTCGCGATGGTCGCCGAGGGCGACGACGAGCAGCTCGGCGCATTCGAGGATGCCCTCGACCTTGAGGGTCATGAACTCGTCAGCGCGTTCGCCGAGGGCCCCGGCGGTGGCCCGGCGCTCGGTGTCGACGAGGTCGTGGATGCTGCTGCGCACGGCCGGGTCGACGATGCGCAGGAACCGCCACGGCTGCATGAGGCCAACGCTCGGCGCGTGGTGCGCGGCGCCGAGGAGACGGGCCAGGACGTCGTCGGGGACGCGACCGCCCGCGAAGTGGCGCATGTCGCGACGCTCGGCGATCGCCCGGTAGACCGCATCGCGGTCGGCGGGCGGGAAGGCCGCGGTGCTCACGCCTGCGTGTCGAAACCCGGGGCCACACGCGGCCACGGGTGGGCACTCTCGAGTTGGGCCGCGACACCGAGGAGCACGGCCTCGCTGCCCGGACGGCCCACGAGGTGCACGGCCATCGGGGTGCCCGAGATCGGGTGCACCCCGAACGGCACCGACATCGCCGGCCACCCGAGGACGTTGAACAACCCCGCGAACGGGGCGTAGGAGACGTTGGCCAGCATGTTCGCGGCCCAGCTGCGCTCGCTCCACCGTGCGGCGCGGATCGGCGGGCGGGCGAGCGTCGGCGTCATGATCAGCTCGGCACCGACCGACTCGAGGTAGCGCTCGACCGAGGCGATCAGCGCCGTCTTCTGGGAGTCCCGCACGAGTCCGCGCCGGTTGACCTGGCGTCCGATCGCGACGTGTCGGCGACTGCGCTTCTGCAGCCGCGAGATGTCGCCACCGTGGGCGGCGATGTCGTCGACGTCGGCGGCGGCTCCGCCGACCCATCGCAACAGCAACGGCGCCGGGTTCGTCGGGTACGGCAGCGGACTGGTGGTCACCTGGTGACCGATCCCGGTCAGCACCTGGCCGGCTTGCGACAACGCCGCGGCCCAGTGCCGGTCGGTGGAACCGATCGCGAGCGGGAAATTGTCGGCGAGTGCGATGCGTACCGGCGTCTGGTCGGTGCCCGCGCCCGCCTCGGCGAGGGACATGTCGTCGGCCATGACGGCGAGCATCAGCGCGGCGTCGGCGACGGTGGTGGCCAGCGGGCCGTTCTCGGCCATCCCGTACCAACCGTTGCCGCCGGGCTGCGGGGGCACGAGGCCGGGTCCGGGCTTGATGCCGAACAGACCGCAGTCTGCGGCGGGGATCCGGATGGAACCGAGTCCGTCGTTGCCGTGGGCGATCGGGACCTGTCCGCTGGCGACAGCGGCGGCCGAGCCACCCGACGATCCGCCGGGGGTGAGGTCGCGGTTCCACGGATTGCGGGTGACGGTGTCCGGGGAGTCGGTCGCACCGAACAGGCAGAGCTCGGGAACCGCGGTGATGCCGACGACGATCGCGCCGGCCGCGCGCAGTCGGGCGACAAGAACGTGGTCGGTGGGTTGCGGCGCGTCAGGGGTGGCGAGCGATCCGATCCGCATGGGCTCGCCACTGACCGCGACGTTGTCCTTGATGGCGATCGGGACGCCGGCCAGCGGCAGGGTCGCGAGGTCGGTGCGGGTCGCGAGTTCGGCGGCCTCGGCGCGGGCGTGCCGCGCACGGACGGTCACGAACGCGCCGATACCGCGATCGCGTTCGATAATCCGATCGATGGCGTCGTCGACCGTCTGTTGCGGGGTGATGCGTCCCGCCGCGACATCGGCGGCGAGCTCGATCGCGGTGCTCATCCGGTGTACACCTGCGGGTCCAGACGGCCGATGTACGGCAGGTCGCGATACCGCTCGGCATAGTCGAGTCCGTATCCGACGACGAATTCGTTGGGGATGTCGAATCCGATGTCGGCGACCTCGACCTGCGTGCGCACGGCATCGGGCTTGCGCAGCAAGGTGCAGACCGCGATGGATTTCGGCTGACGCGAGCTGAGGTTCTTCATCAACCACGACAGGGTCAACCCGGAATCGATGATGTCCTCGACGATCAACACGTCGCGGCCGGCGATGTCGCGGTCGAGATCCTTCAGGATCCGGACGACACCGGACGACGAGGTCGCCGACCCGTAGGAGCTGACCGCCATGAACTCGAGCTGGGTGGGAATCGGCAGCGCACGGGCGAAATCGGTCATGAACATGACCGCACCCTTGAGCACGCCGATGAGGATCAGGTCCTCGTCGATGCCCGCGTACCGCGCGCCGACCGTCTGGGCCAGTTCGTGTGTGCGCTGCTTGATCTGCGCCTCGGTGACGACAACCGCCTCGATGTCGTCGCCGTAGGGATGCGCTGGGAGTAGATCACCGTTCTCGGTCACCCGTGAAGCCCTTTCGCGAATGGACAAGCCTCGCGCCCGCCGGTGTGTTAGCAGCTTGCCATGCGACGCCGCGTGCGCGAAGAGCGGGCGTTCGGCCGAGGCCACCGCCGCCGTAGGACGGGGCGTCGATGACGTGTGCAGCTGGGCGCTTTGCCGGCCGCATCCGCCGCAACCTGCAGATGACGAATACATCACAAAACAATCACGAGAATTTGTAGAGATCGCCACCAAACCCCGATTTCATAACGCTAATATCACTTTGCCCCTACTACCCGGACGAATGCACGAGACGGTTAATCACGGCAACGACGGGGAGTCGTTGCCGATCGACAGAAACAATTGTCGATCGATCAGATGACCGTCACGGGGGGTGCGCTGATTCCGGATAGCTCTACGAAGTGAATGGAATATCCGAATGAACCTACGCAAAGCATTCGTCTCTGCGGTGGCCACGATCGCCTGCACCGCAGGAATCGTCGCGGCCGCCGGCGAGGCCTCGGCCGCCCCGGCCACCCCCACCAAGCCCTCTGCCGCCGCTCAGGCGCCCGGACGGGTCCTGGTCGACCAGCCGCTGACCCGCGCAGAGCGCGACCAGCAGGCGCTCAACACGTTGGGCGCGAACGTGGGTACGGCCGTGTCCATCGGTGCGCTCGCCGGCACCGGGATCGGAGCTGTGGCCGGTTGCATCATCGGCGGCATCATCATCCCTGCGGTCGGGTGCGTCCCGGGCGTCGTCACCGGCGCCGGCTTCGGCGGCGTCGTGGGCACCATCGCCGCGGGCGGCCCGACGCTGGCCGGCGCGGTCGATCAGTACTTCAGGACGATCAACTCGCCGTTCACACCTCCGAGGTCGATCACCATCCCGGTGGCTCCGGCCCGGTAGCCACCACCCGACCACACGAACGGCGTCGACCCTCCCGGGGTCGGCGCCGTTTGTCGTTGTCGGGTCGCCGTTGTCGGTGCAGTTATCGGGTCGTCGGCGTCGCCTCAACCGCGCGGGTCGGACACCACTGCGAGGTGGCCGCCGTCACGAACCACGACCGATCGATGGCCATCATCACCCCCGATCGCGACGCGGGCGCGCGAGCCCGGCGTGACCGCCAGCGCGTCGAGGGCGCGGATCAGGGGTTCGGTCGGCTCGGTGGCCCCGTTCTTGATCACCCACTGCCGCAGCACTCGCCGTCGGATCGCCGGCGGGGTGTCGGCGAGCGCGCCCACCGACAGCCCTGCGCCACGGCCTGCCGCGGCGCAGGCCTGGTCCGCGAGACCGTCCAGGGCATCGGAGTCCGCGCGCAGCTGCGTCGCGGTGCGCGCCAGGGCCGCCGCGACCCCGCCCTGCAGGATGTCCTCGAGCAGCGGCAGCACCTCCGTGCGCAACCGGGAGCGGGTGAACCGAGGGTCGCTGTTGTGCGGGTCGACGTAGGGCGATACACCGAGTTCGGCACAGGCGGCGACCGTCGTCGACCGCCGCAGGTCGAGCAGCGGTCGTCCCCAGGGCTCCGCCCACGCGACCATGCCGGCGATCGAGCGCGGGCCCGAGCCGCGGGCCAGGCCGAGCAACACGGTCTCGGCCTGGTCGTCGAGGGTGTGGGCGAGCAGAACCGGTCGGCCGCGGCGTGCGGAGTCCAGGGCGTCGTAGCGCGCCCGCCGCGCGGCTCCCTCGGGTCCGCCACCGGCGCCGACGTCGACGCGCACCACCGCCGCGGACGCGCCGACCGCGATGGCGTGGGCCGCCGCAATCCGGGCCACCTCATCGGAACCGTGCTGCAGCCCGTGATCGACGACGATCGCGGTCACCGACAACCCGGCGTGGACCGCACCCGCGGTGAGGGCGAGTGAGTCGGCGCCGCCGGACAGACCGACACAGACCTCCGGGCCGTCGAGATGGAGATCGGCGAATGTGCCCACGGCGCGGGCGATCTCGGCGGTTCGGTCGCCGGCGCGTCCCGGGTCGGCCATGCCTACAGGACGCGGTCGATCCATCGACGCGGCTCGTCGATCTCCTCGGGCCGCGGCATCGTGTCGGGCCCGGACCAGATCGCGTTGAAACGCGTCATGCCCACGGTGGCGACGACCTCGTCGGTGAACGCCTTGCCCCGGATGTACTGGGCGAGTTTGGCATCCATCCCGATCAGCGACCGGATGATGCGCTGAACCGGGTTCTGTGGGCGGGTGCGGCGGGCGTCGAAGGCGGCCCGGATGGTCTGGACGGTCGGGACCTGCTCGGGCCCGACCGCGTCCATCACGTGGTCGGCGTGGCCCTCGAGCAGGGTGCCCAGCATCATCAGGCGCGAGAACGCGTCGTACTGCTCGGGCGTCTGCAGCAGTTGCATCGCACCCATCACGCCCTTCTCGCGGGGCTTTCCCGATCGCAGCGCCGACGAGATGCGGTTGACCAGTTCTGCACTCGACTCCCCGGTGTCCTCGCTGAGCTGCGCGATGTTGTCGAGCATGTAGCCACGCAGCCACGGGTTGGCGGAGAACTGGACGCGGTGGGTGACCTCGTGCAGGCAGACCCAGAGCCGGAAATCCGACGGCACCACCTTCAGCGACCGCTCGACCGCGATGATGTTGGGCGTCACCAACATCAGCACCCCGTCGGAGCCGGTGTCCGGATCGGTGGTGAACGGGTCGTACTGACCGAGGATCGCGCCGGACATGAACGCGAGCAGCCCGCCGGCCTGTACCCCGCTGATCCGGCCGGCGATCCCGGGCTTGACTGTGGGGTCACCGCCGCCGAGCATGGCCGACATCGACTGCGCCGCAGCGCCGATCCACTCGCCGCGCTCGAGGACTTTGGCCGCGGGGACGGGCAGCCCGTCGGCGAGACCGGTGACGGCGCGGACGGGGGCCTCGGCCGCCGCGGCCGAGGCCGCGAGCTCGGCCCGCGCGGCGTCGAGGGTGTAGGTCGTGGTGAGCGGGCCCGGTCGGGCGACCCGTCGGCCCACCGAGGCCGCGAGCGACCAGTCGATGCGGGCGCCCGGAGGTGTCGGATCGTCGGCGCTCATCGGCACCCGCAGCCGCGCAACGCCGTCACCAGCGCGTCGAGCGCGGGGCGGGCGGCGTTCGGGTCGGTGCCGTTCGACATCATCGCGAACGTGAGCACACGGTTCTCCTTCGTCTGCACGATCCCGGCGAGAGTGTTGACGCCGGTGAGGGTTCCGGTCTTGGCGCGGATCCATCCGGCGCCCGACACCCCGCCCGAACCCGCGGTGGCGAACCGGTCGGCCAGGGTGCCCGTCGCCCCGGAGATGGGCAGCATCTCCAGCAGCGGTCGCAGCTTGGCGTCACCCGCGCCCGCCGCGGCGCGCAGGACGCCGTCGAGGGTCGACGCCGGGATGCGGTCGTCGACCGAGAGTCCGTTGGTGTCCTTGAGCGCGACGCCGTTCATACTCGCGCCGGCCGACGCCAGCACCGAGGTGACCGCGGCGACGCCACCGTCGAGGCTGGACTGTCCACCGGTCGCCTGCGCGACCTCGATGGCCATCGTCTCGGCCAGGACGTCGTCGCTGTCGCCGAGCATGTCGCGCAGGCGCGTCTCCAACGGCGCCGACCGGACGGAGGCGAGCACGCGGGCGTTGGGGGTGGCCGTGGCGGTGGTGACCGTGTCGGCGGGCACCCCGAGATCGACGGCGAGTGCGGTCGCCGCGGCCATCGCCGGGGTCGGGGTGCGCGGCGAGTACAGCTCGGAGGGGTTGATGCGACCCGAGTCGGTCATCACCGACTGGATGGGGGCGATGCTGCCGCCGGCGATGTCGGCCACCTCCCAGCTCGGCGCGAGCGACGGTCCGGTGTAGAGCGACGTGTCCACGGCCACCGACGTGACGGCGGTGCCGGTGCGTTTGATCTGCTCGGCGAGGTCGGAGATGCGCGCGGCGTCGGTGAAGAAGGTGTCGGTGCCCGACGGTTGCGACGAGAGGGTCGGGTCGCCCGCGCCGACGAGTACGACCTGACCACTCTGTCCTGCGACGACGGTGGTCGTGATCCGCTTGTCCAGCGGCAGCGTGAGCAGGGCGGCGGCGCCGGTGAGGACCTTGGTGGTCGAGGCCGGGACCATCGCGCGATCGGGTGATCGCGACCAGAGGGTCTGCCCGGTGATCGCGTCGGAGATCTCGCCGGTCAGCTCACCGAGCGCCGGGTTGCGCACCGCGGCGGCGATCTGCGCGCTGATCCCGGCCGCCGTGGGCTCGGGGGCGTCCGCGGCGACCGCTCGAACCGCCGGATCGGCCGAGACCAGCGGGGGCCGGACCGGGGCGTTCGACGCGGTCGAGGAACCGCCGGTGTCGACGGCCAGGGCCACGACGACGAGGACGGCGGCGACCACCACGATCGCCAGCACGGGGACAACGGTCCACCACACGCTCACGCGCCTGACCCGTCGTGCGTTCACGCGGCTCCCCTTCGAACTTCACTCGTCGTCTCGTATCGCACCGCCCGCGGTCGGCGCACCGTCAACCAACAGTATCGTTGACTCGTTTCGAGAACCTGGTGGCCGAGCGATCGGCCGCTTCCCCACCAGCAAGGAGGACGCAGTCGTGGAGTTCGACGTCACCATCGAGATCCCCAAGGGCCAGCGCAACAAGTACGAGGTCGATCACGAGACCGGCAAGGTCTACCTGGACCGCTACCTCTACACGGCGTTCGGCTACCCGGCCGATTACGGCTTCATCGACAACACGCTCGGTGAGGACGGCGACCCGCTGGACGCGATGGTGCTGCTGCCCGAGTCCGTGTTCCCCGGCGTCATCGTGCGTGGCCGCATCGTCGGCATGTTCCGGATGACCGACGAGGCCGGTGGCGACGACAAGCTGCTCTGCGTGCCCGCGAAGGACGTCCGCTGGGACCACATCCAGGACATCGGCGACGTCTCGAAGTTCGAGCTCGACGCGATCGCCCACTTCTTCGAGCACTACAAGGACCTCGAGCCGGGCAAGGACGTCACCGCCGGTGGCTGGACCGGCAAGGCCGAGGCCGAGAAGGTCGCCGAGGAGGCCATCGAGCGCCTCAAGGAGCACCCCGACGAGGTCGCCGAGCCCTCACGCGGCTGACGCCTCACCCACATATGGATCGACCCCGGCAGCGTCTCGCTGTCGGGGTCGATTCGTTGTGTAGAGATCCGAGCTCAGGCCTCGTGTCGGCCCGGGTGCTCCTCGGAGCCACCCAGTGGCGGCACGTTCTCGGCGCCGGGCGCACGACCCACCTCGTGACGGCCGGGCCCTCCGCCGCTGTCCACCACCTCGTGTCGGCCGTGATCGGGAGCCGGAGCGGCGTCGGCGACCGACTCGGCGACGGACACGTTCCCCACCGGCACGCTGCCGGCATTCGCGTCGTTCAACGCCTTCTCGTCGGCCAGGTCCTGTGCCGCGGCCTGCGAACCCGAGCTGCCGCGCAACGGCACCTCTTTCCAGGTGAACACCGCGATCAGCGCGATGATCGACATGATCGAGACCGACAGGAACACCAGGTCCATCGAGTCGGCGAACCCGACCTTCAGGGGCTCGGCCACCGCGGACGGCAACTTGGGGATGAAGGAGGTGTCGTTGAGCACCGAGCTCGACGCCCCGGGGTTGCCGGACGCGAGTCCCTGGCCGAACGCGGCGACGGTGGGGTCGCTACTCGCGGCCGCCTCCCGCACACCCTGTTGGAATTGCCCCGTGGGAGCAGCCTTCTCGATCTGATCGGCGATGTTCGGGCCCATGGCCGAGAACAGGACCGAGAAGAACACGGCCACACCCAACGTGCCACCGATCTGCCGGAAGAAGGTCGCCGACGAGGTCGAGATGCCCATGTCCTTGGCGGGCAACACGTTCTGCATGGCCAACGTCAACGGCTGCATGAGATTGCCCAGACCGAAGCCGAGGAAGAACGCCATCACCATCACGAGGTAGAGCGGGGTGTCGACGCTGACGTAGTGCATCAGGAACGTCACCACCGTGATCAGGACGACGCCGATCATCGGGAAGATCTTGTAGCGCCCGGTCCGCGAGATCATCTGACCCGACAGAATCGATGCGCTCATCAGTCCGACCACCATCGGCAGCAGCTGCAGTCCGGCGACGGTGGGGCTCGATCCGCGGATCACCTGGAAGTACTGCGGCAGAATCGAGATCGCGCCGAACATGACCGCGCCGATGACCACCGAGATCACGATGCCCTGCGAGAACACCCGGTTGCGGAAGATGCGGAGTGGGATGATGGCCGCCTCGCCCATCATGTGCTCGATGTAGACGAACGCCGCCACACCCGCGACGCCGACGACGTAACAGATGATGGTCTTGACGTCGCCCCAGCCCCATTCGCGCCCCTGCTCGGCGGCGATCAGCAACGGGACCACACCGACTGCGAGTGCACCGGCTCCGAGCCAGTCGATGCGGCGCTTGACGCCCTTGACCTGGTTGTAGTCGAGGACCTTGTAGACGACGACGAGCGCGATCAGGCCGATCGGCACGTTGACCAGGAACACCCAGCGCCAGCCGGTGATCCACAGGATCGACGGCTGACCGGCGAACAGACCACCGAGCACCGGGCCGAGCACGCTCGAAGTCCCGAACACCGCGAGGAAGTAACCCTGATACTTCGCGCGCTCCCGCGGCGGCACGATGTCGCCGATGATGGTGAGCGCCAACGAGAACAGGCCACCGGCACCGAGCCCCTGCAGAGCGCGGTAACCGGCCAACTCGTACATCGAGGTCGCCGTGGAACACAGCAGCGAGCCGACGATGAACAGCGTGATCGCAGTCATGAAGAACGGCTTGCGGCCGTACATGTCGGAGAGCTTGCCGTAGAGCGGGGTGACGATCGTGGAGGTGATGAGGTAAGCGGTCGTGACCCACGCCTGCAGCGAATACCCCTGCAGGTCATCGGCGATCGTGCGGATCGCGGTGGAGACGATCGTCTGGTCGAGAGCGGCCAGGAACATGCCGATCATCAACCCGCCCATGATGGTCAGGATCTGACGGTGGCTCAGACCGCCCGGATCTGTGTCCGACGCGACCGCGGCCGCGGTCTTTCCCGACACTGCTGCGTCGCTGCTCATCGTGTTGCCTCTTCGTGTCGTGGTTGATCTGGTGTGACGGTGTCGTCGACCCGGTGCGCGAGCACCTCGGCTGCATCGACGAATCGGGACATCAAGTGGGTGAGGTTGTCGATCTCGTCGTCGGAGAACTCGTCGAGCATGGCCTCGAGCGCGTGCAACCGGTGCTTGCGTACGGCCTCGACCTGACGGTTGCCCGTGTCGGTGAGGACCAGGATCGTCGCGCGGCCGTCGCGGGGATCGGCCTCGCGTCGGACGTAGCCGAGGTCGACGAGGTGGGCGATGTGCCTGCTGACGGTGGAGGGGTCGGCGAAGATCTGCTCGGCCAACTCACCCGAACGCAAGGGCGCGATCGCGAGCCGGAACATACACTGATACGCCGCGGTCTCGACGATCCCTTCCGGGGTCTTGAGCTTGGTGACGGCGAGCCGTTCCTTGATCCGCCCGTACCGCGAGAGCACCGCGATGAGTTCGTCGACATGCGCGAGACGCGACATTGATTCTCACCTCGAATGAGTTTCCGGTTACAACTACTTGAACCTTGCAAGTATGCGCCCGGCGTCGCGGCGAGTGCAAACAGGACATTTCCGCCGCGCGGACACATGCCGTCCCGAGGGCGTCGCGCGGCGTCAGTAACCTCACGTGTCGTGACCACCCCCGCCGCCTCCTCGCCCACTCCGTCCTCGCGCCCGGACTTCGTCGCGATGCCCGACCTCGCGCTGCGAAGCCTCGGTGGGGCCGCGGTGTGGACCAATGACGACCTGTTCGCCGAGGTGGAGAACCTCATCACCCCGGCGCCGGCCGAGTACCGCCCCTCGACGTTCGGACACCGGGGTCAGATCTACGACGGGTGGGAGACACGTCGTCGGCGCTCCCCCGACGGTGGCGCGCCCGAGGCGACCGCAGTGGATCAGGCGATCGTGCGCCTGGGCGTCCCCGGGATCATCCACGGCGTCGTCGTGGACACCTCGTGGTTCGTCGGCAACTACCCGCCCACCGTCTCGGTCGAGGCCGCGACCGTCGAAGGCCACCCGAGCGCCGACGAGGTCGCGAACTCCGCGCAGTGGCAGACCATCGTCGAGCGCAGCGAGGTCGGCGGCGACCGGCACAATCCGTTCGCGGTCGAGTCGACGGACTTGTTCACCCACGTCCGGTTGTCCATCTATCCCGACGGCGGTGTCGCCCGGCTCCGCGTGCACGGCCGTGGCGTCCCCGACCCGGCCATGCTGGGGCACGGCAGTTTCGACCTGGCCGCACTCGAGAACGGCGGGATGATCACCGACTGTTCCAACATGTTCTACGGCTCACCGAACAACCTGTTGATGCCCGGTCGCGCGCGGTCGATGGGCGAGGGATGGGAGACCTCCCGGCGCCGCGACGACGCCAACGACTGGGTGCAGGTACGTCTGGCCGACGAGGGCGTCCCCGGTCTCGTCGAACTCGACACCAGTTACTTCCTCGGCAATGCGCCCGGGGCGGCCCGCGTGCAGGGGCGTAACGCCGGCGGCGAGTGGTTCGACGTGCTCGAACACACTGTGCTGCAACCCGACACACGTCACCGCTTCGTCGTCGAGGGCGTCGGCCCGATGACCGAGGCCCGGGTGGACATCTATCCCGACGGGGGCATGGCGCGGTTCCGACTGTTCGGCGCGCTCACCGACGCAGGACGGGACGAGGTCGACCGACGCTGGTCGTCGGGCGACAACTGACGTGTCACGTGGTGGCGCGTAGCGGTAGGACGACACGACTATCCACAGGTTCGCTCGCCACCCGTTCACTTTGTCGGTACTCGAATGTATGTTCGATTAATGGCCATCGCGACCACCACCCCCGCACCCGAGACCGGTGTGCCGTTGGTGTCGCAACTCGCTGCCGACGAGGGCCACACCGCGGCTGAGCTGATCGAGATCCTGGCGCACTGTCGCGCAGTCCACGCCTCCGCGGACTACCGGATGTTGCAGGCCGCCAGCCTGATCCACGACGAACGCGAGGAAGACCACCTCAGCGAGATCGCCGGGGTCGATTCCGGTGAGGCGTCCTCGATGGCCGATCTCGCCGACCGGACGGATGCGGCTCGACTCGGGTGCGGTCCACGCGCCGACTTCGGGCCCGACGGCCTACAACGCGCGGTCGCCGAGGTCGGAGCCGTGCTGAACCTGCCGCCGGCACGCGCCCGCGAGATCATCACCGCCGGCGCCGATCTCCGCCATCGCCTTCCACTGACCGGCCACGCCCTCGCCGTCGGCCGGATCGACCTGGCCACGTTCCTCGTCGCCGTCTCCCGCACCCGGTTGTGCTCGTCGGAGACCATCGCCGACGTCGACGCCCATCTCGCGCAGGCAATCTTCGCCCGCCCACCGATGTCACGAGCGCGGTTCACCGTGATGGTCGACGCCATCATCGCCCAGATCGACTCCGACGCACTGCTACGTCGCCGCGCCCGCGCCGCCGCCGACCGCAAGGTCTCCGTCCGCCCCGACCACCACGCACCCGGCCAATCACGGCTCAGCGCATCCCTACCGATGGAGTCCGCCGCCGAGTTCGACGCACGGCTGACCGTCATGTCCGACGAACCCCACAGCAGCGATCCCCGGACCCTCGACCAGCGTCGCGCCGACGCGTTGGTCGCCCTGTCCCGCGGCCGACTCCACCTCCCGTGCGAATGCGACGACTGCACCACCACAGCCGAACCCGAGCAGGTTCAGCCCGCCACCACGACAGACGCCCCCACGGCCGACGAGGAGTCCGGCCCCGAGCACGCGGCGACCCACACATGCGAGTGCCACTGCGACACGGCCGCCCGACCCACCTTCCACATCGTGGTCAACCTGTCGACGCTGCTCGGCCTCGACGACGACCCCGGCTTCCTCGACGGCAACGGCATCATCGACGCCGACACCATGCGCTCACTCCTCGCCCAGGCAGAACGCGAGTTCATCCGCCCCGAACCACCCACACCGGACGCCACCGGCTACCGACCCAGCAAGAAACTCCAGGCGCTGATCCGCGCCGGCGAATTGTGCTGCACCTTCCCCGGATGCAGCGCCCCCGCATGGCACACCGATCTCGACCACACCGACCCGTTCAGCACAGGCGGCCGCACCACGCGCACAAACCTCAAACCCCTGTGCCGATTTCACCACCGCATCAAGACCTTCACCGCCTGGCGCGACCACCAGGACGAGATGGGGACCGTGTTCTTCCAATCCCCCACCGGCCACATGTTCCTCGGCAACGCCTACACCGGCACCGACCTGTTCACCGCACTGCGGTCGCCACCATCACCCACCGACCACCCCGCCCGCCGACACCTCGACGCCCTACGAACACGGCAGCGAGATGCTCACGCACGACTCATCGAACACAACCGGGAGGCAGAACCACCCCCACCGTTCTGATCAGGCGGCGCGGCGTGCCGAGGACTCGCGCAGCCGCGGCAGCACCTCGTCGACCACCAGCACCGCGGTGGCCAGGCCGTCGATCGGCGTGATGATCACGGCGTCGGCGACCTCGGCGACGTAGAGGTCCTCGATCAGCGTGCGCAGACCGTTGGGGGTGCCGACGTAACGCAGGGTGTCCGACGTCAGGGTCTCGCCGCGACGCAGCAGTTCGGCGCGGGCCGTGGAGGCCTCGGGCGCGATGAGCGCCTCCACCTCGAGGGCGACCACTAGATCGGCCGGGTCGTCGGCGGCGTCGGCACGCAGGCGGGCCCGTTCCCGGATCGACTCGCTCAGCGTCGAACGACGGATGCGCACGACGCGGGCGGGATGGGCATCGACCGGACGCGGGCCGCTCCACGCGATGGGGTGATGTTCACCGTCGATCGCGACGGTCAGTTCGGGGCGGAGCCGGGCGGTGGTGGTCATCTGGAGCCTTCCGATGCTGTCGCGGTGAGGTGCCGCAGTGCGTAGAGGAGTCGGTCGATGTCGTCGGCGCCGGTTCCGAGGCCGAAGCTGACGCGGACCGCCCCCTCGGGGTGACCCAGACGGTTCAACAACGGATGGGCGCAGAACCGTCCATCGCGGACGCCGATTCCGTGGGAGTCGTTGAGGAACTCGGCGACCGCACGCGGCGTCCGCCCCGCGATGCAGAACGCGGCGATGCCCACCCGGTCGGAGGCGTCGGACCAGATCGACAGTGGTTCGACCCCGGAGATCGAGTCGAGGCCGGCGTCGAGGCGGCAGCGCAGAGCGTGCTCGTGCAGACCGATCCGCTCGTGGCCGAGGTCGGTGATCGCGTCGCATGCCGCGGCGATCGCGACCGCGCCGAGCACATTCGGGGTACCGGCCTCGTGACGCGCCGGGCCGGTGGCCCACTGCACGTCGGTGTCGGAACCGTCGTCGACTGCGGTGTCGAATCCGCGGACGTCGACGGTGGCTCCCCCGCCCGCGAGGTACGGCTCGGCCGAGTCGAGCCAGTCGCCGCGTCCGGCCAGCACGCCGCACCCGAACGGTGCGTAGAGCTTGTGACCGGAGAACACGAGGTAGTCGATGCCGTGGCTGACCATGTTCAGCGCGCGGTGCGGGGCGAGTTGCGCGGCGTCGACCAGGATGCGGGCGCCGGCGCTGTGCGCGATGTCGGCGAGGGTGGTCAGTGGGAGTACCTCACCGGTGACGTTGGACGCGCCGGTCACGGCCAGCAGCGCCGCGGGAGAGCGCTGGAGTTCCTCCGACAGGGCGGTGATCGTCTCGGCGAGCGTCGGCCGACAGGTGACCACGCGGGCCCCGGATCGCTTCCAGGGCAACAGATTCGCATGGTGCTCGATGTCGAGGACAACGGTGTCGCCGGGGGTTGCGCCCGCGAGCAGGTTGATCGCGTCGGTGGTGTTGCGGGTGAAGATCACGTGGTCGTCGGCGCGGGCCCGGACGAACCGACGCACCGACACCCGCGCCTTCTCGTACCGATCGGTGGTCAGCTGCGACAGGTACCCGGCCCCGCGGTGGACGCTGGCGTACTGAGGCAGGGCCTGGCCGATCTCGGCGGCCACGACCGACAGCGCCGGTGCGCTGGCCGCGTAGTCGAGGTTGACGTAGCGGACCGAACGTTCGTCGCCGTCGAGCGCGGTGGTGATGTCCGCACCCACCAGGTCGGCGATCGGTCCGGGCCCGGCCGGAGCGGTCCGTTGCACGCGGACGGGTTCGAAGAAAGTGTCGGCCCGCGGGAACGTGATCGGGGTGGGGGCTACAGCAGTCATGGAAGTGGCAGTCCTCTCGAGTCGTGTGGGACTCGCGAGGAGTCCGCGCTTGCACACGCCGGTCTCGTACGTGTGCCTGGTCGTCACCCGGAGCACCCCACCGCGGTTGGAGGGTTGCCGATCAGCAAGCCGGGGCTGTGCGCTGATACTCATGACCTGGGCATAAGGATGCTCGCCGACCATCGGGGGTGTCAATCGAGGTGTGGCGTGTGACACATTCCACGTGCCCATTCCGAGCGGCGTCGTGGGCGGAATTGCGGTCACGGTGATCGCAAACCCCCCGGGTAGCGTTGACCGTGTGTCCTTCCACCTGTCCCGACCACATGGATCGGTCCGCGCGGGCGCGCCCACGGCGCAGTTCTCCTCTGCGGCCGACGCCGTCGCTGCGATCGCCGCGGGGCGCGCGTCTGGTCGCCCGATGGCGGTGGTCGGTGCGTTGTCGTTCGACACCGCCGCGCCCGACGCACTCGTCGCGGTCGATGGTCTCGAGCACGGCGATCCGTCGCTGCCCGACGCCGAGCCGTTGTCGGTGCCGATGACGCTGACCGCCTCGGTTCCCACGCCGGAGGTACACCGCGAGCGGGTCGCGGCCGTCATCGACCGCATCGTCGCCGGCGCGGCCGACAAGGTGGTGCTCGCGCGGTCGATCGAGATGCGGGCGGACGTCGATGTCGACATCGACGAGTTGGTCGCCGCGCTGGCCGCCGGCAACCACGAGCACAACGGTTTTCGCGTCGACCTCACCCCGGCAGGCGCAGGTTTCGCCGGACACACCCTGGTGGGCGCGAGCCCGGAGTCGTTGGTGCGCAAGATCGGTGACCGTGTGACGTGCCGGCCCTACGCCGGGTCGGCTCCCCGCTCTGACGATCCCGACGTCGACGCGGCTCGGGCGGCGGCACTGTTGGCGTCGGCCAAGGACCATTACGAACACCAGATCGTGGTCGCCTATCTGACGTCGGTGCTGGCTCCGCTGTGCACGACGTTGTCGGTGCCCGACGAGCCGATCCTGTTGAGCACCGGCGAGATGTGGCATCTCGCGACGCCGATCGAGGGGGTGTTGCGCGACCCGGACGTGACGTCGCTCGATCTGGCGATGCAGCTCCACCCGACCCCCGCGATCTGCGGCACCCCGACCGAGGCCGCGCGCACGATGATCCTCGAAACCGAGGAACCGCGTGGTTTCTATGCGGGCGCGGTCGGGTGGTGCGACACCGACGGCGACGGCGAGTGGATGGTCAGCATCCGATGTGCGGAGGTGTTCGCCGACCGACGGACGATCCGAGCGTGGTCGGGCGGCGGCATCGTCGCGCAGTCGGATCCGGCGGAGGAGTTGGCCGAGACGTCCGCGAAGTTCGCCACGGTACTGCGAGCACTGGGCTGCCCCGACCTGCTCACCTGACCTGGTCCGTGCCCAACTGGCGCATTCAGGTGCCCAACTGACGGAGTTACGTGCCCAACTGGCGGGGTTACGTGCCCAACTGGCGGTCAGACGGTCTCGTCGACCGGGACGGCCGCGTTGCGGCGCCGCTCGCGCCACCAGGCGACCGCGAAGTAGAGCAGGACCAGCACACCGACGATCAGGCCGCCGTAGAGCAGCAACCGCGCACCGACCGCGGCGCCGACGAGGTAGCCGAGCATCCCGACCGCGATGACCCAGACCAACCCACCGATCACGTTGGCGGTGAGGTAGAGCTTCACCGGCATCCGCGACATCCCCGCGACGAACGGCGTCAGGGTGCGGACGTACCCGATCCAGCGCGCGGCGATGACCGCCGGGATCCCCCGGTGTTTGACCGCGCGCGACACCTTGTCCCACCGTTGCGCACCGATCCTCCGGCCGAACCGGGAGTTGACCACCCGCGGCCCGAAGTGCCGTCCGAGCGTGAAACCCGTTGCGTCGCCGGCGATCGCGGCGACGCACGCGCCCGCGATCAGCCAGCCGACGTTGGTCGATCCGATCGCGGCCGCGACACCGCCGGTCAGCAGGGCGGTCTCGCCGGGCAGGATCAGCCCGAGCAGCGCGGCCGACTCGGTGTAGACCAACGTCCACACCAGCAGGTAGACCACCCATGGCGGAGTCGTCTCGATGACGCCGATCAACCAATCGATCACCGACTGCACCGCCGCGGCCTCCCGGCTACAGGGCCTGGTTCAGGTCGCCGACGAGATCCTCGACGCCCTCCAGGCCCACCGAGAGTCGGACGACGCTGTCCGAGAGTCCGATCGCGGCGCGCCCGTCGGGCCCCATCGCCCGATGGGTCGTGGTCGCGGGGTGGGTGATCAGCGACTTCGCGTCACCCAGATTGTTGGAGATGTCGACGATCGCGAGCTTGTCGAGCACCTCGAACGCGCGCAGTTTGCCGGTGACGTCGTCGCGGTCGTTGAGTTCGAACGTGACCACCGTGCCGCCACCGGTCATCTGCCCACGAGCGAGCTCGTACTGCGGATGTGACTGCAGGAACGGGTATTTCACCCATTTGACCCGCGGGTCGTCCTCGAGGAACTGCGCGATCCGCAACGCGGAGGCGGTCGAGGCGTCGACCCGAAGGCGCAGCGTCTCGAGCCCCTTGAGGAGCGTCCACGCGTTGAACGGACTCATGGCAGGACCGGTGTGCCGCATCAGGGTCTGCACCGGGCCGTCGATGTACTCCTTGGAACCGAGTACCGCGCCGCCCATCACCCGACCCTGGCCGTCGATGTGCTTGGTGCCGGAATAGACCACGACGTCGGCTCCGAGTTCGAACCCGCGCTGCAGCAGCGGCGTCGCGAAGACGTTGTCCAACACCACCTGTGCACCGGCCGCGTGGGCGAGCTCCGACACCTTCGCGACGTCGACGAGCGACTGCATCGGGTTCGACGGCGTCTCGAAGAACACCGCCGTGGTCGGCACCGACAGCGCCTCCTCCCACTGCGAGAGGTCCTCCCCGTCGACGAAGACGGTCTCGACACCCCAGCGCGGCAGGATCTCGTTACACACCACGAAGCACGACCCGAACAGGCTGCGGGCGGCGACCAACCGGTCACCGGCCTTCAGCAGCGCGCCCAACGACACGAACACGGCGGCCATCCCGCTGGCGGTGGCGAAACACGCCTCGGCGCCGTCGAGCAGACGCAGACGCTCCTGGAACATGGCGACCGTCGGATTGCCGTACCGGGAGTAGACGAAACGCTGGTCCTCGCCGGTGAACGCCCGTTCGGCCGCGGCGGCCGAGGAGTAGACGTACCCCGAGTTGAGGAACATCGCCTCCGACGTCTCGTCGAATCCGGAACGCATGAGACCGCCACGGACGCCGATCGTCTCCGGGGAGACGCCGGGTGGGAGGTCGCGGCCCTGCGGAATCACGATGACCGCGCAGTCACGACTGACGCCAGGGCAGCCCCTGCGCCTTCCAACCGACGACGCCGCGGTGTCCGTTCGCGTCGGTGGCACCCTCGAAGCCCTCGCTGATGTTGTAGGCCTTGGCGACACCGTCGGCGGTGGCGGTCTGCGCCGCACCGACCGAGCGCTGACCGGACCGACACAGGAACAGCACCTGGTTGTCGTCGGTGACGCCCGCGTCGCGCAGTTGCTCGACGAAGTGCTGGTTGCGTTGGCCGTCGGGGAAGCTGACCCACTCGATGAGGACCACCTCCTTGCCGAGCTCGGACAGCTCGGGGACTCCGACGTACGACCATTCCGCACGGGTGCGGACGTCGACGAGAACCGCGTTCGGGTCCTCGGCGAGGATGTCCCATGCCTGCTGGGGTGACAGATCGCCTGCGTAACTCATCCCAAAAGAGTGGCACAGACCCCGTGTGCCTCGCACATGGCGATTCTCACGGGCCCTTCGGTCCGCAGACCTTCCAGTCGTCACCCTGCTTCACCAGCGACAACGGCAGGACCTGGTTCGACGGGTTCTTGTTGTAGTTCCAGTGCATGTTCGCCGTCGCGGACGCGCCGTTGACCGCGGTCTCGGTGATGTCGGTGACGACGATGTTGCCGTGCTCGTCCCGCGAGCGCTGCGCGGCGTCGCGGAAGGTCGCGGCCGACGGGAAGGTCGACGCCTTCTGGTCGGTCTCGCAGCTCGCGTCACGGAACTTGTCGTAGGTGATCGAGTTCTTGGCCGTGTAGTAGTCGTTGATCGCGTGCGTGATCTTGGCGGTGTCGGTGAGCCGCTCGGACGCGGGCCGGACGAAATGGAACAGACCGATCGCGCCGAGCGCGAGGACCACGATGACGACGGCGATGAGAAACGGCCAGGCGGCCTTCCACCCCGGGTCGTCCGGTGTATCCGGTCCGGACGGGTTCACAGAGGAGTCGGTCGTTGCCATGGCCGCGATTCTATCGAGCGCGACGGCCCGACCGATTTGCCCCGATCCGCGACTCGGTGTCACTGTAGAAAGTGAGTGCAGCCTTGCCTTAGCTGCACCGGGATCGAAGGAGTACTGATGCACCGTCGCCTGAGCGTCGCCGTCACCGCCGTCGCCGCGACCCTCGTCCTGGGGGCGACCGCCGCGTGCTCGCCCCCCTCCGAGGACAGCGCAACCGAGAGCTCGGCATCCGTCGAACCGGGCGCCCTGCCGGTGACGATCGACCACCGCTACGGGTCGACCGAGATCGAGACCGCGGCCTCTCGCGTCGCGACGCTGGGCCCCGGCGACGCCGACACCCTGCTGGCGCTGGGCATCACGCCCACCACGATGGTGCCGTTCTCGGACCCGACCGAGAAGACCGTCGTCACGCCGTGGAACAAGGACCTCCTCGGCGAGAACCGCCCGGTGATACTCGCCGGCGCCTCACAGGACCTCGCGAGCGCGGTGACCAAGGCCATCGCGACCAACCCGCAGCTCATCGTCGCGGTCAACAACGCGGTGACGCAGAACGTCTACGACAACCTCGCGAAGGTCACCGACACCATCGTCCGTCCCGCGCAGTACGAGGACTGGCAGGTCCCGTGGACCGCGTCGACCACCGAGATCGGCACGGCCGTCGGCAAGCCCGAGGAGACGAAGAAGCTCGTCGCCGACACCGAGCAGAAGTTCGCCGACGCGAAGGCGGCCAACCCGCAGCTGGCGGGCCGCACGAGCGCGGTCATCCTGGGCTCCACCGGTGGCGGCGTCAGCATCTACAGCCCCGGCGACGGTCGCGGCCAGATCCTCACCAACCTCGGGATGACGTTCCCGGAGTCGCTGAAGAGCACGATCACCAACGGGTTCTACGGGTCGATCTCCGACGAGAACCTCAACCTGCTGGGCGGTCTCGACAAGCTCGTGGTGACCGACTACGCGGGGTCGACCGAGAAGCTGAAGGCCAACCCCGCGTTCACCAATCTCGACGTCGTCAAGCGTGGCGACGTGGTCTACGTCGACGCCGAGACCGGCAGCGCGATGTCGGTGCCGACGGTGCTCACGATCCCGTGGGTGCTCGACAAGCTGGTGCCGCAGCTGGCGAGCTGAGCGTCCGCGCCCCCACGTGGGCAAATACACTCCGCCGCGGTTGGCATAGGGTGCATCCCGACGCCTACCGTGGTAGGAGGCCTGCGCGAGCAGTCACCCGTCCCGACCAGAAAGTAAGTCTGAGCACATGAGCGCTGAGAACCGTCCGCTGCGAGTCGCCATCGTCGGTGCCGGCCCTGCCGGTATCTATGCCGCGGACGCGCTGATGAAGTCGGACACCGCCAAGGAGCGCGGGGTGAGCATCGATCTGTTCGAGCGGATGCCCGCACCGTTCGGGTTGATCCGCTACGGCGTGGCCCCGGACCACCCGCGGATCAAGGGCATCATCACCGCCCTGCACAAGGTCCTCGACAAGCCGCAGGTCCGCCTGTTGGGCAACGTCGACTACGGCACTGACATCACCCTCGACGACTTCAAGTCCCTCTACGACGCGGTGATCTTCTCCACCGGCGCGACCGACGACCGGGCGATGGACATCCCCGGCATCGATCTCGACGGTTCCTACGGCGCCGCGCAGTTCGTCGCCTGGTACGACGGGCACCCCGACTTCCCCCGCACCTGGCCGCTCGACGCCGAGAAGGTCGCGGTCATCGGTGTCGGCAACGTCGCACTCGACGTCGCGCGGGTGTTGGCCAAGACCGGTGAGGAACTCCTGCCCACGGAGATCCCGCCGAACGTCTACTCCGGTCTGACGAACAACAAGGCGATAGAGGTGCACGTCTTCGGACGCCGCGGACCCGCCCAGGCCAAGTTCACCCCGCTCGAGCTCAAAGAGCTCGACCACTCCCCGACCATCGAGGTCATCGTCGACCCGGAGGACATCGACTACGACGAGGGTTCCGCCGTCGCCCGACGTGGGTCGAAGATCACCGACCAGGTCGCCACGATCATCGAGAACTACGCCATCCGCGAGCCCGGCGACCGCCCGCACAAGCTGTTCCTGCACTTCTTCGAATCCCCCGTGGAGATCCTCGGCGCCGACGGCAAGGTCGTCGGGCTGCGCACCGAACGCACCCAGCTCGACGGCACCGGCAACGTCAAGCCGACCGGCAAGATGACCGACTGGGATCTCGGAGCGGTCTACCGCGCCGTCGGGTACCTCTCGGACAACCTCCCGCAGATCCCGTTCGACGAGCAGGCCGGTGTCATCCCCAACGAGGCCGGCCGCATCTTCGATGACGGCGAGCACCTGGTCGGGCTCTACACGACCGGCTGGGTCAAGCGCGGACCCATCGGCCTGATCGGGCACACCAAGGGCGACGCGAACGAGACCGTCGAATGCATCCTCGACGACATGAAGGCCGACAACCTCAACGCCCCCGGATCACCGGAGGAGTCCGCGGTCATCGAGCTGCTCGAGTCGCGCAGCATCCCGTTCACCACCTGGGACGGCTGGTACCGACTCGACGAGCACGAGCGCGCACTCGGTGAGGCCGAGGGCCGCGAGCGCGTCAAGGTCGTCGAACGCGACGCCATGCTCGCCGCCGCCGAGCCCGACAAGGTCACCAAGGCCTGATCCCACACGCGCGGCGCTGTTCTCGTCCGACGAGTTCAGCGCGTGGCGACCCCACGCCGAGCGGCCTCACGTGCGGCGAACTCGCGATAGCTCGTGGCGGGGCGACCGAGAAGTTTCGGCAGCACTTCCATGTCGCCGGCCGGCAGCCCGACGGTGTCGTAGTAGGTCATCATCGCGACGTAGCAGTCCTGGGACTCCTCCGGCCAGTTCCGCACTCCCCGCGTGTTGGACGAGGCCGCGAGTCCACGGACGACGTTGCTCAACGCATGAGTCCTGGTGGACGCCAGCGACTTCGCGACGATCGCCGCCGCCGCACCGACGCCCTGCAGTGGGCGCTTCACCGCGCTCGGAGGAAGTCGTACCGCCGAGACGGTATGGCCGAGAACGCCGCTCCAGATGGTCGCCATCTCGTGGCGGGCCAGTTCCTGGGTGGAGAGATCGTAGGTCTGGTCCGCGTGACCTTCCGGTGACGCGGTGATCATCGCTCCCACCTCGCCGATGTCCTCCGCGTCGACGACGCCCATCACGGATGTCGGCGACGACGGGTAGGGCAGGGTTCCCGCGAGCATCAGGTCCCAGAAGTCCAGGTAGTTCTGCATGAAGTGCGATGGCCGTAGGACCGTGGTCGGGACATCCGACGAATGGAGCACGCCCTCGACCCGCAGCTTCTCCTGGTGATGCGGCAACTCCTTGATCTCCGGGTGGATCACGGAGTTGAACACGATGTGTTCGACGTCGTTCGCGCGCGCCGCGGCGACCAACCCCTCGGCGATCGACACCTCGCGCACGACGGCCGTCGGACAGACGTGGAACACCCGGGTGACGCCGGGAACCGCACCGGCCACATCGGCATCCGAACGGATGTCGCCGATCACCACCTCGGCCGCACCGTCGGCACGCGCGACGCGGGCCTGTTCCTCGCTCTTGACGAACGCGCGCACGGTCTCGCCCCGCTCGGCCAGCCTGCGCGCCACGCTGCGGCCCACTCCCCCGCCGGCTCCGGTCACCAGGATCTTCTCTGTCACGTCCACTCCCTCGTCGGATGGGGCGACGCTACAAGATGGTTGACTGGCAGTCAACGAAATGTCACGCTCCTCGTCATGACCGAGAAGCCGCGAGATGACCATGCCGCCGAGTGAGCGCCGACGGTTCGCGGCCCGACGAACCCTCATCACCGGCGCGAGCTCGGGGATCGGCGAGGAGTTCGCCCGCGCCCTCGCGGCCCGGGGATCGGACCTCGTCCTCGTGGCGCGACGGGCCGACCGGCTGCAGAAGCTCGCCGACGAGTTGACCGAGAAGTTCGGGGTCGACTGCACCGTCGTGCCCTTCGATCTGGCCACCGACAACCCGGGCGAGACCCTGCGTGCGCAGGTCGACGGCGAGATTGATCTGCTCATCAACAACGCCGGGTTCGCGACCCAGGGCTTGTTCGTGGACACCGATCCGGCCGATTACCGCACAGAGATCGCAGTCGACGTGCTCGCGGTCGTCGACCTCACGCGCGCGTTCATGCCCGCGATGATCGAACGCGGCCGCGGCGGCATCATCAACGTCTCCAGCACCACGGCCTTCCAACCGGTGCCCTCGCTGGCGGTGTACTCGGCGTCGAAAGCGTTCGTGCTCAGCTTCAGTCAGTCGTTGTGGCACGAGGCGAGAAAGCACGGGATCACCGCGTTCACACTCGCGCCGGGACCCACCAGGACCGAGTTCTTCGACGTCATCGGCGACGATGCATCGGTCGTGGGGTCGTTCCAGACACCGCAACAGGTCGTCGCCACCGGGCTACGCGCACTCGATCGGCGTCGACCGCCACCGCACGTGGTCTCCGGTCGGCGGAACTCCATTGCAGCCCACCTCGCCGGCCTCGTGCCGCGACGGATACTCGTCCCGGCGCTGGACCGGGCAATGCATCCGACCACCTCGAGCGACCGCGGAGGCAACCGTGTCCACCCCTGACGACTCCGACCTCGCGTCGACATCCGCCTGGCGCGACTTCCCCTGGAAGGAGGTCGACCGCGACGTCGACATCGACGGCCGACGGGTGCATCTCGTCGACCTCGATCAGGCCGGCAACACCACCGACGTGGTCATCTTCCTCCACGGCATCTCCGCGAGTTGGCGTTGGTTCATCGAGATCCTCCCCCGAGCCGCCGAGACCCACCGCGCCATCGCCATCGACCTCCCAGGGTTCGGCGACTCTGAGTTCTCCTGGAGGCGGACCAGTTTCACCGCGCTCGCAGAGGCCGTCGCCGGCGTGTGTGCGGCGCTGTCCGTCGAGCGGGCGACGATCGTCGGGCACTCCATGGGATCGATCGTCGCGACCCGCCTCGCAATTGACCGGCCCGATCTCGTCGAACGACTCGTGATCACCGGAGGGCCCATCCTCTCGCTCACCGGTCTGGCACGAAACCCCGTTCAGACCTTCCTGGCCCAGCCTCGATCGGTCGCCACCCTGCTCACCGAACTGATTACCATCGGGGTTCCCCTGCCCGCACCGGTGACCGCACTGGTGGCCTCCTCACCGAGGCTGCTGAAACTTACGCTCGGCCCGTTTCTCGCGCACCCCGAGCGCCTGGATCCCGACCTCATGCGCCACGTCATGTCCGCGCTCGGCGCTCCGGGATCCTTCCCGGCCCTGCTCTCGACGATCGGCGACGACCCCGGCACCGACCTGTATCGGATCGCCTGTCCCACGAAGATCATCCGCGGCCCGCAGGATCCGCTGTCGCCACCGGCCGACGTCGACAGATTCCTCGCCGCGGTCGCGACCGCATCGGCAGTCGAGATCCCGGAGACCGGACACTGGCCGCACATCGAGAAGCCGTCGGAGTTCCTGTCCGAGCTCGAGGCGTTTCTCCGCGAGTAAGGTGGCCGCGTGGTCATCTGGGGTCTCGAGTCATGACGGGTGAGACCGGACAGGCCCGTCCCGCCACGACGCGAGCGCAGCAGAAGGCCGCCACCCGCGACCGCATGTTGACGGCCGCCTCCGAGCTGTTCACCGAGCGTGACTACGGCGACGTGACGATCGCAGACATCGCCACACGCGCAGGCGTAGCCCACGGACTGCTGTTCCATCACTTCTCGAACAAAGAGGGAATCTACCGCGCGGTCCTCGACAGCGTTGTCGCGCAGATGGATTCCGCGTTCACCACCCCGGTCGGCGCAGACACCCCGACGGTCATCCGAGCCGCACTGCGCACCCATCTGACCTACCTCGCAACCCATCGAGGCGTCGCGCTGCGGCTGATCGTCGGTCGGCGGCACCCCGACCCGACGGTTGCCGCCGTGTCCGACCGTGGTCGCACCCGGGCCCTGGAGGCATTGGCGGGATCGCTGGAACTGGACCCGACCAACCGGCTCATGCAGTTCGTCGGCACCACCCTGGTGGCCGCGTTCGACGAGGCGTCGTCATGGTGGCTGAACGATCCTGACCCCATCCCCGTCGACGCCCTCGTCACGTCGTTCATTGAACTCGGTATCGGCGCTCTGAAGGGCGTGCAGAACCTGGATGGCTGCCCTGACCTGCGGGAGCCCATCGCCACCCTCTCCGCTGCCGCCATGATGGATCACGACCGACCAGCGAAGTGACCGCTGTTCATTGACTGCCGTTCAGTGAACGGGTTAGCCTGAGACTCCGAGATCCACCACGGACGGAGTTCAGACGATGGCGACCTATCTCAGCCGTTACTCGACGGGAGACGCCGTGCGATGGGGTGTCGTGTCCCCCGCCGGGATCACCGAGCTGCAGGGGCAGTACGCGACGACCGCGGAGCTGCTGGAGAACGGCCGGGACGACTGGACCTCTGCGGCATCGCGCCCGCCGACCCATCAGGCCGATGCCGTCGAGGTGCGCTCGCCCATCACCACCCCGTGCCGAGTGCTGTGCCAGGGCGCCAACTTCCGGCAGCACGCGATCGACTCCGGCATGGATCCCGACAACCGCGCGTTCAATCTCTTCTTCGACAAGGCCGACGCCTCGGTCACCGGACCGCACGCCCCGGTCACCCGTCCGGCCCACGTCGCGCTGCTCGACCACGAGATCGAGCTCGCACTGGTGATCGGCAAGGCCATCACCGCGCCGGTGACGATCACCCAGGAAAGCCTGCGGGAGTACGTTGTCGCCGTCACCATTGCCAACGATCTGTCGGCCCGCGACGTCCAACTGCCGCAGGGTCAGTACCTGAAGGGCAAGAGCTATCGGGGTTTCTGCCCGCTGGGCCCGGTGCTGGCGATCCTCGATGACGCCGACCACGACCGCCTCGACGACATGGTGTTGCGGCTCCACGTCAACGGCGACCTCCGGCAGACCGACACCACCGCCAATTTCGTGTACCGTCCCGCCGAATCACTCACCGAGCTCAGCACGTTCAGCAACATGGCCGTCGGCGACGTTCTCCTCACCGGGACCCCACACGGCACCGCGGCGAAGTCGCCGCCGGCGATAGTGCGACGACTGGCCACCGCGCTGCTGCCCGAGCACGTGATGTGGAAGCTGTTCATCCGCCGCAACCTCGACGGCCCGTTCCTGAAGCCGGGCGACACCGTCACCGCCACCATCCGATCCTCCGACGGCGCCCTCGATCTCGGTGAGCAGCGCACACCGATCGTCGCGCCGCACTGATCACCGAAGGAGTCGACATGCCCTCGCACACACCGAGCCCCGCCCCCACCACGACAGCACTCGCGCCGGACCTGCTCGCGCACTTCGTGGTCAAGACGCCTCGCCCGACCGAGATGATCGACTGGTACTCGACGGTGCTCGGCGCGCAGGTCGTCCATGAGGATGACCAGATCGCGTTCCTCACCTGGGACGACGAGAGCCACCGCCTGGCGCTGGTCAAGGTACCGCCGGTGGTGCGATACCTGTTCCCGCTGGCCAGATTTCGTCGCAAGGTACTCGGCGTCGACCACCTCGCGTTCACCTACACCTCGCTCGAGCCACTGCTGCTGAACTACGAGCGCCTCGCCGCCGCGGGCATCACGCCGGTGTGGTCGATCAACCACGGTCCGACCACCTCGCTGTACTACGAGGATCCCGACGGCATCCGGCTGGAGTTCCAGACCGAGAACTTCCCCACGCCCGAGGCGACCGCGGAGTTCTTCTCCAGTCGCGAATTCGAGGCCAACCCGATCGGAGTCACCATCGACCCGTCCTACCTGCTCGAACGGATGCGGGACGGGGCCCCGACCGAGTCGCTGTTGCGACGCGACGCCGGTGTCCGGCCGGGGACGAAACCACGGGTCAACAAGCGCGCGATCACGTTCCGAACGCTGTGAGCACGACCGATCCGGTCCCGGTGGTGATCGCCGGCGCCGGCTCGACCGGGGCCACCGCGGCACTGTTGCTCGCACGTCGCGGGATCCCCACGATCATCGTCGACCGGCGCGCAGACGAGCTCACCCATCCCGCGGCTCACGTCATCCACGGGCGATCCCTGGAGATCTGGCGTGAGGCCGACCCCGCGCTGGCGGAGGAGATCTCCGGACTCGCGCCGCCGATCGAGTCGGTGAACCTCATCCGCTGGTGCTCGGACCTGAACGGTCCACCGCTCGGCGAGATCGACCTCGCGTCCCGGCCGGAGCAACTCGCGCGGGTCAGGTCGCACAGCGATTTCCTGGTCTCCCACGTCGGACAGCATCAGCTGATGCCGGTGCTGTGGTCGGCGCTCGATGACGAGCCGCTGGTCGACTTCCGGCGGTCCACCCGAGTCGAACACGTCGAGCAGCACGGCGACGCGGTGACCGCGACGATGAGCACCGGCGAGGAGGTGACCGCGCGCTACATCGTCGGCGCCGACGGCTCCAACAGCGACCTGCGCGAGTCAGCGGGGATCGAGATACACGGCCCGGTGCTGGCTCGGATGGGCAGCGCATTCTTCCGTGCGCCGGGCCTGTATCCCGCCGACGCACGTCCCCTGCTCAGTTGGATCTATCAGCCGAACTTCGCCGGCGTGATGATCGCTCACGCCGACGACCACTATGTGCTGATGAACACCTACCTGCATCCGGACCAGGATGTGGCCACATCCCGCGAGGCCTTCTGGGCCAGAACGCTTCCCGCGGTGCTGGGCGAGGGCCCTCAAGTCGACATCGTCTCCACCGGGACGTGGACGATGACGTCACAGACGGCGGAGGTGTTCCGACGCGGACGCCTCATCCTGGCCGGCGACGCCGCGCACCGGTTCCCCCACACCGGCGGGTACGGGCTCAACAGCGGCGTGCAGGACGCGCACAACATCGCGTGGAAGCTCGACGCCATCCTCGGCGGCGCGGCCACCGACCGTCTCCTCGACACCTACGAGGTCGAACGGCGCCCGGTGATCGATCTGTTCGCCCGACACAGCGTCGCGAACCACTTCCACCTCGACTCCGCGACCAAGTACTTCGGGGTGCGGAACACGATGCTGCAGCGAGCGACCACGGCGATGTCGCGGCGCCCGTTGTCGTTGCTACCGGGACGCATCGCGGCCCCGCTCGCGGAACGGGTCACGCGCGCGGGTCTGGCCCGCACCCGGATCCTGGAGTCAACGGGGTGGCGGGCACGGCGCGTCCGAGACCTCGTCGCCGGCAACATCCCCGGACAACTCGCGCACTTCGTATCGACCGGGCTCGAGTACGGCTATCGGTACGACGGCCCCCTCATCGCGTCCGAGCCGGGTGAGCGTGAGCCGGCCATCGGGTCCGACGACGTCGTCGAGTACCGCCCCACCACGAAACCCGGAGCCCGTCTGCCGCACACGGTCATCGACACCCCGGACGGGCCGAGATCGAGCCTCGAACTCGTCGACCCCCGACCGACGACACTGACCGTGTTCACTGCCGACGCGGCACAGTGGACGGAGGTACTCGACCTCGCGACCACCGCGGTGGCGCCGCTGACGACTCACGTCGTCGACCTGCGAGATGCCACGTCACCGGAGACCGCTGCCGATCTCTACGGTGTCGGAACCCTCGGCGCCGTGGTGGTCCGCGCCGACGGCCACGTCATCTGGCGGACAGACCGTCACGCCAGGGCAGGTGGCCCGGAATTGCTCGACACCATCCGCCGGCGGTGGCTGCCCTTCTTCCCAGACGAGCCCGCGGGCTAGTTCCCCGAACGCTCAGCAGCGACGGCGCGGCCCCAGCCCACCGTCGCGAACGCGATGTACGTGCCCACGAACGCGGCCGTCAACTTCACTCCCGGCCTGCGCGACAACGACTTCAGCACCGACATGCTCTCCCCTAACGACGATGTACAACTCTCGACACCGATCATCCACCCCGAGACCTACCGACACAACGCCGGCCCGCTGTTCGCGCGATCAGTCGGTGCCGGGCGCGAACAGCGACGGAGTCGGGCGATAGGGCTCTGCGTGATTGGACGAAACAGAATCCGGGGCCAACGGATACGAGCGGCGATATCGTGACCGCTTGACGCGCGCGATGTGCTCCTGGAGCGTGCGGTCTCCACGGGCCATGGCTCGTGCGCGGGTCGAGTAGATGGCCAGACCGTAGGCGACGACCCACACCGCCAGGCCGACGATGCCCGCCACCGTGAGGCCGGTCGCAAGGCCCGCCAATCCCAGAGCCAGAGCCGCAGAACCCGCCATGAACGCCGCCCAACCGACCTGCGCCCACATGGCTGCGCGCCGCAGTCGAGCGCGGCGAATGCGGGCCGCACTCATCGCCGGCCTGTGGTGCAGATGTGGTGCCTGAAAACTGAAGGTGACGGCCATGGCGTGCTCCTTGTGCAATTTGTGATCTACACCACATATACACCTCCGACGCGGGAGGGATCGTTTCCACTGAGGCGGTGACTTCTCAGACCACGGACGTGAACCTCGACGACGATCGCCGCGCGGAGCAACCGTGACCGACGAGCCGTCGCTGTTCGAGGTCGACGACGCCTCACGGCCCCTGGCGGACCGGCTCCGGCCGCGCAGCCTCGCCGATGTCAGCGGCCAGGACCACCTCCTCGCGCCGGACGCACCGATCGGTCGGCTGGTCACGGCGAAAAGGCTTGTGTCGATGGTGTTGTGGGGCCCTCCCGGATGCGGGAAGACCACGATCGCGCGGCTACTGGCGGAACAGACCGATCTGGTGTTCGAACCGTTGTCCGCCACGTTCTCCGGAGTCGCGGACCTCCGGAAGATCTTCCGATCAGCACAGACCCGACGTGAGGTCGGGCAGGGCACCCTGCTGTTCGTCGATGAGATCCACCGCTTCAACCGCGCCCAGCAGGACTCGTTCCTGCCCTATGTCGAAGACGGCACCATCGTCCTCGTCGGAGCGACCACGGAGAACCCGAGTTTCGAACTCAACGGCGCCCTGCTGTCCCGGTGCCAGGTGTTCGTGCTGCAGCGCCTCGACCACCATGCTCTCGGCGTCCTCGTCACCCGCGCCGAGGCGCTCTACGATCAACCGCTCCCCCTCACCGACGAAGCCAGGCGGGCGCTGATCGCGATGGCCGATGGCGACGGCCGGTACCTGCTGAACATGATCGAGCAGGTGCACGCGCTGCCGGCACCGGTCGACCCGGCCGCCCTCGCCGCGGCCGTACAGAAACGGGCACCGCTGTACGACAAGTCGCAGGAAGGTCACTACAACCTCATCTCGGCGCTCCACAAGTCGATGCGAGGTTCGGACCCGGATGCGGCCCTGTACTGGTTGGCGCGGATGCTCGACGGCGGCGAGGACCCACTGTTCATCGCCCGTCGCATCACCCGGTTCGCCGTGGAGGACATCGGCATGGCCGATCCGAACGCCGTACAGCAAGCCCTCGCGGCGTGGGACGTCTACGAACGCCTCGGGTCCCCGGAAGGCGAACTCGCTCTTGCGCAGGCGGTCGTCTATCTGTCGACGGCGCCCAAGTCCATCGGGGTCCACCGCGGGTTCGACCGGGCGCTCGCGGAGGCCAGACGCACCGGATCCCTCATGCCGCCTGCGCACATCCTGAACGCGCCGACCGGCCTCATGAAGGACCTCGGTTACGGAGCCGGGTACCAGTACGACCCCGACACCGATACCGGTTTCTCCGGCGCGAACTACTTCCCCGACGGCATGCCACGGCGCACGTTCTACGAACCGACCGCCGACGGGTACGAGCGGACCGTCGCCGAAAGGTTGCGCCGCTGGTCCGAACTCCGGGACGGCGGCATCCGCGACACCGACTGACTCGTGAGAAGCCGGGAACCATCGACTCCGCTCGTACGACCACTGTTGTGAGCGCAGTGCCCCGGGTGCTGCGACCGGATCAGAGCTACGACGACAGGAGCACCACATCATGGCCGCCGACAAGGGCAAACCGAAGGTGATCAACCCGCGCGACGCAGAGCGCAGGCGCAGCATCATCATCCGCGTCGCGGCCACCGCCGTGGTCGTGGTCGTCGCGGCGGCCATCGGGATCGGACTCATCGTGTCCAAGGACGACTCGACGTCCGGCGGCACCGCGGCCCCGACGGTCGCCACCGACACCGGCGCCTTCCGGGTCAGCGGACCCGCCGCGCCCAAGGCCACACTGACGCTGATCGAGGACTTCCAGTGTCCCGCGTGCAAGGCGTTCGAGTCGCAGTTCGGAGACGCGGTGAAGCAGATCCGCGCAAATCCCGAGGTGGCCGTGGAGTACAGGCCGATCGCGATCCTCGATCAGCAGTCGTCCACGCAGTACTCCACCCGTTCGGCGAATGCGTCGGCCTGTGTCGCCGAATCCACCGCCGCGAACGGCGATTTCACCAAGTGGCTCGCGTTCCACGACGCGCTGTACGCCCGGCAACCCGCCGAGGGCGGCGCCGGGCTCACCGACGCGACCCTGACCGATCTGGCGACCGCGGCCGGCGCACCGTCATCGGTCGGGTCGTGCATCGAGGACGGGCAGTACGCAGGCTGGGTCGGGGCACAGACGAGCGAGAAGTCCAAGGACAACCTCCAGGGAACCCCCCAGGTGGAGATCGACGGCAAGGTGGTGCAGGTCTCCACCCCTGCGGCGCTGATCGCGGCGGTCGACGCCGCAGTGGCGCGGTGACATTCGGCGAAAACGCCGGATCAGCCGGTGCGCCCCTGGTCGGCTCGGTAGGCCTGCATCAGATCGTCACGGGCTCTGGCGACGCGCGATCGGATCGTCCCGACCGGGCATCTGCAGACCTCCGCGGCGTCGGCGTAGGACAGACCCAGGAACTGCGTGAGCAGGAATGCCTCGCGCCGTGACTCCTCGAGGTCGTTGATGAGCATGTCCCATTCGACGCGGTCCTCGTATCGCTCGCCGACCGGGATCTCGACGACGCTGTCGGCGGCGGACCGGAACGCCGACGGCGGTCGGGCGCGTTCGTGCCGGATCTGATCGACGACGACGCGTCGGGCGATCGACAGGAGCCACGTGCGTGCGGTCGATCGGCCGGAGAAGCGGGGCAGGGCCCCGATGGCCCGGATGAACGTCTCCTGGGTGAGATCGTCGGCGCGACCGGCGTCACTGAGGTAGCTCACGAACCGCCAGACGTCTTTCTGAGTAGCCTTGACGAAGGATTCCAGAGCCTGACGGTCACCACGGGCAGCCGCGAAAGCGAGGGCCGTGATGTGGTCGTCGTCGGAATCGTCGGCCCTCACGTCGCCAACCGTATAGTGCCGACGCCGGGAACTCGAAGTCGCTGCGAGACGACCACTCGTGTGGACCGGCCGGCAACCGCGAGGGTGCCGAGTTCGACATCTCAGCCAGGAAAGCGCAGATCATGACCACCGCACCAGAGATCGACCTCAGTTCCACCCACACCCGCCGCCTCGAGCTCGAGGTCGCGGGGATGACGTGCGGCGCATGCGCGACGCGGGTGGAACGCAAGCTCGGCAAGGTCGACGGGGTGCGGGCGTCGGTCAACTACGCCACCCGTATCGCCACCGTCGACGCCGACGAATCGGTCAGCGTCGACGAACTGTGCGCGGTGGTCGACCGCGCCGGGTACGCCGCCGCCCCTCGGGCCGAGACGGTCACCTCCGACTCCGACCCGGATCGCGACCATGCCCGGTCGATCTTCCGTCGACTCGTCGTCGCCGTGGTGCTGTTCGTGCCCCTGGCCGACCTGTCGATCATGTTCTCGGTTGTCCCCGACACCCGCATCACGGGCTGGCAGTGGATTCTCGTGGCGCTGGCCCTGCCGATCCTGACGTGGTCGGCCTGGCCGTTCTATCGCGTCGCCGCACGCAACCTGCGCCATGGCACGTCGAGTATGGAGACACTCATCTCACTCGGCATCCTCGCCGCGGCCGGGTGGTCGCTGTACACGATGTTCGGCACCGACGGCGACGACGCGTCGCGAGGTGTGTGGCAGTCGATCGTCCACAGCGACTCCATCTATCTGGAGGTCGCCGCCGGCGTGACGGTCTTCGTCCTCGCCGGCCGCTATTTCGAGGCACGGGCGAAGTCCAATGCCGGCGGTGCTCTACGCGCTCTCGCCGCGTTGAGCGCCAAGGATGTGTCGATCCTGCTCACCGACGGAAGCGAGATGCGCATCCCGGTGGGCGAACTGAACGAGCAGCAGAAGTTCGTCGTCCGCCCGGGCGAGACCATCGCCACCGACGGGCTGGTGGTGTCGGGAACCGCCGGTGTCGACATGAGTGCGATGACCGGGGAGTCGCGACCGGTCGACGTGGAAGCCGGATCGACCGTCGTCGGCGGGACGGTGGCGCTCAACGGACGTCTCGTCGTCGAGGCCGCGGCAGTCGGCCCGGACACGAAGTTCGCCGCCATGATCCGCCTCGTCGAAGAAGCCCAGAGCGGCAAGGCCACCGCGCAGCGCCTCGCCGACCGGTTGTCCGCGGTCTTCGTGCCGTGCGTCGTCGTCCTCGCGGCCCTGACCCTCGCCGGGTGGGTGCTCTCCGGCGCGGGCCTGGAATCCGGGATCTCCGCCGCGCTCGCGGTACTGATCATCGCCTGCCCGTGTGCGCTGGGGCTGGCGACGCCGACAGCCCTGATGGTCGCGTCCGGACGCGGCGCGCAGCTGGGCATCTTCCTGAAGGGCCATCAGGCCTTGGACGCCTCGCGCCAGATAGACACCGTGGTGTTCGACAAGACCGGGACCGTCACCAACGGCGAACTGTCGGTGGTCGAGGTGACCCTGCTCGACGGGTGGGATCGCGATGAGGTCATGGGAGCGGTCGCAGCACTCGAGCGGGCCTCCGAACATGCTGTGGGCCAGGCGATCGCTGCGTCGGTGTCGGCCGACACCGAGTCGGACGAGGCCGTGGAGGACTTCACGGCCGAGACCGGTCACGGTGTGCACGGCCTTGTCGGGGCACGGTCGGTTGCCGTCGGCGCGCCGCGCTGGATCTCGGCCGGGCACACCGTGCACGCAAACCTCGCGCGGGCGAGGCGGCGCGGCGAGGAAGCCGGTCACACCGTCGTCTACGCACGTGTCGGTTCCGATGTGTGCGCGGCGATCAGCGTCGCCGACACGGTGAAAGACGATGCCGCGGAGGCAATCACGGAGCTGCATCGCCGCGGTATGCGCACCATGCTGGTCACCGGTGACAACGCCTCGGCCGCCGGAGCGGTCGCCGAGCGGGTCGGGATCACCGAGGTGGTGGCCGAGGTCCTGCCCGAGGGCAAGGTCGATCTCATCGACGAGCTCCGCGCGCAGGGCGCGACGGTCGCGATGGTGGGTGACGGGATCAACGACGGCCCGGCGCTGGCCACCGCCGATCTGGGTCTGGCCATCGGCCGCGGCACCGACGTCGCGATCGGCGCCGCCGACATCATCCTGGTGCGGCATGCGTTGATGACCGTGCCCGAGGCCCTGGGGTTGGCACGAGCGACCCGCCGGACCATCCGCACCAACATGGTGTGGGCGTTCGGTTACAACGTCGCCGCGATCCCGATCGCCGCGGCCGGACTGCTCAACCCGCTGATCGCCGGTGCGGCCATGGCGTTCTCGTCGTTCTTCGTGGTGTCCAACAGCCTTCGCATCCGTCAGTTCGCCAAGCGCCCGGACACCCTTCGCCGAGACCTGTATGCGGACACCGGTACGGACGGATCGGTGTACGACCCCTCGGACGAGATGTCCTCAGCGTCGCGTGCGTGACAACTCGTCCAACATCGCGTTGTAGGAGGCGAGTTCGTCGTCGGGGTAGGCGTCGGCCTGACGGTCGGCTCGGGCGCCGGCCCGACGATCCGATGCCGCCCACTGACTCACCAGCGCGATGACGACGATGACGACCGGCACTTCGCTTGCGCCCCAGGCGATCGCACCGCCGAGGAACTGGTCGTGCTGCAGGTCGGTCATCCACGGGAGCTTGAGGAAGCCGTAGAAGTCATAGCCGATCACCGAGTTCATGGTCATCGTGGCGATGCCGAAGAACGCGTGGAAGGGCATCACCGCGAACAGCAGGCCGAGTCGTGCGAGAAACGGCAGGCGGCGCGGTCCGGGGTCGATGCCGATGATGGCCCAGTAGAAGAGATACCCGGTGACCAGGAAGTGGATGCTCATCAGCTCGTGGCCCCAGTGGTAGCGCGCCAGGGTGCCGAACAGCGGTGTGAAGTAGACGATGTAGAGCGAGGCGACGAAGACGATCAGCGCGGTGACGGGATGGCTGAAAAATGCCGTCACCCGTGAGTGCACCATCCACACGATCCACTCCCGCGGCCCCGGCAGCGCCCCGCGCTCGGCTGCGGGCACCGCACGCAACGCGAGCGTCACCGGCGCCCCGAGGACCAGCAACACCGGGATGAACATGTTGAGCACCATGTGCTCGATCATGTGGATGCTGAACAGGGCCATGCCGTAGGTACGCAGACCCGAGCTGGTGACCACCAGCAGCGACAGGCACCCGAGCATCCAGGAGATCGTCCGCCACCTCGACCAGACGATCTCGTGACGCGCGAGCTTCCGTACACCGAGGGCGTATGCCGCCGCGGCGACCACCGCACCGAGTCCGATTACGAGGTCCAGACGCCACATCGTCGCGATCGTCTGCAGCGTCGGCGGATCGGGGAGGTCGTATCCCAGGAAGACGTCGAGCGCGGTGAAGTCGTGCACGAGCAGACCGGGTGCGGTTCGCGTCTCCATACCGGCACACATGGCCAGGAAGACCATCATGGCGACGGCGATCGTCGTGGTCGCGGACACGAACCCCGAGCGGGTCAACGTGGTCGCACGTGATGCGCGCAGCGCCCGGGCGGCGACCGCCAGCGCGAAGACCGCGGCGATCACGGCCACGATCGCCATACGTCCGAACGCGGTGGTGGCGAGGAACCGGACGGGGACTCCGATCGCGATCTGGATCGCCGCGTAGACGATCGTCGCGCCTACCAGCGCGACCGTCGGGTAGAGGACACGGCGGCCGGTCTGCCCCAGGTCGGTGTCGGGGGTGTCGCCGACAGCGGTGATCGCCGATGCGACGGCCATGCCGATCGCGAGTGCGGCGGCCGCGAACACCACGATCGCGGTTCCGGTCGTGTAGTCGTGGTCCGGTCCCTGCCCTGCGCTTCCGGCCACTCCGAGCGCGATCACGCCGAGGAGACCGGGGACGAGAAGCAGGACGTGCGCCGTCCAGCGCAACGACCACCGGGCGACGGCCGCGATCACCACGGCACACAGCGCGCTGACGACCCAGGCCTTGGCCTGCTCGGTCGCATCGACGAGGCTGAACAGTGCTGCGCCGTCGAACACCCGGAAGACGGCGATACCCGACCGGTTCGCCGCGGTCAGGACGACCATGATGATCGCCACGACCGCCCACGCGATCGAGACCCGTTCCACCATGCGGTGGGCGCGGTACACCTCGAAGCCGATGGCACCGTCCCGGTCGGGGCGGGCGGCCATCGCCACGAAAGCCAACCCGCCGACACACACGGCGGCGGCGAGCAGGCCCAGGAAGAACAGCACCGGCGTCATCGTGGCCGTGAATCGGCCCGGAAAGGCATCACCCGTCTCGAGGAACGGGGTGCGGCCGCTGACCAGCGCGTACACCGCCATGACGATGGCGAGGACGGTGGCAGCGGCGAAGAAGACGGACGTCGGTGTCCGTCGCGCCGACGGTATGGCCGCCACCGGTGCTGCTGAGGACATCGACACGCCACTCTCTCGGGAATCAGGTCAACCCCGAGACTACGACGTGGCGTCGTAGTCGCCAATCCCGCCGACATCGGCGACCACGGTCCGCCGCAGGACCTCAGGCGGCGGAGTCGTCGACCGCGCGTATCCGACCGTGACCGTCAACCGACCGGTCATCGTCGGCAGGCATCGACGAACCGCCGGCGGGCGGGTGCGTCGACCGGGCACCGATCCGGTGTGCGGCCGCAGCGCACAGGAACGCGGCCACGACCGGAAGGTGCGAGACGCCCCGACTCATCGTGACGTCCGATGCGACGGCGTCGTGCACGACGTAGGCGAACAGGACGACGACGAACACGCCGAGCACCACCGCCAGGCCCGCGATCAGGCCATGCCACCGCGCGGCGGCGACCAGGCACACCCCCAGTGCCAGTGACCATGCCGTGGATTCGTTCATCAGGTGATCGCCCGACATCGTCGACATCGGACCCGATTGCGTCATCCCGAAATGCAGACCGGCCATCTGCGCGACACCCACACCGACCATGACCAGTCCGACCACGAAGAGCGCCGCGTAGATACCGGTGAACCTGAGCCACCGCACCGACCGCACCCATGCGCCGGTGGGAGTGGAATCGACCCGGGCCAGGATCTGCGGGGTCTGATCGACATCAGGTGACGTGACCGCGGGGAGGTGATGCACCTGCTGGTCGACGAAGCGAACCCAGGCCTGACAGTCGCGACATCCGGCCACGTGCTCGTCGACGCGGGCTGCGGGCACCGACTCGCGCTCACCGTCGACACGCGCCGACAGCGCCTCACGCGCCACCTCACACTCCACGGCCCCATCATCGCGCACTTGAATGCTGTGATCCAGCGCGCACATCTCGCGGGAACCGGATGCCCGACCGGGCCGACTACTCGTGCGATCACCTCCAGCACCGATGAAGCGAGACGCGCAGTGAGCCAGACCGTCGATCCCCTACCGCTCGGGGACCCCGATCCCGCGACCCCGACGACGCAACCGACGGGCGCGCGCATCCCGACGACGCCGACAACGTGGGTGCGGCTGCGACCGTTGGTCATGCGCCTGCACTTCTACGGCGGAATGCTCGCCGGGCCGTTCCTACTCATCGCAGCGGTCACCGGACTTCTCTACACCTTCACACCGCAGCTGGATCCGATCGTCTTCCGAGACGAGCTCAAGGTCGACCAGGTCGGCGACGCCCCGCTGCCGATGAGCGAGCAGATCGCGCGTGCGATGGCCGCACACCCCGAGGGCGAGGTCACCAGCATCCGACCTCCGTCGGCGCCGGATGAGACGACCCAGGTCGTGATGGCCGCGCCGGATGTCCCGACCGACTACAGCCGCACCGTGTTCGTCGACCCCTACAAGGGTGAGGTCCGGGGCGCTCTGACCACGTACGGCCAGTGGCTACCCATCCGAGCGTGGTTCGACGAGTTCCATCGCAACCTCCATCTGGGTGAATTCGGCCGCAACTACAGCGAACTCGCGGCGAGCTGGATGTGGGTCGTGGCCCTCGGCGGGCTGGCGTTGTGGATCGGGTACCGATCGCGCACGAAGAAGCTGCGCCGTCTCGCGGTCCCCGATCGCGAGAAGAGCGGGCGGACGCGCACCCTGTCCTGGCACGGGTCGGTCGGATTGCTCGTCGTCGCAGGGCTTCTGGGACTGTCGATCACCGGCTTGACCTGGTCGCGGTACGCAGGCGAGTCGATCTCCGACCTCCGGACGTCGCTGAGCTGGACCACCCCGTCGGTCACCACCGTCCTCTCGGGCGAGACGCCCTCCGACACCGGCGCCTCGCACCACGATTCCGGCGCGGGACCCGCGGCAACCGACGCGTTGACCCCCGAGCAGGCGTTACGCGGCGTCGACCGGGTGCTCACGACCGCGGACACCGCGGGCCTGCAGCGGCCGATGTGGCTGTACCCGCCGACCGCGGCCGGCGAGGGGTGGCGCGTCGAGGAGAACAAACGTCGCGCACCGACCCGCTCCGACGCGATCACCGTCGACCCCGGATCGGGTCAGATCACCGACCGCGTCGACTTCGCAAGCTGGCCGCTGATCGCGAAGATGACCAACTGGACGATCGACATGCACATGGGCATCCTGTTCGGGATCGTCAACCAGATCGTGTTGGCGCTGTTGATGGTCGGTCTCATCACCGTGATCATCCGTGGCTACATCATGTGGTGGCAGCGCAGGCCCACCCGTCACCGCGGCTTGCCACGGGCACCGCGCCGCGGGGCGTTGTCGGAGCTGAAACCGATCGAGGCGTTGGTGCTGATCGTCGTGATCGCGGCGATCGGCTGGTACGTACCGCTGTTCGGGTTGTCGCTGGGCGCCTTCGTCGTCATCGATGCGGCGGTGGGGCTGTTGCGGCCACGACAGAGCCGCTCGGCACCGACGCAGGCCGCATGATCACCGATCTCGCTCTGCGCTGGCTGGTGACCCTCCTGTTCGCGGCCGCCGTCGCCGAATGCGGTTATTCCCTGACGCGGCATCGGCACTCGGCCCGGTCGGTGGTCGGACACCTGCTCCACCTGATCATGTCGGTCGCGATGATCGTGATGGCATGGCCGTTCGGGATGGAGGTACCGAACATCCCCCCGATGGTCTTCTTCGTGGTCGCGGCACTCTGGTACCTGGGTGTCGTGGTGGCGACCCGTATCGGCTGGAGGACTCCCCTCCTCGGCCTGTACCACTCCGCGATGATGGGCGCGATGGCGTGGATGTACGCGGTGATGGACGGAACGCTGCTCCCGGGCACCACGCCGATGATGCCGATGGCGATGTCCGACTCCGACGACATGTCGACGGCGGGCATGGACATGTCGTCGTCTCACGACGGCCATGCCATGTCGAGCACGGGCTGGGTGTCCGTCGCGAACACCGCGATCGTCATCGGGTTCGGTGTCGCAGCCCTGTGGTGGCTGTACCGCTACCTGGTTGCACGGCAGTCGGATCCAGGTGGCCGCTCGTTGCTGCGCCACGCCGGCACACTGTGCCAGGCGTTCATGGCCGCCGGTATGGCGATCATGTTCTCGGTCATGTGAGGAGACGAGCGTCGAGTGGGTCGGCGCGTGACGCGCCACCTCATCTTCATACCGGCCCCTGTTGTGGTGGACACCACGTAACGCGCAGGTGTCTGGCAGCGATGGTCCAGTACAGACGTACCGCACCGTCGCGGCACGTGGTCAGCGAGGTCAACGTCGTGCCGTACCCGAACCGCTCATCCGCCCGCGACACCGCCGGCGCTTTCCTCGACGTGATCGCTGACCACACCCGCGAGCTCTACGCGCGGGCAGCTGACGACCTCGACGGCCATGGCGCCTGCTACGAGCTGGTCGCCGACATCCTCGTTCAGAGCATCCCCACCCACACACCGCTGCGCGATCTACGCCATCGGCCACTGAACTCCGTTGCCGATCAGATCGCGCTCGCCCTGTTCACCGCGCACCGCAGCCTGAGCCCGCACACCGTGGAAGCAGACACACTCGCCGAACTCCGCCGACGTCTGACCGCTGCACGCGACACCCCGCAGTCGACCGCAGCCCAGCTACCGGCGGCTCGTGCGACCACCAACGGCCGTCGGCCGGGAGTCTGCGACTACCACCTCACGTAGGAAGTTCTGTCGGTCACAGATCGATTCGGCCGCTGCGGCTGTGGAATTCGCCGGTGGGCCCGCTCTGATCGAGGGTGGCGAGGTTCACGGTGGCGTCGGTGCCTTCACTCACCGTCTGATGGCCCGTGTTCCCGTTCAGGTCCGTAGCGGTGTAGCCGGGATCGGAGGCGTTGACCCGCATCCCCGGGAGGTTCTTGGCGTACTGGACCGTCAGGGTGATGACCGCCGCTTTCGAGGCTGCGTACGGGATGGCGGCGACCGGGAACTCGTCGCGCTGCGGATCCTGCAGGAAGCGGCCCATGCCGACACCGGAGGCCACGTTCACGATGACCGGGTTGGACGATTCCCGCAGCAGCGGCAGGGCCGCCTGCGTCACCCTGACGATGCCGACGACGTTGGTGTCGAGAGTGGCCGTCATGGCGTCGGCGTCGAGATCGTCGACGCCGTGGGCGGTGCCGACGACACCGGCGTTGTTGACCAGGACATCCAACCGGGGGATGGCCGACAGCGCCTCGCTGACCGACGCGGTGTCGGTGACGTCGAGACGGATCACCTGCGCCCCCAGCGCGCGCACATCATCGGCGTTGTCCGGGTCGCGGACACCGGCCACCACCTCGTGGCCCGCCTCGATGAGTCGACGGGTGGTCTCGAGTCCGAGGCCCTTGTTCGCTCCTGTGATCAATGTTGTGGTCATGGGGTTCAATCCTGGGGTCCAGACGTTCGACGTTCCAGGTACTGCTGATACCACCCCGAGGTCGCCCGGGCGATGCAGGATGGTGTGCATGAGCGAACTGTCGACCGTGCTGCGCGCCTGGCGGGACCGGACCCGGCCCGAGGAGGTCGGGTTGCCCACGATCCCCGGTCGGCGGACCCCCGGTCTACGGCGGGAGGAGCTCGCCGCGCTGGCGACCGTGAGCGTCGATTACATCGTCCGACTCGAGCAGGGTCGGGCGCGCCACCCGTCGGCACAGACCGTCGCCGCGCTGGCCCGGGCGCTGCGACTCACCGACGAGGAGGTGGACCACCTGTACCAGGTGGCCGGGTTGGCGGCGCCACGCGGACACGTTGTCCCGCAACACATCAGTCCGGGGGTGCGCCGGATGGTCGACCGTCTCGGGGACGTCCCGTTGGCGGTGTTCACCGCGACGTGGGACATCATCCACTGGAACGGCCTCTGGGCGGCCATCAGTGGCGATCCCGCCCGGCGACAGGCAATCGACCGAAATGTGGTGTGGCGGCACTTCACCGACCACTTCCCCGACGTCAGCTACGACGACATCCATCGCGAGGAGTTCAGCGAGGATCTCGTCGCCGATCTTCGTGCTGCGCGTGCCCGCTACCCGGACGATCGCGATCTGAGGGAACTCGTGGCACGGCTTCGGGCGACGAGTGTCGACTTCGACGCCCGGTGGGGACGCGCGAGCATGTCGGTGCACAAGTCGAGTCGGAAGGTGATGACGACGTCGGTGGGTCCGATCGCCATCGACTGCGACGTGCTCACCGCACCGGGGAGCGATCTGCGAATCGTCGTCTACACGACCGCTCCGGGATCGGAAGACGAACAACGCCTCGAATTGCTGCGGGTCGTGGGAACCCAGACTCTGGTCTGAGACGGCCTGCCTGTCGACGACGGGTCGCCACCTTGCCATCATCGTCGAAAGTAGAAACCTGCTTCGAGGTCACTCAGAAGATCTGGGTGTCGGGGCACCCAGTCGAGAAGCTCGCGGGTGACAGCGCTCGACGCGGGGATGTCGGTACCGGTCAGCAGCGCGAGCGGTCCATCGAGAAGCGGGAACTGCTCACCGGCTCTGTCCGCGTTGATGGTCACCGTCGGAACCCCCGCGCCGCGCCCGACCGCCTCCGCGATGACACGGAAGTCGATGCCTTCCTCGGCGATCGCGTGCAGTCGGGTCCCCGCGGGCGCACGCTCGACGGCAATGCGGAAGAGCCGGGCGGCGTCGCGCTGGTGGACGGCGGGCCACCGATTACGCCCGTCTCCGATATAGGCGGACACGCCACTCGTGCGCGCCATCTGCACGAGCATGGGGATGAACCCGCGGGAGTCCTCGTCGCCGTGGACCAGAGTCGCCAACCGAACGACGACAACACGCACTCCGCGCTCTGCGAGCGCCAGCACCGCGAGCTCGGTCTCCCGACGCGGGAGGGCGGCGCTGTCGTCACCGACATCTCCCTCGGTGATCACCCGGCCCGGCGCGATCATCGACGTTGCCGAGGCGAACACGAGCGGACGGTCGGATCCCTCCAGCGCACCACCGAGAGTCAACATCGCCTGCCGGTCGACGGTCACGGCATCAGCGAAGCTCATCTGGCCGTAGGCACCCGCCAGGTGGATCACTCCGTCGGCCATGTCCGCACCCGTTCTCAGCGACTCGGCATCGGTGAGGCTGCCGCGGTGCGCTGCGGCTCCCGCGGCCGACAATGCCTCGGCGGCGCGGTCCGAACGCGCAAGACCGATGACGTCATGGCCCTCCTCGATCAGTTCACGGACGACGGCAGAACCGATGAAACCGGACCCACCGGTGACGAACACGCGCATCTGGACCTCCACATGACTACGCTGGCCGTAGCGCCAGGATCTGACACTAACACGTAGTGTCACAATATGGCGCTACGAAGGGACGTCCCATGCCGCGGAGCGGTCAGGAGGCTCGACACCGCCTGCAGCAGGCTGCCCTGGAGCTGTTCGCCGAGAACGGCTTCGACCGAACGACCACCGCCGAGATCGCGGCTCGCGCAGGTGTCAACGACCGCACCTTCTTTCGACACTTCCCCGACAAACGCGAAGTCCTGTTCGGCGGTGAGGCCGAGCTGCGCGATCTGTTGGTCGCGTCGGTGAACAGCTCCGCGGCCACCGATCCGGTACTGGACACGCTGCTGACCGCCTGCCTGACCACCGTCGAGTTCCACGATTCAGGTCGTGATTTCGCCCGACCCCGGCATGCATTGGTCGTGGCGACTCCCGAGCTGCGGGAACGGGAACTGTCCAAGATGGCAGCCCTGGCCACCGCGGTGGCAGAGTCACTGCAGCAGCGCGGAATCCCCGAAGCGCGATCACGACTCGCCGCTCAGATCGGAATGGCGGCGTTCGTCTGCGCCGTCGACTCGTGGTACGACGACCCCTCGCCCGGTCTCGCGGCACTGCTCCGGCTGGCGTTCGACGACGTCGCGTCGATCAGCTCATCTCGGTGACGGAACTGTCTTGTTCCAGCACCTACCAATCGGTAGGTGCTGCGGCGCTAACGTGAGCCTCACATGTTGGCCGAGGCCGCACGGACGCCGGAATATCGTGCGTCGGGTGCTGGTCGAGGCCCCGACGACCCAGGAATCCGCATGGCAGTCTCGTTGATCAACCCGGATGGACACGTCCGGATCCCGCTGTATCACCATGTGGCCGTGGCCACCGGGTCCAAGCAGATCCATCTCGCCGGACAGGTCGCGTGGGACAGCGACGGAAACCTCGTCGCGCCTGACGATCTCGCCGGACAGGTCGCGCAGGTGTACCGCAACGTCGCCAAGTCGCTCGCCGCGGCCGGCGCCACATTTGCGGACGTGGTGCGGTTCACCTGGTACGCGGTGGACTGGGAGAAGTCGAAGATGGACGCGTTCACCGCAGGTGTCGAACAGGCCGGCCGCGAGTTCGATCTGTCGACGCCACCGCTGGCGCTGATCGGTGTCAGCATCCTCTACGAGCCCGGCATCCTCATCGAGGCCGAGGTCACCGCGGTCGTCGACTGACCGCGCGCCGGTGTGGGCTTCGGGCCGAGGTACCGAACTGATCGACGAGGCAGCGACGGTGTGCTCACCGCTTCAGATGACGGGGCAGGGCCTGATGGGTCGGCGACTTACGCGCAGCATCGATCATCAGAGCGGAGAAGCGACGCGCAGCGAACAGCCGATTCTCGGGCGGGGTGCTCGCCAGTCCGCGGTTGGCCGTCAAGAACAGAATGAGATCCGCGACGACGAAGTCGGTCCGCAAGTCGCCCTGCGCTTTTGCTCTACGGACCAGGTCGGCGAATTCACCGACCATCTCTGTCCGGTGCGATCTCACGTCGACGACGTCCGGATACTCCGCGAGGAAGGCCTCGGTGAAACCCTGGTTCTCCGACTGTAGTTCGCTGAGTTCCGTCAGTACGTAGCAGAATCCTCGCCACGGGTCGGCGTCGTCGAAGCCGGTCCGCACGATCTCACGACACCTGCCGAACTCGTCCATGAACGCCTCCACGACCAAGTCCTTCTTGGTCGGGAACCGCCGGTACAGCGTCGCCGGGCCGACGCCCGCCCTGCGTGCCACCTCGCGCATGGAGACCCCGAGACCGTCGGTCGCGAACACCTCGCGCGCCACCTCAAGGATGCGGTCGCGGTTGTCCTTCGCGTCGGACCGGAGGAACTGATGCAGGTGATCGCCCATGGCTATCACTTTACGTAAACGGACGGGGGCGTCCGTTACGTTCGAGATCATCACTCACCCCCGGAGGTTTCCAGTGAAGGCAATAGCGGTCCACACATTCGGCAGCCCCGACGGCATGGGGGTCATCGAACCCGCCACGCCCACTCCAGCGGTCGGAGAAGTTCTCATCCAGACCGATGCCATCGGGGTCGGAGGGGTCGATGCCGTCATCCGCCGAGGCACGGTGACCGGTGCCGGCTTCGGTTCTGGGTACACACCGGGCAGCGAGGTGGCCGGGATGGTCACCGGGGTCGGCGACGGCGTGGACCAGAGCTGGGTGGGCCGGCGCGTCTGGGCCTTCACCGGCGTCGGTGGCGGTTACGCGGAGCAGGCAATCGCATCTGTCGACAATGTGGTCGAGCTCCCCGACGGGCTTCCCAGCGTCGATGCGGTTGCGCTCGGAAGTGCCGCGCCAGTGGCGCATTTCGCGCTCGTCCACGCCCACTTCATCGCGGGTGAGTCGGTCCTCGTGCGAGGCGCATCCGGCAGCATCGGAATCGCGGCGGTTGAGCTTGCCTCTCGCGGCGGCGCAGGCTCGATAGCCGTGACCACGTCATCGGCCTCACGCGGGGAACTGCTACGCCGATTCGGTGCGACGCACGTGCTCGACCGCGACGGTAACGGAGACGGACCCGAGCTGTTCGACGTCATCATCGACGTCGTCGCGGGCGCGGCGTTGCCACGCTTCATCGAGCGTCTCGCATTCAACGGCCGGATGGTTCTCGTCGGCGTCGTGGCCGGCTATCCCCCGTCAGATTTCGGCATGACCCTTCTGGGCGCCTTCCAGAAATCGTTGACGCTGAGCACATTCAGTCTCGATACCGTGCCGAGGGTTGATCGCGACCGGACTCGGATCGAACTGTTCGACGCTGCCGTGCGCGGCGACATCCACGCAGTCGTCCAGGATGTCCTCCCGCTGGACCGGGCCGCCGACGCCCACCGACGCATGGACGACGGCACAGTCTTCGGCAGGCTGGTCTTGCGACCGTGAAACTCCTGGTGCGACCGCCGAGGAATCAGTCGTTCAACTCCCCATGATTCGTCTCGGCCCACTGCGCCAGTGCCAGAACGGGTCCGGTCGCGAGCGACTCACCCAGGTCGGTCAGCCGGTAGACGTTTCCGACGTCATCCTTCTCGACCAGCCCGGCGTCGCGCAGCCTCCGCAACGACTCGTGCAAAGACTTGTCGCTGATGCCCCCGATGGCCGACACGAGGGCGGCACGCCGAGAGGGCCCACTCCTCAGGACCGTCAGGACCACCGCGTCCCACTGGTGGGAAATCAGGTCGACGCCGAGTCGCACGAAGCAGTCGGCTGCGGCGGGCAACGGTTCTCGCATCGAGCTCTCCCGGGGGCTGGTGAGACCTACCGATTGGTAGGTCTGTCCACACTAGCGTTTCCACCGGAGCAGCAGCAGACGACTTTGTTGCGCCGGAGACATCACCAGGAGACGCCATGACCGACCATCATTCGAATCGACCGATCCTCCCCGGCGAGAACGTGATCGTCGTGCTCGGGGCGACGGGGCAACAGGGCGGATCGGTCGCCTCGGCTCTGAACGCCGACGGGTGGAGAGTTCGCGCGGTGGTGCGCGACCCATCGAGCGCGCCGGCCCGACAGCTCAAAGCCACCGGGATCGAGACGATCGCCGGAGACCTCGCCGATCCGACATCGCTGCGATCCGCTTTCGTCGGCGCGTACGGGGTGTTCAGTGTCCAACCCAGCTCGGGACAGGCCAACACCGAGATGAGCGACGACGACGAGGTGGCCTGGGGTGTCTTGGTCGCCGACCTCGCCGGAGAAGCCGGTGTCGAACACCTCGTCTACAGCTCGGCGATCGCAGCGGGGTCGACGCCGACCGGAATCGGCCACTTCGACACCAAGAGTCGCATCGAGGCACACGTCCGGGGCCTTGACATCGCGAGCACGATCATCCGGCCCGCCAGCTTCATGGAGATCCTCCTGCTTCCCGGGATGGGACTGGCCGACGGGGTGTTCACGTTTCTGATGCGGAAGGACCAGGCGGTGCAGGTACTCGCTGTGCGCGACATCGGTCTCGTCGTCGCGGAGATCTTCGGCTCGCCTTCTTCTTTCGTCGACCGCACCATAGATCTCGCCGGCGACTCGCTCACCGGCGATGAGCTGGCACATCACCTCGGCACCGCGCTCGATCGTCCGGTCTCCTACCGCCGGATCCCCGATGACGTCCTGCGGGGGAACGATCTGCTGGGGAGACTGGCGGCCGCGGTGGACGACGGCAGGTTGGCCGGACACGCCGACCTCACGGCGCTTCGCCAGACCTTTCCATTCCTGCTCCGCTTCGATGAGTGGCTGGCCGGCCTCGACGCCCAGACCCTCGCTGCAGCAACGCAGTCATCGACCGGTGGAGTTGCGTTGCGCTGACGATGATCTCAAGCCGATCGATTCGCGACAGCGTAAACGTGCGGGGCAAGTCACTGTCCGGTCCGACCACCGTCACCTACGCGTCAGGCCTCTTCAGCACGGCGTCCACCGCGTAGTACAACGTCGCCGTCTCCGAGTGCAGGACGGAGTCGTCGAACGGCACCGCGCGATCGAGCCACAGACCGTTCAGCACAGTGTTGAGGAACGTGGCCTGTTGTCCGAGATCGCCGTCGACGCGGACACCCTCTTTGTCGAGAACGGTCAACCAGTGTTCCACCCTGCGTCTGCCTTCGTCGACGATCGCCGCGTAGGACGCCTTTCGCGCATTCGTGGGTTCGGGCTCCACGAAGGCCTCGAAAAATTTGATCCAGGCCTGCCGAGCCTGGTCGCCGAGGAGAGGCGCGAGGACCAGACGCAAACACTGCACCAGACGGTCGCGCGCAGGAAGTGACGAGTCGTGGATGACCCCGTCGTCCGTTGTGACCGCGTCATAGATGGTCTCGAGTACTGCATCCCTCAGTGCACGCTGCGTCGGGAAGTGATGGCGCAGCGATCCCATGCTCACACCCGCCCTGGCCGCCACCGAACGCACGCTCAGCGACGCCGCCTGATCCTCACCGAACATCTCGCACGCAGCAATCAAGATTCTTTCCCTCGAGCCGAGCTCATTCGCCACGTCGCGCTCCCCTCATCGAACCGCACACTGTGCTAGCACAGTGTGCTACCGTCAGCACACTCATTCGAACAGTACAGCGTGCTAGCGGCTCGACCAGGAAGGAAGACCGTGTTCGACACATGGAAACGCACCAGGGCAGCGCGCCGGATCACGAGAGGCGACGGGCACGCTCTTCAGCGGTTTCGCTGGTGGCAGCTCCCCGGGCGAGCACTGTTCTATCTGCGCCGTCCCGATGCTGACTACGCGGTCGACGTCCGCCACTGGCAGAAGCAGGGTTCGGGCGGGGTGAGGGCGGGTCTTTACCGCGACGGCCGGCACTGTGCGGAGTCGAAGCTACCTGCGGCGTTCGGCGTCGACGGCGGCACCATCGAGGTCGCGATGAGCGGATTCGGCATCAAGCGCTGCCACTTCGTCGCCGACGACGGATCCGAGCATCAACTCAGCCCCGACCCTGCCTCCGCCGAAGGGCGCCGGGCACGCCTCGACAACAACCATCGGGCGGCGAGCCGGGTGATCGGGGTTGCGTCGACGATCATCCTCGTCACCGGCCTCGCCCTGCTGCTCCTGCAACTCGCCGAGCAGATTTCGGCGGTACCACCGATCGCGAATTCCGTCGGGATCTTCACCTCGCCCATCAGCCTGCACGTGTGGTCGAACATCGCGCTGGGGTTCGCCACGGCGATTGCCAGCACCGAACGCAGCTTTCGGCTGCGTTATCACTGGCTGCTCGACGGCGCGGCCAACTGACATCCGAAAGGCATCATCGATGAGAACTGTTCGCCCCACACTGTTCGTCGCTCTGACCGCACTGGCGCTCGCCGGATGCTCGTCGCCGGCAACGCCGAAGAGCGAGACCATCCCGGCGCCACCCCTGGCCTCCTGGACGGCATGTCCAGACGACGTCAAAGCAACCGAACTGCAGTGCGCCACAATCCCGGTACCTCTCGACTACAACGAACCCGACGGTCCCACGATCGACCTCACCATCTCCAGACTGGCGTCCGAGAACCCTGCCAAACGTCGCGGCGTCCTGTTGCTCAATCCCGGCGGTCCGGGCGGAACCGGACTGGACCAGCCGGCGTTTCTCGTCGAACGCGGTATCCCGCAACAGACCCTGGACAGCTACGACCTGATCGGTATGGACACTCGCGGCGTCGGCCACTCCGCACCGATCGGGTGTCAGATCACCGACGACATCGGCTACCGCGGGGCCGTACCGCCGTACGCCTACGATGACGCCGCATTCGACGAACAGAAGAAGGTTGCCGAGACAGTGGCGAAGAGATGCGCCGCGAACGACGACGGCCGAATGCGATCATCACGACAGCCAACATGGCCCGCGACCTCGACAGCGTCCGGCAGGCACTCGGAGAGAAGAAGGGCAATTTTCTGGGATACTCCTACGGATCCGCACTCGGTGCCGCCTACGCGTCCATGTTCCCCGACTCAACAGATCGAATCGTATTGGACAGCAACATCGGTGACACCCATCTCGATCGAGGCGGGCTTCGTCGCTACGCCGAAGGCATGGAGCAGACCTTCCCCGACTTCGCGAGGTGGGCCGCCGCGCGCGATGACGAGTACCACCTGGGCCGCACCCCCGATGAGGTGCGCCAGACGTATTTCACCCTTGCCGACAAGCTCGATCGCACGCCGGTGAACGGACTCGACGGGCGCGCGTTCCGAGCCGGAACGTTCGTCACGTTGTACAACCCCGCGTCCTACGAGGCCGCGGCGCGATCGTGGAGGTCGCTGAACGACTCGCCCTTCGCGAATCTACCTGCCGAGAAATCGGTCTCGGCGTTCGACAACACCTGGTCGGTGTTCCTCGCGGTCACGTGCAATGACGTCGAGTGGTCCCGTGACCCGCAAGTCTACAAAGAGGCCATCGCCGAGGATCGTGAGAAGTTCCCCCTGTTCGGCGCGGCTGCCGCGAACATCATGCCGTGCGCCTACTGGCAGATCGCGCACAGCGAACCGCCGGTTGCCATTCAGACCGACGGTCCGACCAACGTCCTCGTGGCCCAACACCGTCGCGACCCCGTCACGCCGCTGAGCAACGGCGAACGGATCAACGAGAAGTTCGGGGACCGCTCACGCCTGCTCACCGTCGAGGGCAGCGGACATGGCGTCTACGCACTCGGGAGCAACACGTGTGCTCAGGATGTCATCACCGACTACCTGGTCCGGGGTACGATGCCGAAGACCGACATCGAATGCTGAGTCGACCGGCGCCGCGCCCTGCCGCTATTGCACTCCCCCGCGCATCGGGCTCTAGCGGAGAAACGCCTCGATCTGCTCGACCACGAGGTCCGGTCGGGAGATGAACGGATGATGCCCGGTGGGCAGCTCGACCGAGCGGGTCGCCCGCTGAGCGTGCAAGCGCTGTAGCGCCGGCGAAGTACTGCGGTCATCCGCACAGACGATGTAGGTGGAGTCGACGCCCCGCCATCCGGCGGCGGTGGTGGGGGTGGTGAATGCGCCGATCGCCTGCGGGATCACCCGCTCCCAGGCCCGGCGCCGGATCGTCTCGTCGGCATCGTGGAGGAAGCGGTCACCGAATGACGCTGCATCGTAACCGGATACGCTGATCGTTCCGTCGCCGTTGTCCGCGACCGCCACCGGATCGGTCTCGGTGCTCATGATCGAGCCCTGAGACGAACCCACGTCGGGCAGGTACGACGACACGTACAGCAGGTGGGTCACGGCAGTGTGAGAGCCCGCCTCGGCGATGACGGTGCCGCCGTAGGAATGACCGACGACGATCGCGGAGTCGACGTCGTCGAGAACGTTGCGCAGCGCGGTGGCGTCGGCAGCGAGCCCGCTGTGCGTCTCGTCCCGGGTGGCCTCGCCACACGAGGGCAGCGCCACCGACCGGCTCTCGACACCGGTGCGCTGACGGAGCAGCCACGCGGTCGGCTCCCACCACCACTGACCATCGCGGACCAACGCACCGTGCACGAAGACGACCTGCATGGATCTCACGGTAGCGGCGTCGGCGGTGGACCGGGGTAGACCTTCGCCGGCAGCGAATCCAATCAGTGATTGAAACGTCGATTGACACGTGTTCTACTGGTGTCCATGGAACGCACCAGGTCCGATCCACGAGCTCGACTGCTGGCGGCCGCCGAGTCGCTGCTACTCGAATCCGGATACGACAGCGTGTCGATCCGGGCCGTGTGCGCGGCCGCCGAGATGAACCCGGCCGCGGTGCACTATCACTTCGGTTCCAAGGAACATCTGATCGCGGCGCTGCTGGAGTCTCGCATCGGTCCCGCGTGGTTCGAGCCCGTCGCGCGCCTCGACGCCGAGTCCCTCGGGGTCCGCGACATCGTCGACGCGGTGGTCGGACCCCTGGTCACCATGTCCGCCGACCCCACCGGACGCCTCTACCTGCACCTGCTCGCACGGCTGGTGCTGGGCCGGTACGAGGTCGCCTGGAGCGATCGATGGTTCAGCCTCGACCCGTTCGTGGACCTGCTGCAGCGCAACGTGTCCGGATTGTCGACGACCGCGGCGCGACAACGATGGGCCATCAGCTTCGAGTTGATCCTCGGGCAGTTCGGCGACCCGCTCGCCGGGGACCGGACGTTGTCACCGGCCCACGTCGAGACGTTGTGCCGCTACGTCACGGCGGGACTCTCCGACGAGGAGACCGAGGCATGAGCAGCGTCTTCGAACCGACCACTCTCGGCCCGGTCCGGTTGCGCAACAAGATCATCAAGGCAGCGACCTTCGAAGGGCGCACCCCCGATGCGCTCGTCACCGACGACCTGATCGACTATCACCGGGCTCCGGCCGCGGGCGGGGTCGCGATGACCACCGTCGCGTACTGCGCCGTCACACCCGGTGGACGCACCGACCGCCACCAGATCTGGATGCGCCCCGACGCCGTCCCGGGACTTCAACGCCTGACCGATGCCGTCCACGCCGAGGGCGCTGCGGTCAGCGCGCAGATCGGGCACGCGGGCCCCGTCGCCAACGCGGCCTCGAACCGGGCTCCGGCGTTGTCGCCGACACGCCTGTTGAGTCCGCTCAGCATGCGCATGACCCACAGGCCCGATGCCGCCGACCTGAGGGACATCGTCCGCGCCCATGCTGATGCCGCCGGCTTCGCCGAGAGCGCGGGCTTCGACGCAGTCGAGATCCACTGCGGGCACAACTACCTGGCCAGTTCCTTCCTCAGTCCACTGCTCAACCACCGTCGCGACGAGTACGGCGGGTCGCTGGTCAACCGGGCCCGGCTCGCTCGCGAGATCACCAGAGCGGTGCGCGACCGGGTTGGCGACCGACTGGCCGTCACCGTCAAACTCGGCATGGAGGACGGGATCTCCCTCGGACTGCAGATCGACGAGAGCCTGCAGGTCGCACGGTGGATCCAGGACGACGGCGCCGCCGACGCGCTCGAACTCACCGCCGGGAGTTCGCTGCTCAACCCCATGTACCTCTTCCGCGGTGACGCCCCGAGGAAGTCGTTCGCGAAAGCCTTTCCGCCGCCGATGGGCTGGGCCATGCGACTGGCCGGGCCGTTCCTTCGCGAATACCCCTACCGCGAGGCGTTTCTCCTCGACATGGCTCGCCAGTTCCGGCACGAGTTGACGATGCCGTTGATCCTGCTCGGCGGGATCACGACGACGGAGACAATGGATCTCGCGATGGACGAGGGGTTCGAGTACGTGGCCATGGCCCGGGCCCTGCTCCGACAACCAGATCTGATCAATCGATTGCAGGCCGAGCGCACCACCCGTTCCCTGTGCACGCACTGCAACGAGTGCATGCCCACCATCTACTCGCGAACGCACTGCATTCTCGCCGCCGACACCGCGCAGGCCCGATGACCGGGACCGTCCTGATCACCGGCGCCGGCGGAGGACTCGGCGGCGCGACCGCCACCGTGTTCGCCGATCGCGGATGGACGGTTCTCGCAGCAGACCTCACGAAACCGGCAGCCACGCCCGGGGTGATCCCTTTCGAGATGGACGTGACCGACACCGAATCGGTCGACGTTGCGATGGCCGACGCAGAACGCCACGCGCCGAACGGACTCGATGCCGTCGTCACCTTTGCAGGCATCATGCGCGTGGGATCTGTCGTAGAGATCGATGAGAGCGAACTGCGCCAGCTGATCGACGTCAACCTGCTCGGCACGTATCGGGTGGTGAAAGCCGCATTCCCGCTGATCCGGCGTGGACGTGGACGGGTGATCACCATCAGTTCCGAAACCGGTTGGCAGAAGGCACTCATGCTCAACGGGCCCTATGCCATCACCAAGCACGCCGTCGAGGCGTACTCCGACGCGCTCCGGCGAGAGCTGATGTTCCTCGACATCCCGGTCAGCACCATCCGACCCGGCCCCTTCCGGACCGACATGGTCAACGGAATCGATGCCGCTTTCGACCACGCCAGGAGCCGTTCCACGCTGTTCCCCGACCTCATCGGGCGGGTGGGCGCCCTCGCGGTCAAGGAGCAGTCGCGCGCACACGACCTGGCGGTGCTGGCCGAGGTCGTGTGGACGGCGGCGACCAGCACGCGCCCACGCGCGCACTACTCCGTGCGCGCGGACCTGCGACGGTCACTCCTGCATTACCTCCCGGGCCCCGTTGTCGACCGCCTCCTGAAGGCGATGTTCACGACCCGGTGACCGGCGTTGCGTCGCGTCGACCTGTCATCGCGACGTGGGTCTGCTCCGAGCTCATGGCCTCGACGGGCAGCCGGGTGAATCCCGCACGGTCGACCTTGATGCCGTCGAGAAAGATGGTGAGGTGGCGTCGGTAGAGTTCCGGGGCGACGGCACGTGAGCTGTGCATGATCGACGAGAGCGCGAGCTGGAGGACGATGATGTCGCTCTGATCGAAGTCCGGTCGCACCACCCCCTCCGCCACGGCTCTCTCGACCAGCTTCGTCAGGAGTGGGGCGATCTCATCGCGTGCGGCGTCGATGCGGTCGAGCCCCAACGCCGGGGCGTTCATCAACTCGTTGAGCCCCCGGTCACCGAACTGCTTGTCGAGCGACTGCTCGATGAACCGGACCAACGCGACCCACGCGTCGGGCTCCGCCAGCGCCTCCTCGGCCAGCGCCGCGATGTCGCGGAGCTGCTCCTCGAAGAGGGCGTCGATGACCGCCTCTTTGTTCGCGAACCGCCGGTAGGCGGTCCCGACACCGACACCCGCGCGATGTGCGATGTCGTTCAGGGTGACCGTCAGGCCACGTTCGGCGAAGAGTTCACCCGCCGCGGCCAACAGCCGATCACGGTTCTGCGCGGCATCTCGCCGCAGGGTGCCATCGCCTCGGGCGGTCATGGACGAAGAGTACCCCCCAAGCGGATACCGGGCATCCGTTTGCGTGCTACCGTCGTCATAAGCGGATACGAAGTATCCGCAACGAAGGAGAATCGGAATGAAGTTCACTCAGAGCAGCGGACAGACGGGGGCCGGCCCCGAGGACTGGTTCACCGGCACCGTGCAGATCGACGGCATCCGGAACAACGACGAGCAATCCGCGGTGGCGTGCGCGCACGTGCGTTTCGCACCCGGTGCACGCACCGCCTGGCACCACCACCCGAAGGGCCAGACCCTGTACGTCACCGACGGCATCGGACTGGTCGCGACCACGGACGGTGTCCAGGAAATCCGGCCCGGTGACGTCGTCTACATCGAACCGGGCGAGATCCACTGGCACGGAGCGACGTCAGAGCGGTTCATGGCCCATGTCGCCATCCAGGAGGCAGACGACCGAGGCGAGGTCGTCACCTGGCTGGAGCACGTCACCGACGATGAATACCTCCGTCATGGACGTGACGTCTGATCGGTCACGGCCGGAAGCGGATTGACCGTCGGTGGGGTGGGTTCGCGTTCCACGCCGCCCGCGATCGCGCGATCGGGCAACCAGATGACGAAGGTGCTCCCCACGCCCACTGCGCTGAACAGCGTCATTCGGCCCTCATGGCTCTCGACGATCTGTCGGGCGATGGTCAGGCCCAAACCGCTCCCCCGCCGACGGCTCTCGGATTGTTCACCGGTGCTCGCGCGCCGGAAGCGCTCGAACACCAACTGCTGCTCCGACTCCGCGATCCCCGGACCGGCATCGCGGACCGCGGTCCACGACCAACCGGCCTGGCTGCCGACCGCGACCGTGATCGTCGATCCGCTGGGGGCCAACCGGATCGCGTTCGACATCAGGTTGCCAATGGCGCGGCCCAGGGACTCCGGCTCGGCGTAGACGATTGGTCCGGTCGGGGCCCGCACCACCAGATCGAGTGAACGTTCCTCCGCGGGGAAGCGGTACTCCTCGGCGGTGTCGGTGACGAGGCTCGCGAGATCGAGTTCGTGGTCGGTGAACGCTCCTGACCGTCGTCGCGCCGTGGCCAGGAGATCCTCGAGCAGGCGCGTCATCCGAGCCGTGGCCCGAGTGATGATCGCCATCGCATCGGCGCGTTCGGCGGCACTCGACTGGTCGTCGGCCAGCACCGCCTCGACATTCGCCTGGATGACCGCCACGGGATTTCGCAACTCGTGACTCACGTCCTCGACCAGATTCCGCTCGGTCCGAAAAGCCGTCTCCAGCCGATCGAGCATGTGGTCGATGGTGTCGGCGAGGGTCTTGAGTTCGTCGGTCGGTCCCGACGCAGCTATGCGACGGCTCAGGTCGGTCGCGGTGATCTCCCGGGCGGTGTCGGTGATACGTCCGAGCGGACGCAGGAGACGCCCGGCGACGAACCAACCGATCAGCAGGCTGAGCCCGAAGATGACCACCAACGCCACCACCGATGCGTTGCGGAGGGTGTCGAGGGTGTTCTGGTTGACCGCCTTCTGCACGCTCTGCAGATCGGCGGCCTGGAACTGCTCGCCTGCCTTGTATTGGATTGTCCCACCGGCGGTCTTGGTGAACTTCTTCACCGTGACCTCGTCGAGAGGGCCGGCCTCGATGGTGTGCGACAGCGTCAGGTAGACCGCGGCGAGGATCGCGGCGGTGACGATGAACAGCAGGGCCGAGGTGAACAGCGCGAGTCGTACCCGGATGGTTCGAACCCACCCGGGGCGGGCGGTCACGCGGTCTTCCGCAACCGGTAACCGCGCCCGATCATGGTCTCGATCGCCGGCGTCTCGGAACCGACGCTGAGCTTGCGCCGCAGCGTGCCCACCGTGACCCGGACCGTCTGTGTGAACGGGTCGGCGTTCTCGTCCCAGACGTGTCGGAGCAGCTCCTCGGCGGAGATCAGGTGGTCGGGCTTGCTCATCAGGTAGCGCAGCACCGCGAACTCCTTGAGCGTCAGACCCACCTCCCGGCCACCCCGGTGCACGAGCTGACGCGCGGGGTCGAGGGTGATGTCTCCGACCTTGGCCACCGTCGAGGACCGGACCACCTCGCGGCGCAGCAGCGCGCGGATCCGGGCCGAGAGTTCGGCGAGGGCAAAGGGTTTGACGACGTAGTCGTCGGCGCCCACGTCCAGCCCGCGGACCCGGTCCGGCAGTCCGCCGCGGGCGGTGAGCATGAGGACGCGGACATCAGGACCGGATTCGCTGGGCACCAACCCTTCTCGGACACGCTGTGCGAGTGTGAAGCCGTCGCCGTCGGGCAGGTTGACGTCGAGCAGGACGAGATCGTAGGCGTGCACGGCGAGCTTGGCGTAGGCGTCGGCACACGTCAGTGAGATGTCGACGGCGTACCCCTCACGCCGCAGCCCGATGCTCAGCGCACTGACCAACCCCTCTTCGTCCTCCACGATCAACAACCTCATGGCACCCCACGATAGCGGGGCTCACCAGGAGCGACGACTGCTCTTTCGCTCGCCTTTCGGTGGCTTTTCCACTGGTTTTCGCATGTCACGGGTCCACTGGGCTCACTGCGTCACCCGCCGATCGGCAATCCTCGAGGAGCCTCCAGATGAACGACCACCTCACCAGCACGACCCGACCGACCCCGGTCGACCCACCGGTGGCCGCGGGAGCCCGGGTCGAGCGCGCCCTCTTCGAGGTCAAGCGCGTCGTGGTCGGCCAGGACGCCATGGTCGAACGCATGCTCGTGGGTCTGTTGGCCCGCGGACACGTCCTGCTCGAAGGAGTTCCCGGGGTCGCGAAGACCCTGGCCGTCCGCACCCTCGCCGAGGTCGTCGGCGGGGAGTTCCGACGACTGCAGTTCACCCCCGACCTGATGCCCGGCGACATCGTCGGCACCCGGGTGTGGCGGCCGTCGACGGAGAGTTTCGACATCGAGCTCGGTCCCATCTTCGGCAACCTCGTCCTCGCCGACGAGATCAACCGGGCGCCGGCCAAGGTGCAGTCGGCGCTGCTGGAGGCGATGGCGGAGAAACAGGTCAGCATCGGTGGACGGACTTTCGCCCTCCCCGACCCGTTCCTGGTCCTCGCCACGCAGAACCCCATCGAGACCGACGGGGTGTACCGCCTGCCCGAGGCGCAGCGCGACCGTTTCCTGCTCAAGGTCGACGTCGGCCATCCGAGCGAGTTGGAGGAGATGGCGATCATCTCGCGCATGGGCATCACGGCGCCGCAGGCCTCGACGATCCTGCAGCTCGAGGACGTGGTCGAGCTACAGGCGGCGGCCGCGGCGGTGTTCGTCCACCACGCGATCGAGAACTACATCGTCCGACTGGTGATGGCCACCCGAACGCCCGCCGACTACGGACTCCCCGGTCTCGTCGGTGCCCTCGAGTACGGCGTCAGCCCTCGAGGGTCGCTCGGGCTGCTGGCGGCATCGCGCGCCCTGGCGTTGATCCGCGGCCGTGACTACGTGTTGCCGGGCGACGTGGCGGACCTCGCGGGCGACGTCCTGGCGCACCGGTTGGTGCTGACGTTCGACGCGTCGGCCGACGACATCGACGCACGGGACCTGATCGACGTGGTGGTCCGCGCCGTGCCCGCACCGCGGATCGCGCCACACGAGGACGACGCCGAGGAGCGACTGGCGTGACGCTGACCGCGTTCGGAGATCTCGAGCTGCGGGTGCGCCGGCGGGTGTCCGGGTTGATCTACGGCGACAACGAGGGTGTGCGGCTGGGCCCGGGCAGCGTCGCCGAGGAGATCGTCCGGTACCAGCCGGGCGACGACGTCCGGCGGATCGACTGGAACGTCACCGCCCGGTCGATGGAACCGCATGTCTGGCGACCGCGCGCCGACCACGAACTCGAGACCTGGGTGCTCCTCGACGAGACGCCGAGCATGGCGTTCGGCACCGACATCACCGAGAAGGGCGATCTCGCCGCGCAGGTCGCCGGCGCGATCGGACTCCTCACCGACGGGCCCGGGAACCGGATGGGGGTCGCGCGCCTGACGGTCGACGGGATGGCCTACCTCCGTCCGCTGGCGTCCCGGAAAGCCGCTCGACGCGCCGTCGTGACATCCGACCAACCGGCCCGGGACGGTGTCGCCGAGGTGGACCTCACCACCGCGATCGATGAACTGTCCCGCCGCGCACGGCGTCCCGGGCTCCGCGTCATCGTCTCGGATCTGCTCGGTGCCGACGGGGCGATCGACCGCCCCTTCGCGTGGGAGCGGGCGCTGCGGCGCATGGCCGTACGGAACCAGGTGGTGGTCGTGGAGATCATCGACCCCCGCGACCTGTCGCTCCCCGATGTCGGTCATCTCGTGCTCGTCGACCCCGAGTCCGGTCGTCAACGGGAGATATCGACGTCGGATCGTCGCACGCGGCACGCCTTCGACTCTGCCGCACGACGATTCCGCTCCGACACCACGGCCGCGGTGCGGTCGACCGGGTGCCAACACGTCGTGTTGCGAACCGACCAGGACTGGTTGCTCGAACTCGCCCGATTCGTCCAGAGGTGGAACCGCTCGTGACCTTCATCAGCCCCCTGGGGCTTCTCCTTCTCATCCCGGTCGTCGCCATTGCGGTCGCCTACGTGGTGATGCTCCGGCGGCGCCGCCGATACGCGGTGCGTTTCGCCGCGTTGCCGATGCTGGACAAAGTGGTTCCGCGGCGACCCGCGTGGCGCCGCCACCTCCCCACCGCGGCAATCGTTCTGGCCTTCGCCGCGTTGTCGATGGCGATCGCCCGACCCGAGATCGCCTTCACGATCCCCCGTGAACGCGCCACCGTGATGGTGGCGATCGACACGTCGGCGTCCATGCAGGCCACCGACGTCGCCCCCTCACGGATGGCCGCGGCGATCGACGCCGCATCGGACTTCATCGACGACCTGCCGACCACCTTCAACGTGGGGGTCGTGGCGTTCGCCGGTACCGCGGATCTCGTCTCACCGCCGAGCACCGACCGCACGGCGGCCAAGGCGAGCCTGCGGTCACTGGGCGTGTCGAGCGCCACGGCCGTCGGCGAAGCGGTCTTCTCCTCGCTCGACGCCATCGCCTCCATCGACCAGCGCCTCGACACCGACGACGACGACGACGACGAGTCGACGCCCGACGAGGTCGTACCGGGACGGATAGTCCTGCTCTCGGACGGGTCGAACACGGTCGGCCGTAGTCCCGCAGAGTCGGCGCTGGCGAGCGTGGCCGCCGAGGTGGAGGTGTCGACGATCGCCTACGGCACCCCCGACGGGGTTCTCGACACCGGCGGGTTCGACGTGCCGGTACCCGTCGACACCACGACCCTCGAGCGACTGGCCGACGACACCGGCGGGCAGGCGTACACGGCGCAGAGCAGCGGCGAACTCGAGGACGTCTACCGCGACATCGGGTCGTCGATCGGCTATCGCACCGAGATCCGTGAGGTCACGACCTGGTTCGCGGTCTCGGGACTCCTCCTGGGGCTCGCCGCGGCGGCGATGTCGCTGCGCTGGTTCTCCCGGTTGATCTGACCGCCCACCCCACCCACAGATCGAGGACCGCAGTGATCCAGAAACGTCCCCCCGGGTACCGACCCGACTTCCTCCCACCCGATCCCACCGCACCGACCCCGGTGCCCACGGGGCACCGACCCGCCGTGCCCATGACGGCATTCCGACCACCGGCCCCGCTGTCGCCACCACCGGCGATCGAGGCGCCCACCGAGGACGCGAGACCACACCGGGCCGGCCGTCGTCGCGGCACCGCGCTGGTCGCAACGTGCGTGGTGCTCAGCGTGCTCGCGGGGACCGGCACGGCCTACGTTCTCGATCAGACGGACATCGGCCCCACAGGCGACTCGACGCGAGCCGCTGTCGCCGGCGCCGGCGCCGGTCCGCGGGCCACCGAGTACGCCGCCGGCCGGATCGTGCCGAGCGTGGTGCAGGTGACCGCAGGCCGTTCGGCCGGATCCGGGTTCGCGATCGACTCCGCGGGTCACGTGATCACCAACCATCACGTGATCGAAGGGCAGGAGTCGGTGACGCTGCGTCTGTCGACGGGGCGTCAGGTGCCGGCACGGGTGGTCGGGAGTGATCCCGCCGCCGACATCGCTGTCCTCGAGATCCGCGGTTCGGCTCCCGCGGCAGCGCAACTCGGCACGGGGGTTCCGCTGCGGACCGGTGAATCGGTACTGGCCGTCGGGTCCCCGCTGGGGCTGAGCGGCACGGTCACCGCGGGCATCGTGAGCGCGGTCGATCGTCGCCAGACCACGGTCGGGGCGGGCGGCATGATCCAGACCGACGCCTCGATCAACCCCGGCAATTCCGGTGGGCCGTTGGTCAATCTGGACGGTCAGGTCGTCGGCGTCAACACCGCCATCGCCACCTACGGTGGTCAGCGTTCGGGCAACATCGGGATCGGCTTCTCGGTTCCCATCGACCGGGCCATGCAGGTGGCAACCCGGATCATCGCCGAGAACTGAGCCGACCTCATCCCTCGAGATCGAACCGTTCACGCTCACGACGGCCGTGGGTCAGACGGCGTAGGTCGGTCTCGGAGTCGAAGCTGGAGCCGACTCCACCGGCGACCACCCCCATGGTCGAGCTGAGCCACGCCAGGTTGACGTAGTCGGAGAAGCCGACCGGCCGACCGAGTATCAGCTCCATGAACTGCGGGTCGATCAGCGCTGTGCCGCCGAGGAGGATGGCCACGAACAGGGTCACGTACAGCGTGAGCACACAGACGAACAGGGTGGCCAGGGTCGACATGTTGTACAGGAAAGTGACCTGGGCGTACCGGGTTTGGGCGGTCCGGTCCCACAGACCGTTGCTCAACACCAACCACCCCATCAGGATGACGATGGCCAGGAACGTGAACAGCAACAGCCGCCACGACGGCAGGTACGACGCCATCTGCCAGATCGAGTTGTAGAAGATGCCGAACGCTCCTGCTGCCGCTGCCGCGGCCAGTGCACTCGACAACCGGGGGGCCGTCTTCAACGGCTCGTTCGTCGAGATCATGCCCAGAACCGTTCGCAGCCAGGAGAACACCGTCAGAGCGTAGAGCTGCGTCGGACCGGAACCCGGAGTCTTCCACCGGCTGCCCCGGAACGGGACCGGCCTGCGTTCGTCGCCGGAGGTGGCCTCACACAGCATGCGAGCGGACTGGGTCAGCGCGATACGCAGACGTCGCCTGGTTGCCCACGCACCCAGGGTCGGGTTCGAGATGACCGCGAGCCGCGCGTCGACGAACACCTCGGAGATGAGGGGTTGTCTGGGTGTGTAGCGCGGGATCTCGGTGACCACCACGATCGCGTGCGGGTCGGGACCGGGCGCCGCGGTGCGGGCCCGCACGTAGTCGATGGTGTCGTCGGGCCGCAGACGAACCAGGTGCACGCTCTGGATCACCGACACCGGCCGACCCAACAGCCGGGTCAGCTCCGGCTCGAGTGTGGGAAGGATCGCGGCGACGCGGCGGGACACGATCCCCGGGTCGCTGACGATCAACACCGTCGACGCGACGTGGTCGACCGAGTCGGTCGCATCGTTCAGTGCAGCCATCGGCGATAGATCTCCGTGTCGTGGTGGTCGGCCCCTCAGGCACGAAACATATCGGACACGACGCCCGAAGTCAGACCTGAGGGAAGCCGACCCGCGTCAGCTCCTCGGACCTCCGCCAGGTCCGGGCGGCCTGGTCGGCATCGGTGAGACGCGGGTACAGCTTCTGCCGTCCGGGCCGACCACCCAGATGACCCAGGCCGCCGGGACCGTAGAACACGCCGCCCTGGGCATCTGGTGAGGTGGCGGCCAACAGCGCGGGTAGTGCCGCGGACTCGACGGTGCCGACGAGGATTCGGCGCGCCGAGAGCTGCCGGATCACTCTGCGGCTCAGGGTGTCCCGGTCACGGTCGAGCTCGGGGCGGGCGGCGAGGAGATTGGTGGGTGCGACCCCGGGGTGCGACAGGATGCTGGTGAGGCCCCACCCGCCGGCGGTGCTGCGGCGGTCGAGCTCGAGTCCGAACATCCCCATCGCGATCTTCGACTGACTGTAGGCGCGCATCCCGTCGTAGGAGCGTTCCCAGTTGAGGTCGTCGTCGTTTATGGCACCGCTGTTCGCCGCGACACTGATCTGCGAGACCACGCGTGCCCGCCCGGCGCGCAACAGCGGCAGCAGATGCGCCACCAGCGCGAAGTGCCCCAGGTGGTTCGTGCCGAACTGCAACTCGAATCCGTCGGAGGTGACCTGCCGGTCGGGTGGGGTCATGACACCGGCGTTGTTGATCAGGATGTCGATGGGCGTGCCCTCCTCGACGAGCGTCGCGGCCAGCGCAGCGACCGAGTCCAGCGACGACAGATCGAGATCGCGGAGCGACACACGGGCATCGGGCACTGCTTCTGCGATGGCGGCCACCGCCGCGTCTCCTTTCGCCCTGTTGCGGACGGGCACGATGACCTCGGCGCCCGCTGCGGCCAGTCGGGTCGCGACCACCAGCCCGATCCCGTCGCTCGCGCCGGTGACGACGGCGCGTTGTCCGGACAGGTCGGGGACGTCGATGTCGATCTGTGTGCGTGCCATGGTCACTCCTGGGGTTCGTCGGGTGCTCTCCACAGTGACCCGTGCACACGGCGACAGGCAGGGCCTGACGATCCACTGTTGGCGGAGACCAGGCAGGGGTACATGCCGCCATGAGGGGGATCAGCAGGCCGTGGCTCTGGCTGGGCGCGGACGGTAGGAAGTGAGGTGACCCTCGAGGAGGCACCGATGACGATCGACCGAGATGGGCTCGCCGAGTTCCTCCGACTCCGCCGCGAGGCCCTGCAACCCGAGGACGTGGGCATCCCGCGCGGGCAACGCCGCCGGACGAGTGGGCTGCGCCGGGAGGAGGTCGCGGCGTTGTGTCACATGTCGACCGACTACTACTCCCGCCTCGAGCGCGCGCGCGGCCCGCAACCGTCCGGCCAGATGATCGCCTCGATCGCGCAGGGGCTGCACCTGTCTCGCGTGGAGCGCGACCACCTGTTCCGTCTCGCCGGACACCAGCCGCCCACGCAGGGAACGGTCGGCGACCACGTCAGCCCCGGGCTCATGCGCATCCTCGACCGCCTGCAGGACACTCCCGCCGAGATCGTCTCCGAGCTGGGCGAGACCCTGCGCCAGACCGACCTCGGTGTGGCGCTCGTCGGCGACCTCACGCGGTACAGCGGAAACGCCCGCAGCATCGGCTACCGGTGGTTCACCGACCCCGACAGCCGCTTGATCTACCACCCCGACGATCACGCCTTCCTCACCCGGATGTGGGTGTCCGGTCTCCGCGAGATGGTGACGATGCGCGGGTCCGGTTCACGAGCCGCCCACCTCGCGGAGCTGCTGCTCGAGGAGAGCGACGAGTTCCGTCGGACGTGGAACACCCACGAGGTGGGCGTCCGCCCCACCGAGACGAAACGGTTCGTGCATCCGGAACTCGGCACGCTGGAGCTCACCTGTCAGACCCTGCTCGACCCGGCGCAGTCGCACCACCTGCTGGTGTACACGGCCACCCCCGGCACCGAGTCCCACGAGAAACTGCAACTGCTCTCGGTCATCGGCTCGCAGACGATACGCGTCTCGCCGACTCCGACGGACGGTCCATAGACAACGAGACCGATCGCTCACCACCGCCGCGGCGCAAACAGGGCAGACTCGAAAGGTCGGGCCGCCACGGCGCGATCGAACGCGAGGAGTCCCATGAAGGTGTTGGTCACCGGTGCATCCGGTTACGTCGGCGGTCGTCTGGTCCCGCGCCTGCTCGCCGACGGACACGACATCCGCGTCACCACGAGCAGCCCCGAATCCACCATCACCGCGTGGTGGGCAGATCGGGTGAACTCCGTGACGATGGATGTTCTCGACGCCGACCAGGTGCGAGAGGCCACCGAGGGCATCGACGCCGTGTTCTATCTGATCCACGGCATGGGGGACGGTGACGACTTCGCCGAGACGGATCGCACGGCCGCAGAGAACATGACCGCCGCGATCGATCAGCACGGCATCCCCAAGGTCGTCTATCTGACCGGCATCGTCCCCGACGTCGAGTCCGACGACCTCTCCGAGCACATCTCGTCGCGCCTGGAGGTCGAGAAGATCCTCGAAGGGTCCTCCGCGACGGCCGTCGCACTCCGTGCCGCGATCATCCTCGGCAGCGGGTCGACGTCGTTCGAACTCATCCGCCAGGTCAGTGAGCGCCTACCCGTCCAGACCGTTCCCAGCTGGATGGACTCCCAGGTCCAGCCCATCGCCGTCACCGACGTGCTGGACGCTCTCGCGGGAGCCCTCGACACGAAGGTCCCCGGTGGGCATTACGACATCGGCGGCGCGCAGACCATGGCGTACTCGGACCTTCTCGACACGTACACCACGATCGCCGGGATCACCCGTCCGCAGGTGAGCGTTCCGTTGCTGCCCACGGCGCTCGTCGGCGAGATGGTCGCCGCCCTCACCGACGTCCCGTCGTCGACGGTCACCGCTCTCGTCGAGAGCCTGCACCACGACATGGTCTGCCACTCAACGTCTTTCCTAGGGACGCTCCTCCCTGCCGATTACACCCTGACCACGACCGAGGACGCGATCACCCGAGCCCTGGCCGAACCGGCAGCCGATCCCGCTGAGGCCGATCCGATCGGCCCCATGCCGCACGATCCCGACTGGGCCGGCGGCGGGAGCGACACCCCCATCCGCACAAAGATCTCGAACGTGGTCAACAAAGTGCTGCCGGGCAACTGATCTACGGGTGCAGCCCCCGGACCGGACTGAGGCTCTCGAGTAGCGCGGCCACGGTCAGCACGGTGCTCTCGGCGTGCCGAGCGGCAGCGATCTGCACGCCGATGGGCAGGCCGTCCGAGCTGGTCCCGAACCGCATCGACAGCGCAGGCATCCCCGTGATGTTGAACTGCACCGTGTAGCTCTGGACATGGGTGGCGTCGACGGTCTGGCCGTCGACGACGAGATACGAGGCACCGTGTCGATGCGCGGGAACGGGCAGGACCGGCAGCAGCACGGCGTCGAATCGCGTGAAGTACTCGCTGTACCCGTCGCGAATACGCTCGAAGGCCTGCTCCGCGGCGACGTAGTCCTCGATCGCCGTGTCGGGTGTCGCCAGCATCCCGCGCGACATGGTGAACATCTCGTGCTCGTGCCCCGAGACGACCTCGGCCATGGCCGGTTTGAGCTCCATGACGTGCTGCTTGTCGAACCAGTACAGCGGGTTGTCCCGTTGGAGGGCTTCGATGGTGACCGGCTCGACATGAGCGCCGCTCTCGCGCAGCGCCAACGCCGCGCTGCGCACGGTCGCCGCGACCTCAGGGTCGACCGGTCCCAGCCCCGAGTCGGTGAACCATCCGACTCTCAGCTGACGTCCGTCGCCGGTACCGATGCCGGTGTCGAACCGTGCCGGGGTGTCAGCGAACGCGTCGTGGCCATCGGGTCCACTCATCACCGAGTACGCCAGGGCCAGGTCGCGAACGGTGTGCGCCATGGGGCCGACGTGCCAGTCCCGTCGGGGCACCCGCGGCCAGACCCCGGTCATCGGGATCCGACCGTGCGTCGGTTTGAGTGCGGTGATCCCCGTTTGCGCGGCGGGGCCCCGCACCGAGATCGCGAGGTCGGTGCCCAGGCCGAGCGGACTCATGCCCGCCGCGATCGCCGCGGACTCCCCGCCACTCGATCCGCCGGGTGTGCGGTCGAGGTTCCACGGGTTGTTCGTCCGCCCCGTCAGCAGGTTGTCGCTCTCGGTGGAATACGAGAACTCCGGGAGGTTGGTCTTTGCCAACAGGATTCCCCCGGCCGCCCTCATCCTCGCGACGCTCGTCGCGTCGGTGTCCGGTGTCCGGCCGGCGAAGATCGGAGATCCGCGTTGCGTCATCACACCGGCGGTGTCGATGGAGTCCTTGACGGTGAACGGCACACCGTGCAGCGGCCCGACGTCGTGTCCGGCCGCGAGATCAGCATCGGCAGCGCGCGCTGCCGAAAGGGCGTTCTCGTTCACGGTCACCACGGCGTTGATCGCCGGGTCGACCGCGTCGATTCGATCGAGATGCGCCTGCACGACCTCCACCACGGAGACACGCCGCGTTCGGATGAGCTCGGCGAGATCGGTGGCGTCGCGGAAGATCAGGGCGTCATTCATGGATGTGGTCCTCACTGGTTGTCGATGAGTTGTGGGTCGTCGAGCGGGATGTGGGCGCCGGAGGCGACGACCGGGACTGCACCAGACATGCGCCGGCGCCGACGGCCAGCCCGGCCACCGAGAGCGGCGATAGCGCCTCTCCGAGCGCGAACCACGCCATCACCGACGCGGCTGCAGGAATGACGGCGAACAGGATCGATGCGGCGCGTGCCCCGGCAGTCTTGATGCACGCGGAGTACAGGGTCGTGGCACCGACCGAACTGAACACGACCATCAGGACGAGGAGCACCAGCGCCCGGGGAAGGTCGGTGACGTGGTCCGGTGATGCCATCGCGAACACCGCGGCGACCGGGGTCGAGGCCGTGAGACCGACTGCGGTCACCAACCACACGTCCATGTCCGCACAGAAGCGGCCCTGGTACACGCCGCCGACGGACAGGCCGACCATCGCCAGCAGCACCGCTGCGATGCCCACGCCCACATCGTGATCGGCGGCGATCTTCGGGGCGCACGCCAGCACCACTGCGACCGCGGCCAGGACGAGCGCGAGCATCCCCTGCCGGGATTCACGGTGACCGAGCGACACTGCCATCACCCCGGCCGTGACTACCGGGTTGAGCGCGATGACGAGTGCGCCGAGACCGGAGGGCACCCCGTGCGCGAGCGCCCAGTACAACCCCAGGAACTGCACGCCCTGTGTCATGAGACCCGCGACGGCGGCATGACCGACCGTGCGACGTGAGGGCCACGTCGGTCGACGGATCGAGACGATCGCCCACAGCAACGCGGCCGACGCCGCGAACCGGAGCGCGATGACGAGAAAGGGTGACATCACCGCGACCGCGGCTGCGCCGATCGGATAGCCGGCCGCGTAGAGCAGCACCGTCGGCGCGGCCAGGCGCGGGGACAGGGATCGTTGGGGCATGACTCGACCGTGCGCCCACCGATGCCATCACTCCAACACTGTTCACCGATCGTGAACGGTCGGGCACAATCGGGGCGTGCCCACCCTCGACATCACCCCGCTGCGCAGTTTTGCCGCTGTCGTCGCCTTCTCGGGCGTTCGGCGCGCCGCCGACACCCTGCACCTGTCACCGTCCGCGGTGACCGGACACATCCGCAGGCTCGAGCGGGAACTGGGCTGTCGCCTCGTGATTCCTCAGGGGCGCGGGATCTCGCTGACCAGCGACGGTGAGGAGCTCTCGATCCGAGCTCGCGACATAGTCCAACAGCACGATGACGCCGTGCACACCCTCACACCACTCGCCGACAACGAGATCCTGGTGGCGGCAACCGAACACGCCGCCGAGTTCCTCGTCCCGACCGTGGTGTCCCTCCTGCACGAACGACTCCCCGACCGTGCCGTGCGATTGCGTCTGACCCGCAGCGCTCACGTTCGCGACCTCGTCCACGACGACCGGGCCGACGTCGCAATGATGTTGACCCGGCCCGCCCGGGGAAGTGTTCGAGTGGCCCCGATCCCGTTGCGGTGGTTCGCCGTCGACGACGTTCCCCGTGAGGACCTCGTGTTGTTCGCGGCGCCGTGTGCGATCCGCCACCAGGCCGTTGCCTCACTGGGCGGACGGCCACACCGCGTCGCGACGGAGTGCGTCAACCACACGTCGGTCATCGGCGCGGCGAGGGACGGGGTGGGAATGACACCACTCCCCCGAATCGGTCCGACGCCCGACGGTCTGCGCACCGTCCGCGGACTGCCCCGCATACCCGACATCGATCTCTATGCAGCGACAAGCGAGCGGATCACCGACCCGGTCCGACATGAGGTCCTGGCCCTGCTCCGGTCGACGCTGCGCTCTTCGGACGGCTGAACACGTCAGGAGCGGCTCACGACGACGCACCCGGCGACCGCGTTGCCGAACCGGTGAACCACGAGCGGACGACTCGCACGAGACGGCTCCATCTCGATGGAATCGGCCCGCAGGGCGGCGTCATAGCCCGGCCCCGCACGTCCGGCAAGGGACTGGCGCGAACACATCACCGATGCTCACAACGCACCTGACCCCGTGGCGCCGGTACGGACCCGCGTCACGGCCTCTACCCGGCTCACCCAGATCTTGCCGTCACCGATGGTTCCCATCCGGGCCGCAAGCGTGATCGCGTCGACCACCCGGTCGGTGAGAGCGTCATCGACGACGGTCTCCAACCGGGTCTTGGGAACGAAATCGATGGCGTAGTCCGCGCCCCGATAGACCTCGGTGTGACCGCGTTGGCGCCCGTACCCCTGGACGACGGTGGTCGTGACCCCACCGACCCCGAGGTCGTCGAGCGCGGCCTTGACATCATCGACCACGAACGGCTTGACCACTGCCACTATCAATCTCACGGACACTCCCACCGAGATGGTTGTCGCGTGCCGCGGGCCAGAGCACCTGAACGTTCTCAGCTTGCCGTCCGTCGACCGGGGAAATCAAGTTTCCGATCGGTCATTCCCGTCGCTGCATCGCAGATGCCGTGACGACCACAGGCCGAGTCCCAAAACGGGGCATTCCTGGCGCAAAACGGGGGGCGTCGCAACGACGACCTCTGCCACTCTGTGGCCACGAGCAACGACACATCCGTCGAACTCGATCGCCAACCCATCCGGTCGCGACCGGTTCCCCATCGGGGCAACGCGACCAGTAGCCCAGGAGGCCCCATGCCCAGTGTCGTCACCACCGACGGAGTCGAGATCTTCTACAAGGACTGGGGCACAGGGCAGCCCATCGTCTTCAGCCACGGTTGGCCCCTGTCGTCGGACGACTGGGACGGGCAGCTGATGTTCTTCCTCGACAAGGGGTACCGGGTGGTGGCGCACGACCGACGGGGCCACGGCCGGTCCGAGCAGGTCGACTCCGGACACGACATGGACCACTACGCCGACGATCTCGCGGCCGTCGTCAACCATCTCGACCTCACCGACGCGATCCACGTCGGCCACTCCACCGGCGGCGGTGAGGTCGCCCGCTACCTCGCCCGTCACGGCATGGATCGCGCTGCCAAAGCTGTGCTGATCAGTTCGGTGCCGCCGCTCATGGTCAAGACCGAGGCCAACCCGGGCGGCGTGCCCAAGGAGGTCTTCGACGACATCCAGGTCCAGGTCGCGACCCGCCGCGCCGACTTCTTCCGCACGTTCGCCGAGGGCCCCTTCTACGGCTACAACCGCCCCGGCGCGACCCCGTCGGAGGGTGTCATCGCCAACTGGTGGCGCCAGGGGATGATCGGCGGGGCCAAGGCGCACTACGACGGCGTGGTCGCGTTCTCGCAGACCGACTTCAGCGACGACCTCGCCGGGATCACCATCCCCACCCTGGTCATGCACGGAGACGACGACCAGGTGGTTCCGTATGAGAACGCCGGCGTGCGCTCGGCGGAGCTGCTGCCCAACTCGACTCTGAAGATCTACCCCGGTTTCCCGCACGGGATGCCGACCACCGAGGCCGAGACGATCAACAACGACCTGCTCGAGTTCTTCCGGTCGTAGCTCATCGCCCGGGCACCCTCATGTGCTTGACGCGGTGGAGAACCGGGGCGACTGTGAACCCATGACGTCGCTGACCGCGTTCTCCACCGCCGACCTCCCGGTCGGTGATCGCGTGGCGGAGTGGGAGCGGCACAACGCGGCACAGCTGATCGGGCTGCGGTGCACGACGCTCGACGGCGCCCGGCTCGACGCCACCGAGATCACCCGGACGATGCCATCGGTACAGCTCGGCCGCGTGGAGGGGTCGGCGCACGTCGTCGAGCGCACATCGTCGGCAGTGTCGGCGAACCCGGCCGACGCCGTGGTCATCTACCTCGTGCTCGCGGGCAGCGGGTTCTTCCACCACACGGGCGGCGCGTTCCTGGTCGACCCCGGACACCTGGTCGTCGCCGACGCCGACAAGCCCTTCATGCGTGGCTTCTCGAGTGGTCTGACCGAACTGGTCGTGAAGGTCCCGCGCACGGTCGCCCGTGACCTCACCGGGCGTGACGACGTCGGCGGACCGACGGTGCTCGAGTTCGGCACCGGGCCGTCGGCGGATCTCCGCGGTGGGGCACTGGCGCGAGCGGTGACCCGATCGTTGGTCGACGACGGTGCGCCCTCGGAATCCGAGATCCTCGACCTCGTCCGGTCGGTGCTCGACGGGAACCGCCGCGCCGACACCGCCGTGTGGGCGGAGATCGAGGTCGTCGTGGCCCGCTCCGCACACGACCCGCTGCTCTCCGCCTCCGACATCGCCGCGGCCGTCGGCGTCAGCACCCGCCAGGTGTCGAGACTGTTCGCCGCGCACGACACATCGGTCTCGGCATACGTCCTGCGTCGTCGACTCGACCGGGCCCACCGCCTGCTGTCACAGGTCGACGGCCGGCGTCCTGCCATCACCGATGTTGCTGCCGAGTGCGGATTCTCCTCGCCCGCATACTTCTCGCGCACGTTCCGCACGGCCTTCGGAGTCACCCCCACCGAGGTACGCGACGCCGGTCGCTGACCGTCGGCCCGCTTGTCGTTTCCCGCCGGATCCTGGTCCGATTCCGCCTACGGCGCGAGAGGCCGGAACCAGCCCGCTGTGACGTGTGACACTGCCGATGACGATCCGACGCAACGGTGCGCGGATCCTCTTCGAGAGGCACACCATGGTTGCGTTCGACGACGGAATGGCCGACACCGCACTGCCCGGCGACCATCAGATCGACACGGACGTGTTGATCGTGGGGTCCGGTCCGGCGGGGGCATCGGCCGCGCTGTTCCTGTCCACTCTGGGCGTCGCGAACATCATGATCACCAAATACCGGTGGACGGCGAACACACCCCGCGCGCACATCACCAACCAGCGGACCATGGAGATATTGCGCGACGTCGGCGTCGAGGACCAGGTGCTCGCCGAGGCGACCCCGCACGAACTGATGGGGGACACGGTGTTCTGCACGTCCATCGCGGGTGAGGAACTCGGACGCGTCCTCACCTGGGGGACACACCCGGCTCGGCACGGCGACTACGTGCTCGCGTCACCGTCGCTGAACTGCGACATCCCGCAGACCTACCTCGAACCCATCCTCGTGAAGAACGCGACGATGCGCGGGACGCAGACCCGGTTCTCCACCGAGTACCTCTCGCACACCCAGGACGACGACGGGGTCACCGTCCGCGTGCTCGACCGGTTCAGCGGGATGGAGTCGACGATCCGCGCGAAGTACCTGGTCGGTGCCGACGGTGCGCGGTCGCGCGTCGCCGACGACATCGACCTGCCGATGGAGGGGCGGATGGACATCGCCGGGTCGATGAACATCACCTTCACCGCGGACATGGCCGCGTTCGTCGGTCACCGGCCCTCGGTTCTGTACTGGGTCATCCAGCCAGGGTCGAACGTCGGCGGCATCGGGGCGGGCCTCGTGCGCATGGTGCGCCCGTGGAACGAGTGGTTGATCGTCTGGGGATACGACATCGCGGGCGAACCGCCGTCGGTCGACGAGGCCGAGGCCATCCGGATCGTGCGCAACCTCGTCGGCGATCCGGACCTCGAGGTGCAGATCACCGGTACCTCGTTGTGGGGCAACAACGAACAGTACGCGACACGCCTGCAGTCCGGTCGCGTCTTCTGTGTCGGCGACGCCGTCCACCGACATCCACCCAGCAACGGGCTGGGTTCGAACACGTCCATCCAGGACTCCTACAACCTCGCCTGGAAGATCGCCGCGGTGCTGCGTGGCGACGCCGGAGCGGCGTTGCTCGACACCTACACTGCCGAACGCGCCCCGGTCGCCGAGCAGATCGTCAAGCGGGCCAACAAGTCCGGTCGGGAGTTCGTCCAACTCTTCGACGCCCTCGGCGTCAGCGGCGCGACCACCGAGGCGGAGATGATCGAACAGATGGAGGAACGCAAGGCGAACACCCCCGCCGGTGCACGCAAGCGCGCGGCGATCGCCGCGGCGATGGACATCAAGAACTACGAGTTCAACGCCCACGGGGTGGAACTCGGACAGTTCTATGTGTCCGACGCCGTGGTCTCCGACGGCCCGGCTTCGGAGCCGCTGCGGGACGCCGAGTTGTACTACCAGGCCTCCACGGTCCCCGGCTCACGACTGCCACACGTGTGGGTCGGCGACACCACACACCGGTACTCCACCCACGACCTCGCTCCGTCCACCCAGTTCACGCTGTTCACCGGCATCGCGGGCGAGGACTGGGGCGCGGCCGCCGAGTCGGTGTCGCAGCAGCTCGGGGTGACGGTCCGGACCGTCGTCATCGGCCCCGGGCGCGAGATCACCGACCTCTACTTCGACTGGGCCGCGATCCGCGAGATCGACGAATCGGGTGCGATCCTGGTGCGTCCTGACAAGCACATCGCCTGGCGGGCAATGGTTCTGCCGTCGGACCCGGAGGTCGCACTGCGGCAGGCCCTGGCCACCGTCCTGTGTCAGCCGGTGTCGGTGACCGCGTGATCTTCGTCCACGACACCCCGGCCCAACGGGTGCTGTTCGGTCACGGCCGCGCCGGCACGCATCTCGCCGACGAGGTAGTCCGGCTCGGCGCGGCGCGGGTCATGGTGATCGCCACCCGTGCTCATCCCGAGGTCATCGGGTCGATCCCGGTTGTCGTGCACCACACCGATGTGGCCCCGCACGTCCCTGTCGATGTCGCCGACCACGCCCGGACGATCGCGAGCGAGAACTCCGTCGACCTCCTCGTCTGCATCGGTGGCGGGTCGGCGACCGGGCTGGCGAAAGCGGTTGCGCTGACGAGCGGCATCCCGATCGTCGCCGTCCCGACGACCTACGCGGGGTCGGAGGCAACCGATGTGTGGGGGCTCACCGAGGCGGGACGCAAGACCACCGGTGTCGACCGCCGGGTGCTGCCGACGAGTGTCATCTACGATTCGGCGCTGAGTGTCGAACTGCCCCTGGAGCTCACCGTCGCATCCGGGTTGAACGCCCTGGCGCACTGCGTGGACTCGTTGTGGGGTCCGCGCGCGGATCCGATCAACGCGTCGACGGCCGTCACCGGGATCCGCGCTCTCGACGCCGGGCTGCCCGCCGTCGTCGCCGACGCCGACGACCGGATCGGGCGTGACGAGATGCTGCTCGGGGCGTATCTGTCGGCCGTCGCCTTCGCCTCCGCCGGTTCGGGCCTGCACCACAAGATCTGCCATGTGCTCGGCGGCGCCTACGACCTCCCGCACGCCCAGACCCACGCCGTGATCCTGCCGCACGTGCTCGCGTTCAACGCACCTACCGCACCCGACGCGGCCCGGATGATCGCCGCCGCGTTCGGGACCGAGTCCGCTGACCACGGACTGGCACGACTCCGAGAACGGGTGGGCGCCCCGACATCGCTGCTGCCGTACGGTTTCGACGCGACCATGATCCCGGACGCGGTCGCGCGGATCCTGCCCGTGGTTCCCGAGTCCAACCCACGTCCGGTCACCGCGAGCGACCTGACCACCATCCTCACCGCCGCCAGCACGGGCGACGTACCGACCGCACACCCCTTGGAGGGCCGGACATGACACCCGAGAACACGCCGACCGTCTCACCGACGCAGGCGGCCCGCGAGGACGAGCTCGTCGACAGGGTGGTGGCGTCGTTCGACGGCGCCGACGATCCCCGACTCCGAGATGTGCTGCAGTCACTCACCCGGCACCTGCACGCCTTCGTGCGGGACGTCCGCCTCACCGAGGACGAATGGAACACGGGTATCGAATTCCTGACCGCCACCGGACACATCACCGATGACCGACGTCAGGAGTTCATCCTGCTGTCCGATGTCCTCGGCGCGTCCATGCAGACCGTCACGGTGAACAACGAGGCCCGCGGGGAAGCCACCGAGGCCACGGTGTTCGGACCGTTCTTCATCGAGGACTCCCCCGAGGTGGCCATCGGCGGGGACATCGCCGGTGGCGCGAGCGGTCAACCCTGTTGGGTCGAGGGCACGGTGCGCACCGCCGACGGAAAGCCGCTGGCGGGGGCGCGAATCGAGGTGTGGGAGGCCGACGACAACGGGTTGTACGACGTTCAGTACGACGAGGAACGGGTCAGCGCCCGCGCACACCTGTTCAGCGACGACGACGGTCGGTACGCGTTCTGGGCGCTCACCCCCACGCCGTACCCGATCCCGCACGACGGGCCGGTGGGGTCGCTGCTCGCCGCGGTGGGTCGGTCACCCATGCGGGCGTCGCATCTGCACTTCATGGTGACCGCACCGGGGATGCGTCGGCTGGTCACCCACATCTTCGTCCGCGGAGATGACCTGCTGGACTCCGATTCGGTGTTCGGCGTGAAGGATTCGCTGGTCATGGACTTCGTCGAGCAGGCGGCCGGTACCGCCACACCGGACGGCCGCGATCTGGCCGGAGCCGTCTGGGCGCGGGTCGAGTTCGACATCGTCTTGGCAGACGCGGAATAGCGGAGAGCCCTCGCTCGGAAACCGCCGCTCAACTGTTGCCGTCGACGTCATGCAGCGCCTGCACCATGCTGCGCAGACTCGTCAGCGCCTGCGACCGATCGTCCTGGGTGAGGCCGCTCAGCATCTGTACCTCGACGGAACGTACTGCTGCACTGGCCCTGTCGAGACTTCGCCGGCCTCGGGGGGTCAGCGCCGTCGGCAGGACCTTGCCGACGGGCGCCTGCGTCGGCCGGGTGACGTAGCCATCGCGCTCCAACGCCTGCACCAGTACGTTCATCGACTGCCGGGTGATGAAGGTCCCCCGTGCGAGTTCGGAGTTGGACAGGCCCGGGCGTTGGCTGAGCAACTCGAGGCATGAGTACTGCGTGACGGTCAACCCGAGTGGGCGCAGTACCGATTCCATGGCCACCCGCAGGGCGCTCGCTGCCTCTTTGAGCAGGTAACCCACCGACGTCTCGAGATCGATGCCGCCGCCGTCTTGACTCATGTCAGTATTCTGACATACATTGCGTGTGTCAGAAAACTGACACACAACCAAGGAGCATCACATGCCGGTCACCGGTCCCGACTTCATCTCCCTGCAGGCTCGCGATCTCGCAGCATCGCAGGCGTTCTACGAGCAGTACCTCGGCCTCGTCCGCTCCCAGGCGGGCCCGCCCCACGCCGTGGTCTTCGAGACGGCGCCCATCGCATTCGCGTTGCGCGACATCGTCCCCGGCACCGACCTCGATTCGGTCGCACAACCCGGGATCGGCGCGGCCATCTGGCTGCACGCCACCGACGTCCAGGCCATTCACGACGCATTGACCGCCGATGGTCACCGGATCGTGTCGGATCCGATCGACGGACCGTTCGGCCGCACGTTCACCTTCGCCGATCCCGACGGCTACCAGGTCACCCTCCACGATCGGGCGTGATCCGACGGTCAGGCCTCGGCGTCGTCCGACGTCGAGGCCTCGTCGTCGTCCGACGAACCACGACGGCGGGGCGCGGGAACGTCGTCGCCGTCCGCGACGCCCTCGGTGTCGGGGTCCTTCCCGCTCGAGGGATCGAACACCCGGTGCGGTGAATTGTCGTCGTCGTCAGCCATCGCTTCAGCAGACCCCAAACACTGCGCAAGCACAAGGAGGCTGGGCACGGGTGTCGTGACGCCGATCCCCTCGGTCGTCCTCGATACTGGGTTCCACGCCGATGTGAGGAGATGACCATGGAGACCGCGGACATCGATGCGCTCGCCCACCGCATCGCCCGCGTCGCCATCCGCCACCCGAACCGGGCGCAGTTGGCCTTCGACGCCGACGGTCAACTCGTGGACTGGCAGAACCTGGACGACGATTCGTGGAACAACGCCTCCCGCGACGACGATCGTGTGTACGTCGTCGCGGGAGGCGCCACCGCGTCGGATGTGCGGGATCACATCAACGGTGGGTCGACCGGCACCTGACTCCGTCGGAATTGGACCCGCGTCGACTGGGCGGATACGGACGTCGAGTGGGCAGCTACGGACGTTGAGTGGGCATTTGCGGACGTTCACTGGGCAGTCGGCGGTCAGATCGAGATCTTCGCCGCCGCGTTCTCGCTGCCGGGGCCCTCGGAGTTCCACCATGCGACTGCGTCGAGCCCAGACCTCTCGGCGCGCGACCGCTCATCACCCAATCCGACGAAGTGATTGACGCACATCGGCGCCAGCACCTGACCGACCGGGTTGTCGAAGCGCGCGAAATGCCCGGCCATCTCGAGCGTGACGAATCCGTGTACGGCACTCCACAGTTCGGCGGCGACCTGATGTCCGTCGGTGATCGTGATGCGTCCCGACTCGACCAGTCGGTGGCAGGCGGCGGCGAAGACGGCGTACGACTCGAGGAACTGCTGGGTCGGGCCTCCGTCCGGTGCCTCGGCGACGTATCGGTACGTCCCGCGTGTCGAGAGTCCGAACATCATGTCGTAGAGGTGGGCGTTGTCCTGTGCCACCTGCCGACACGACAGGGCTATCGCGAACAACTGGGCGCCCGGGTCGGGGCCCGCCGCGGCCGCCCTCTCGAAGGCGGTCCGCAGGGTGCGGTAGCCACGGCCGACCACCACCTGGAGCAGCTCACGGACACCGCCGAAATGGTGGTACACGGCGATGGTGGAGACGCCGGCCTCCTCCGCGATCCGTCGGACCTTGATCTCCGAGGGGCCCACGTCGGCCAGCAGGGCGATCGTGACGGTCACCAATCGGTCGCGGACCGGCTCCGGCTGCGTCTCCGCGTCGGTGTCGTCATGCCGTTCTGCCATGGGTTTCATGCTCTCACGACGACCCCGCGGCGCCTGACCACCTGAGCCGCGTCCCCGTCTGATCTTGTGAGATCGATTGGCGCCGTGGTAGAACTTCGTTATGCAAAGCCTCGGGTGGTCGACGGAACGCGGGACGAACAAGGTCGCAGTGCTCGTATCGCTGTGCGCAGCCGTGTTCGTCGTCAACATCTCCACCACCATCGTCAACATCGCGCTGCCGTCGTTGGTCACCGAGTTGGGCGCCTCCACGCGAGACCTGCTGTGGATCGTGGATGCGTTCAATCTGGCTTTCGCGGCGCTGGTGCTCGCGGCCGGATCGCTGAGCGACCGGTTCGGTCGACGTCGGTTCCTGCTGATGGGGCTGGCGGTGTCGCTGATCGCGTCGATCGCCGGGGCCTGGAGCTCGAATCCCGACGTGCTGATCGCATGGCGAGCGCTGGCCGGCGTCGCGGCGGCGGTGGTCTATCCGGTGACGTTGTCCATCCTCACCAACGTCTTCACCGAGCGTTCCGAGCGCGTCAAGGCAATCGGCATCTGGGGTGCGGCGACGGGTATCTCGGTCGCCGTCGGGCCGGTTGTCGGCGGCGCACTGCTCGAATCCTTCTGGTGGGGTTCGATTCTCCTGTTCGTCGGCGCAGCCGCGGCAGTCACGCTGGTCGTGGCCTTCCGGTTCATCCCCGACTCTCGCGACCCGTCGACCCCGCCGCTGGACCTGATCGGGCTCGGACTGTCCACGCTCGCCCTCGGGTTGCTGGTCTACACGATCATCGAGGCACCGGATCGAGGGTGGTCGTCGACGGCGACCATCATCGGGTTCATCGCCGCCGCAGCTCTTCTCACCCTGTTCGTCCTGCAGGAGATCCGCGCGACGCATCCCATGCTCGACGTGCGGCTGTTCGCCAACCTGCGCTTCACGGCGGCCAGCGGCGCGGTCACCGCGGCCTTCTTCGCCCTGTTCGGTTTCATCTTCCTGGTCACCCAGTACTTCCAGTCGGTCCGCGACTACGGCGCGCTCGAGACTGGCATCCGGATGCTGCCGGTGGCGGGTTCCATCGCGGTCGCCTCGTTGGTCGGGCCGCGCCTCGCCGTGCGCGTCGGATCGAAACTGATCGTGGCGCTCGGCCTCGTGTCGTTGAGCCTGGCGTTCGGCTGGGCCGCGACGGTGGGTTCGGAGACCAGCTACCTCGTCATCGCCGGGCAGATGATCTTCCTCGGCGTCGGCATCGGCCTGACCAGTGCACCCGCCACCGAGGCCATCATGGGCGTCGTCCCGCCGGACAAGGCCGGGATGGGATCGGCGGTCAACGACGCGACCCGAGAACTCGGCGGCACCCTCGGCGTCGCGGTCATCGGATCGGTGGCGTTGTCGGTCTACCGCGACCACCTCGACGCCACGGCGGGTCTGCCCGAGCGACTGGTCGATCCCGCTCGCGATTCCGTCGGCGCCGCACTCGAGGCGTCCCGCGTCGCCGCGTCCCAGTTCGGGGAGGTCGGCGCCCGGGCGGGGGCGCAGCTCGCCGAGATCGCGCGGTCCGGCTTCGTCGACGGCTTCGCCACCGGATGCATCGTGGCGGGCGCGGTCACCGCTGTGGCAGCCGTGCTGACGCTGATCTACCTGCCGGCGCACCCGGGAACGGACTCCGAGAAGTCCGAGCACTCCGAAGGCGCCCCGACGACAGACCCGGTAGGTACCCCGACGTAGGACCCGTGACCCCTCCACGAACCCGAACAAGGTTTCCTGGCGCACGTCCCACAAAGCGGCGGAGCTGCAGGGTGGGCCCGGTTTCCCTGTAATGTCGCAACTCGTCCGACAGGCGCCGGGCGACACCGAGGTCCCCGGCAGTCGGCGTTCTCACGACCACGCCGGAGGCCCGAGTTGCAGACCACACCGTTGCTCACTGGGCAGCGCCCCGGCGACATCCGACGACTCACCCGCCCGGTCAATCTCGTCGCCGCGGTGAGCATCGTCGTCTCGCTGGTGGTCGGACTGCGGGTCGAGCCGTCGACCCTGTGGGGGTTCCTGCCCATCGCCCTCTACGGAATCCTCGCCGCTCTCGGCATGCGAATCCTGGTGGCCACGTCGGTGTCGGTCCTCTCGGCCGCGTTGCTCCTGCTCCCTGGACCGCAGACGGTGGTCGAGATCGCGCGGGAGTCGGCTGTCGACCAGGTCACGATCATCGGCGTGGTGATCCTGCTCGGAGGCGCCCTCGCCGAGATCCTCCGTGCCAGTGGGGCGGCGACCCGGATCGTGTCGGCGGCCATCCGGGTGGTCGGCACCTCGAACACGACGTCGGTCGCCGCCGGGATCATGCTGACGTGCTTCCTGCTTGTCGCCGCGTTGGGAACACTGGCCGGCGCTCTGGCGGTCGCCGTGCCGGTGCTGCTCCCGGTGGCGGCGCGCGCCGGACTAACCAGGTCGGCCACCGCGTCGGCGATCTTCATCGGCGGCTGTGCCGGATTCGCGATCGCCCCGTTCGCCGGCGGGAACATCGCGATCATGCAGGCCGCCGACACCGGCTACCTCGGGTACCTGCTCCACGGTGGCGGCCCCCTCGCCGTGCTGTCGATCGTGGTCGGCATGATCGTCGTCCCGTGGATGCAGAGGCGTACCGCCGGCGGCGACGACCACTACTCACCGGAGGAGCTGGGCGCGATCGAGACCGACTCCCCCGCTGTCGATGACCGACGGTCCGGCCGCGCCGCGGTGGCGTTCGCCATGACCCTGGTGGCCGTTCTCGTCGTCGCGACCATCACCACCGCGGGCATCGCGCTACCGCTGCTCGCGCTACCGCTGCTTTCCATCGTGACCGCCGCGGGCGCAGGGATGTCGCCGAAAGCGTTCGCCGTCAACGCCTACCGAGGAGCGGCCAAGCTGGCGTGGCTGTTCGTCCTGTTCTATCTGCTGGCGCTGCTCTTCAACGCGATCGCACGCCTGAACCCGTTCACCGTCGTCCTCGGGTCGTACGGCACCGAGATCCGGGGCCTGACCCCCTTCCTGTTCGCGATGACCGTCGCGCTCATCGGCTGGGTCGGCGTGCCGGGGGCGTCGGCCGCGCAGGTGGTCCTGCTGGACAAGATCTTCGGTGAGCTCGCATCCATTGCGGGGATCGGCGCCGGCGTCTGGGTGGTGGTGTTGCTGTTCGCATCCAAGGCCGACACGTACGGTCCGCTGCCCAACGTGAACATGCTGGGCGTCATGGGGCTGTGCCGCTCGGCCAACGTCCGCAACATCCTCATCACCGGGTGGTGCGTGTTGCTCCCGGCGGTCGCCATGTACACGCTGTTCATCTACGTCGGGACCCGCTGACAACGCGCCGATCCGGCCAATTCTCGTAAGTTCACCGCCAACTGTGCGCGGTGTTCAATTCTGATCCGTCGACATGATTCTGGGCTGGCTACTGTGACGTCCATGCCCATCGAACCGGAGACGAAGAGTTGGACCTGGGTGCTGGAGAGGCCCTGTGAGGCATGCGGGTTGGATGCATCCCGCGTCGACTTCCGCGACATACCCGACCTCGTTCTCGCCAACGCCGACCAATGGGCCGATGCACTCGACTTCGGCGATCCGCACCTGCGGCCGGACGATTCGACCTGGTCGCCCCTGGAGTACGCCGCGCACGTCCGCGACGTCTTCCGCCGGTTCGCCGCACGCGTCGATCTGATGGTGACCGAGGACAATCCGGTGTTCGAGAACTGGGATCAGGACGCCACCGCGGTCACCGATCGCTACAACGAGCAGGACGCGGCCACCGTCCTGCACGAGATGCATTCCGACGCAACGGTGCTGGCCGAACTCTTCCGGTCGGTACCCGACGATGCGCTCGGGCGGAGCGGACGGCGTGGCGACGGCAGCGTGTTCACCATCGAGACGCTGGGCCAATACTTCATCCACGATCCGGTGCACCACCTGTTCGACGTGACCGGGCAACGTTTCCCGCCGAGCGGGCCGTAAACACCCGCCGAACGTGCCCAAACCACCCGCCGAACGTGCCGTAATCACCCGCCGAGCGGGCCGTAATCACCCGCCGAGCGGGCCCTGACTACCTGCCGACTGTGCTTCAACGACGCCTTCGGCGAGCCCGTTGCTCCAGGAGAAGTTCGAGCCGGCCGAGAAACTCGAACGGGTCGTTGGAGAGTTCGACACTGTTCCGGCGTTCGGTGTGCCAGCCGAGTCGGGCCGTTTCACGATCCCGTCGGGCGTCAGACGCCCGTTGCTCGTCGCTGTAGTGGTAATCGAACCCGTCGAACTCGAAAGCAAGCTTCTCCTCCCGGTACGCGTGATCGAACTTCGCGACGGTCCGCCCCGCCTCGTCGAAGACCTTCACCTGGGTTTCGGGTCGCGGTAGACCCTGTGCGAGAACGAGATGCCGCATGTAACTCTCGCCTGATGACTCCGCGTTCGGGTCGACCCACGGGATCAGCCCACGGATCTGGCGTATCCCTCGTACGGCCGGGTGGTCGACGACGTATCGCCACAGCACGCCGAGCTCGAGGTTGGTGGAACGAGTCAGATCGTCCAGGTGCGCGAGACCCAGCCAGGCGGGTCCACGGCGACCCAGGTCGTATGCGGTTCGGATCACCGAGGTCACCGGCATGCCGTCTACGGCGACGATGTCTCGCGGATCGAGGTCGGTTCGTACGATGCGGACGCGACTGCGTCGTCGACCTTGGCCGGTCGGGGCGCGGACCAGTTCGACCTCGTCGCCGTGGTCGAAGAACGTCGCCCCGTGCAGGACCGCTGCGCTGACTCCACCCACCACCGCTTCCGGACCCGCCCTCAACCACGCCGCCCGGATGGTCTCGACCGGCCCGAGTGTCAACCCGGGACTGACGTAGACCGCGCGGTGCACACGGCGAAAATGATGCGGCACCTCGCGCGGTGTCATCGATGCGGGTAGTCCGATGTCGCTCAGTCGGAAGGGCTGATCGTCGATGGTCATGCTGCGTTCGACGCGCGATCAGCGCCGACGGTTCATTGTTTCCGCTGATTTCTCGCAAGCGCACGCTCGGCGGGTGGTTAAGGCCCGCTCGACGGGTGGTTAGGGCCCGGTCGGCGGGTGGTTAGGGCCCGGTCGGCGGGTGGTTACGGCACGGTCGGCGGATCAGCTCACGACATCCTTGCGGCCGAACCACCACCACGCGAAGCCGAACAACACCGACGAGTAGATCAGCGAGATACCGGCTCCGCGCGCCATGTCCTCCCAGACCACGTTCGGCCCCAACGCATCCAGCCACGCGAACTGATAGTGCGTCGGCAGATACTGGCGGTACGGGTCGAGCGCCGAGATCGCATCCAGGATGTTCGACAGGATGACCAGCATCGTCGCGCCACCGACCGCGCCGAGCGGGGCGTCGGTCACCACACTCAGCAGGAACGCGAAACCAGCGATCACCAGAGACTGGATCAAGGTGTACCCGACGACGATCGCCAGACGCTGCAACGTCTCACCGTTGGTGAACTCGCCACCCAGCGGCGACTGCGCCGGCCCCCACCCGAAGAACAGCCCACCCACCACATAGGCCCACACCGGCAACAGGATCAGCGCGATCGCGCTCGACGCCAACCCGATGAACAGCTTCTGCCGCAACAGATGTGAGCGTCGCACCGGGATCACCAGCAGGTAGCGCAACGACGCCCAGCCCGCGTCGCTCGCGACGGTGTCGCCGCAGAACAACGCGATGAGGACGGTGAGCAGGAACGACCCCGCCGCGAACTCGGTGAAGAGCGCGAAGTTCGCGCCGCCCGCCGTCGCCAGTCCGTACAGCGCCGAATTCTGCCGACCGCCTCCGTCCGAACCCGCGGTCGATGGATCGTCCGAGCTCAACGAGAACGCGATGGCGATGACGGGCGGCAGCACCAGCAAGAGGAGCGCCGCGACCTGCGTGCGTCGGCGGCGCAGCTGTCGCACCGCCTCGACCCGCAGGCTCAGGGTCCGTCCCGGGCGGAAGGTCGACGGCTGGACCGGACCGATGCCGTCGAGCCGGTCGTGTACGCCCTTCCGGGTGGCCGCCGCACGCCCGCCGGTTTCGACCTCGCCCGTACCACCGGTGTTCTCGGTCATCGGGACTCATCTCCGATCAGGTCGAGGAACGCTTCTTCGAGGTGCCGTCGGGACTCGACGACCTCCGCACGCACACCCGCGGCCTCGAGCACCCGCTGCGCGGCGGCGACGTCGTCGACGGCGAGCGTCGACGTGGCCGCGCCGGCGAGTTCGTCCACCGATCCGGCCGTGATCAGCCGGCCCTTGTGCATCACCACGACGTGACTGCACGTCTGCTCCACCTCCGACAGCAGGTGGCTGGAGACGACGACCGTGCGACCGGTGGCCGCGTAGCGCCGCATCACCTCACGCATCTCAGCGATCTGCGGCGGGTCGAGACCGTTGGTGGGTTCGTCGAGGATCAGCAACTCCGGCAGCCCGAGCATCGCCTGGGCGATGGCCAGCCGCTGCCGCATGCCCTGGCTGTACTTGCGGACCTTGCGATCCACCGACGCCCCGAGCCCGGCGATCTCCAGCGCGGTCTCGAAGTCGGCTTCGTCGGCCGGTCGGCCGGTGGCCGCCCAGTACAGATCAAGGTTCTGACGACCCGACAGATGCGGCAGCAGGCCCGGTCCCTCGATAAACGCACCGACGCGCGCCAACACCGACGACCCCGCGCGGACCTCCTCGCCGAACAGCCGGATGTGCCCGGACGTCGGCGAGATGAGGCCGACCATCATCCGCAAAACCGTGGTCTTGCCCGCGCCGTTGGGACCCAACAGGCCGACGACCTGCCCGGCCTCGACGCGGAACGACACGTCGTCGACTGCACGGTAGGAGTCGCCGTACTCCTTGCTCAGGGACTCGACCACGATCGGCGAGACACCCTCTCCGTCCGACGCCGCCTCGCCCGGGGCCCGACGGCGCCACGTCGCGACGCTGACGCCCGCGATCAAGGCCAGCAGCGCGATGACACCGACGACAGGCCAGCCCCACGGGAACGGCGTCGACTCGGCGCGCCCGGTGAGGGTGGTCAGCGCCAGCGTCGGCGACTCCAACGCCACCGAGTACGTGCGCGCGTCGGTCGGGAGCCGGTAGCCGAGGTCGGTGGTCGAGACCGCAACGGCCAGGCGGTGTCCGGACACCACCGACCGGACCACGGTGGGCAGTGCGACGGTCACCGAGGTGGGTTGTCCGGGCGTCAGACCGGTGAGTCGAACGGGGGTGACCAGACCGGACGGCTGGGTCCGCTGCCCGTCGGGTGCCACGTCGACCAGGGATACGAACAGCGTTGCGTCCGTGGTGGTTCGCGGGGTGATCCGGAGGCGAACTGTGGAAGATCCGCCGATCAGGGTGTCGGCGTCGAGCGGTCCCGACACGAAGCCCGCGACCTGACCCGGGATCGCCGACAGCGCGCCGGCGCCGGTGGCCGCGGCGGCCGCACTGAGCAGACTTCCGATGCCGGGAACGGCGGTGATGGCTGACGGGGTGCCACCGGCTGGTGCGTTCACGGTCTGCTCGGGGCCCGCCACGGCGACGTCGCGCGGGCGTTGCGCCTCGGCCAGCGACGGCGCCGTCAGCTGCCGCGCCGACGAGCGGCCCGTGTCGGTCGACAGCGCACCGTCGGGGACGTCGGCGGCGAACCCGGAATCGGGAGTCCTCTTGTCCTGCAACACCGTGGAGAACCACGACTCGACGGACGGGGTGATGTTCCCGCCCGGCTGATCGTGGCCGCCGGTGCGCCACTGCATCCGGACCGGGGTTCCGGCCGAGCGGATGCCCTCGGCGTTCCGAACGGCCTGATCGATCGGGAACAGCGAGTCCTGCTGTCCCTGGATGAGCAGCGTCGGAGCGGTGATACGACTCAGGATCGACGCCGGGCTCGACGCACGCATCAGGGTCTGCAGGCTCGCGTCGGGCGCTCCTGCGGCGGCGGATGCCTGGTAGGCGGCGCAGACGTCGGGCGCGAACTTCCCGCACCCGTCCGACGTCGCCATGCGCGTGGCCTGCGAGAACAGTTGACCCGCCCACTGCTGTTTGAACACCCCGGCGGCACCCTGGGAGTCGACACCGACGGGGAACAGCGCCTGCGACAGGTCGTTCCAGGTGATGTCGGCGGCCACGGCGTCGACACGACGGTCGTATCCGGCGGCCAGCAGCGCCAGTGCACCGCCGTAGGACGCGCCCGCGACGCCGACGCGGGGGTCGCCCGGTCCGTCGCGCTCGACCTCCGGCATCGTGGCCAGCAGATCGATCAGGCGGCGGGCGTCGGCGACCTCGTAGTCGGGGTTGTCGAGGTGGATGAGTCCGCCGCTGGCCCCGAATCCGCGCGCCGAGTAGGTGATCACGACGTAGCCGCGCCCGGCGAGTGTCCGCGCCTGCGCGGTCAGGTCGGCCTTGGACCCGCCGAAACCGTGCGCGAGCATGACGGCCGGTGCGGGTCGGGTGCGAGGCAGAAACACCGATGCGTCGAGGCCGACCGGCTGTCCGGCCTCGGGTACGCCCGGGACGGTCATCGATCGTTCGGTGACCGGGTCCTCGTCACCGCCGGTCGTGGCGACCACGGCGATCACCGCGGCCAGCACGACGACGACGGCCGCGGCGACGAGCACCCAGAACCGCCGACCACCGCGTGGCCTGAGACTGATGCCGATGTCGATCTCCCTCGCCGCGCCGCACGATCCGGACGGATCGACTCTCTCGATCATGCCTGCAAACGCACAGAGGCGTCGGCGCGCTGCGCCGACATCGGTCAGGCCGACAGGGCTCGCGCGAGGATCGCGTCGGCCGCCGCGTCGGCGGCCTGGGTGGGGATCCAGTGGTTGACGCCCTCGAGCACCACGAGTTCGTACGGCGCGCGGACCAGGTCAGCACACCCCTCGACCCCGGCGCGGTCGATGAACGAGTCGCCGTCACTCCAGACCATCGTCGTCGGCACCGTCACGCGTCGGCCGAACCGCTTGCGATCGGTGAAGGGCAGCGCCCGGTACCAGTTCAGGCCCCCGGTCAGGGCGCCGTAGTCGACGATCTCGGCCCGGAACCGCTCGACGTCCGATGCGGTCATCCCGGCTGCGCGCAGCGACCGGTCCATGCGGCCGCCGGGTCGCGCGGCGGAGGCCTCCGGCACCCGTGGCGTCTGGAAGAAGACCATGTACCAGGACTTGAGGCCCTGCCGCGTACGTGTCGCGGCACGGATGAAGGCGGTCGGATGGGGCACCGACAGCGCGGTCAGTGTCCTCACCAGGTCCGGTCGGTCCGCGGCGATCGACCATGCGATGTTCGCTCCCCAGTCGTGACCGACCACGTGCGCCCGACCGCCCGCAACCGTGATCAGCTCCGCGATGTCGTCCACCAACTCGCCCGAGGCGTAGTCGCGGCGGCGGGGCGGCCGCGCACCGGGTGAGTAACCGCGCTGGTCGGGGGCGAGCGTCCGGTATCCCTGCGCGTTCAGTGTCGGCACCACCGAGTCCCAGCAGCTCGCACGTTCGGGAAATCCGTGCAGGAGCACGATCACGTCGCCGTCGATCGGTCCGCGGTCGGAGACGTCGAAACGCAGCCCGTCCCGGGTGAAGGACTCGATGCGGTGCGTCGGGGCGCTCACAGGACGGCCGCACTGCTCGGATCGATCAGGACCTTGGCGTGCTTCTCGGCGCCGGCGAGGACGTCGAACGCCGCGGGGACGCCGTCGAGTCCGACGGTTCCGGTGTGCAACGGCGACGCGTCCACCTTGCCGTCGGCGAGCAGGTGCAGGGTGTCGTGGAACTCGATCGGGGTGTAGCCGAACACGAATCGCAGGTCGATCTCCTTGCCGATGGCCATCGCCGGGCGGATCTGGTCGGTGCCCATGCAGACCCCCACCACCACGACCCGCGACGCGATCGGTGCCGCGCTGATGACGCCGTCGATCATCCCCGGCACGCCGACGCACTCGAAGATCACCGGCCGCTTCGGGTCCGCGGCGCCCAGCTTGTCCACGGCTCGATAGAGGTGCGCCCATCCGGGGATCTTTCGCAACTTCTCCATCGATCCCACACCGAGCTCGTAGAGCGTGGGCAGTTCGGTGATCATGCCCTTGGTGACCGCGGCCGAGTAGGGGGAGTCCACCGCGGGATCGACGACGACGTCGGCGCCGCATCGGGTCGCGAGCTCGCGCCGTCCGGCCGAGAAATCGCTCGCAACAATGGTGTTCACCCCCTTGGCCTTGAGCAGACAGATCACGGCCAGACCGACCGGGCCGCAACCGACGACGATGGCCACGTCCTTCTTCGAGATCTCACTGCGCCGGACCGCGTGCAACGCGACGGTCATCGGCTCGGTCAGCGCGGCGATGTCCGGCGACAGCCCGTTGGGCACGGCGAAGCTCATCGACGCCTCGGCCACGGTGCGCTCGGCGTAGCCGCCCGGCGCCAACGGCGACAGCCCGGTCATGTGCACGGCGCCCGCGGTGCGCAACAGCGGGAACGACACCACCAGATCGCCGGTGGCGAAACGCTTTCCGACACCCTTGCCCGTCTCGAGCACCTCACCGCAGAACTCGTGCCCGAAGACAACCGAGGTGTCGTGCCGCATGAAGTCGGTGTACCCGCCCTCACGCATGACGTCCTCGAGCTCGTCGGAGTGATCTTTGGCGTGCAGATCGGATCCGCAGATCCCGCATCGCGTGACCGACAGCAACAACTGCCCGGCCTCCGGTCGCGGGTCGGCGATCTCCGACACCGTCAACGTCCCACGCAAACTACTGACCGCTCTCATGGACCACCTCGTCGCCTGGCGCCGACCGGCGGCGCGAACCGAGATCATCATGCGCCCCACCACCCGGCCCACCCAACTAAACTGCGGGACGTGGATCAGCACACCATCGGCGAGGACGAATCCCCGGGCGACGTCATCGCGCGGGTGATTCGTGACGACATCCTGGCCGGCCGGTTGGCCGCAGGTGAGCGGCTGGTCGAGGAGGCCATCGCCAAGCAGTTCGGCGTGTCGCGTGTGCCGGTGCGCGAGGCCCTCGGCCAGCTCGAGGGCGAAGGTTTCGTCACCATCGTCCGGTATCGCGGGGCGACGGTGTCGACCACGTTGCGCAAGGACAACCGGGAACTGCTCGAGGTGCGGCGTGGCCTCGAGGTCCTCGCGGCGCAACTCGCGGCCCAGAACCGCGGTGGCGCGGCCGCCGCCGAACTAGCCGACGTCGCCCGGGCGACCTCCGATCCCGTCGACGACCGGTCGATCGGACATTCGTTCCATGATCTCGTCGCCGTCGCCGCCGGCAACGACCAGCTCCGCGAACTCCTCACGACCGTGAGCCGCAGGGTCGCGTGGGGTCTCGGTGACGATCCGACCGCGTCGCAACAGGACCATGCGGTGCTGGCGGCGGCAATCCTGCGCGGCGCCTCCGTGCAGGCAGGGTTTCTGATGGAGGAACACCTGCGCCGTGATGAGCACACTGAGGACACTGTCGACACCTAATTTCGTATACGACCTGATCGATATATCCCGTCGTTAACGCAACTGTTGCGCTCAGTAACGCCGTTGATACACTGTTTGTATACAAATTACTCAGTCGCCCAGCACCTCCCGACTGGCGATCCACCGGTTGACATCAGATCTCCCGGTGCCACTTCGTCATCCGGAGAACTGCCATGGCCATCAGCGCCCCGATCAACGAACCCACCACCCTCACACCCCCCACCCCACCCGCCCAGGGTCTGACCGCGACGCTCGACAAGATCGGCTTCACCCGTGTGCAGGCGGCGGTCATCGCGCTGCTGATGGCGGGGCTCTTCTTCGACAGCCTCGAGCAGAACTCGACCGGAGCGATGGGGCCGCTCATCAAGGAATCGCTGGGGATCGGCAACGCCCAGCTGACGCTGATCAACACCGCGACGGTCATCGGCGGACTGGTCGGACGACTCATCGGCGGATACATCGCCGACCGCTGGGGCCGACGGATCGCGCTGAGCCTCAACCTGCTGGTCTACACCCTCGGTGGCCTGATCAGCGCGGTCGCCGTCAACTACGAGATGTTGCTGGCCAGCCGGTTCATCGTCGGCATCGGCCTGGGCGGCGAGTTCACCGTGGGCCTGGCGATCCTGGCCGAGGTGGTGGCCACCCGCCATCGCGGTTCACTGCTCGCGACGCTCAACATCTCCTCGGGCGGCATCGGCAACATCGCGTCGTTCGGCTTCTTCCTGCTCGTGCTCGGCCCGTTGGGTGGAGTTCTCGGCGGCGACGACCACTCGTGGCGCTGGACGTACGTGATCCTCGCTCTCCCTGCGGTTCTGGTGGTCTTCTTCCGCCGCTACCTGCCGGAGTCACCGCGCTTCCTGCTCTCGAAAGGACGCGTCGACGAAGCCAACCGCTCACTGACGCGCCTCGCGTCCGGCTCGATCTCCGGTCTTCGCGACCCCGGTCCGACCAAGTCCTTCGTGACCGCCGACGACGCACTCCCGCACGTGAAGACCTCGTACGTCGAGGTGTTCAAGGGGCGCAACCTGCGCCGGACCGCCGCGATCGGTTCCGCGTCCTGGATGTCGTTCGGAGCGCAGGTCACCCTGCTGTTCCTCATGCCGATCCTGCTCGTGTCACGCGGCTACTCGCTGTCGGACTCCCTGCTGTTCACCATGATCATGAACATCGGCAGCCTGTTCGGCGCCTGCACGGCCTGCTACCTCGCGAGCCGTGTGCCTCGTCGGATCACCGTGATGTCGGCCGCGGTCCTGGGCTGCATCGCCGCCATCGCCTTCGCGGTCTTCGCCCAGAACGTGGTCCTGATCCTGGTGCTGGGCGCCATCTTCCAGTTCTTCACGATGCTGCTCAACACCATGCTGTCGGTGTGGACACCCGAGCTGTTCCCCACGTCGATCCGCGCCATGGGCGCCTCGGTCGTCAACGGGATCGGCAACGTCGCCGGCGCCGTCATGCCGTTCGCCGCGCTGTTCTTCTTCGACATCGCCGGGGTCGCCGGGGTGTTCTTCATGATCGCCGCGATGTACGGACTGCTCGTGGTCGCCGCCCACTTCGGGCCCGAGACCTTCGGCAAGTCGCTGGAGGCCACCAGCGAGACCCCGGCAACCATCCCCGCCGCCGCCTGAATCCCTCTCCATCGCAATTCAGTTCGACCCACCACAGAAAGTTGCATCACCATGTCTCATCTGTCCATCTCCGCCACCGCGCACGGGCTCAACTACCTGCCCGAGTACTACGCGGACCACGCCGGCCTCTTCGCCGACCGTGACCTGACGGTGCACGCGAAGGCCTGCGACCCGTGGACCGGCGTGCTCGACGACCTGGCCGACGGAACCGCCGACGTCGCTCTCGGTGGCATCTGGGTTCCCGGGATGTATCACGGTACGTCCCGAGAGCTGACCGTCTTCGCCCAGTTGAACCATCAGTTCCCCAAGGCACTGGTCACCCGCACCGAACAGGTCGGCGACTTCGAATGGGCGTCGCTGACCGGGAAAACGGTGCTGGCGCCCGGGATCGGCGGCAGCGCGCCGTACGCGATCACGGCCGGGATGATGCGCGAGGCCGGTGTGGACTCGGCGGGAACCACGTTCCTGCGTGACCTGTCGACCCCCATGTTCGTGGAGCTGTTCGAGGACGGTCTGGGTGACGCGATCATCCTCGACATCACCACGGCGCAGTCGATGCACGACCGCGGGACCGGCCATATCGCCGTCGAGTACGCCGAGGTCGGCGGGCTCGGGCCGAACAGCGTGTACTACTGCCGCACAGATCGATTCGACGAACTCAGTGAACGTCTGGTCGCCTTCACGTCGGCGCTGAGTGACGGTATGGCCGCGGTCCGACAGGCGCCGGTCTCCGAGCTCGAACCGCTGCTGGCCGAGCACTGGCCGGCCATGCCGCTCGCGACGCTGTCGGCGTCGTGCGCGCGGATTCAGCGCTCGCGCACCTGGGACACCGTCCGTATCGACGGCCCCGCCACCGATCGGTGGATGCGCATCCTGGCCGAGGAAGCCATGGTGCGGTCCGCACCGGCCTTCGCCGACCTGGTGGACACCCGGATCGTCGACGCGGCCGAGCTGGTAGCGGTCGGCTGACACAGATGACCCTGGTGTTGCGGCACTCCCACGTGGCCGCCCTGCTCGACCGTGTCGCAGTCCGCGACGCGGTCGAGCAGGCCCATGCCGACCTGAGTACCGGTGCCGCGCAGAATCCCCGCCCGATCTCCATGCACGCACCCGAGGACGGCGCGGTGATCGGGATGGCGGCCGAACTGCGAACCGCAGAACTCGTTGCGGTGAAGATCCTTTCCGATCTCCCCGGCAACCCGGCCCACCGTCGACCGCGGCAGCGGTCCACGATCGTCGTGACGTCATCGGTCACCGGCGAATGTGTGGCTCTGATCGACGGACGGGCGATCACCGCCATGCGGACCGCCGCGACCAGTGCCGTCGCGACCAAACACCTCGCGCGCGCAGATGCATCGACACTCGGATTCGTCGGAGCCGGCAATCTCGCCGTCGAACACGCACGATCCGTCGCGCTCGTCCGTCCCATCGACCGCATCGTGGTCTGGTCGCGCTCGGCGTCGACGGTCGATGCGTTCCGCGAGAAGGTCGCCGACATGGCGATCCCCGTCGTGCACGCCGAGTCGGTCGATCACGTTGCCGCTCAGGCGGACATCCTCTGCACGCTCACGCCGTCGGTGACACCGATCCTGCTCGGGGAGTCACTTCGTCCGGGGATGCACGTCAACGCGGTCGGCGCCGCGCCGCGACCGGACGAACGCGAGGTGGACGGCCACGCGATGGCCCGATCCCGGGTCGTCGTGGACAGCCGGGCGACAGCACTGGCGAAATCGGGCGACGCGCTGATGGCCATCGCCGAGGGCGCCATCACCGAGGCCGACATCGCCATCGAGCTCGGCGACGTCATCTCCGGAAAGACTGTCGGCCGTCACGCAGACGACGAGATCACGCTGTTCGACTCCACCGGGATCGGCCTGCAGGACCTCGCCACCGCGGCGCTGGTGATCGGGTGGGCGCGTGCCGCCGGCGTCGGCACCGACATCGACATGTCCGCCTGACGAAACGCGGCCCAAGGACGTGGTTGCGGTTCAGATCGCGTGGTGACACACCGCTTCCACGTTGATGCCATGTGGGTCGAGGACGAACGCACCGTAGTAGTCATCGTGGTACTCGGTGTGTACCGACGGCGCGATCAACGACGTGGCCCCCGCATCGAGAGCCGCCCGATAGAAGGTCTCGACCTGTGCACGGGTGTCGACGGTGAACGCGAGATGCATGTTGGAACCCACCTCCCCCTCGTCCACGAGCCAGAAGTAGGGCTTGACATCGGCGAGGCCGAACCCGGTCATGCCGGGCTTGCCCTCCTCGTACCCGCTGGGGATCACCAGCATCTTGCTGATACCGATCGAAGCCAGCACGGGTTCGTAGAACTCCACCGCCGCAGCGAGATCCGGCACAGCAATGTTCAGGTGGTCGATTCTGGAGCCTGAGCGATCGGGCATGAGGGTCCTTCTTCCTGCGGTGGTGGTCGAGTACGTGCATCACCGTCGCAACAATCGCGGACAACCACGGTCCTCGATCGAAGCCCCCGCGGACGGCTACACCGGTTCGAGCATCTCCTGGCGGTCGTGCGTGGCGAGTTTCGGCGACGACACCGCCAGGCCCGCGAACGCCGCGAGGGTCGCGGCGACCGCGCAGATGGTGAACAGGATCTGGTACCCACCCAGCGACGGCAGGGCCGCGCCACCGACGGTGACGGTCACCGCGGCCAACAGACTGCCGCCCACCGCACTGGCGAGCGTGCTCCCCAACGACCGGGCGAGGGTGTTGATCCCGTTCGCGGCCGCGAGATCGGCCGCCGGGGTGTGCACGTTGATCAGTGACGGCAACGACGCGTAGGCGATGCCGGTACCGGCGCCGACGATGGTGCTGCCCAGGATGATCTGCCACAGCGAATCGGTGAGGATGATGCGCACGATGAGGCCCGCGGCGATGATCAATCCGCCGACGAACAGGACCCGACCGGGCCCCCAGGCCTTCATCAACCGCGCGGCCACCGGCGCCAACACCAGCATCAGCACACCGCTGGGCATCAGGCACAGACCGGCCACGAGTACCGACGACCCGAACCCGTACCCGGTCCCCTCAGGCGCCTGGACGTAGTTCGCGGTGCCCACGAAACTCGCGAACAATGCGAAGCCGACGAAGATCGAGGCCACGTTGGTGATGGCGACCGGCGGGTTGGACAGCGCACGCATGTCGACGAGCGGGTCGGGCGAACGCTTCTCGACGACGACCAGCAGCGCCAACAGCGCCACCGAGGCGACCAGCAGACCGATGGTGGCGAACGAGCCCCAGCCCCACGACGACCCCTGCGACAGCGGAAGGACCAGGCAGACGAGCCCGCCGACGAGCAGAACGATCCCGGGGAAGTCGATCGCGCCCGGACGCGCACCGCGCGGGTTGCCGACGACCGTCAGCACCAGCACGATGCTGGCCAGCGCTCCGACGGCACCGATCCAGTACAGCGCGTGATAGTCGAAGTGCTCGGCCACGATGCCCGCGAGCGGTAGCCCCAGGGCGCCACCGACACCCAGCATCGCGCTGACCAGGGCGACGGCCGAGCCCTTACGCGCCTCGGGCAGCACCGCCGACAGCAGAGAGATGCCGAGCGGGATCGCGGCGCTGGACAGACCAGTGATCGCCCGACCCAGGATCATGATCCGGATGTCGTCGGTCAGGGCATCGATGACCGAACCGACCAGAAGTGCACCGAGCGCGACGACGAGCATCAGACGCCGCCCGTACATGTCGGCCAGCCTGCCGATGACGGGGACCGCCGCCGCACCGACCAACAGTGTCGACGTCAGCAACCACTGCGCCTCGGTGGTCGACGCCCCGATGTCGCGGGAGATCAGCGGCAGCACCGGCAGCACCAGCGTCTGGGCCAACGCAGCCATCAGAGCCCCCAGTCCGATGGCGATGATCTCCAGGTTCGCGCGCCAACCCGACTCGGTGCCCACGTCGTCCCGCACCCCTGTTGTGTTCGTCATCCCACGACTCCTCACTAAGCAAACGCATGTTTACACGTGAGGTTAGGCGTCTATGGCATTCTGGTCAACATGCGTTTACATGAGCCCGCCGCGCCGACACCCGGTGAACCGGCGGGCCGGGAGCGCAACGCCGACGCCACCCGGGCCGATCTGCTGCGGGCGGCCAAGCGACGGTTCACCGTCTTCGGTTTCGAACGCACCACGGTGCGCGAGATCGCGGCCGACGCCGGCGCGAACGTCTCGCTGATCAACCGCTACTTCGGCTCCAAGGACGGCTTGCTCGCGGCGGTGCTGGCCGAGACGGCGCACGTGTTCGACGGTCGCCCCACCGAGGGGGCCGCACGGTCGGAGACCGTCATCGACGACCTCCTCGCGGGCCTGCACCCGGACGCCTGGCCGGAGTTCGGACACCAGAACCCGCTGCTGTTGCTGCTCCGGGACCCGGCCGGCGACGAGGCCACCGCAGATCTCCGGCGGCGCACCCTGACCGCGGTCGTGCACCGCTTCGCGGCCGACATCGAGAGCGACGACATGGACGACGAGGAGGCGCGGCTTCGCGGAGCGCTGCTGTTCGCGTTGATGACCGGCGTCGCGTCCTTGCACTCGGCGCTGCCGGACAACGTCTTCGGCGACACCGACTCGCCGATGCTGCGGAGGCTGCTGACCGAGATCGCCGCGTCGATCACCGCCGAGGGCCGCGAGTAGGTCCAGATCCGCGGCAGGTGTGTGGCGATGCGGCACCTGTAGGTGCCGCGGACGGGAACCACTGCCGCGGATCGGTTCAGGCGCGCGGGTGCACGACCCGGAGCAATTCGCGGCCGTCGGCGAGGCGCGTGATGTTGCCGGTGATGTCACCGACACGGCCGACGAAGGTGTCGCGGGTGACGCCCGACGAGTGCGGGGTCATCACCAGGTTCGACAGCTCGGAGAACGGGAGTTCCGAGGGGCGGCCGGTCCCGTCGGACGACGGGTAGTCGTACCAGACGTCGATGGCCGCCGCAGCGATCGATCTGTCCGACAGCGCATCGTGGAGCGAATGCGGATCCACCAGCGGACCGCGTCCGACGTTGATGAGCACGCCACCGGACCCGATCCGCGCCAGCTCGTCGCGTCCGATCATCCCGCGGGTCCGGTCGTTCAACGGCGCCGACACCACGACCACGTCCGACTCGTCGAGCAGCCGGGTCAACGCTCCGGTGTCGCCGGCCCAGGCCAGTCCGTGCTCGTCGGCGTCCACCGACCCGCTGCCGGTCACCGCGCATCCGGTGGCCCCGAGGGCACGAAGCACCGTCCAGCTCTGCGCACCGATGTGCCCGAAGCCGACGAATCCGATTCGCGCGTCGCGCAGGGTCCGCGGCTGGTCGATGGTGTCGTCGTACACCGACGTCGCCCAGATCCCCCGTCGCAGAGCACGGTCTTGGGTCAGGAACCCGCGGCGGAGCAGGATGGCCGTGGACACGATGTACTCGGCGATCGAGCTCTCGTGGTGAAAGGTGTTCGCCACCCGGGTGTCAGCGGAGACGTCGGACAGGCTGACGTTGTCGTATCCGGCGCCGGCGACCTGGATCAGCCGTAGTCGTCCGGCCGCGGCGGCCATGGCGGCGGTGAACTTCCCGCCGACGTAGACGTCCGCGTCGGGCAAGTCGGCGATGACGGACTGCTCGTCGAACACCGGGTGCCACGACACCGTCGCGCCGTGGGGCAACCCGGACTCGAACAACTCACGGTGCGGGAACAGATTCCGATCACCGACGACTATCTTCATATCCCCCACGGCTCAGCTGCGGACCAGCGCGGGCCGTTTGCTGTCGAACGTCCACTCCGGGATGAGGAACTGCATTCCGACCGAGTCGTCCCGCGAACCGAGACCTTCGGCGCGGTACAGCTCGTGCGCCGCCTCCACCCGATCCATGTCCAGGGTGACTCCGAGTCCTGGCGCGTCCGGCACGCTCAGTCGGCCGTCGACGATCTGGTATGGATCGGTGGTTATGCGTTGGCCGTCCTGCCAGATCCAGTGGGTGTCGATGGCGGTGATGGTGCCGGGCGCCGCCGCGGCCACCTGGGTGAACATCGCCAGCGACACGTCGAAGTGGTTGTTGGAGTGCGACCCCCACGTGAGGCCCCACGCGTCGCACAGCTGCGCGACGCGCACCGAACCGGCCATCGTCCAGAAGTGCGGATCGGCCAGCGGGATGTCGACGGCACCCGACCGGATCGTGTGGCCCAGTTCGCGCCAGTCGGTGGCGATCATGTTGGTCGCGGTCGGCAGTCCGGTGGCGCGCTTGAACTCGCTCATCACCTCGCGTCCGGAGAACCCGCCCTCGGGCCCGACGGGATCCTCGGCGTAGGCGAGGACGTCGCGCAGCTGCCTGCCGATCCGTACGGCCTCGTCGAGCAACCACCCCCCGTTGGGGTCCAACGTGATCCGGGCCTCGGGAAAGCGCTCTGCGAGTGCGGTGACGGTGACGGCCTCCTCGTCGGGCGCGAGTACGCCGCCCTTCAGTTTGAAGTCGGCGAAGCCATATTTGCGCTGTGCTGCCTCGGCCAGCGCGACCACGGCGTCGGGGGTGACCGCCTCCTGGTGACGCAGCCGCGACCAGTCGTCGGTCTCGCCGGTCCCGTCCGCGTAGTCCAGCGACGTCCTGGTGCGATCGCCGACGAAGAAAAGGTATCCGAGCACCGGGACCGTCGCACGCTGCTGACCCTCACCCAGTAGAGCCGCAACGGGGACCCCGAGGTGTTGGCCGAGCAGATCGAGCAACGCCGACTCCAGGGCGGTGACCGCGTGGATCGTCACCCGCTGATCGAAGGTCTGGGCGCCGCGACCGCCCGCGTCACGACCGGCGAACGTACGACGGACAAGGCCGAGAATCTCGTTGTACGAACCGACACCGCGTCCGATGACCAGGTCACGCGCATCGTCGAGCGTGGCACGGATCGGCTCGCCGCCCGGCACCTCACCGACCCCGACGTGTCCGTGCGAATCGGTCAGGATCACCAGGTTCCGGGTGAAGAACGGCGCGTGGGCGCCGGAGAGATTCAGCAGCATGCTGTCGCGGCCCGCGATCGGGACCACGCGCATCGCGGTGACCACCGGTGCGTCGTTGCCGTGCGGGTGGGTGGCGGTGGACATGGTCAGCCTTTCGAGAGGGGGTGGGAGGTCAGACGAGTTGCTGGGCGATCAGGAGGACGGCGCCGGCCGACGACATCGCGATCGACGCCCGTCGCAGGCGCGGTGGGTCGAGGAATCGGTTGACGAACAGCGAGGCGACATACCCGATCACCGTGGGCACGATCAGCAGAAGGGAGGCGTCGACCATCTCGCGGTGTATCGCCCCGGTCGCCCCCAGAGCGACGAGCGACATGAGTGAGCCGACGAGGAAGAAGGCGCTCATGTTCCCACGGAGTCGGGCGCCCTCGCTGCCCTGCAGCACCAACGCCATCGGCGGCCCACCGATCGAGGTGGCCGTCCCCAACAGACCCGATGCGGCACCGGCCACCGCGAGGTTCCGACGTCGAGGGATCGGCGCCCATCCGACGCTCGCCGAGATCACGCCACCGAGGACGACCGCACCGAGCAACAACGCCAGTCCCCGGTCGGGCAGCCACAACAGCAGCAGGGCGCCGGCCACCGTTCCCGGCACCCGACCCACAAGCGCCCAGCCGGTACCGCGCAGGTCCAGACTCGCGCGCTCGCGCACGACCACGAGGAACGTCACGACGGTCGCCGACATGATCAGCGTGCCCGGGATCAACGACGGGTCGAACAGGGCGACGACCGGCGCCGCGAGCATCCCGATCCCGAACCCGATGGAGGCCTGCATACAGGAGGCGGCGCAGACCACGATCGCGATGACGCCGAACGCGAGCGGGCTCACCGGTGGTGCTCATCGCGCACCCTCACGCGCCGACGGCGGTCAACGCGAGATCGACGGTGCCGCGCGGGTGGTAGCACTCGGCGACGTGTCCGGCGCTCGACTCGTCGATGGCCACCGGCGGCAACTGCGTGGCACAGACGTCGGTCGCGTGCATGCACCGAGTGCGGAATCGGCAGCCCGACGGCGGGTTCAGCGGTGAGGGCACCTCGCCCTCGAGGATGATCCGCGTCCGCTTGGTGGTCTGGTCCAGTGTCGGGGCGGCCGACAGCAACGCCTCGGTGTAGGGGTGCGCCGGTCGGTCGAAGACCGCATCGGTCGCGCCGGTCTCCACGATCCGGCCGAGGTACATCACCGCGACCCGATCGGCGACGTGACGCACCACCGACAGGTCGTGGGAGATGAAGATGTAGGAGATGCCGAGTTCCTGCTGCAGCTCGTTGAGCAGGTTGAGCACCTGTGCCTGTACCGAGAGGTCCAGGGCCGAAACGGGTTCGTCGCAGATGATCACCTCGGGGTTGAGCGCGAGGGCACGTGCGATGCCGAGACGCTGGCGCTGTCCACCGGAGAACTCCTGCGGGGTACGGCTCTCGTCGCTCGGCCGCAATCCGACCATGTGCAGCAACTCGCGGACCCGGGCGGCGCGGTCGCGCTTGGAGGCATACAGCGTCTTGTGGGTGCGCCACGGCTCGCTGATGATGTCGCCGGCGGTCATCCTGGCGTTGAGAGACGCGTAGGGATCCTGGAAGACCATCTGCACCCGACGCCGCAGCGCGAGCATGTCCTTGCCCTTCAGCGCGAACGGATCGGTTTCGCCCCACGAGACGGTGCCCGCGTCCGGCCGCTCGAGCATCATCAGGGTGCGGGCCAGAGTGGACTTGCCGCAGCCGGATTCGCCGACGAGACCCAGCGTCTCCCCGCGCGCGAGGTCGAGGGTGATCCCGTCGAGGGCGCGCAGCCGGTTGTGACCGGCTTTTCCGGGCACCGCGAACGTCTTGCTGACCTCGCGGACCTGCAGCACCGAATCAGACATGGGAGACCTCCTGCGAGAAATGGCACGCGGCGCGGCGTCCGTCGCCGACCGATTCGAGCTGTGGGCGCTGGCTCCGGCAGATCTCCGAGGCCAGCGGGCAGCGATCCTGATAGACGCACCCGGCTGGGACCGACCGTAGATCCGGCGGTGTGCCACCGATGGACTTGAGGTCGGCTCCGCGTTCGGCGCCGACGGGCACCGAGTCGAGCAACCCCTTCGTGTACGGATGACGGGGATCGGCGAACACCTCTGCGACCGGCCCGGATTCGACGACGTTGCCCGCGTACATGATCACGACACGGTCGGCCTGCTCGGCGACCAGCGCGAGGTCGTGGGTGATCAGAACGACGGCCATGTCGTGTTCGGCGCGCAACTTCGCGAGCAGCGACATGATCTGCGCCTGCACGGTGACGTCGAGTGCGGTCGTCGGTTCGTCGGCCAGCAACACCGTGGGGCTCAGGGCGACCGCCATGGCGATCAGGAGGCGTTGTCGCATGCCGCCGGAGAACTGGTGCGGATAGGAGTCGATCCGTGACTCGGGCTCCGGGATGCCGACGTGGCGCATCAGCTCGATCGCCTCACCGCGCGCCGTGCGCCGCGACATCTTCCGGTGGATCCGGAACGGTTCGGCCAGCTGCGATCCCACGGTGTAGACCGGGTTCAGCGCGGTGAGCGCGTCCTGGAAGACGATGGCGAGCTCGGTGCCTGCCATGGCCCGGCGGGTGCGCTTGTTCGCGGTGACGAGGTCGACGTCGCCGAGGCGGACCGAACCGTCGCAGACGTCGGCGATCGGGTCGAGCAGGCCGACGAGTGCCTGTGCGGTCATGGACTTCCCGCAGCCGGATTCACCGAGCAGGGCCAGCGTCTCGCCGCGCCGGGCGACAAAGGAGACGTGGTCGACGGCCCGCAGCGTGCCGGTCGGGGTGCGCAGGTCGACGGTGAGGTCGCGGACGTCGAGGGCGACGCGGTCGTCGTCGGTGTCGCGGTGGATCGGCAGGTCGACGGTGGTGGCGCTCATGAGTGGGCCTTTCGGGTGACGAGCCGGGTGACGAACTGCGTGGCGGTGCGGCGCGGTCGGGGTGTGGTCAGGCGCCACCGCTGTCCCGGGTCGGTCGCGATGCGCGCCCAGGCCGCGAGGATGGTGGCCGAGACGGTGGTGACGACGATCGCCACTCCGGGGAAGAACGAGAGCCACCACGCGGTCTGCAGGTAGGTGCGGCCCTGCGACACCATCAGGCCCCAGCTGATGTCGGGCGGCTGGATACCGATGCCCAGGAAGCTCAGCGACGACTCGGCGAGCATGACGTAGCAGAAGTCGAGGGTGGCCACGGTGAGCAGTGTCGGCAACAGGATCGGGAACACGTGCCTGCGGATGATCGACCCACTTCCTGCCCCGAATGTCCTTGCCGCGTCCACGAACACGCGGCTCTGCAGCTCGGCGGACTCGGCACGGGCGGTGCGCAGGTAGATCGGGATGCGGGTGATGGCGAGGACGGCGACGATGTTGGCCGCGCTCGGGGAGAAGACGTAGAGCACCACGACCGCGAGCAGCAGCGACGGGAAGCTCATGATGACGTCGGCGACGCGCATGGCCGTCGTCTCCCGCCAACCACGGTGGTAGCCGGCCCACATGCCGATGATCGAGCCGACGATGCACGAGACGATCACCGCCGGCAGCGACACCATCATCGTCGTCTGGCAGGCCACGACGAGCCGGGCCAACATGCTGCGGCCCAACGGATCCGTACCGAGGATGTTCATGAAACCGGTGTCGAGGGAGAACGGCGCGAGGTTCGAGCGGTCGAGGTTCTGCTCGGTGGCCCGGCTGCCCACGATCATCGGACCGAATGCGGCTACGAGCAGTACGAAACCGAGGATCGCTGCGGCGACGGTGGCCATCTTGTCGCGGAGCAATAGTTTCCACAGGGGGAAGTCGCTCGACGGGACCGCTCCGTCGGCGACGGTGTCGCCGGCGGGATCGGTGGGAAGCAGCGGGGATTGGCCCGCGAGGGGGTCGGTGACGATGGACATGAGTTCTCCTAGACCGTGACCTTCTCGCGGACGCGCGCGTCGAGCAGCGCGTATCCGGCGTCGATGGCGATGTTGAGCACGAAGATGCTGACCGCGGTGAGCAGGACGGCCGCCTGCAGCACCGCGAAATCGCGTTGCAGGATGGAGTCGATCATCAGCTTGCCGATGCCGGGCCATCCGAAGATGGCCTCGACGATCACCGCACCGTTGACCAGCCCGACGGTGAGGTCGCCGGCGACGGTGAGCGCCGGGGCTGCGGCGTTACGCAGTGCGTGGTGGGTGACGACGCGCAGATCGCCCGCACCCTTGCTGCGTGCGAGTTTCACGTACGGGGCCGAGAGCGCGGAGACCATTGCGCCGCGCACCACCTGGGTGAGCACACCGAGCGGTCGGATCATCAGGGTGGCGATGGGCAGGACCCACGCCAGCGTGCTGCCGGTGCCCGAGGTGGGCAGCCATCCGAGGACGACGGAGAAGATCCAGATGCCGGTGATGGCGAACCAGAAGTCCGGGACGCTCGCCGCGGTCATCGACAGCAGGCTGGAGATGCGGTCGGCCAACGAATTGGGTCGGTAGGCGGCCCAGCATCCGAGGATGACCGATCCGAGGACCGCGAGCAGCATCGTCACGAACGCCAGCTGCAGTGTGGCCGGGAAAGCGTTGAGCGCCATGGACGCCGCGGACTGACCGGTCTTGAGCGACTCACCGAAGTCGAGGTGGACGACGCCGGAGAGGTAGTCGAGCATCTGCTGCCAGACCGGCTTGTCCAGACCGTTCTCCGCGGCGAACTCGGCGCGCTGGTCGGGGGTCGCCGAGACCGGCAGGTAGAGGTTCGTCGGGTCCCCGGTCAGTCGCGCCAACAAGAACACACCGAACAGGACGACGAGTAGTGGGATGAGGCTGGTGTACATGCGCCGGCGCAGGAAGGTGAACACCGGTCACCACCTCGTCGTGGTCGTTGAGCGTGTCATGGCGGGTTCCTCGTGGTGGTGGGCTGGCTGCGTCGAAAGGGGCTGTCGCCCAGGGGGCTAGGCGTTGTTCTGCTGGGTGGCGTGCGTCATCTCGGCCAGGCGCATCTCGTCACCGGTCGCCGAGTTCGGCTCATAGGACACCGACGGGGACAGGGCGAGTACCGCCTGCATGTGCGCGATGTAGGCGTACTGCCGGATCTTGGCGGGCTCGTCGGCGAGCACCTGCGCCAGCGCGGCCTGACGAGCGTCCCCGGTCTTCGCCTCCGCGGCGGCGATCTCGTCGTCGTAAGCGGTTGTCCCGTAGGTGCTCTGGTAACCCTCGCTGAGCATGTACTGGTCGACGGTGAACTGGGTGTCGCCGGCCTGGTTGCCGTGCTGGACCATGAGCAGGACCGGGCCGGCCTTCGGGAACGGCCGGATCTGGTACTGCATCTGACCGGAGGTGTCCATCATCTCGATCTTCACGTTCAGGCCGATCTTGTCCAGGGAGTTCTGGATGACCTCGACGACCTCGTTGATCTTCGGGAACTGACCGGTGCGGGCGATGAGACGGATCTGCTTGCCCACCGGGACCCCGTCGGCCTTGGCCTGTGACACGAGGTCCGCAGCCGTGGAGAGGTCGTACGACGTGGGGCGCAGCTGGTCGTTGTAGCCGACGATGCCCTTGGCCACCAGTTCGGCGGCGGGGGTGCCAAGGCCCTGGAACAGCGCCTTGACGATGCCGGTCCGGTTGATCGAGTGATCGATGGCCTCGCGGATCCGGATGTCGTCGAGCGGGGGTTCGGTGGCCTGCATGCGCAGGGCGGTGGTCTCGTTGTTGGTGTAGGCCACCCCGAGATCACCGGCTCCGTCCTCGGGTCCCAGGGAGGTGGCCAGATCGGCTTCGTCGTTGGTGACCATGGCCGCGCGGACGCTGCCCTCGGTGCGCCACTGATAGATGGCCCGGGTGTACTCGGGTCTGGTCCCGCCGAAGTTGGGGTTCGCCTTCAGCGCGAGCTTCTGCCCGGCGTCCCAGTAGTCGACCATGTACGGTCCGGTACCGATCGGGATCCGAACCTTGTCGGTCGAGTCGGTGGTCCGGGGCACCATCTCGATGAACGAGACCCGCAGCGGCAGAATCGGGTCGGCGACGGGTGTCCGGATCTCGACGGTGGCGGGGTCGACGGCGGTCACCTCCAGCTTGCTGTCGTCGAACACATATCCGTTGACGTCGCAGGCGATCGACGCGTCGAGGGTGCGGTTGATGGAGAAGGCCGCGTCGGTGGCGTCGAAGGGTTTGCCGTTGCTGAACACGACGCCCGGATGGATGGCGAAGCGCCATGTCGTCGGCGTCACCTGCTGCCACGAGTCGGCGAGCTTCGGTTCGAGGTCTCCGGTGCCGGGGTTCCGCTCGACGAGCGGCTCGGTGATGTTGGAGCGGACCACGACACCGGTCGAGGTGAGCGAGGCATCGCAGGGCTCGAGCGTCGGCGGCTCCTGTGGAAGGACGATGCGCAGCGTGTTCGGGCTGGCCGCGTCGCTGCTCGTCGTGTTGGCGACCGAACATCCGGCGGAGACCACCGCGAGGGTCGCGGCCACGAGTCCTGCCGCCAGGGCGCGGCGGCGGCCGGCGGGCAGCAAACCTGCAGCGTGCATGGGTTCCTCCGAAAGAAATGAAGTTCGCGAAGCTCCGCGAGAAGTCACCGCGTTGTGACGGTAGCCACACGCTAGGAGCGGCCCGAGGGGGCGTCAACCGGACGAAACGGCCATCAACAGCGGTTTTGGGCCTGTGGCGCCACTCACAGCAGTCGCGCTGGAGAGGCGTGCGTCACGTCGAAACCCTCCTGACCACCCGCTTCTCCGAGTCGACGCCCAAGAGACATGGCCGCCCCGTCGGCATCCATGCGCTTTCGGTATCAGTTCATGCTATTTCAGAGTTGGACAGGTATTCCTGGACGCATCTAGCGTGGTCCCATCGGTGGCGTGACCCCGCGTGGGTCGGTGGTGCCATCACCACGAAGAGGAGCGCAGATGACCAACGCAACGGCACCCGGTCGCGACGACCTGAAAGCGACTGCACCACAGCGGGTTGCCGCCGGAACCGTGCTTCAGGTCGGCCCTCTCAAACCCTCCCTCGCCGCGACGTTGGCCTCCGAGTGGTCCGCCGCGACCCTGCCAACCGGGCCCGAGCGGGCCGGCTTCCTCGCCGAACACGGTTCGGCGGTCACCGCGGTGGTGACGTCCGGTCGTACGGGCGTCGACGCCGGGCTGATGGCGGCCCTGCCCCACCTGGGCGCGATCGTCCACTTCGGCGTCGGGTATGACACCACCGACGTCGAGCGGGCCCGCGAACTGGGCATCGGCGTCAGCAACACCCCGGATGTCCTCACCGACTGCGTCGCGGACACCGCCATCGGGCTGCTGATCGACACCCTCCGCCAGTTCTCCGCCGCCGACCGGTACGTCCGGGCCGGCCGCTGGGCGTCCGAGGGGAACGTCCCGTTGTCGCGCAAGGTGTCCGGGAGCCGGGTGGGGATCATCGGGCTGGGCCGGATCGGGTCGGCCATCGCGACCCGCCTCGAGGCCTTCCACTGCGAGATCGCCTACTTCAACCGCAATCAGGTCCCCGACTCCCCCTATCGCTACGCGCCCTCGGCCGTCGAGCTCGCGGCGTCGGTGGACGTGCTCGTCGTCGCCGCGGCGGGCGGTGCGGGAACGCGCCACCTGGTCGGACGCGACGTCCTCGAGGCCCTGGGTCCCGACGGATACCTGATCAACGTCGCCCGCGGCAGCGTCGTCGACGAGCAGGCGTTGGTGGAGCTGCTGGGCAGCGGCGGCCTGGCCGGCGCCGGCCTCGACGTTTTCACCGCGGAGCCGGAGGTCCCTACGGCCCTGCTCACGGCCGACAACGTCGTCCTGCTCCCCCACGTGGGCAGCGGGACCGTGCAGACGCGTGCGGCGATGGAGGCCCTCACCCTGCGCAACCTGGCCGACTACCTCGAGTCGGGCGCGCTGACCACGGCCGTCGTCGAGCCCCACCGGGCCGTCCGATGAGCGTCGTGCTGAGTTATGTCCCCACGCCCGAGGGTCGTGGCGCACTCCCGTTCGGGTTCGCCGAGGCCAAGATGCGCTCGACGACCCTGCTGGTGATCGCCGACGGCGACTCCGCGACGGCTCCCACGTTCGCGGCGGATCTGCAGTCGGCCCGAGAGGACGCCGACGCACTCGGCGTCACCCACGAGGTGCTCGACAACGACCCGTCACTGGCCCACGCCGACCGTCTCATCGACGCGTCGTTCGACGACGACGTCGACCTGCTGGTGATCGGCATACGTCGCCGATCGCCGGTCGGAAAACTGTTCACCGGCAGCGGGATGCAGCGGGTGCTGCTCGACGCGCAGTGTCCGGTGACGGCGGTCAAACCGCCTGTTCGCGCCGCGGTCTGAGTACGCGGCGGCATTCCCGCGATCAGATCCACTCCCGAGCGGGCAGGACGTCGTTCATCAACCGCAACAGCGCCGGGTTCGTGTTGTCGGCGCGCCACGCGGCGTTCATCTGCACCGGCCGGTCGCGGACCGCGGTCACCTGCTTGAACACCACCCCGTCGGGATGCATCGTCATGGCCGACTCCGGGACCAGCGCCATCCCGATCCCCGAACGAACCAGCACCAACATCGTGTGCACCTGGGTGACGTACTGGACGTACCGCGGCGAGGCCCCGACCGCGGTGAACGTGCTGATCAGCAATTCGTTGAAGTAGCGGGCGTCGACCGGGGAGTACATGATCACCGGCTGGTCGTCGAAGTCCTCGATCGCCAGGTGCTCGGCGTCGGCGAGCGGGTGGTCCTCCGGCAGTGCCGCGACGAGTCGCTCGTGGTGGATCGGCCGGGTCGCGATACCCGGACGGGTCATGATGGGTCGCACCAGGCCGAGGTCGAGCTCCCCACGCGACAGCGCCTCGATCTGCGCCGACGAGACCATCTCGCGCAGCAGCAGTTTCACGTCCGGCAGCGTCGTTCGGGCCGCGTCGAGCAACCGCGGCAGGATCGCGTGCGCGGACGCACCGGTGAAGCCGATGATGACGCTGCCCAGGTCGCCGGCGGGGACACGACGGACCGTGAGCACGGCGCTCTCGGAGAGCCGAACGATGTGGCGGGCGTCGGGCAGGAACGCGGCGCCCGCGGCGGTCAGCGTCACCGACCGGCTGGTGCGGTCGATGAGCTGCACTCCCAGCTCGTTCTCCAGCTGTTGGATCTGCCTGCTCAACGGCGGCTGGGTCATGTGCAGCCGTTCGGCAGCGCGTCCGAAGTGCAGTTCTTCGGCGACGGCGATGAAGCACGTCAGGCGAGGTAGCGAGAACATCGATTCACTCCCGGTATGGCTCACCCGATCGGATGGCCGTTGCGTGAATCACGCTACTACGGCGTGCGCGACCAACCCCTCCAGTCCGTCGAGTGTGCCGGTAACATCTGTTACGACATTTCATAACAAGTGTTACGAGCGACCGGAGGGAAGGTCTGAGCAACGTGAACGCCGACAACGATGACGCGCGCCACCGCGTCTCCCGGGCGGTGTGGGACACGGTCGCCGAGCTGGGGATCGAGGCGACCACCGTCCGCGCGGTCGCAGCACGCGCGGACTGCACCACCGGCCTGATCATGCACCGCTTCGGGTCGAGGTCGGCGATGCTGGTCCACGCGCGCCAGACCCTGTTCGATCGCACGGCGAGACGTGCGGACGGCGTCGATGCCGATGAACCCGCGGCCGATCGCCTCCTCGCCGTCGCCCGCACCGTGCTGCCGCTCGACGATGTGCGCATGGTGGAGGCCCGCATCTTCACCGGCTTCGCGGCGGCGTCGATCGCCGACGCCGAACTACGTGAGCTGCATGTGCACAACACGCGGCAGTGGTTGGCGCGCGTCACCGGACTCGTCGCCGAGCTGGGTCCTGATGTCACCGACGCCGAGGCCACCGAGTGGGCACGGGAGATCGTCGCCACGATGGAGGGCATCGCGGTCCTGGCGGTTCTCGACGGCCCTACGTATCCGGCCGCGGTGCAGGAACAGTTGGCGCGCCGCACGGTCGCAGACGTGGTCGATCGGGTCGGAGGGGTACGGCCGTGATCGACCCCGGATTCGCGCTGCTCGGCGCGGCCCTGTCGATGATGGGCAGCTCCTGGTACGCCGTGCTCACCCTGCGAGGCGTCGTGCGCCCCAACCGGGTCACGTGGTTCCTCTGGGCGGCGGCGCCCGGCATCGCGTTCGGAGCCCAGATCGGTGACGGTGTCGGACTGCCCGCGGTCACCACTCTCGCGGTCGGTCTCGGACCGTTCCTGATCCTTTGCGCGTCGTTCGCCAATCGCTCGAGTTACTGGCGGATCAGTGGTTTCGACCTGTCGTGCGGTGCGGTCGCCGCCGTCGCACTGCTGGCGTGGCTCGCTCTGGACGACCCGGTCCTGGCCGTCCTCACCGCGGTGGCCGCCGACGCGATCGGCGGTGTCCCCACCATTGTCAAGGCATGGCGACGACCGGACACCGAACGCCCTCTGGTCTACCTTCTCGCCGCCGCGAACGGCTCGTTCGCGCTGCTGAGCCTGTCCGCCTACGACGCCACCACCGTCGCGTTCCCGGTTTATCTGATCCTTCTCGGGCTCACCATGTGCGCCCTCGTGTCGCGACGCGGACGACGACCGCGAGCGGACCACTTTCCTACTCCGACAGAACGGATCGACGATGAACTCCGTCCACCATGCGCCGCTCGCCCAGGTCGACCAGCACACCCTCTACCGCATCATGGCGCTACGGGTCGCGGTGTTCGTCCACGAGCAGCGGATCATCGATGAGATCGAACTCGACGGCGCGGACCTGCTCCCCACGACGGAGCTGTTCTGGATGGCCGACGACGACGGCGAGGTGACCGCCACCCTTCGCGTCCTCGTGGACGATGGGGTCCACATCGGACGAGTCGCGACGGCGGCATCCGCGCGGGGTCGCGGCCGGGCCGGACAACTCATCACGGCCGCGCTGCAGGCGTACCCGGGTGCTGTCGAGATCTCCGCGCAGGCGCATCTCGAGGCGTGGTACGGCCGGTTCGGCTTCGTCCGGGCAGGTGAGAACTACCTCGACGCCGGGATCCCCCACGTCCGGATGATCCTGACGCCGCGGTAGCCCGACCGTCGGGCTCGGACGCTTCTCACCATCGGGGGCTGGAGTTCACGAATCCCGGTTCGATGGACTGCATGTACCCGGTGTCGTCGCGGTCGCGGATCCCGCAGTCGAGGTACTGCTGATGCATCGCGGCCAGTGCGTCCTCGTCGATCTCGACGCCGAGGCCGGCGGTCGTCGGGACGGTGACGGAGCCGTCGCGGATACCCAGCACGCCCGGGCGGATCACGTCCTCGTCCTTCCAGGGCCAGTGGGTGTCGCACGCGTAGGTCAGGTTCGGTGTGGCGGCGGCGAGGTGGACCATGGCCGCCAGACTGACGCCCAGGTGGGAGTTCGAGTGCATCGACAGTCCCAATCCGAACGTGTCGCAGATGGCGGCGAGAAGACGTGATCGCTGCAGACCGCCCCAGTAGTGGTGGTCGGACAGCACGACGGACACCGAGTCCTTCTTGACCGACGGTAGGAGTTGGTCGAAGGCGACGACGCACATGTTGGTGGCCAGCGGCATCTTCGCCTCCGCGGCGACCGCGGACATCCCGTCGAGTCCCGGTGTCGGGTCCTCCAGGTACTCGACGATGCCGTCGAGCTCGGCGGCGACCCAGACCGAGGTGTCGACGGTCCAGGCAGCGTTGGGGTCCAGGCGCAGCGGCAGATCGGGGAACTCGTCGCGCAGTGCCTTGATCGCCGCGACCTCCTCGGCGGGCGGGAAGACGCCACCCTTGAGCTTGATCGCGGTGAAGCCGTAGGTGTCGATCATCGTGCGGGCCTGCCGGACCAGACCGGCCGGATCGAGTGCCTCGCCCCAGTGGTCGGGCTCGGCACCGGGGTGTCCGGCCCACTTGTAGAACAGGTAGGCGCTGAACGGCACCGACGCCCGCACCGCGCCGCCGAGCAGATCCGAGACCGGGCGATCGAGGATGCGGCCCGCCGCGTCGAGGCTCGCGACCTCGAACGGCGAGAAGACACGGTCGGTGGTGCTGGCCGTGGTGATCATCCCGGCCACACCGTCGCCGCCGGTGACCGCGAGGGTGTCGAGGACGGTGTCGATGCGAGCCCGGATCTCGTTGAGGGCGAACACGTCCAGGCCCACGATTGCCTCGCCCGCGGCCTCTAGCCGGATCAGGTGGGCGGTGTCGGCGTATGTCTCCCCGAGGCCCACCACCCCGGAGTCGGTGCGCAGTCGGATGATCGCTCGCAGCGCGAACGGCTGATGGACCCCGACGGTGTTGAGCAGCGGCGGATCGGCGAACGCGACCGGGGTGATCTCCACCCCGGTGATGATCGATGTGGCCACCATCAGACGGCGGCCCGATCGGCCAGCGAGTCGGCCGCCATCGACCCGGCGAGCACCGATCGGCCGGCGGCGGTGATGTCCGCGAGCTCCCGCTGGTGCGCGGGTGCGAGTTCGACGAGTGGCGCGCGCACCGGTCCGGCGTCGAGCCCTTCCATCGTGACGCCGTACTTGACCAGCGAGACGGCGTATCCCGGGACGAGGTTGCGCAGACGGACCAGCGGGTGGAAGAACTCCCGCAGGAGCGCGTCGGTCAGCTCGGTGTCCTCGCGCTCGAGCGATGAGTAGAAGGCCAGGGCGATCTCCGGCGCGAACGCGAAGGTCGCCGACGAGTACAGCGTGACCCCGATCGCACGGTAGGCCTGCTGGGTGATCTCGGCGGTCGGCAGACCGTTGAAGAACAGGAAGTTCTTGCCGCTCGGTGCGAGAGCGTTCTTCACGGCGACGACGATGCGCGCCACGTTGTCGAGATCGCCGGTGCCGTCCTTGAACCCGATCACGGCGGGCAGCTGCGCCACCTCGACCGCCGAGGCCTCGTCGAAGATCGCATTGCTGCGGTTGTAGACGATGAGCGGTAGATCGGTGACCGCCGCGACCGTGCGGGTGTACTCGACCAGCCCGGCCTGCGGCATCGATACGAGGTACGGCGGCAGCAGCAGGATGCCGTCGGCGCCGTTGCTCGCGGCGCTGGCGGCGAACTCCTTGGCTTGGACGAGGGATCCGCCGGCACCGGCGAAGACCGGGACGCGACCGGCGACGACCTCGACGGCGCGCGCGACGATGCGGCCGTACTCGCCCAGGCCCAGCGCGTGGAACTCACCGGTGCCGCAGGCGATGAACACGCCTCCGGGGCCGGCGGCCACGCCGCGCTCGACGTGCTGCGCGAGGCGGTCGTAGTCGACCTCGCCGGTGGCGGTGAAAGGGGTCACCGGGAAGAACAGGACTCCGTCGAGCATGGGGGATCTCCTCGAAATTCGTTGGGATGGTCAGTCTCTGGTCAGTTCGCCGTCGACGCGGCGCCAGAGGTTGTCGGGGTTGCCGTCGGCGATCGCGGACGGCAGCAGGGACGCGGGCACGTCCTGGTAGGCGACGGGCCGCAGGAAGCGTTCGATGGCCCGGGATCCGACCGAGGTGCTCCGCGAGTCCGACGTCGCGGGCGAGGGCCCACCGTGCACCATTGCGTGCCCGACCTCGACCCCGGTCGGCCAACCGCCGAAAAGGATTCGGCCCGCTTTCAGTTCGAGGGTCTCGAGAAGTCGGCCTGCGACATCGAGATCGGTGTCGTCGGCGTGCACGGTCGCGGTCAGCTGGCCTTCCAGCGCAGCGGTGACCGCCAGGACCTGCTCGGCGTCACGGCACCGCACAACCAGAGCGGACGCGCCGAACACCTCCTGCTGCAGCACCGTCGACTCGAGGAATGTCTGGGCATCGGTACTGAACAATGCTGCGCGACAACGGTTTGGTGCGTCGGAGGAGGACCCGCGACCGACGGTCACCGCGCTCTGGGCGGCCGCGGCGACACCCTCGGCGTAGCTCGCGGCGATGTTCGGTGTCAGCATGGGGGAAGGCTCGGTCGCGGCGAGCGCAGCGCTCGCGGCGGAGACGAACTCATCGAGTCCCGCGCCCTCGACGCCGATGACCAGACCGGGGTTGGTGCAGAACTGGCCGGAGCCCAGGGTCAGGGACGCGGCGAACGCCGTCCCCAGATCTGCACCGCGCGTCGCGAGGGCACCGGGCAGCGGGAAGACCGGGTTGATCGAGCTCATCTCGGCGTAGACGGGGATGGGCTCGGGGCGTCCGGCCGCAGCCGCGACGAGCGCTGTTCCGCCTGATCGCGATCCGGTGAAGCCGACCGCCTTGATGTGCGGGTCGGTGACCAGGGCGGTGCCCAGCGATCGGCCCGAGCCGAACAGCAGCGAGAAGGTGCCGGCGGGCATTCCGGTCGACTCGACGGCGGCGGTGATGGCCCGACCGACCAACTCCGAGGTGCCCGGATGTGCGTCGTGCGCCTTGACCACGACCGGACATCCGGCGGCCAGAGCGGAGGCGGTGTCGCCGCCGGCCACCGAGAACGCGAGCGGGAAGTTACTGGCCCCGAAGACCGCGACCGGCCCCAGGGGGACCTTGCGCTGACGGATGTCGCTGCGCGGCAACGGGGCACGGGACGGCATCGCCGGATCGATCCGCGCGCCGTTCCAGCTCCCCTCCCGCAGCACCGACGCGAACAGCCGCAACTGGCCCGCGGTACGACCGACCTCGCCGGTGATCCGGGCGACCGGCAACCCCGATTCTGCGCAGGCGCGGCTGATCAGGGTCTCGCCGAGGCCCTCGATGTTGGTCGCGATGGTCTCGAGGAAGTCCGCACGCGCCGCGGAGCTGGTGCCGCGATACGGGCCGAACGCCGCCGCCGCCGCGGCCGTGGCGGTGCGGACATCGTCGGTGTCGCCGTGTGCGTATCCGGGCTCGAGCGTTTCGTCGGTGGCCGGGTCGATTCCTCGGACGATGTCACCGGTTCCGGTGACCAATTCGCCGGCGATGATCATCTGACCGGTCAGTGCGCCGATCCTGTCGACCGTTGCTGTCATGAGTCGCGTCCTGCCGTCGTAGTGCTTGGTGGACGACCCCGGTCACTCCCCGTGTTCGGAAGAGTGACCTGGGTCATGCCGACGACGCTAGGTGCGCTACTGATTCATGTCCAAGTCAAATGTTGCACCCGGTGATGCACACATTGAATCGACACTGCGTACCGGGGAATCGCGAGATCAGGGGATGATCTTGGCCTCGCGGTACTGCTCGACCGCGGACGCGAAACTGTCCGGTGTCGACCGGAAGCCGAGGAAGCCGGCCTTGCGACTCTTGGTCATGTCCGTGAGGCACTCGATGTCGCGGCCGAGGTCGCTGTCGGTGTGCCACCACGAGGCCAGCCGGTCCACATCGGGCTCGACGAGGTCGTACTTCTGTGCGATCTCCCGCCATTCCGCGGCGGCGGTGTCCATGCGCCCGTCGAGCGGCTGGGGCTCGCCGTCGAACCCGACCGGCTCGATGTCGAAGTGCGCGGCCACCTGCGGCCACAGCCAACGCCAGCGGAACACGTCACCGTTGGCGATGTTGAACGCCTCGTCGCGGCCCTCGGGGGCGGTGGACGCCCACACCATCTGCTCGGCCAGCAGGTTCGCATCGGTCACGTCGACCAGGCCGTTCCACTGCGTCTCGGAGCCGGGGAAGACGAACGGGCGGCCGGTCTCCTTGCAGAGGGTGGCGTACACCGACAGCGTCAACGCCATGTTCATCGCGTTGCCGACGGCGAACCCGAAGATGGTGTGCGCCCGGTGGACACTCCAGGTGAAGCCCATCCGCTCGGCCGCGGCGAACAGCTCGTCCTCCTGTGCGTAGTAGAAGTTCTTGTTGTCCAGGCGCGGCTCGGACTCGTGGAACGGGGTCTCGGCCATGACCGCGGTGCCGTAGTCCTCGAACGGCCCGAGGTAGTGCTTGAGCCCGGTCATCAGCGCGACGTGTCGGACCGAGCCCTGCGGCTCCAGCGCGGCGAAGACGTTGCGCAGGATCTCGCTGTTGACCCGGATGTTCTCGTCCTCGCTGTCCTGCTTCATCCACGCCGTGAGGAACACCGCCTCGGGCGCGATCCCGCGCAACCGTTCGGTGAGCTGATCGGGATCGAGCAGGTCGGCCTGCACGGCGGTCACGCCGTCGACCGGCAACGACTCCTGACGGGACAGTCCGTGGACGTCCCATCCGTCGGCGACGAGCTGACGACAGATGGTCTGGCCGGAGATGCCGGTGGCGCCGACGACCAGCGCGACGCCGGGGGTACTACGTGTCATGGGTGACCTCTCTAGTCGGGCAGCCCCTGGCTTGACTGCGATGTGTTCTCACCCAGGGTGCAGCGCTCGACGACCCGGATTCGTTCCACCGATCGCCTGCCCGTGGCCGCTCGGTGCTGCGAAGCTCGACTCGAACCCGCACCCCCGCGATCGGAGAACGCCGTTGCATGCCTTCCGCCAGGCCGTCGAGGCCCGAGACCACGCCGCCATCGAGCGACTCCTCGCCGACGACGTCGTGTTCACCAGTCCGGTGGCGTTCAAGCCCTACCCCGGCAAGGCGATCACCGCCGCCATCCTGCGTGCGGTGATGCGGGTGTTCGAGGACTTCACCTACGTCCGCGAGATCGACGACGCCGGCGGTACCGACCATGCGCTGCTGTTCACCGCCACCGTGGACGGGAAATCGGTCAACGGGTGCGACTTCCTCCACGTGGACGCCGACGGACTCATCGACGACTTCATGGTGATGGTCCGGCCGCTGTCGGCGGCCAACGCACTCTCCGAGGCCATGGGTGCGCAGTTCGATCAGATCCGGCTTGAAGCGGCCGACCCGTCCGTGCGAGTATTTTGAGTGGACGGGTGTTCACTGATTTCCGTTAAACGGTCCATCAATCAACGTTCGACGGTATGGTGTGAGTCACAGCTCTGTGCCGATGTAGTCCAATCGTCGCGGGCAGAGCTCGCGAGCACCGCCCGTCCCTGACCACTGTCAGCTTCTCAATGCGAGGTCACGTGTCTTCTCCTTCCACCCTTCCGACTGCTCGTGGCTGAACGCGGCGCAACTCCTCAGGTGTCCCCGCTGCGTCGGGGATTCCTCAAGGGGATCAAGGCGCTCTTCAGCCCGCTCGAGCCCGATGACTACATCGAGCTCATCAACCCGCTGTGGACGACGAAGGAACTTCGCGGACGGGTCGAGGAGGTCACCCCCGAGGGGACCGACGCCTCGACCGTCTGGATCAAGCCCGGTTACGAGTGGCCCGGCCACGATCCCGGCCAGTACGTCCGACTCGGGCTGGTCATCGACGGAAAGTTCCACTGGCGGGCGTACTCGCTCACCTCGGATCCCGAACCGCGTGACGGGTTGATCAGCGTCTCTCCGAAGTACGTCGACAACGGCACGGTGTCGCCGTACCTCGTGCGTGCGATCCGACCGGGTGAGATCGTTCGCCTCAGCGACGTCGAGGGCACGTTCCTGCTGCCCGATCCGCTGCCGGAGAAGATGCTGTTCATCAGCGCGGGCAGCGGCATCACGCCGATCATGAGCATGATGCGGGCACTCGACCACCGCGACGAGATGAACGACATCGTGTCCATCCACTCCATCCACAAGCGCGAACAGACGATGTTCCTGCGCGAGCTGGAGCGGTTCGACAAAGCTCACGACGGTTTCACGTTGAACCTGCGGGTCACCGGCGACGAAGGCCGGATGAAGCCCGAGGATCTGGACCAGCTGTGTCCGGATTGGCGTGAACGCACCACCATGGCGTCCGGCCCCGCCGAATTGCTCGACGATCTCGTCGAGCACTACAAGGCCAACGACATCGGTGACCAGATCTTGCTCGAACGCTTCCAACCCACCTTCGGCGCAGACCCCGGCGAAGGTGATGGCGGCACGGTCACGATGACCAAGAGCGAGGCCGAGTTCGAGTGTGAACCAGGAGTACCCATCCTGCAGGCAGGCGAAGAAGCGGGCCTGGACCTCAAATTCGGGTGCAGGATCGGCATCTGCCACACCTGCACCGGTGTGTTGAGGAAGGGACAGGTCCGCGATCTGCGGACCGGAGACGTGTCCTCTCCGGAGGGCCAGTCCATCCGGATCTGTGTCAACAGCGCCGAAGGCGCCGTGGAAGTTGAGCTCTAGCTCCACGTATCGCCCCACCGAACGATCAGAACGACATCTCCATGATGATCCACCAGGGAGGAACGATCATGACGACCACAGAACAACGCCCCACCACCCAGAACCCCATCGCGCACCTCGACAAAGAGACGATCGAGCGATTGGGCAAGGAGTTCGACGCGATCCATGACGAGGTCTACAGCGACCTCGGCGACAAGGATCGCAACTACATCAAGTCCGTGATCGCCGCGCAGCGACAGCTCGCCGCGCTCGGTCGCGTGGTCCTGCTCAACTCGCGATCGAAGCCGGCGTGGTTCGCCGGTACGGCGGCGCTCGGCGCAGCCAAGATCCTCGAGAACATGGAGATCGGCCACAACGTCATGCACGGCCAGTGGGATTGGATGAACGATCCGACCATCCACTCGTCGGTGTGGGACTGGGACACCGCCTCGACCGCCGAGTCGTGGAAGCACTCACACAACTACGTGCACCACACGTACACCAACATCCGCGGCAAGGACAAAGACCTCGGCTACGAGATCATGCGGATCGACCCGCATCAGAAGTGGAACCCGGTCTACCTGGCGCAGCCTGTCTACAACCTGCTCCTGATCGCCTTCTTCGAATGGGGCGTCGCCCTGCACGATCTCGACCTCGAGGCGCTGCGTCGCGGCGAGAAGTCGCCGTCCGAGGTCGTCAAGGACCTGCGCGGCATCGGCGGCAAGATGCGCGCCCAGGTCATCAAGGACTACATCGGCTGGCCCGGTATCAGCGCGGGCGCCTTCGCCCTGACCGCGCTCGCCACCGGCGGTCGGGTGCGACAGAGCCCGACCTCTCGGCTCGGCAGGCAGCTGCGCAAGCTCAACAGCAAGCCGGCCAACCGCGTCGCGAAGTTCGCCGACAAGGCACTGCCGGGTGTCGAGGACACGTTCGTCGCCACCTTCTGGGCGAACTTCACCGCCAACATCATCCGCAACGTCTGGTCGAACGCGATCATCTTCTGCGGACACTTCCCGGACCAGGCGTACACCTTCAGCCAGGAGGAGGCGGCCGACGAGAGTCGTGGCGCCTGGTACGCCCGTCAGCTCGTGGGAGCGGCCAACATCGACGGCAGCCCGCTGTTCCACATCGCCAGCGGCAACCTGAGCTACCAGGTCGAGCACCACCTCTACCCGGACATGCCCAGCTCGCGGTACTCGCAGATCGCTCCGAAGGTCAAGGACATCTGCGAGCGCTACGACCTGCCCTACAACACCGGCCCGTTCTTGCAGCAGTGGGGACAGGTGCAGCGCACCATCCTGCGTCTGGCGTTCCCCGGTGGCCGCGTGCGTCCGAAGGCGGGTCCGTACCACCGCCCGCAGCACTCGGGCACCGGTCTGCAGGACAGCGAGGCCGCACGGTTCCGCGGTCGCCTGCCCCAGGACCACCCCAACGCCGGCCCGGAACAGCCCGGCGACGGTGTCCGGGTGGACATGCCCGACCGCGACTGATCGTGTGACCGGCTCGTCCGGTCTGCGCTGACGTTTCGCACGAACGCCGGCGATGTGGACTTCCACATCGCCGGCGTTCGGCGTTTCACGAGGTGTGCGGTGGCGGCGTCAGGCCGAGCGGGCGATGATCCCGTCGGGGTCCCGTCGCAGGAGACCCTGCTGCTCGAACCCGTCGAGCCATCCGGTCATCGGCCACCGACCCCACCGGTCGAAGAACACCCGGGCGTTGTCGATGATGTCGTCGAGGTGCTCGACCGGGGGGTCGGACACGGGGTGGTGCTGGTGGTAGGCGTGGGCGCCGCCGATCCATCGCAACCCGATGCCGCGCTGCCGGGCGGTCGCGGCGAAGTCGGTGTCCTCGCCGCCGTAGCCGCGATAGTCCTCGCAGAACCCGCCGATGGCCGACCACGTGCTCGGCTCCACCGCGAACGACAGCGACCAGAACAGGTCGAAGTCGGCGCCGGGTTCGACCCGTCCGTTCGGCGGATCGGGTCGTGCCGGGTGCGGCGCGGTCAGGTCGTCGAGCGATCGACTGTCGCCGACACGGGTGTTCTCGGGCAGGTAGGTCACCGGACCGCACAGCAGGCAGTCCCGGTTGTCGGACTCCCATGCGGCGGCGGCGTAGCGGGCGATCAGGTTACGACCGGGGATGCAGTCGACGTCGAGGAACACCAGCAGGTCCGCACCGCTCTCGATCGCACGACGGGCACCGAGGTTGCGTGCCTGCGCCAGCGGGAGTCGGCCGTCGGCGGCGATGTAAATGCAGGTGGCCGACGACCCGATCTCCGCGAGCATCGGCGCGATCCGATCATCGCCCATCGCGACGACGACGTGCTCACACGGCTCGACCGTGGACGACATCAGTCCCCGTATCTGGGCGGTCAGATGGTCGTGTCGCCCGGCGACGACGGTGACGACGGCGACCTTCATCGGGCCACGCTGCTTGATGCGTCCGCGGCGGCGGCGATGGCTCGGGCCGCTCGTGTCGCGGCGCCCGCGGTCTGCAGCGCAGCCCACCTGTCGCGGCCGAGTGCGCTCGCGCGATCGAGGATCGGGGTCCACTCGTCGGCGGTCGGCCAGGTGGTGGTCACGGCGGCGATCCGCGCGGTGGCGAGCGCGTGACCGGTGGCGATCTGTTCGCCGAAGGGCCGTTGCTGCGGCACGATGACCGCGGGCACCCCCGCGGCGGCGACGTCGGCGACGGCGTTCTGCCCGGCGTGGGTCAGGACCACCTCGGCGCTGCACAGCAGCGGCCAGACGTCGTCCACCCAGCCCGCTCCGCCGAACCCCACCGCGCGGGTGGAGTATCGCGGGTCGGCCCAGCCGGCCAGGATCTCCTCGGTCAGCGAGGTACCGCCCGCCGCGCCGAGAACCAGTACGGTCGGCGGCTCGTCGCACACGTCACGATCGCGGCCGTCGAAACGACTGATCGAACCGGTGTACGTGGTCTTGTCGGCGAACGGTCGCAACCAGTCGGGGTCGTAGACATCGCGCGACCACGGCGCCACGATGTGTGACGCCATCCGGTAGGCGAGCGAGTGGACGTCGTCGCCGCGGAAGCCCGGCATGGCCATGACGACGACCGGCACGCCCATCAGCCGGATGAACACGGTGACCTCGACGGAGACGTCGACCACGACGAGACGAGGCGACGTCCGCTCGATCCAGGCCGCGATGGCCGCCATCCGGTCGGTGAGTCCGACCACCCCGATCGGCGCCCAGTGGACCACCGATCCGGCAGTGGGATCGACGGGCGGAGCGGGGTCGGTGTCCATCGGCAGACCGATCCAGTCGGTGCTGCCGTGCTCGGCGGGGCGGGGACGCGAGGACAGCACCGTGACCGGTTCCTCCAGCGCGCGGGAGATCGAGTCGGCGCGGGTCATGTGCCCGACGCCGTGGTGATGGACGTAGTAGCCGATCACGCGATCGACCGCTCGAGGACGGCCTCTCGACCTCGGATCACGGTGCCGTACAGGTCCACATAGCTGTCGATCATGGCCTCGATGGAGCAGAAGCTCTCCGCCCGCGCGCGTGCCGCCGACCGCGACAGTGCCGCCGCCTGCGGTATCGCGGTCGCCAGGGCCGCGCTGTCACCGGGGTCGACCAGGACGCCGCACGCCGGGCTGAGGATCTCGGGGATCCCGCCCTGTCGGAACGACGCCACCGGGGTACCGCAGGCCAGGGCCTCGGCGACGACCAGCCCGTAGGGCTCTGTCCACACCGGGGTCGCCAGGGCCACCGCGGCACCGCCGACCAGTTCGGCCAGTGCCTTCTGCCGCAGATGGCCGACGTAGGTGATCGTGTCGCCGAGCAGGGGTTCGACCTTGCTGCGGAAATAGTCGGGGTTGCTGATCGGCCCCGCGATGCGCAGCGGGACACCCGCGATGAGCGCGGCCTCGATGGCGTGGTGGGTGCCCTTCTCGGGCACGATCCGTCCCGACCACACGGCGTGGTCGCCACCGGGCCCGGCCGGCCAGTCGCCGACCGGGATGCCGTTGCGCACCACCGACACCTCGGGCGCCACGGGACGCCACTGATCGGCGACGAACTCGCTGACCGCGGCGAAGGTGTTCGCCCGGTCCGGGGCGATGGCCACTGCGGACTCCAGCCACGCGAACGGCGGGGTGTGCAGGGTCGTCACCATCGGCACCGGCAGCGTCGCCGACATGGCGATGGGCAGGTAATGCAGGCTGTGGTTGTGGACGATGTCGAACGAGTTCGACCGGATCCCGGCTAGTTCGAGCATCACCGAGAGGTAAGCGTGGTGTTCGCGGACCGCGCTCGGCATGGTCGACGGATCCGCAACCGAGACCGGCGAGAGTTCCAGCGTTCGCACCGGTAGCAACTCCGCGACGAGGTCGACCGACGACCCCTGCGCGGCGAACAGACTGACGTGGTGTCCGCGCTGTTGCAGTGCGCGCGCGAGGTAGTAGACGTGCGCCTCGAGACCACCCGCGAACGGCTGCTGGATCGGGTAGCTCGAGGACGCCAGGATCGCGACGCGTAAGGGGCGGTCGATCATCGGGCATCACCCAGGGCGCGCTCGTAGACCTCGGCGTGCGCGGCGGCGATCGCGTCACGGTCGGCGCAACGCTGCTCCCGGGACGCCGGGACGGTCGAGGTGGCGTGGGTACGGACGACGGCGTCGATCAACGATGACGGATCGAAGGTGTCGGAACCGAAATCAAAAGTCGCACAGGGTTGTTGCTGATCGTAGAACCCACAGGTCGGGGCGATGACCGCGGTTCCGAGATCGTGGCACGCCTCCAGCCATCCCGAGTGGGTGCCGTAGCGGTACGGAAGTACCGACACGTCGATGGAGGACATGTAGGTCCACAGCTGCGCGTCGTCGAAGCGCGGGTGCACGCGGATGTCGACCTCGTCGTAGGTCGCGTAGTCGCATAGTTTCGCGCCGATCGTCGGCGAGTACCAGTGACTGAACTGGTCGAACACGTCGTTGTCGATGTCGAGCCGCAGGGACGCGTCGGGGATGGCACGCACCGCCTCGACCAGGGTGTCCATCAGGGTCAGGGGGTCGAGGTTCGCCCGCAGGTTCTTCGCGTGCACGCCGACGACGTAGCCGTCGGAGTGCGGGCGGGGTCGCCCGATCTGCGTCAACGGCACCACGTGCGGATGGCCGATGACCTGCGCACGAACGCCCCACCGCGCTGCGATGGCGTCGGCCGCACCCCGGGTCAGGGTGATCACCGTGTGCGCCGCGGGCACCAGCACGTCGAGCTGCGCGAGGTGCGTGCGATTGTCCGGGAAATGGGGATTGTGCAGGTCGTGCACGGTCAGCACGAGCGGCTTGTCGAACGCGTTGAGCGTACGGACGACCGCCGCGAGGTCCTCGGGGGCGAAGGTGTCGAAACCGAAATGTACGTGCAGCACGTCGAATCCGTTGATGTGCGCGAGCAGCCAGTCGTTCTCCAGCAGCCGCGGCGGCCACCACTGCCCGTCCATCGTCGCGTTCGCCGGCGTCGGGTCCGGCAGACGGACAACCCGTTTGACCTGATCAGCGGGGGTGGTTGTCGGCGCGAGATGGTCGACGTAGACGTGTGCGGACGGGACGGAAGCGACTGTGATCATGCTGCCCTTCTTCGCGAGACGAACACGGACTCACCGCCGCGAGATCGGACCTGGGCTCGGCTGCCGATGCGGCGGGGTGAATCGAGGTGATGTGGCGCGTGCGGGTCGACCCCGGCTACGTTGCGCTGGTGAGCATGGTGGACGGACGGACCCGGCATTACGGGGATTTCTACGGACTACCCGGCACGGATTCGGCCACTGCGCCGCTGATGCTGGTCTGGGGCAATTGCCAGGCCGAGGCTGTGCGAACGCTGGTGAGTTCATCCCACGATACCCCCTACCAGACCGTTCGCGTGCCCCCGGTTCACGAGCTCGAGCCCACGGACCTGCCGCACGTACGACGACTGCTGAGCCGGACCGCGGTCCTGGTGTCGCAACCGGTGCGTACGGGCTACCGATCCCTGCCCATCGGGACCGAGGATCTGCACGCGCTGCTCCCCGCCGATGCGCAGGTGATCCGGTGGCCGGTCATCCGTTACGCCGGACTGCATCCGTTCCAGATCATCGTTCGACACCCGTCGGCACCCAGCGCGGTCCCCGACGGCGTCCCGTACCACGATCTGCGGACTGTTCTCGCAGTTGCGAAGGGGCACAGGGAATCCGATCCGTGGGACGTCGAGGTGACGGACGAGAACCTGCGTCTCGCGGCCGATCTCAGTGTGTCCGAGCTGATCCGGCGTGAGCACCGCGACACCGACATCGCCGTCTCCGACGTTCTCGCCCCGGCCGGTCGGCACGCGGCCCACACCATCAACCACCCGGGCAACGTCGTGCTCGTCGAGCTCGCACGACGCATTCTCGATGCCGTCGGGGTCGAGGGCGCGGTGCGCGAGCCCGATCGGGATCTTCTCGGTGGTGTGCGGGCGCCGCTGGACGCCCGGGTGCTGCGCGCACTGGGACTCGACGGTTCGCCGGTCCCGCACTGGGTGGTCGACGGTGCCGATCTCGATCCCGACGACGTCCATCGCGTGCACATGCGTTGGTACGCCGAGCATCCGGAGTTCGTCGCCGCTGCGCTGGACCGGCACGCGGAGCGGATTCGCGTCCTGGGGCTGACGCCGTGACGCCGACGGTCTGCCACGTGATCGTGGGTCCGCGACGGCACGGCGTGGTGCGCCACGCGGTCGCCTGCGCCGCGACCCTCGGCGGCCCGGTGGTGACCGCCCGCGACGTCGCGGAGCTACGCGAGACGATCATCCCGGACGCCGAACGGATTCACATCCATTTCACCGACCGCCTGTTCGGGGACACCGCGACGCTGGGCGCGGACGAATTCGTCGCGTTCGCGAGCGCGTCGGATCGACCGGTGTCGACGACGCTGCACGACGTGCCGCAACCGTCCGACGGGCGGGCGTTCGCGATGCGCGTCGAGGCGTACCGGCGGGTGATCGACGCCGCCGATGGGGTCGTCGTCTCCAGCGACCACGAACGCACATTGCTCTCCGAGCACTCCGATCGCCGCGGGATCGACGTGATCCCCCTCGCCATCGACCGTTCTCCGACACCGACCGGTGACCGACCGCCGGTCCGCGCCGTGGTGGGTGTGCTCGGGTTCATCTACCCGGGCAAGGGACATGCGGAGGTGATCGAGGCGCTGGGCTCGCTCGACGCCGATCTCGGACTGCTCGCCCTCGGCGCGGTCGCCGACGGGCACGAGGACATGGTCGCCGACCTGGCGACCCGCGCGGCCGGTGTCGACGTCGCGTTCGAGACCACCGGATTCGTCCCCGACTCGGCGCTGCAGGCGGCCCTGCGGTCGGTCGCCGTGCCCGTGGCGTACCACCGGCATCTGTCCGCGTCGGCGTCGATCAACACGTGGATCGAGGCCGGACGCAGACCGCTGGTCCCCCGCAACCGCTACACCGCCGAGATCGAGGCCAACTCGCCCGGCGTCCTGTGGCTGCACGGCGACTCCCTCGACGATCTCCGCGGCGCCGTCGCCGCCGCCGCGGCCGAGCCGGAACTGACCTGGTTGGCCGACGACGTCGTCGTGTACCCCACGTCGGCGCAGGTCGGCGAGTTGTACCGCGCTCGGTTCGACGCCTGGTCACGTCGGTGAGCCGTCCGCTGTCGCTGCCGGACGGCCGGTGGGTCGTCCCGGGCAACCGGTGGGATCTCGTGCCCGACGAGCACCGGGGGGCGGCCACGGTCACCGTCGTCGTCCCCCACTACCGGCAGCAGCCGCAGCTGGACCGGTTGCTCGAAGCGCTGACGCTGCAGACCCACCCGGCGTCGCTGCTGCAGGTGGTCGTCGCCGACGACGGTTCGCCCACCCCGCCCGATGTCGGGGCGTACCGCGATCTGCTGAACCTGACGGTGGTGCGTCAGCCCGACCACGGCTTCCGCGCGGCCGCCGCCCGCAACCTCGGGGCGTCGGCGGCCGACGGATCGATCCTGTGTTTCCTCGACGCGGACACCGTCCCCGAACCCGCCTACGTCGAGAACATCACCCGACTGCCCACGGCGGTGCCGGACGCGCTGACCGTCGGTCGGCGCCGCCACGCGGATCTCACCGGGTGGGATCCGACCGACCTGCGCGGCTGGTTCACCGAGGGCGCCGCGCCGCCGCCGGAGCTGACCGAACCCCGCTGGCTGCGCGACGCCTACGCCGGCTCCCGCGATCTGCTCGACGCCGATCGACGGTCGTACCGCTTCATCATCAGTGCCGTGATGAGTTGTACGCGTTCGCTGTTCGACGAGGTCGGCCGATTCGACGAGTCGTTCACCTCCTACGGGGGCGAGGACTGGGAGTTCGCGCACCGCGCGTTCGACGCGGGCGCGGTACTCGCCCACGTCCCCACGGCAATCGCGTGGCACGACGGCGCCGACTGGGCCGAGCGGACCGGAGAGGACCGCGAGGACAAGAACCTCGAGGCGATGGCGCTGGCGCCGCTGGTCACCGACCCCGCCGCCCGTACCCACGGCGTCGTGTACGCCGTGCCGCAGACCGTCGCGATCGTGGACACCGCGGGCCATTCGGCCGCATCACTGCTGGTCACCGTGGGGTCGCTGGTGACGAGCGGGGACACCCAGGTGTGGATCAGCGGGCCGAACGCGGCGGCGATGCGCGCGCAGTGGGGCGATGTCGACGCACGCATCCACGTCGGGATCCCCGACGACACCCGGCGCAGCCGGTTCGTCGTCGAGAGTCACGGGCGGATCCGGCTCGGTCCCGGATCGCTCGACCGCCTCGTCGACGTCGTCGACCGCACCGGTGTCGGTCGGGTCGTGGTCGGCTCGCCCGACGCACCGGTGCTCACCATGACCACGTCGCGGTCGGCGGCCCGGGCCCGTCGCTGGGCCGACGCACTCGGCGCCGACACGGACGCGACGGCCGACGACCTCTTCGGGACCGCGGTCGTCGACCCGGCGGATCTCGACATCACCGACGTGGAGGCGCACCCGCGACTGGCCTGGTGAGCCGGCGGGGTCAGGACTTCTCGGCGACCTTCTTGAGCGCGGCGAGCGTGGTGGCGATGTTGCGGCGCTGGAAGTCGGGGAACGTCGTCCCGCGGGTCACGATCCGGTCGAACACCTCGACGGCCGGTCGGGGCCAGCGCGTCCGGTCGTCGGTCCATTCCTCGGTGACGCGGGTCCCGCCGTCGGGCAGCGCGTCGAACCGGTACTCCCACGATGCGTTCGGGGCCTGCAGCCGCGGCCTCTTCACCCCGATGGCGTGGACGCGGAAGGCGAACCGCTCCGCCGGGTCGGCCGCGGTGACCGTGCACAGCGTCACCCACCGGGCCCCGTTGCGCAGATTGCGACCCTGGAAGCGCATCCCGACGTAGGCCTCGCCGTCGGCGGCGGGGTCGAGGATGCGGGCACCTCGGTTCTCCGGGCTCCACTCGCCCATCCGGGTGGGATCGCTGATCATCGCGTAGAGGTCGCCGGCCGGTCGTGCGACGTCGATCGAGTCGGAGACCCGCATGACGCGCCGCCGCGCCAGAGCACCCGAGGGCGGGTCGGGGACGGTGGCGTCCTGGTCGTTCCGGAGGACCGCGAAGACGAAGGTCTTGAGGCATCGCAGGAGCCACACCCCGAAGACCGTGGCCAGGGTCATGGTCGCCACCGAGCGGCGCAGCCGATAGTGCATGGGACCGACGGTAACGCACAGACGCGCCGCGGCGCCGTCGACTACGGTGGCGGCAGACGTCGTGGGCGGCACCTTCTCTACCGCCCCGACACACACGCACCACAGCGCGTCCGCCGCGCCCGGACAAGAGAAGGTACGAGGCCGATGGCCAGGAGTGTTGCCCGACCATCCGTCCGCCCGCGATCCTGGTTCAGCACCACCGACCACGCCCTGTTCGACGCAGTCGCCCACTCCGCCAACCCCGTTCTCGACGAACCGATGCGTCGTCTCACCCGGTCGGCCGACCACTCCAAACTGTGGATGGGTGTCGCCGCGGCGCTGTGGGTGTTCGGCAGCCGATCCGCCCGTCGTGGAGCGGTCCGCGGGATGGCGAGCCTCGCGGTCACCTCGCTGGTCACAAACCAGGGGGCGAAACGCCTGCGGTGGCGCTCGCGGCCGATTGCCGGATCCGTCCCGCGGGCGCGCATCGTGCGCACCCCGACGTCGAACTCCATGCCCTCGGGCCACTCGGCCAGCGCGGCCGCGTTCGCGGTCGGCGTGGCCGCGGAGAACCGGAAGCTCGGACTGGCGCTGGCCCCGCTGGCGGGACTGGTCGGATTGTCCCGCGTGGCCACCGGGGCGCACTACCCCGGCGACGTCGTGGTGGGTTTCGGCATCGGCGCAACGGTCGCGCTGGGGCTGGCCCGGATGCACCCCACCGACGACGAGGACCGCCGACCGCCCACCCCGGAGTCGACGCGCGTGCCCGTGCCGCCGCGACCCGACGGCGAGGGGGTCGTCCTGGTGGTCAACCCTGCCTCGGGCGGGGGGACCGGCGAGCGCATCATCGACAAGGTCCGCCGGTCGCTGCCCGCGGCCGAGATCGTCACCATCGGATCCGACGACGACGTCGAGGCGATCCTGCGATCGGCGGCCGATCGGGCCGACGTCATCGCGATCGGGGGAGGCGACGGTTCGGTGGCCACGGCCGCGGCGATCGCCCTGGACACCGACACCCCGCTCGCCGTCTTCCCGGGCGGGACGTTCAACCACTTCGCCCGCGACATAGGGTGCCCGACCATCGCCGAGACGGTCACCGCGATCGAACGCGGCACCGCCGCATTCGTCGACGTCATCCGACTCAACGGAACCACCGTCATCGTCAACACGGCGAGCATCGGCGCCTACCCGCGGTTCGTACGCACCCGAGAGCGCCTCGAGCACACGATCGGCAAGCCGTTGGCCAGCGTGTACGCGACTCTGTCGACGGTGCGACGTGAGCGACCGGTACGGATCTCGTTCAACGGCACGACCGCCCGGACGTCACTGCTGTTCGTGGGCAACTCGCAGTACCGGTCCGGCGGGTTCGCGCCCACTCAGCGGTTCACCCTCGACGACGGCCTGCTCGACGTGCGGGTGATCGATGTGGACCACCGGTTCGCCACGACCCGCATCCTGGCCGCGCTCGCGGTCGGCAGGATCGAACGCAGCGCGCTCTACCACCGCTTCGAGGTGCCGGAGTTCACGGTGACCTCCCTCGACGGCCAGACCCTGGTGGCCCACGACGGCGAGGTGGGCGACTACCTGCGCACGGCGCATTTCGAGATCGTGTCCCGCTCGCTGGCGGTCTATCGCCCGCTCCCCGTCCCCGACGAGACCGACGGGAAGTGAGCGCGGCGCCGTGTCCGCGTGGCCGAGGATGAACCCATGAGATCGCGGCAGAAGGTCCTCGACGCGACCGTCGAGATCATCGAGTCCGAGGGGTTCGACGCCGTCTCCATCGCCGCGGTCGCGAACCGGGCGAGCGTCTCCCGGCAGACGATCTACTCGATCTTCGGCACCCGCGAGGACCTTGTCTCGCAGGCCGTCGTCGGCCTCGCCCTGACCGCACTCGGGGACATCACGCTGCGCCTCGAGGCGACGACCACTCCGTTCGACTACATCGTGGAACTGCTCGTCGCCGGGCGGGGCGCCGTGCGCGCACACCCCGTCCTGGCGACACTGCTCGATCCGGGACGAGCGAACCCCTTCTTCGACGACGGGATGATGGACCGCGCGAAACCCGTTGCCCGCCAGATACTCGAACCCATGGCCGCTCGGCACCCAGACATCGCGCCGGAGCTCGACGGTCTCGTCGACATCGTCCTGCGGCTCGGGGTGTCGGTCATCCTGTTCGACGACGAGACCGTGCACTCCGACGACTCGCTGCGCCGCTTCCTGACGCGGTGGCTGCTGCCCGCGATGACCGCGACCGGCGACTGACCCAGCCGACGCGAATCTTGACACTCACCCCCCCGAGTGTCTAGTTTAAGGTCCGTCCGTGACGTGCCTCACCATTCGGTGCGCAGCCTTCTCGTCGTGAAATCGGGGATCCCTTGTCAGTGACCACACGCCGCTCGTTCCTGACCGGCGCGGCCGCAGCGGGTCTGGCCGCCGCGGCCCCATCGCTCGCCCACGCCGCCACCGGCATCGCCGCACAGGTCGATCGCGTCCGCACCACCCGCGAGGAACACCGGGTGGTCGTCGTGGGATCGGGGTTCGGCGGCGGCGTGACGGCGCTGCGTCTGGCCCGGGCGGGCGTGGACGTCCTCGTCCTGGAGCGCGGGAACCGTTGGCGCACAGGCCCGAATGCCAACACCTTCGCCACACCCCTCAACCCCGACAAGCGCATTCTCTGGTACAAGTCCGCCCCGACGCTGTTCGGTCGACCGGTCGCACTCGAGCCGTACACCGGACTGATCGAGGCGGTACCGGGAGAGAACATGACCGCCCTGTGCGCGGCCGGCGTCGGTGGCGGATCGCTCGTCTACCAGGGCATGACGCTGCAGCCGTCGGAGGCGGTGTTCAACTCCCACTTCCCGCAGGCGCTCGACTACGAGCGGATGGCACGCGTCCACTACCCGCGGGTGGCCCGGATGCTGCAGCTCGAGGTCGCCCCGGACGAACTCATCCGGACGCCGAACTACAAGGCGCCCAGGGTGTTCGCACAACGCGCCCGCCGCGCGGGTCTGCCGGTGTCGAAGATCCCCATGCCCATCGATTGGAACTACGCCCTCGACGAGATCCGCGGGAAGATGAAGCCGTCCTACACCGACGGGTCCGGCGCTCTCGGGGTCAACAACGGCGGCAAACACAGCGTCGACGTCACCTACATCGCCCAGGCCGAGGCCACCGGGCGGGTCACCGTCGCCACCCGTCACCACGTCACCGACGTCGAGCGCGCGAAGGACGGCCGGTGGATCGTCCACGTCGACCGCATCGACACCTCTGGTCGGGTCCTGGAGAACAAGATCCTGACCACCCCCACCCTGGTGATGGCGGCCGGCACCATGAACACCACCAAGCTCCTCATGCGCGCGTCGGCCAAAGGGCAGATCCCGGACATGCCAGACGATCTCGGCCGTGGATGGGGCAGCAACGCCGACCGCATCTACCTGTGGACCGACTTCGCCGACGACTTCGGCGCGGTCCAGGGTGGGCCGGTGGTGTTCGGCAGCCTGGACTGGAAGGACCCGTCGTCGGCGATCACCGTCATCCAGGCGTCGATCCCGTCGTTCGGCGTCGACGCCCACAGCACGATGATGGTCGGGTACGGGGTCAGCGACGCCCGCGGTCGTTTCGTCTACAACTCGGCGTCCGACGACGCGACACTGCGGTGGCCCAAGGAGGGCGACCACGTCATCCAGAACCGGCGCATCGGACCCACGGTGCGGTCGATCGCCGGACCCGCGAGCACCCTGGTCGACACCAACCTGCTGTTCCCCTCGACCTGGCATCCGTTGGGCGGCGCCAACATGGGTGCGGTCTGCGACCTCGAGGGCCGCGTCAAGGGACAGAAGGGCCTCTACGTCCTCGACGGCGCGCTGATGCCCGGCAACTCCGGGGCCTGCAACCCGTCGATGACGATCGCGGCGGTGGCCGAGCGCGCCCTCGACGAGATCGTCGCCACCGACGTCGGATCCCTCATCTGACGACTCGGCTCGCCGCGGACCCCAGCGGATCGAGGTGCTCGGCGGTGGCGTCGTCGGCCGTCGTCGACACGCTCAGTTCCGCCCACTGCTCGTCTGACGCGAGCAACGCCCGCCCGGCCGCGGTCGCGTAGGTGTAGGCGTCCTGGCCGACCAGCAATCGCAGTGGGGGCTGGTCTATCTCGGCGATCCGCAGTACCAGCGACGCCACCTTGTCGGGGTCGCTCGCCATGGTCGCGCCGCCGTGCATCTGCGCCGAAGCTCCGACGGTCGCCTGATAGTCGGGGCCGATCGGATCCACCCGCATCGACGAACCGGCCCAGTCGGTCCGCATGCCGCCCGGTTCGAGGACCGTGACCTTGATGCCGAGCGAGCCGACCTCGGTGGCGAGGACGGAGGAGAACCCGCCCACCGCCCACTTCGAGGTCTGGTAGGCACCGAGTCCCGGGGTGGCCAGACGCCCACCGACAGAGGAGATCTGGATGATGTGGCCGGATCGCTGTGTGCGGAGAACCGGTAGCGCGGCCCTGGTGACGTTGACGACTCCGAACAGGTTGGTCGCCACCTGATCCTGGAAGTCGCCTGCGTCGACCTCCTCGATGCTGGCGATGTTGGCGTACCCGGCGTTGTTCACCACCACGTCCAGACCGCCGAACGACTCCACCGCGGTGGCCACTGCTGCGCGAGCTGCCGTCTCGTCGGTGACGTCCAACGCCACCACCCGCAGTCGATCGCCGTGTGCCGCCGCGAGGTCGTCGAGGCTTGCGATCGAACGGACGCCCGCGACCACAGAATGGCCCGCCTCCAGCGCCGACGACGTGATCGATCGACCGAGTCCACGTGATGCACCGGTCACCAGAAAAATTGTCATGATCTTCCCCTATCAACTAACTGTTCGTTTGATAGCGACGGTAGACCTGGAGTCGCGAGTTGGCAACCAAACGGTTGATAAGATCGCGGCATGTCCCCCGGCACCACTCGCGATCCCGCCTCTACGCAGCGGCGACTACTCGAGGCCGGGCGTGACGAGTTCGCCGCCGTCGGCGTCGCCGGGGCGCGGGTCGACCGAATCGCTGACGCGGCCCGGAGCAACAAAGCGCAGATCTACCACTATTTCGACAACAAGGACGGCCTGTTCGACGCTGTCTTCGACCAGATGTGTCGCGAGACGGTGGACGAGGTCCCGATCGATCCGGCCGACCTTCCGGAGTACGCAGGCCGACTCCACGACTCCTATCGGCGTCGGCCGTGGGTGCAACGCCTGGCGACTTGGCACCGACTGGAACGAGGTGCCGACGCCGCGCTCGAGGTGGTTATCGCGAGCAATGCCGCGAAGATCGAATCGGTGGCGCGGGCGCAATCGGACGGGCTGCTACCCACGACGTTCACCGCCGCCGAACTGCTCGGTCTGGTCATTCATCTGTCCGGGTTCTGGGAGTCCAACGTGCGGGAGTACGACGTGCTCGTCACCGATGTCGGTGTCGCCCGTCGCCGCGAGGTCGTCGTCGCCGCGGTTGCCGCACTCGTCAGCGCCGATTGATCGCGGCCAGCACCTGCGTCGCGATCGCCCGCTCACCGCGTGCGTTCGGGTGAGCCGGGATGAGCTGCGTCGTACCGAGAATCGGCTCGACGTAGCGGACTCCCGGTGACGTGCACGCGGTGTGCCCGACCGACGCCGGGGCCATGTCGACGAACGTCGCACCGACTGCCTCCGCGGACCGGCGGACCGCGAGGTTCAACGCGTCGGCGACGCTGCGGACATAGGGCGTGTCACCCGGGGCGATCAGGAAGCCGCCGGAACAGTTACCGGAGCGCGGGAACACCGACGGATAGCCGACCACGAAGATCCGCGCCCGGGGCGCCTTGGCGCGGACGGCCCGCAATCCCCGCGTCAACGCGGGCTGCGTCCGGGCCGCGATCGGGGCGATCAGGGACTGGCCGTACTGCCTGCGGCAGGGGTCGGCGACACCCGGCGTGGTGAGGGCGGCGCGGATGCAGGCCTGCAGCGTTCCGCCGAACGTCCCGGAGTCGTTGCCGCCCATCATCACGGTGACGATGGCGGTGGTCGGACGGACCGCGTTCAGTTGCGCCTGCGTGCCGGCCACGCCGGCCTGGGGGCCGAAGAAGTCGGCCGTGCGCGCCGATCCGCAGCTGGCGTCGGTGAGCCGGTAGCCGCGGCGGGCCGCCACGATGTGCGAGAAGTTGTTCTGCGAGCGCGCGCACTGCAGGGGTGCCCCCGGAACCAGGGGCAGCACGCCGGACCCGGCGCTGTAGCTGTCACCGAGGTTGGCGTATTCGACCGGCGCCGGCGCGGCGACGGCCACCACCGGGGTGACCACCGACAGAGCGAGGGCGCCGATGACGGCGGCGAGCATTCGTCGGTGAAACATCGTGGAGAACTCCTGGCGTGGCCGGGGCAGGGCTTACCGGGTCATCGAAGCGCATTGTGGCGTTGCGCCGCAACCACTTCGTCGGTTCTCGTCAGTATTGCCAGTTCTTCGCGGATCCGGTTGGAATCGGGGCCGAACTCGTGGTCGAAACCGAACGGCACGCGAGAGAGGTGGGCGGTGTCGAGCTGGTTGCGAAAGACCGCGACAACGGCGACGACGAGGACGGGGATGAGGATCACTGCGATGGTCATGACAGGAACTATGCGACCAAGCAGATCGCGCCACCAGTGGCAGCATGGCCAGTGTTGGCAAAGTTTCTGCCACACTGGCGTCATGTTGCGAACCGTCGCGGTGATCGTCCAGGAACCGGTGGCCCTGTTCGAATACGGGGTCATCCATGAGGTCTTCGGCCTCGATCGCACCGAGGACGGCGTCCCGCCGTTCGAGTTGCTGATCTGCTCCCCCACCCCGGGCGTGCCGCTGAACAGCGGCAACGGCGCGTTCGTCATCGCGCCCCACCCGCTGTCGGCGGCGCTCGACGCCGACCTCGTCGCCATCCCAGGCGGCCCGGCCGAGAGCGAACACCTCGACGAGGTCGTGCGCACGCTGCTCGAGGTCGTCGCCCGCGGTGGCCGTCTGCTGTCGGTGTGCACCGGCGCGTTCCTCATCGCAGCGACCGGACTACTCGACGGCAAGCGCTGCACCACGCACTGGAAGCACGGGGCGGCGCTCGCCGCGGCCTTCCCCGACACCATCGTCGACACGGACGTGCTGTTCGTCGACGAGTACCCGGTGATCACCAGCGCGGGGACCGCGGCGGGGATCGACGCCTGCCTGCATCTGGTGCGCGAGGAGCACGGACCGGCCGTGGCCAACGCCATCGCCCGGCGGATGGTGGTACCGCCACATCGCGACGGTGGACAGCGGCAATACGTCGCCGCACCCGTCCCGGACTGCTCCACCGACGGCTTCGGGGCCGTGCTCTCGTGGATGCTGGAGAACCTGGACACCGACATCACCGTCGGCGACCTCGCCCGGCGGGCACACATGTCGGCCCGGACCTTCGCCCGACGCTTCGCCGACGAGGTGGGGACCAGCCCCCACCGCTGGCTCACCGAGCAGCGGGTCCTGCACGCGCGAAATCTTCTGGAGTCGACCGACATCGGGATCGAGGACGTGGCGACACGCGTCGGTTTCGGATCGGCCACGCTGCTCCGACACCACTTCGGTGCCGCGGTCGGGGTGTCCCCGACCGCTTATCGGCGCCGTTTCGGGTGCCCTGATCAGTCGGCGGCGGCCGTCCCCGGTGACCCGGGCTCGACGCTCGTCGCATCCGGCTCGTCGACGTAGGCGTCCTCGAACGAGATCCGGGGCAGGCTGGTCGCCGCGTACACGGCGAGCACCAGGAGCACGAGGAACGCGATCGCGAAGATGACCGCGAACGCGATCAACAGGTAGAACACCGCGTCGTAGAGCGCGCCCTCGAGCGGCTTCGTGGCCAACAGACCGACCGTCGACAACACCGCACCCAGGAACGCCCACGCTGCGGCGGTGACCCGCGGCGACACCGTCGACACCCCGAAGAGCCGCTGATAGATCCGGGTCTCGAATTCGTCGACCGCGGCCAGCCGGACCGGGTCGCCACCGGCGAGCTCGCGCAGTCGCGAGGCGAGCGCAGCCTCGCGATCCAGACGCGCCCCCTCCTGACGTCGATATCCGATGTACCCGACGATCGCCACCACCGTGGCTGCGATCCCGACGGCCACCACCACTGAGCTGTTCACGCCGCCACCGTACCGGTATCCGACCAAGCGCTCGGTCAAGTGGCCCGCGCCGTAGTCGCCGCGAAATGCGCGGTTGATCTCCACAACCGCGGGCCGGGCTTCTACGATGACCTCGAAATACGACGTATCGAACATCAATGGCCACGACGAACAGCAGGAGCACCGATGGGCGAGCTGGTCGAGCATTCGAAACGAATAGTCGAGGCGCGACTCGGCAACAGCTCGATCCGTGCGATCTCCGGATCGATGGTGGCCTATCAGGGCACGGTCGCGTTCAAGTCGGCCGGCTTCGGCGGTGGTTCCGGCGTATTGGCCGGCCTCAAGCAGCGCGCCACCGGCGAGAGTCTGTCCCTGATGGAGTGCAGCGGATCCGGCGTGGTGCACCTGGCCGTCAACGGGCAGTACGTCAGTGTGCTGCAGTTGAACAACGAGACCATCCAGGTCGAGTCGCAGCAGCTTCTCGCCATGGCGGGCAACCTGCAGACCAACGTCACCTTCGCCGGCCTCGGCGGGATGAGCAGCGGACAGGGTTTGTTCACCACCACGGTCACCGGCATCGGACAGGTGGCGCTGCTCTCGGCCGGCGGGCCACTCATCCACCTCGAGGTGAACCCCAACCTGCCTCTGGTGGTCGACCCGGACGCGTTCGTCTCGGCCAAAGGCCAACTACAGCAGTCGTTCGTCACCGACGTCAGCTGGCGCGACATGGTCGGCGCAGGTGGCGGCGAGGCGTTCTCGCTGCACTGGCAGGGCTCCGGGGTCGTGTCCATCCAACCGGCGGAACGGTGAGTGTGCCATGGTCTTCGAGCAGATCAACAGCAAGGTCGTCAAGGTCAACGTCTACCGGGCGGGCGGTGTCGTCGCCCGTAAGGGCGCGATGCTCTTCTACACCGGTGACGTCCACTTCTCCCCACACATGATCCCCGGCGCTGCCCAGATGGGCGGGGGCGCAGCGGGAATGGGTGCGTTGGCCGGCATGGCCGGGCGGATGCTGCGGGGCGAGCAGGAGAAGACGATGCTCGCCCAGGGCATGGGCGACGTGCACTACGGGTTCGCCGGGCTGGCCGTGCACGTCATCGACATGCCGCAGGGCGGATCGGTCACCGTCGACGCATCCCGGATGCTCGCGCACACCGCCGGACTGCAGGCCTCGATCGTGTCGATCCAGGCGCAGTCATCCGGCGGTGGCGGCGGGTTGATGCGCGGGTTGCGTGGCGCAGCCACCGGCGCCCTGACCGGCAACGGCCTGTTCACCACGCAGCTGCAGGGGCAGGGCGCGGTCGTCCTGCTCGCCCACGGCGAGGTGATGGAACTCCGCGTCGGTGGCCCCGATCCGGTGGTCGTCGATCCGCAGGCGTTCGTGGGCACACTGGGAAATGTTCAGACGCAACTGAAGTCGGCCATGAGTTGGCGCGACGCCGTCGGACGCGGCGCGGGCGAGGCCATGCAGCTGCACTGTCTCGGCGATGGCATCGTCTATGTGCAGGCATCGGAGGAGAAGCTGTGAGCGACATCCTGAACCCGGGCTCGCTGCCCGGTACCGACAACATCCCGGGCAACAGCTACGCCTACTACATCACCCTGGACAAGCCGTGGATCATGTCGCGGGGGGCCATGATCGCGTACTACGGCCAGATGCAGTTCCGCACCCTGATGCAGAGCCTGCAGTCGAGCGCGCTCTCGGCGTTGGCCGGGACGATCAGCGCACCGATGTACATGGCCGACTACGTCGTCGCCGAGGGCCAGGGGACGCTGATCATCGGCGACCGCGGTTACGACATCAATTCGTTCGACCTCGAGGACGGCAACCTGACCGTCCGGTCGGCGAATCTCCTCGCCTTCGAACCCGGTCTGCAGCTGAACCAGTCGATCGTCCCGGGCTACCTCACACTGATCGGCACCGGCAAGTTCCTGGCCTCGTCGAACGGCCCGGTGATGTTCGCCGAGCCGCCGGTGCGTGTGGATCCGGAATCGTTGGTGGGCTGGGCCGATTGCCCGTCGCCGAGTCACCACTACGACCAGAGCTGGATCTCCGGGTTCATGGCCGCCGGGGCGGCGATGATGGGTGCGGGCAGCGGCGAGGAGCAGCAGTTCGACTTCACCGGCGCGGGAACGGTTCTCATCCAGTCGAGTGAGAAGGTCCTCAACGACAACGACGTCGTGCGCGCCATCGAGACCCAGATCCCCGGGTTGTCGCAGGCCGGGGTGCAGCGCATCCTCGCCCGCGCGCAGGCACAGATCGCCCAGAACCAGCAGTAGTCCGCCCGTCGGGGTCAGGCGAGGGCGTAGACGAGTCCGAGACCGGCCGCGCAGGCGGCGAGCGAGATGACCAGCGAGACACCGGCGTAGACCGCTGCCGCCATCGGCCGGCGAGCGCGCAGCAGACCGATGGTCTCGACGCTCGCGGTGCTGAAGGTCGTGTAGCCGCCGCAGAAGCCGGTGCCCAGCACCACCTGCCAGTCGGCGCCGACACCTGCGCCGGTGACGAGGCCCGCCAGCACACCGAGCACGAACGACCCGGTCACGTTGATGATGGTGGTCTGCCACGGCGTCGACCAGCCGAAGCGGTGTTTGCACTCGCCGTCGACGACGAGTCGCAGGACCGCGCCCAGCGCTCCCGCCACCGCGACCAGGACCACGATCACCGGGCGCCCACCTGATCGCCGAGGCCGCGACCCACGACGAATCCGACTGTTGCGCAGACCAGTCCAGCGACAACGGTTCCGACGACATAACCGAGACCGACACCCACGTCACCGCCCGCGAGCAGGCGATCGGACTCCAGGGCGAACGCGCTGTAGGTGGTGAGCGATCCGCAGAAACCGACCCCGAGCAGCAGTCGGGTTCGTAGGCGCCACCCGGTGTCGGCGCCGATGGCCGTGAGCCCGGCGATCAGCGCACCCAGAATCAGGGTCCCGACACAGTTGACGGCGAACGTGGCCCACGGCCAGTCACCCGGCCCGGCCGGAAGTCCGCGCTCGACGCCGTAGCGGATGAGTGTGCCGACGATGCCGCCGACGAACACGAACGCCATCGAGCGCCATTGGCGGTGGAGCGGCCCGGGCGCCGGGCGGTCGGGGTCGGTCACCGGCTCACGCTACCGCTGACCCCGCAGACGCGAGAAGTGTGCGCCCCCGGCGATGGTCTCCCACATGTGGAAGGCGCCGAGAGCGCACACTCTCGTCATTCGTGCGTCACCGATCAGACGTGCGCGGTGACCTTCTGGTCGATGTTGCCCTTCGTCGCCTTCGAGTACGGGCAGAAGCCGTGGGCGGTCTCGGCGACCTTGTCCGCGGTCTCCTGGTCGAGACCCGGCAGGATGACGTCGATCGCGGCGGTCAGACCGAAGCCGCCGTCGGCGGAGTCCTTGCCGATGCCGATGGTCACCTTGACCTCGGTGCCCTCGGGAGGCGTCACGCCCGACTTCTCCGCGGTCGCGCGGAGTGCACCGAGGAAGCAGGCTGCGTAACCGGCCGAGAAGAGCTCCTCGGGGTTGCTGCCCTCACCGCTGCCGCCCATCTCCTTCGGCGGACGCAGATCGAGATCGATCTGACCGGTGTCGGAGTAGACCTGACCGTCACGTCCTCCTCCGGTGGCCTTGGACGTGATGGTGTAGACGGTGTCGATGCTCATGGTGCCTTCCTTTCGACGGTCGAACGATTGCCACGCGACGGGCGCGCGACTCGACAGGGACAACGACTCGCGGTCGGGTTGTGTTCCGACCGCGGGTCGTACATCTGTCAGCTCTGCTGACCGTCCCGAACGCCCGCTTCGACCTTCTTGCCCAGATCGGGGTCGACGTTGGTCCAGTACTCGAACACCCGTGAGAGCACGGGCTCCTTCACACCGTCGAGGACGTGGCCGACGATGTTGTCCACCAGACGATCTCGGGCGTCGTCGTCGAGGACCTCACGGACCAGCGTTCCGGCCTGCGTGAAGTCGTCGTCCTCGGGGTGCTCGATGTAGCCGGCCCGCACCGCCTGGCCGTCGAAGGCCCACATGCCCTCGTCGCCCGCGGCTTGCTCGGATGCGTGCGGTCCGCCGTATGAGTTCGGCGCGTACACCGGCGTCTCCGGGCTGTTGGACCGGTACGACATCGACCCCTCCTTGGAGTAGGAGTTGATCGTCGCGTTCTTCGCGTAGTTCACCGGCAGCTGCGAGTAGTTGGTGCCGATGCGGTAGCGGTGCGCGTCGGCGTAGCTGAACACCCGACCGAGCAGCATCTTGTCCGGCGAGTAGCCGATCCCGGGAACGAGATTGGACGGCTCGAACGACGACTGCTCGATGTCGTTGAAGAAGTTCTGCGGGTTGCGGTTCAGGGTGAGTGTGCCGACATCGATCAGCGGGTAGTCCTTCTGCGACCAGACCTTGGTGAGGTCGAACGGGTTGACCTTGTAGCCCTCCGCCTCGTCGACCGGCATGACCTGGATCTTGAACGTCCAGCTGGGGAAGTCACCGGAATCGATGGTCTCGTACAGGTCCTGGCGGTGGTGGTCCGGGCTGCTGCCCGCCAGGGTGTCCGCCTCGTCCTGGGTCAGGAAGTCGATGCCCTGATCGGTCTTGAAGTGGAACTTCACCCAGAAGCGTTCTCCCGCCTCGTTGACCGTCTGGTAGGTGTGCGAGCCGAAGCCGTCCATGTTGCGCCACGTCTTCGGGATGCCGCGGTCACCCATCAACCAGGTCACCTGGTGTGCACTCTCCGGACTCAGCGTCCAGAAGTCCCACTGCATGTTGTGGTCGCGCAGCGCCGATCCCGGCAGCCGCTTCTGCGAACGGATGAAGTCCTGGAACTTCATCGGGTCCTTGACGAAGAAGATCGGGGTGTTGTTACCGACGAGATCCCAGTTGCCGTCCTCGGTGTAGAACTTCAGCGCGAAGCCGCGCGGGTCCCGCCAGGTGTCGGGGCTGCCCTGCTCGCCCGCGACCGTCGAGAAACGTGCGAGCGCCTCGGTCTTCGCCCCCTGCTGCAGCACCTTGGCCTTGGTGTAGCGCGAGATGTCGTGGGTGATCTCGAGTTCGCCGAACGCGCCGCCGCCCTTGGCGTGGACGACCCGCTCGGGGACCCGCTCGCGGTTGAACTGCGCCATCTTCTCGATGAGGTAGTGGTCGTGGAGCAGGATCGGTCCCTGCGGACCCGCGGTCAGCGACTGGTCGTCACTGGCCACGGGTATTCCGGTGTTGGACGTGGTGTTGGGAGCCATGGGCTTCTCCTCTGTGGTGTTCGACTACTCGTCGTTCGGTCGGGTTGTGCGGCAGATGTTGCACACGCCCCAGAAGGTCAGTTCTGCCTCGTCGACGACGAAGCCGTGGTCGTCATCGGGCTGCTGGCAGGGCGCGGTGCCGTGCGCGCAGTCGACGTCCACGATCCGCGCGCACTCCCGGCAGATCAGATGGTGGTGGTTGTCGCCGGTCCGCGTCTCGTACCGCACCGGCGATCCCGCCGGCTCGATCCTGCGGAGCAGACCGTGAGCGGCGCAGACGCGCAGCACGTCGTAGACGGTCTGGATGGATACGCCCCCGAGCCGTTCTCGCACGCCCGACGCGACAAAATCGGCGGTTGAGTGCGGGTGGTCGCCGAGGATCTCCAGTGTCGCCAACCGGGCTGCGGTGACACGGAGACCCGCGGCGCGGAGTTGCTCGTGGGGTGCCAACGCCGCGGTCATGAGTTTCAGCGTAACCGCATAACTGGAATAGTTCCAGTTATTGGACTCATTCGCATCTTCGGTGGTCGACGTTCGGTTCGAGTCGCGACCTGCCGGTCGCTGTCCTACTGTTCCGGGTAGAGGCCGCGTGTAGCGGTGGGCCGGGTCCCACCGTTCGCGTCCGCGACACCGTCACACGGTGTCGCGTCGAAAAGCGCATCCGACCTCACACCCCTGGAGAGACATCCGTCATGTCACACGCGCACCCCTCGCACCCCGCACCTGCCCACGAGATGACCGAACTGAATCGGGAATCACGGATGGGAGGGCTCGGGACCGAGACCGACACTCGCGAGATCCGCCGCATCAGCCTGCGCGATCTCGAGCATCGACGATCCGAGATCACCGACCAGTTGTGGTCAGCAGCAACCGATATCGGGTTCTTCCAGGTCGTCGACCACGGGATCGACGCCGCAACCCTGGACCACGTGTTCGCGATGTCGGAGCGATTTTTCGCGCTGCCCGAGAACGTCAAGGCCAACTATCCGTTGCGGCCGGGCACCAACGCCGGCTGGGAGTACCGGTCGCAGGTCCGACCGTCGGTGCGAACGCCGGACCAGAAGGAGTCGTACCAGGTCACCCTTCCCCGGATGGCGGATCTGTGGCCCACTGACGCCGAACTCGAGGGCTTCCGGGCGACGATCGAGTCGTTCGAGGCGCGGTGTCGACAGATCGCGATGGACCTGCTCAGCTGCTTCGCCGACCGCCTCGGCTTCGCGAGGGACTTCTTCACCCGCGCCCACGACCCGTCTGATCCGGGCTACCAGAGCACGCTGCGCTTGCTGCACTACTACGCCTTCCCCGATGACCTCCTCGACCGGCCCGACATCTGGCGCGCCGGCGCGCACACCGACTTCGACGCGCTCACCCTGCTGTTCCAACGGACCGGACAGGGCGGGCTCCAGGTGCTGCCCGGTGCGGAGGCGCAGACGCAGGCGTGGACGCCCGTAGAACCGTCCGACGACGCGATCACCTGCAACATCGGGGACATGCTGATGCGGTGGTCCGACGACCTGCTGCCGTCGAACTTCCACCGCGTGCGCCCGCCGCGCCGCGACGAGTACCGCGGGCCACGACACACCATCGCCTTCTTCGCCCAGGCCAACGCCGATGTCGTCATCGAGGGACCGGCCGGACTCCACGAGCCCATCACCGCGGCCGAGTATCTGCGGCAGCGGATCGCCGCCAACTTCGCAGGGTGAGCGGGATGACACGCATCGTCCCCGACGCCACCGTCTTCACCGGCGGGGTGTGGAAACCCCACTCCGACATCGTCATCGACGCCGGGACCGTCGTCGCCGTCGAGCCGGCCGGGACGCGGACGGCCGCATCCGTCACAGCACCGGGCGCCCACGTGATCCCCGGCTTCGTCAACACCCACACCCACCTGCAGCAGTCGCTCATGCGCGGCGTCGCCGAATGCACGCCGCTGCTCGAATGGCTGCTCGCCGTGGGTGAACGGTCGGTGGCGATCACGCCCGAACGGGCCTACCTCGCAACGGTTGCGGCCTCGCTGGAAGCACTGCGGTCGGGCACCACCACGCTCGTCGAACACATGTGGCCGCACCCGTCGACCGAGGTGCACGACGCGGTCATCCGCGGGCTCCGCGACACCGGTGTCCGGGCGGTCCTCGGCCGCGGTGTGGCCGACCGGCCCGACGCGACCCGACGGTGGGGGTTCGAACCGACGCTGATGCAGCCACTGCCCGAGGTGTTGGAGCACATCGACGAGATGCGTTCGGCGGTGACCGGTTCGACGATCACGATGGCCGCGGCGGTACCGAATCCCCGCTCGCTCACCGGCGACGGGATGTCGGCGCTGCGCGCGTTCGCTACCGACCGTTCCATGGCGGTGTCGATCCATCTGCTGGAGACGGTCACCGACGACACCATGTGTCGCGAGCACGCCGGGGTCGGCGCGGTCGACTACCTCGCAGGCGGCGACTTCCTGTGGGACCGCCTGCTCGCGGTGCACTGCGTCGAGGTGTCCGACCGTGACCGCGCGGTCCTGCGGGACCACGGGGTGGGCATCTCGCACAACCCGTTGTCCAACATGCGGCTCGGCAGCGGCGTCGCGCCTGTCCCCGCCATGCTCGCCGAGGGACTGCGCGTCGGGCTCGGCGTCGACGGCGCCGCCAGCAACGACACGCAGAACATGATGGAGACGTTCCGGATCGGGTCGTATCTGCAGCGCGCGACGCACCGCCGCGCGGACCTGCTGGGATTCGCCGAGATGCTCGACATCGCCTGCGGCGGGGTGAACACCACCCTCGGGCTACCCGAGGTGGCGGGTGGGGTGACGGTCGGCGCTCCCGCCGATCTCACTCTGATCCGCTTCGACCGCGACTACGCGACCCTGCCGGTCACCGACCCCGGCGCGTCCATCCTCACGACCGGAAGTCCCGCCATCGTCGACACCGTCCTCGTCGGCGGCGAGGTCGTCATCGCCGACGGACACAGCACGCGGGTCGACGAGGCCGAGCTGATCGCGGCGCTGCGGACGCTGTGAGTCAGCGGTAGCGCTTGCCCGGTCGGAGTGTCTGTCCCGGCATGAACTTCATCGTCGCCGGCAGCCACACGTTCACGCTGCGACGCAGGGTGAACAGCGCCGACAGCAGCAACAGGGCGAACTGCACCCACCCGAGGACCCGGATGACGACGGAGACCTCCGAGTAGTCGAAGAGCAGGTCCATCCCGATCGGGATGGACGCCACCATCACCAGCACGGCGGTGACGAAGAAGCTGCGGCAGTTGCGGCTGTTGTGCCGCGAGATGGCCATCAGCAGCGGGTACTGGATGGCCAGCAGGACCACGATCAGGACGAGTAGCACCGGCGGGATGGTCGAGGCGAGCGAACCGATCTGGTTCGGTGCCGCGGAGTTCTGGGGGTCGACCGCGACGCCCTCCTCGAGCCGCTGACGCAGGGCATCGGAGACCGTGCCCAGGTTCAGGAAACCGTAGGCGAACGACGCCAAGCCGGCGATGGCGCCACCGATCCACAGCACGCGCGCGTGATGCAGCGCGCGTGGGACGGGTCCGGCGTCATCGGACGGTTTGAGGTCCTTGTCGGCCGAGGTCCGGCCGGCTTCGATCTCCGCCAGGTCCATCGCGTCGAGTTCGGCGAGGGACGGGACGCGGTCGTCGCCATCGGGGCGCTGCGGGGTGCTCACGTGACCAGTGTCTCACCATCGCGCGGTACCGCCAGCGGCCCAGCTCAGAGCAGGAGTTCGGCGATCTGGATGGTGTTGAGCGCCGCACCTTTGCGCAGGTTGTCGCCCGCCACGAACAGCGCCAGCCCGTGCCCGGCCGGAGCGCCCTCGTCGACACGGATGCGCCCGACGAGCGATTCGTCGACACCCGCGGCGTCGCGTGGGGTGGGGACGTCGACGACGCGGACACCCGCGGCCGTCGCGAGGATCTCCTGGGCCCGCTCCACCGACAGCGGCCGGTCGAACTCGGCGTTGATCGACAGTGAGTGGCCGGTGAACACCGGCACACGAACGCAGGTCCCGCTGACGAGCAGCTCGGGGATGTCGAGGATCTTGCGCGACTCGTTACGCAGCTTCTGGTCCTCGTCGGTCTCGAACGAGCCGTCGTCGACGATGGCCCCCGCCAACGGGATCACGTTGTGGGCGATCGGCGCGACGTACTTGACGGGCGCGGGTCCGTCGATCGCGGACCCGTCGTGGACGAGCTTCTCGACGTCGTCGATACCGGCGCGCAGCTGCCCGGCGAGCTCCTCGACGCCGGCCAGCCCGCTGCCGGAGACCGCCTGGTACGACGAGATGATCAGGCGCCGCAGGCCCGCCTCGGCGTGCAACGGCTTGAGCACCGGCATCGCGGCCATGGTCGTGCAGTTCGGGTTGGCGATGATGCCCTTGGGCGGGTTGTGGGCGAGGTGACCGTTGACCTCGGACACGATCAGCGGGACATCGGCGTCCTTGCGCCAGGCCGACGAGTTGTCGATGACGGTGACGCCGGCGGCGGCGAAGCGCGGAGCCTGCTCGCGCGACATCGTGGCGCCCGCGGAGAACAGGGCGATGTCGAGACCGGCGGGATCCGCGGTGGCGGTGTCCTCGACGACGATCTCGGTGTCGCCGAAGGGCAACTTCTTGCCCGCCGAGCGCGACGAGGCGAAGAACCGCACCTCGTCGGCGGGGAATCCGCGCTCGACAAGCAGTGCACGCATGACGGCACCCACCTGGCCGGTGGCGCCGACCACTCCGATTCGCAGTCCCATGGGTTACCGCCCCGTTCCGCCGTGAACGGTGGCGACCTCGTCGCCGCCGAGTTCGAACGCCGAGTGCAGCGCACGCACGGCGTCGTCCAGTTCGGTGTCGCGACACAGCACCGAGATCCGGATCTCCGAGGTGGAGATCAGCTCGATGTTGATCCCGGCCTCGCTCAACGCCTCGCAGAAGGTCGCCGTGACGCCGGGATGGCTCTTCATGCCCGCGCCGACCAACGACACCTTGCCGATGTGGTCGTCGTAGAGGACCTCGGAGAAACCGATGGCGGTCTTGAGCTTCATCAGCTTCTCGACCGCGACGGGTCCGAGCTCACGCGGGAGGGTGAAGGTGATGTCGGTCTTGCCGGTGTCCACCTTGGACACGCCCTGCAGGACCATGTCGATGTTGATCTCGGCGTCGGCCACGGCACGGAACACCTGCGCGGCGTAGCCCGGCTTGTCGTCGAGACCGACGACGGTGATCTTGGCTTCGCTCCGGTCGTGTGCGACGCCGGTGAGGATTGCTTCTTCCACGGGGATGTCCTCCATCGAGCCGGACACGATGGTTCCGGGTTTGGTCGTGTACGACGAGCGAACGTGTACGGGAACGTTGTATCGGCGGGCGTATTCCACGCACCGCAGCATCAGCACCTTCGCGCCACAGGCGGCGAGTTCGAGCATCTCCTCGAACGAGACGGTCTTGAGGTGGCGGGCGTCGGGGACGATCCGCGGATCGGCGGAGTAGATGCCGTCGACGTCGGTGTAGATCTCGCAGACGTCGGCCTCGAGGGCCGCGGCCAGCGCGACGGCGGTGGTGTCGGAACCACCGCGTCCGAGGGTGGTGACGTCCTTGCTCTCCTGCGAGACGCCCTGGAAGCCCGCGACCAGGACGATCTTGCCCTCGTCGAGGGCGCTGCGGACACGTCCCGGGTTGACGTCGATGATCTTCGCCTTGCCGTGACTGCTGGTGGTGATGACGCCGGCCTGCGAGCCGGTGAACGACTGCGCGTGCGCGCCCATCGAGCTGATGGCCATCGCGACGAGTGCGTTCGAGATCCGCTCACCCGCCGTCAGGAGCATGTCCATCTCACGCGCGGGCGGCGAGGGGCACACCTGCTGCGCGAGGTCGAGGAGTTCGTCGGTCGTGTCACCCATCGCCGAGCACACGACGACCACGTCGTTGCCTGCGCGCTTGGTGGCGACGATCCGCTCGGCGACGCGTCGGATCCGCTCCGCCGACGCCACCGATGACCCGCCGTACTTCTGCACCACCAGTGCCACGCCGGTCTACCTCCGTCTGTGTCGTCGTGCCAGATCGTTCGTCACGGCCGCGTGATGTGGACCACACAAACGACCAGGTCAGGTGAATCGGGCACCCGATGACTCGCCACACCTTACCGGCCCGGGGTTTCGAGCACGGTCGGTGCAAGATCGCGCGGCTGGCTTACGATCGCTGACGTGCCGAGCAGCTCCTCCGACACCGTCCTCGGTGACGGGTCGAACCCGAATGTCCCGACCGTGCCCGCGGTGTCGGCGCACGCGGGTCCGATCGCGCGCAATCACTCCTGGCTGACGCCGGTGGCGTTGTTCCTGGCGGTCCGCCTCATCGGCGTGCTCGTCCTCGCGCGTTTCACCGATCTGCGCGGCGGGTCGCTGCGCGAGGCGCTGTCGTCCTGGGACGGCAAGTGGATGCTCGACATCGCCCAGTACGGCTACGGCGGCGTGCCGTTCACGCAGGCCGACGCGCACGGGTACCGCGACGCAAACACCCCGTACGCCTTCTTCCCCGGCTACCCGATGCTGGTCGGCGCGGTCGCGAAGATCCCCGGCTTCAGCACGTTCGGCGCCGCCATGACGGTGAACGTCGTCGTCGGGTGCATCGGCGCGATCGGCGCGGCCCGACTCGGTGCGCTGTGTTGCCGACTGATGGCCGAACGGACCGGGCTCAGCGGACGCAACGCGACCACCGGTTGGTTCACCGACAATCTGCGCTTCTCGTCGCGGATCTCGATGTGGCTCAACTCCACGACGTCACCGACGAGGTCGGCGGTGGGATCGTCGACGGCCAACGCCGATCCCCGCCGCGTCGGGCTGATCCTCGTGGTGCTGTTCGCGGCCGCACCGATGGGCGTCGTGCTGTCGATGGCCTACACCGAGACCTTGTTCTGTGCGCTCGCGGTGTGGGCACTGGTCGGGGTCCTGGAGAAGCGGTGGGTGCTCGCCGGGGTGGTGACGATGTTCGCCGGCCTGACCCGTCCGACCGCGGTCGTGCTGATCGGCGTGGTGATGCTGGCCGCGCTGCTGGCGCATCGTGACGGCGCGAAGACGTGGGCGGCGGTCGTCCTCAGTCCGCTCGGCTACCTCGGCTACCTCGGGGTGGTGTGGAACCAGACCGGCAGTCCCACCGGATGGTTCACCATCCAGACGCAGGGCTGGGGCACCGAGATCGATTGGGGCGAGACGAGTTGGCAGTTCATCAACTACTCCCTGGCCAATTCGAGTGAGGTGGCCGTCGTGGCGACGGCCTGGATCATGATCGCCACCATCGCCCTTGTCGCGGTCTGCATCTGGGAACGACTGCCGTGGCCGGTGGTGCTCTACGGCACGTTGGTGGTCATCTCGATCGCCGGCTCCAGCGGCCTGATGATGAGCCGTCCGCGATTGTTGTTGCCCGCGTTCGTGATGCTGATCCCCGCCGCCATCGCCCTGGCCCGCAGTCGACCGTTCACGCAGCTGTGGGTGCTGACCGCCGTCGTCGCCCTCAGTTCCTGGTTCGGCGCGCACATGCTGACGGTCTATCCGCACGCCATCTGACGTCGGATTCCGTCCACAAACCACACCGTTCGGTCATCGTGCCTGCGTATTTCACGCGACGGGCGTCAGCGGCGTGGTTTGTGGACGAGCTCCGCCGCGGCCGCCTCGAAACCCACACACAGCAGGTCGACCCCGTGGTCGAGGCGGCGACGTGAATCGGTCAGACCCCGTTCCCGTCCGATCCCCCGTAGTTCGGCGACCCGCGGCGGTGGCGGGTCGATCTCCTCGCCGTCGAGTACGTCGTCGAGACCGCTGCGGGTCGACGCGTGCTCGGTGGTGGTCCGCAACAACTGCTCGCTCACGTCGGCCAGCGCGACACCCTGGATGTAGCTCCACAGGGTCAGTGTCATCTCCGCGGCGGTGACGCGGTCGACGCCGAGTTGACCGAAGCCGGCCATCATCCAGTCCAGGCATCCGAGACTCGACGCACCCATGCTGTGACGCGGCGACGAGTACGCCAGCACCACCCAGGGATGACGCTGATAGAGCGCCCAGTCGATCTCGACCGCGACCTGCACGCACTCACGCCAGGTCCGATGACCGACGACGTCGGAGTCGTCGACCGCTCCCCGGACCTCGGAACCGTCCGGCCCGGCGTCGACAGCGGTCATCTCGTGCGGGTAGGGGAACCGGCGGCCGACCTCCTCGGTCATGGCCATCAACAGGGCGTCCTTGTCGGCGACGTGCCGGTACAACGACATCGCCCCCACACCGAGACGGTCGGCGAGCTTGCGCATGGACACCGCGGCGAATCCCTCGGCGTCGGCGAGTTCGATCGCCACGTCGACGATCGCGGCCCTGGTCAGACGGGGCGCGGGCTCGGCTTCGACCACCGCGACACCTCCGCCCTGCCAGATGGTGGGCCATGCCACCACGAAACTGTTTGCGTACACCGTACCCAGGTGGGTAGGTTTGCCAGATCAACCGATCGCGTACACCGTACGCATTGCGCCGAGACCGCGCCGAGTGACCGAAGGAGGACGAAGCAGATGAGCACCATCCATCAGACCGCAGGAGGCGCTGCGCCGCGGGCGAGCGAGCCGCGTACCGCCCCGCGCGCCTGGTTCGGTCTGGCCATCCTGTCGCTCCCGGTGTTGCTGGTCGCCATGGACTTCTCGGTCCTGTACCTGGCGACACCGACCATCACCGTCGCGCTGAACCCGACGGCAGCGGAACAGCTCTGGATCCTCGACATCTACGGCTTCCTGATCGCCGGACTGCTCATCACGATGGGCAACATCGGGGATCGTTTCGGGCGACGCAAGGTCTTGCTGCTCGGCTCGATGGTGTTCGGCGTCGCGTCGGTCATCGCGGCCTTCGCGCCGACGGCCGAGGTGCTGATCGGTGCGCGTGCGCTGATGGGTATCGGCGGGGCGACCCTGATGCCCGCCAGCCTCTCGCTGATCACGAACATGTTCGTCAACAAGCGTGATCGGTCGCTAGCCATCGGGGTGTGGACGGCATGTTTCGCCGGTGGGTCGGCGATCGGTCCGGTGTTGGGCGGCGTCATGCTGCACCACTTCTGGTGGGGTTCGGTGTTCCTGCTCAACGTGCCGGTCATCGCGCTGCTGCTCCTCGTCGCACCGCGTGTCATCCCCGAGTACCGCTCCGGCACCACAGCACCGTTCGACATCGTGGGCGTCGTGTTGTCGCTGCTGGGCATCCTGCCTCTGGTCTACGCGATCAAGCACATCGCCTCCGACGGTGTCGACGGCGTGGGGATCACGAGCGGCGTCATCGGCGTCGTCGCGATGATTGCTTTCATCCGCCAGCAGCAGATGTCGAAACATCCTCTGTTGCAGCTGAACCTGTTCAGGTTCCCGGCGTTCTCGGCGGCGATCATGTCGGCGCTGACATGCATGATGACCCTCGGGGCGGTCTCCTACCTGACCGGCATCTATCTGCAGTCGGTGCTGGGCCGCGATGTCCTCGCCGCGGCATTGGCCGGCATCCCGGCCGCGGTCGCCGTGGCCACCTTCTCCCTGGGTGCATCCCGGGTGAGCAACCTGCTGGGTACCCGCGGGGCGTTCGTGTCCGCGCTGCTCATCTCCGCGGCGGGAAACCTGGGCCTGTTGGCCTTGGGCACGGGGACCCCGATCTGGATCTACCTCGTGGCCACCACGGTTGCCGGGGTCGGTTACGGGATCATCTTCAGCCTCGTCTCGGAGGTCGCGGTCGCGTCCGCGCCGCCGGAGCGCGCGGGAGCGGCATCGGGCATATCGGAGACGAGCTTCGAACTCGGTACGTCGCTGGGTCTGGCGATCATGGGTTCGCTGGCGACGGTGGTGTTCCGCAACAACTCCGACGGTCGCGACTTCTCCGACACCATCGGCGAGACGTTGCACCAGGCGCAGTCGCTCGGCGCCGCACAGCGGACCGATCTGATCGATGCGGCACGCACCGCCTTCGTCGACGGTCTGCACGTCGCCGTGGCAACCGGCGCCGGACTGCTGGTCGTGATGGCCGCGGTCGTCGCGGTCCTTCTGCGTCGTCGACCGTAGATCGCACAGGCGTCGGCCGCGAGAGCACCCGCGTCGGGAACAACCCCTCCGTCAGACTGGTTGACTCCACCCGGCGCGTGCACCCGTGCGCGGATCGTCGTCCACGAAAGGGCCCTTCGATGCATGAACTCTTCGAAAAACGCTGGAGTGCACGAGGACTCGACTCCTCGGCGACCATCTCCGACGATGACCTGACCGCCGTCCTCGACGCAGGCCGGTGGGCTCCGACCTGGGGTGCCACGCAGCCGGTTCGCTTCGTGGTCGGGGTGCGCGGCGACGAGACGTTCACCACACTGACCGGCATCCTCAGCCGCGGGAACCAGCCGTGGGCGCCCGCCGCGGCGGCGCTGATCCTGGTCTGCACCCGTAACGAGCCCGAGGACGAGAACGCCCACACCTACGGTGCGGTGGACCTCGGTATCGCGACCGCGCAGATGATCATCCAGGCCGTCGCGCTCGGGTACGTCGCGCATCCGATGGCCGGCTTCGAGTCGGCCGCCGCGATCGAGCGACTCCAGATCCCTGCGGGCGAACGACCGCTCGTGCTGCTGGCGATCGGCACCCTGGCCGACCCGTCGACGGTGGACGAGAAGATCGCCGAGAAGGACGCCCGCGAACGCACCCGACTCCCCCTCGAGCAGGTCGCCTACGCGTCGCGGTGGGGCCACCCGTTCCGGTGACCCACGCCGCCCAGGTCCCGCCACCCCGGCCGTCGGTCCGGGAGCTGTTTTTCACGGTCCGTGGCATCGGATCGAGGTGGCCGGCCGCAACCCGGTCGATGGCGGCGCTGGCGGTACCCGCGGTCATCTTGTGGTTCGCCGGGCTGGGGCACGAGGCGCTCTTCGCGGCGCTCGGTTCGTTCGGGGTCCTCTACGGCGAGAACCGTCCTTACCGGATCCGGTGGCGGGTCATCGTCATCGCGTCGGCGGTGATGATCGCGTCGGTGGCGATCATGTCGACCCTCGGCCACGTGGTCGGGACCGACAGTTCGACGACGGCCGAACTCGGGATCGTCGCGGTGTCGGTCGTCATCGCCGGCCTCGCGGTCTACGCAGGCAACGCGCTGCGGCTCGGTCCGCCCGGTCCGCTCTTCGTCGTGCTGACCGGTGGGATCGCGGCCACCGTCGCGCGCCACGGCGTCGCCCCACTCGTGCTGATCGGATGCACCGCGGCCGGTGCGGCCGGGTCGTTGGTCGCCGGGATGTCGCCTGCGCTGCTGGGTCGCTCACGGCCACAGCTGGCGTCGGTCGACGCTGCGATCGCGGCCATCGACGACTACATCGACGCCGACGCCCCGCGCAGCTCACCGCTGCGACACGGAGCGTCCGGACACCTCCTCCACGCGTGGAGCGTCCTGCACGACGCCGCCGAGACCGACAGTGCTTTGGCCCAACAACTCTGGGCATCCCACGAGCGCCTGCACCGCGGTAGCACCCCGATGACCGATGCGACCGCCGGCACCTTCCCGACCCCTCTGCCCCGACCGACGGTCCGACAACGTCTGCGCGCCTCGGCCCACCCACGTAGTCACGCCGCGATCGCGGCGATGCGGGTGATGGTGGCGGCCGCCGCCGCAGGCGGTCTGTCCGTCGCGTTGGGACTGACGCGTCCGGACTGGGCGATCGTCGCCGTGGTGCTGGTCCTGCAGCTGGGCCCGGATCGGATCCGCGGTGCCCTTCGGGGTGCGCACCGACTGGCCGGCACGGCGGTCGGTCTCGTGCTGTTCGCCCTCCTGCACGCGGCGCAACCCACCACGATCGCGCTCATCGGGATTCTCGCCGTCCTCAGCTTCACCATCGAGATCACCGTCGTCAGCAACTACGGACTGGCGGCGACCGCCATCACGCCACTGGCGCTGCTCATGTCGGCGACCGGTCCCGCGATCTGGGAACCGGCGCGCGACCGACTCATCGAGACCGCGTTGGGTGTCGTGCTGGGCGTCGCGGCCCTGTGGATCGTCGACGCCAGGGCACACCGTCGCACCACCAGGTGGACCCGTGACGAGGCCGTCGACGACGTCGTCACGTTGCTCGATCTGCTCGAGACGCGTCCGCCCGACACCGACGAGGGCCGGGTGCGTCGACGCGATGTGCAGTGGGCGCTGATGGAGGCGGAGATGGCGGCGACCGAGAGCGCCATCGACGACCCGGCGTGGGCGCGTGACGACTGGCCCGCGCACGTCCGACTCCGCCACCTCGGCTACGAGACACTCGCCGAGTGCTGGAAGGCCGCTCCGGGGACCACGGTGGATCGGTCCGCGCTGTCGGAGCTGCGCGCTCTGAGCGACCGGGTGTCGTGACCGCGACGTCGTGGGGAGGCATTTTGCCGACGAGGCGAGCCAGAGTAATGTCGCCGCCATGCGGCACGAGCTCCTTCTCGGGTGCCGCGGCGGGATCTGATCAGACCGGCTTCCCGTCGCGGGGGTCGATCATGCGCCGGTCTTTCGTCCACATCATGGAGAAATGACCCGAAATGCCAGCAGCAGACAGTTTCACCTCCGGAGTCAGCCGCATCGTCGAGCCGACCGGACCCATCCCCTCCGAACAGCCCTCCTGGAACACCCAGCGGAATTCCGCGATGCCGTCACATCGGTACCGCTCGTTCGCCGACGAGGTCGAGACCATCTCGGTCCCCGACCGCACCTGGCCCGACAAGGTCATCGATCGCGCACCCCAGTGGTGCGCGGTGGACCTGCGTGACGGCAACCAGGCCCTGATCGATCCGATGAGCCCCGCGCGCAAGCGCCGCATGTTCGACCTGCTCGTGCGGATGGGCTACAAGGAGATCGAGGTCGGCTTCCCCTCGGCCAGCCAGACCGATTACGACTTCGTCCGCGAGATCATCGAGGACAACGCCATCCCCGACGACGTCACCATCCAGGTGCTGACGCAGTGCCGCGACGAGCTGATCGAGCGGACGTTCGACGCGTGCCGTGGCGCGAACCGCGTGATCGTGCACTTCTACAACTCCACCTCGGTGCTACAGCGGCGGGTCGTGTTCCGCGCCGACCAGGACTCGATCACCAAGATCGCCACCGACGCCGCGCACAAGTGCAAGACGGTCGAGAAGGACTACCCCGAGACCCAGTGGCGCTACCAGTACTCACCGGAGTCGTACACCGGTACCGAACTGAGCTACGCCAAGGCGATCTGTGACGCCGTCACCGAGATCATCGCGCCCACACCGGACAACCCGATCATCCTCAACCTGCCCGCCACGGTCGAGATGGCGACGCCCAACGTCTACGCGGACTCGATCGAGTGGATGCACCGCAACCTCGCCCGGCGCGATTCGGTGATCCTGAGCCTGCACCCGCACAACGATCGCGGAACCGCCGTCGCCGCAGCCGAACTCGGCTACCAGGCCGGCGCCGATCGCATCGAGGGTTGCCTGTTCGGCAACGGTGAGCGCACCGGCAACGTGTGTCTGGTGACGCTGGGGCTCAACCTGTTCACCCGTGGCGTCGACCCGCAGATCAGCTTCTCCGACATCGACGAGATCCGTCGCACCGTCGAGTACTGCAACCAGCTGGGCGTCCCCGAGCGTCACCCCTACGGTGGCGATCTGGTCTACACCGCCTTCTCCGGCAGCCACCAGGACGCGATCAACAAGGGCCTCGATGCGATGAAGGTCGACGCCGACGCGGCCGGTTCCGACATCGACGACATGTACTGGCAGGTCCCGTATCTGCCGGTCGACCCCAAGGACGTCGGTCGCAACTACGAGGCCGTGATCCGCGTCAACAGCCAGTCCGGCAAGGGCGGCGTCGCGTACATCATGAAGGCCGATCACGGGCTGTCGATGCCGCGTCGTCTGCAGATCGAGTTCAGCCGCGAGATCCAGAAGATCACCGACGGCGAGGGTGGCGAGGTGTCGCCGAAGGAGATGTGGGACGTCTTCGCCGACGAGTACCTCAGCCCGATCCGGCCGCTCGAGCGGATCCGCCAGCGTGTCGACGCGTCCGAGACCGACGGCGGCGAGGACCGGATGACCGCGGTGGTCAAGGTCGACGGCGTGGAGAAGGAGATCTCGGGTGCGGGCAACGGCCCCCTCGCCGCGTTCTCCGATGCGCTGAGCACGGTCGGCTACGACATCCGCCTGCTCGACTACAGCGAGCACACGCTCACCGCCAGCGTCGACGCCAGTGCGGTCAGCTACGTCGAGGCCGAGATCGACGGCGAGACGGTGTGGGGTGTCGGTATCGCCACCTCCATCACGACGGCGTCGCTGCGCGCGGTGGTCTCCGCGGTCAACCGCGCCCACCGTAAGCGCCACGGCATCGCCACCCCCGCCGACGAAGGACAGGCCCCGCGCACCTGGGCTCCGTAGGCGCGGATCCCTCAGGCGTCAACCCGCTGCGAACTCACAAACCCGCGTCGTACACGACGCGGGTTTGTCAGTTCGGCGCGGTGTCGCATGCGCCGCCATCCTTGACTCGCTCGGCCCCATGCACGACACTCGCAGCTACATGTGACGGTGCGTCACACTAACTCGAGGGGTCGACGATGACACCACAGTTCGACGCAGTGATCGTGGGCGCCGGTTTCGGCGGCATGGGTGCGGCCATAGCGCTGGCCCAACTCGGATACTCGCGCCTGTCCATCCTCGAGCGCGAGGACGACCTCGGCGGGACCTGGCACGTCAACCGCTATCCCGGTCTCGCCGTGGACATCGCGTCGGTGACCTACTCGTACTCGTTCGAGCCCAATCCGAACTGGACCCGCCTGTTCGCCCCCGGTGCCGAGCTCAAGTCCTACGCCGAACACGTCGCGGCGAAGTACGACCTGCGTCGTTCGATGCGTTTCGGGGTCGTGGTGGAGCGAGCCGAATGGGATGAGCACCAGCAGCTCTGGACGGTGTCGATCGCCGGCGGCGAGACCGTCACGTCACGCTTCCTCGTCACCGCCACCGGATTCCTGTCGCAGCCCTACACCCCCGACTTCCCCGGCATCGAGGACTTCGCGGGCAAGATCATCCACACCACCGCCTGGGATCAGACGCATGACTTCGTGGGCGAGAAGGCCGCGATCATCGGGACCGGCGCCACCGCGGTACAGCTGATCCCGGAGATCGCCTCGCGCGCTCATGAACTCACCGTCTTCCAGAGAACCCCGATCTGGGTCGTCCCGAAGGTCGACTTCGCGATCCCGCCCGTCGTTCGCCGGCTCTTCGCGCGGGTACCACTCACCCAGCGGATGGCGCGGTCGGTGAACAACACCATCCTCGAGGGGATCATGGTCGTCGGTGTCCTGCACTTCCGTCAGGCCAAGATGATGAACCGGGCCGCTGCGCTCGCGGCCAGGGCTCACCTGCGGGTGTCGGTGCGCAGCAAGGCCACCCGGAAGGCTCTGACACCGCACTACGACTTCGGCTGCAAGCGTCCGACGTTCTCCAACAAGTACTTCCGGACCTTCAATCGCGGTAACACCAGGTTGGAGACGACGTCGATCGAGCGCTTCGAGCCCGACGCCGTGGTGACGACCGACGGACGCCGGACACCCATCGACACCCTGGTTCTGGCCACCGGATTCAACCTGTGGGACGTCAACTTCCCCGCCCTGCAGATCGTCGGACGCGAAGGCCGCGATCTCGGACAGTGGTGGCGCGACAACCGCTTCCAGGCCTACGAGGGCATCGCGATCCCGAAGTTCCCGAACCTGCTCAGCCTCAACAGCCCGTACAGCTACAGCGGTTTGTCATATTTCACCACCATCGAATCGCAGATGGCGCACATGCGCCGGCTGCTGGGCGAGCTGCAACGTCGCGACGCCGCGACCTTCGAGGTGACCGACCGCGCGAACGCCGAGTTCCTCGACGCCGTCACCGAGAAGCTCGGCGACTCGGTGTTCTACGAGGGCAAGTGCTCGTCGTCGCGTAGCTACTACTTCAACCAGCACGGTGAGGCGGCCCTGCTGCGCCCCACCTCGACGTCGAACAGCTTCCACGCCGCGTCGACGTTCCCGCTCACCGACTACGAGTTCGCCTGAGCCGGGCGGTCGCGCCGACGCACGATCGAGCAATCTGGCTAGCCTGGTTAAGTAACCCGACTCGACCAGAGGAGCCCGATGCCCACCGAACCGGACAACGCGACCACGACGCCCCGCGGAGCTGAGCGGACCCTGGACGGAGTCACGGTCGTCATCACCGGCGCGTCCAGCGGCATCGGCGCGAGCACCGCCGAGGCGCTGGCCGGCGCGGGCGCGACAGTCGCGCTGTTCGCTCGACGCAAGGACCGTCTCGACGAGCTCACACGGACGATCGAGGGACGCGACACCGGCGCCGCCAAGGCCTACGGGGTGGACGTCACCGACGCCGACGCGGTCAGCACCGCCATCGATGCGGTCGCCACCGAGTTCGGCGGCATCGACATCCTCGTCAACTGCGCCGGCGTCGGCACGTGGGGGCCTGCGGTCGATGCGAAGCTGGCGGACTGGACAGCGATGGTCGACGTCAACGTCAACGGGGTGTTCGCGGCCACCCACGCCGCACTGCCGCATCTCGTCGCCGCGGCGAAAGGGCCTCGCGGCATCAGCGACATCGTCAACGTCAGTTCCATTGCCGGACGCCGGGTTCCGAGCTTCCAGAGCAACGTCTACGCGGCGACCAAACACGCGGTGGGCGCATTCTCCGAGGGCCTGCGCCAGGAACTCGCACCCGAGCACGTGCGGGTCGGTGTCGTGGAACCGGGCATCGTCACGACCGAGATGACCACCAGCGGAGAAGAACACGCACCCGATGCGAGCACGATCGAGGGGCTCGGCGCGCTCGACCCGGACGACATCGCCGCCGCGATCGTCTACATCGTCACCCGACCACGCCACGCAGCCGTCAACGAGGTCCTGATCCGCCCGACCGAACAGGTGCGATGACGCCTCCGCGCCCAATCGAGTAGAAGCACTCATGTGCTCTCGTCGGTGTCGACGTGAGATGGACCCATGAACCACATCAGCCGATTTCGCACACGAATGGCCGACCTGCAACGCGCCGAGAGTTCGGAGGTCGCCACACTGTGCACCGCCGTCGCGGTCATCTTCACCATCTTCACCTGGGGACTGTTCCTGTCAGGCATGAACTCCGAGCTGAGCGGGATGACCGACCACTCCTATCGCGGCTCCTACGCTGCGGCCGGTGCGCTGGGTCTGGTGGCACTGATGGCCAGCACCACTGCCTGCGTTCTCGGCCGCGACGCCATTCGGACCACCGCCGCGGTCACGTTCTGGCTGTCCATCGGTCCGGCCCTGATGGGCGGGCAGATGATCGTGGCCCTCATCGCCGGATGAGCTGGATGTGACAGCGTCACCCCGACCAGGTCGAGACGACGTCACGCAGCCCCTGGGCGACCGCCCTGATCGCAGGCCGACGCAGCGCCTCGGGTCGGTGGACGAGGTCGTATTGCCGCGCAGCGCGCACACCGGACAGGGTCAGACGCACCACCTCGGGGTTGCGGACGGCGAACCTGGGGAGCAGCGCGATCCCGTGACCGTCGGCGACCAACGCCTCGATGGCGGTGAAGTCGTTGATGCGGTGAGTGATCCGCGGTTGCACCCCGGTCACCGTGGCCAGCGAGAGCAGGACGTCGTCGACCGGGAACCCACCGCGGACGCTGATCCAGTCCTCGTCGGCCAGGTCGGTGACGGCGACGGCAATCTGGCCGGCCAACCGGTGTCCCGGGGGCACCACGACGTCGATGGGTTCGCGCATCAGCGGTTCGACCGTCACACGCGGTGACGCGAGTGCAGGCGCGCGTTCGTCCCGGTGGGTGAGGACCAGGTCGTGGTCGGGGAGCAGATCGGGCGCCTCCGGGTACGTCAGGTCGATGTCGGTGGCGACGACCTCGATGCCGCTGTCGAGCATCACCGTCAGCAGGCGCGGCAGCACGAGGGCAGTGGCCGACGGGAACATGGCGACGCGGACTGTCCCGACCGAGGTGCCCCGTCGCGACGCCATCTCGTCCTGTGCGCGGTCGACGGCGGCGATGACCTCGTCCGCACGCAACACCAGGGCACGGCCCGCGTCGGTGAGCCGCACGCCGCGCCCGTCCTGCTCGAGCAGGTCGATCCCGGACTCCCGCGCCAGCACCTTGAGTTGCTGCGAGACCGCCGACGGTGTGAGCTGCAAGGCACCGGCGACCGCGCCCACGCTGCCCCGATCGGCGAACTCCCTGAGTATGCGCAGTCGTCGTACTTCCATGAAGCGATTCTAAACAGTAGATCCATTTCATTTCGATTGTGCTGAACTGATTCGGCACGCACGATGGGCGCATGTCCACTCGTCACCGCCTGATCGGCCTCACCGTGGTTCTGCTCTGGGGCGTGAACTTCATCGCCATCCACGCCGGCCTCGAGCACTTCCCACCCTTCTTCTTCGCAGCTCTGCGATTCGCGGTCATGGCGGTTCCGGTGATCCTGTTCGTCCCCTTCCCCGATGTCCCCGTTCGATGGTGGCTGCTCTACGGCGTCGGATTCGGCATCATCCAGTTCGCCTTCCTCTTTCTCGCGCTGGCGAACGGGATGCCCACCGGACTTGCGTCGCTGGTGCTGCAGTCGTCGGCGCCGTTCACGGTCGTCCTGGGCGTCGTGTTGCTCGGAGAGCGCATGACACGACGTCAGGTCGCCGGTATCGCCGTCGCCATCGGAGGGATGGTGGTCATCGCGATCGACCGGATGCAGGCCGGTGCGGGTGCGGGCATCATCCCGATGGCGTTGACCCTGATCGCCGGTCTGGGCTGGGCGTTCGGCAACCTGGGCAGCCGACTCGCCCGCAGCGACAACCCCATGCGACTCACCCTGTGGATGTGCGTCGTCCCACCGATCCCGCTGTACCTGATGAGTCTCGTCATCGAAGGCCCCGCTGCGGGCTACGACGCCATGGCCACCGCGTTCACCCCCGACGGTCTCGTTGCGCTGGCCGGTCTGGCATACGTCGTCCTGCTGGGGACCATCGTCGGATCCGGACTGTGGTCATATCTGATGAGCAAGCACCCGGCGAGCACGGTCGCCCCGTTCTCGCTGTTGGTCCCCGTGGTCGGCATCACCGCCTCGTGGATCGCGCTGCACGAGCAGCCCAGCCTGCTGCAACTGATCGGGGCGGCGATCGTCATCGTCGGCTGCCTGGCCGGACTGATGGGTTCGGCGCGCAAACCGGCTCCTGTGAAAGACTCGCAGGCATGTCCGACGCTCCCCGAACCCCCCGGGCACGCCTCCCGATTCGCACCCGGACGGCGCTCGCGGCAGCAGCCGGCGCCCGATGGGCCTCACAGAGAACCGGTCGCGGCAAAGGCTCCATGATCGGTGGTCTCATCGCCGCGAAGATCGACCCGTCCATCATGGGTCGTCTGGCCGGCGGCAAGCGGACCGCGCTGATCACCGGTACAAACGGCAAGTCGACGACCACCAAGATGACCACCGCCGCCCTGGGCACCCTGGGCCAGGTGATCAGCCAGGCCGACGGCGCCAACATGGACGCCGGGATCATCGCGGCCCTCACCCTCGGACGCGACGCCCCCTACGCGGCGATCGAGGTCGACGAGCTGCACGTCCCGCACGTCAGCGACGCCGTCGACCCCGATGTGCTTGTGCTGCTGAACCTCTCGCGCGACCAGCTCGACCGTGTCGGCGAGATCAACATCATCGAGCGTCGCCTGCGTGAGGGAATCGCCCGCCACCCGGACATGACGGTGATCGCCAACTGTGACGACGTCCTCGTGTCGTCGGCGGCTTACGACGCCGCCAACGTCGTGTGGGTGGCCGCGGGCGCGGGGTGGGCGAACGACTCGGTCAGCTGCCCGCGGTCCGGTGAACCCATCGTCCGCACCGACAGCGACTGGTACAGCAGCGGAACAAACTTCCGGCGCCCCACCCCCACGTGGTGGTTCGACGAGAACTCCATCCATGGCCCCGACGGTTTCACCGCACCGATGACCCTGACACTGCCCGGAAAGGCCAACCGCGGCAATGCGACACAGGCTGTCGCCGCCGCGGTGACGATGGGGGCCGATCCGGCTGCCGCCGTGACCGCGGTGTCCGGCGTGGGCGAGGTCGCCGGACGCTACGGCGTGCGGACCGTCGGCGAACACTCCGTGCGGATGCTGCTGGCGAAGAACCCCGCGGGTTGGCAGGAGGCGATGTCGATGATCGACCCGACCGCCTCCGGCCTCGTGATCGCCGTGAACGGACAGGTCCCCGACGGCGAGGACCTCTCCTGGTTGTGGGACGTGCGCTTCGAGCACTTCGAGAACACCGCGGTGGTCGCCGCGGGCGAACGCGCCTCGGACCTCGGCGTCCGCCTCATCTATGCCGGAGCAGAGCATTCGACGATTCCCGATCCGCTCGCCGCGATCGCGTCGTGCCCTCCGGGCCGTGTCGACGTGCTCGCGAACTACACCGCGTTCCGCGACCTCGGTGTCGCGATCGACCGCATCGAGCGAGCGGAGCAGCGACATGGCTGACGGCACATCTACATTGCGCATCGGACTCGTCCTGCCCGACGTGATGGGTACCTACGGCGACGGCGGCAACGCACTGGTGCTGCGCCAGCGCGCGCGGATGCGTGGCATCGACGCGGAGATCATCGAGATCAATCTCGACGACCCCGTGCCGGACTCCCTCGACGTCTACACCCTCGGCGGCGCCGAGGACTACGCCCAACGCCTGGCGACCCGACACCTGTTGCGCTACCCCGGCTTACAGAGAGCAGCCGAGCGAGGTGCGCCCGTGCTGGCGATCTGCGCCGCGATCCAGGTGCTGGGGCATTGGTACGAGACCTCGGCCGGTGAGCGCGTCGAGGGCATCTCGATGCTCGATCTGACCACCACCCCGCAGGGCGTTCGCAGCATCGGCGAACTGGTCACCAACCCGACGCTGCCGGGCCTGACACAGCAGCTCACCGGATTCGAGAACCACCGCGGCGGAACAACTCTGGGATCCGACTCGACACCGCTCGCGCGCGTGGTGTCGGGACACGGGAACGGCGAGGGCACCCACGTCGACGGCGCGGTCACCGGTTCGGTCATCGGCACCTATCTGCACGGTCCGGCGCTGGCCCGCAACCCCGAACTCGCCGACCACCTGCTCAAGCAGGCGCTCGGCACCGACGAGCTCGCTCCCCTGCCGTTGCCCGAGATCGACCAGCTACGTCGTGAACGGATCACCGCCGCCAAACGCTGACCGGCCCCACCCCCGGAAGTGTGCGGTTTCGGTGACCGTTTCCGCAGGTGGACATCACCGAAACCACACATCATCGGGTTACGACATCCCGCTGAATCCGAGATCCCCGGCCAGATCGAGCCAACGGCGAACCGTCGGTGCGGGTTCGGATCGCCACACAAGTGCCAGTAGTGCGTGGACGTCGGCGTCGACCACCGGCATCACCACCAGCTCATCAGTTGTGGTCATGGACGACTCACTGAGCAGTGCCACGCCGAGACCGCGCGACGCAAGAGCGGCCACCGCATCCGGTGCGCCGGCCTCGAGCGTCACATCGGCGGTGACATCGTGCGTTGTGCAGACGCGATCGAGCGCCGCGCGGATTCCGTTTCCCACGGGCAGGCTGATGAGCGGATGGGCACAGATGTCGGCGACGGTGACTCGCGCGCGTCGGGCCAGCGGATGGTCGGCGGCGACGCCGATCATCAGACGATCACGAACCAGCACCCGCGACTCGAGGTCCGTCGGGGGTTCCTCTGCGACGCCGACCAACGCGACATCGAGATCGCCGACTCGAACCTGGTCGACGAGGTCAGCCGATCGGCCCTCCACCACTCCGATCTCGACGACCGGATGGGCGGTGTGAAATGCCGCGAGCGCGTCGAACAGGGGCGGACCGGAGAACGCCGTGATCATGCCGATGTCGAGGCGGCCCTGCACGACGTCGCCGGCCAGCGTCACCGCCCGGGCCAGGACTGCGACCTCGTCGACCACCCGACGGGCATGATCGATCGCCACCTCACCGGCCGCCGTCGGACGCACCGAACGGGCACCACGGTCGAACAGCGTCACCCCGAGTTCTCGCTCCAGACGCCGGATCTGGGCGCTGATGCCGGACTGCGTCACGTGGACCCGCTCGGCCGCGCGCGTGAAGCCCGCCTCGTCGGCCACCGCGATCAGGTATTCGAGCTGCCGCAACTCCATGCGGCAGACCATAACGCCCCGGTGAGCTGCACCGACAACCCAGAACGATCGATCTCATCGCCAGAAGTTGTTGGACCCGGGGCCAGGACCGACCGCACCATCGATTCATGACCGATATCCGAGAGACCTCAGCCGCATATTTCACCGCGTGGAAGAACCGCGACTTCGATTCCCTGCGTGCGCTCCTGGCCGACGACGTCACCTTCGTGGGCCCCATGGCCACACTGGACAACGCCGATGACTGCGTGGCCGGCCTGAAGGGGATGTCGCAGATCCTCGACGACATCGATGTGGCCAAGGTGGCCGTCGACGGTGACGACGTCCTCACCTGGTTCGACCTCCACACCACGGTCGCGCCGCCCGCCCCGACCGTGAACTGGCAGGCCATCGTCGACGGGAAGATCGTGGCCATCCGGGTGGCGTTCGACCCGCGCGCCATTGTCGCCGCCGGGTGACATCATCGGGCCATGAGTGGTGAGCTACGTCCCCCATGGCGGTCGTGCCGAATGGTCGCAATGACCTTGATCCGTTGAGCGTTCAGTTGTTCGTCACCGTTCCCGCCGACAGCGATCGTGATGGCTACGACGTCGAGGTACTCAGCCGAGCGGTTGCACGCAAACTGCTGATCGACGGGGGTTGGGGATGGGGTCCCGAACGCGTCTTCAACGACTCCGCCGACCTGGCCATCTCGACGGCGCATCCCGACAACCTGGATGCGATCGTGACCATGACCACCTTCCGACAGCATCGCTGCGCGGTCATCGAGATCTCTGCGTCCGATCACGACAACGAGATCGCCAACGCTGCGCTGGAGGCGGAGGACTCCGATGACCTCATCGTTCGCGCCGGCCGAACGCATCCGGACACCGGCATCATGATGTCAGTCGTTGCGGTGATGTTCGGCGAACTCGACAAGAAGCACTGGTGGCGCATCGATCTGGGGGCAACGCTCGACGACGACCTTCCGTGAACTCGCGTCAGGCGACGGTGAAGACCCCCGAGGTCCCGGTGAACGGCCGAACGGTTCCCGTTGCGGACCGGCTGTCACCGAAGTAGCGGATCCGGAACCGTCCCCGCGTGTCGGCCGGGATGGTCCATCGCACCGTGACGACCGAGGCGTTCTGTGAGCCCGTCGGTCGCTTCCAGTGCAGCTCGGTGCACCAGTCGTTGTCGTCGAACACCGACACCCACCGCGCGCCGTCCTGCTTCTCGACCGTGAAGTACGTTCCGTCGGTGTGGAAGTCGTTGGTCGGATGCGCGCCGACAAAATCGACAGCGACGGTCGAGCGCGGGGCGTGCCGGGTGGACGGCTCGGTGAGCACGTCGCCGAAACGATGGCCGCGCATCGGTGCGTCCGGCGGGACGGCCGGGAGAAGATCGGGCTGCGGTGAGGACTTGTCCACCGGCGCAGGCCCCCGACCCAGACCCGTTCCCGACACCATCGACCGCGCCAGCCGGTCGAACTCCTGGAGGTAGGCCGAGAGCGTCCACCGCCCGAACTGCGTCTCGCCGCCCTCGTACTGTTGCGCGTCGTACTCCTGCTCGGTGGTGACGTACTGGCTGTAGCCGTTGGCGTATCCCTGCAGCAGTACGTCGTCGGCACCGACACCGAGCGCAGCGGCCACCACCCGTCGGACCCGCAGCCCGGCCACGATCGTGAACTCGGCGGGCGCAGCGGCGAGTACCAGCGACCCAATGCGCATGATCTGGATCGGCAGGATCGACGGGATCCAGCCCGACGGCGGCAGCAACCCCAACGGGACGACGACGATCTTGGGGGCCTGCACGTCGCGCACCCAGTCGGGGACGTCGATCTTCTGGCCCTCGTCGAACAACGGCACCGGCCGGTTGTAGTTGTCCTCGGTGCTCGTCCCGATGGCCGCCGCACCCATGCATGCCGGGCCTGTCCGCGCGGGCTTGCCCTCCGGGGTGAACCGCGCGGCGATCGACACCCTCGAGAAGTCGACGTAGTGGACCACCGACTCGATTCCGTTGCGCACCATGGGTGTCGCGGTGGCGAGCGCGGCTAGGCCCGCGTCGTGCTGACGGCGTCCGATGATGAGGCAGTTGGTCCGGTTGTCGGTGGTCGGGCCGGACGGTTGCAGCTTGCGCAGCCAGAGGTTCGGTGTCATGTCTCCGGCGTTGGTCTGCGGGAACGACGCGACCACCCCGTCGGTGGCGGACTCCGCTAGGTAACTGGCGTAGCCCTTGTTGTCGCCGGAGATGAGGACGTTGCGGTCGGTCAGCGAGGTGCCGTGCGTCGAGAACCACGTGATCTGACCGGCGTCGGCCGACGCGCCGTTCTTGCGCAGTCGCAGCACGGTCACGGCGGGATCGATCGCGTCGGGGAACATCGCCTTCTCCGCCGCCGGGTTGCGGTCGAACGCGGTCCGCGATCGGTTCGCACTGGCGTCGTGCAGTTCTCCGCGGCCGATCGTGATGGTTCCGGGGGCGAGATCCCTGTGCGCCTTGACGATCGCGTTGACGATTCCGTTCACCTCGGCTTCGTACGACCGTTTCTTGAAGCCGAACGCGGCGAGTGTGTAGGCGTAGTCCCACGCCGTACCGCCGCACGAGTTGTGGTTGTGGGTGGCGTTGAGGTTCACGTTGCGCTCGGTGTACAGATCGCCGAATCGCTCTCGCAGACGCGCGATCACACCGAGATGGACCGACTGGAACAGACACGCCACGTCGGCGTTGACGAAGACGACGCGGCCGCCGCCGACCTGATCGGCGATCACGTAGGCACGCGCCCAGCACCGCGACAGCAGGCCGGCGCTGACCTGGTCGGGCTCGGAGTAACCCATCATCCCCTGCCCGGCGACGGCGCCGGTCATGTCCGCCCGACCGCAGCCGACGAGATATCCGCCCGATCCGGACGGCTCGGCCTGCGCCACACCGGCTCGCTCGGTGGCCAACGCCCCGCCGATCGCGACACCACCCGCACCGACGGCCAGGGCACCCAGCACCGTGCGCCTGTCGACCGCTTCACCCATACCGAAACCGTCCTGTCCGTCATCCCGCGCCCACCCGTGCGCAGGGATGATCATCGCAGGATCGGCGCGTTCGGCTCGGGGAAACGGCGGCTCCGCTCAGGGAACGACCGAGCTCTGCATCAACGGACGCTGCTGGGACACACCTTCCAGCTGCCGCTCTCCTTCAGCAGCGCGACGTCGACCTTCACCGGCACAGTGTCGAATCCGAACTTCGCCGTCGCCTTGTCGCCGGCGACGACGATGTCGGTCACCTGGTAGTCCGGGAGGCCGGTGAACGTGCCCGCGCCACCACCAGATGCCGATCGCTGCATCAGGGCCAGGTCCTGCGAACACACGAGCGGCCCCAGGGAGGCGCCGTCACCACTGGTCACAGCCTTCGCGTAACCGGCGACGACGACCTGGATCTCGGCCTCGTCGTCCGACGACGCCCCGGTGGAGCCGGATGTCGTCGGAGCGACCGACGCCCCTGCAGACGAAGTGCCGGCGACGGACGAGCCGTCGGAATCGTCACCCCCGGTGAGCAGGACGACCGCGGTGACGACGCCGGCGATCACCACCGCCACCATGAGAACGGCGGCGGCCACCAACGGCCCGCGGTTGCGCTTCGGCCCACCCGGGCCCGGTTGTGATTGCCACGGCGGCCCGGCGTCCGGCTGACCGAAGGGCTGCTGGCCGAAAGGCTGCTGTCCGTACGGGTACTGACCGAACGGAGGCGGTCCCTGGGGGCCGGGCGGACCGTAGGCGCCGGGCGGCGGCCCATACGGGCCGGGCGGGCCGAACGGACCTGCCTGACCCGGTGGGCCGTAGGGACCAGGGCCGTATCCGGGTTGCGCGGGCGGTCCCCACGCTCGGGGGTCGTATCCACCCGATTGATCCCCGGGAGGACCGTACGGAGGTTGGTTCACACCGACACCACCTGACACCGCTCGCGGGTGCGGTCCACGGCGAACCACCCGAACTCGAAATCCTGCCACCGCTGCAGGTGCGCCCTGGACTGCTCGCCGTCACGGGCAACGGCCCGTTCGAGGCGTTCGGCCGCCGAACCACCGTCGAGCCAGAGCGCGGTCTCGAGCCGATCCGCCATCCGGGCGCGGGCACTGGAGACGCCCTCGATGATCAGCAGCGGTTCCCACCGCACCCACACACGTGGTCCCGCCTGCGCTGTGCCGTACTGCCACACCCGAGGGTGATAGCGATAGTCGTGGCGCCGGGTGAACGACTGCAGCACATCGGCTTCCAGCTCCGGCCACCACCCCACGGGGTCATCCCACGTCGCGAAGTCGTCGGTTCGGATCAGCACCGCCCGAACGCGCCGTCGGGCCAGTTCCGCCATCAGGGCGTCGGCAAACGTCGATTTACCCGCACCGGACGGTCCGTCGATCGCCACGACCCCCGCGCGCAGACCGTCGGCGACCTGTTGTGCCGCAGCGTTGTACGACAACCGACCGACGGCTGCGGTCACGTCAGGACCCGTCGCCCCGACATCGCGCGCCCCAGGGTCAGCTCGTCGGCGAACTCGAGGTCGCCGCCCATCGGCAACCCGGACGCCAGTCGGGTGACCGAGAGTCCGGGGAAGTCCTTGAGCATCCGGACGAGGTAGGTCGCGGTCGCCTCACCCTCGGTGTTGGGGTCGGTCGCGACGATGATCTCACTGACGTCGACCCCATCGGTCTGATTGGCCAACCGACGCAACAGCTCTCGGATCCGTAGCTGATCGGGTCCGATGCCGCCGAGAGGATCGAGGGCGCCACCGAGGACGTGGTAGCGGCCCGCGAACTCCTTGGTCCGTTCGATGGCCTGCACGTCCTTCGGTTCCTCGACGACACAGATCTTGGTCGCGTCGCGTCGCGCGTCGCCGCAGATCCGACACAGCTTGTCGGCGGAGACGTTCCCGCATTCCACGCAGAAGGTGACGTCGTCACGGACGTGCCCGAGGGCGCCGATGAGACGGTCGATCTCCTTGTTCTCGCCGCCGAGCAGGTGGAACGCGATGCGCTGAGCGCCTTTCGGTCCCAGACCGGGGAGCTTGGCCAGCTCGTCGATCAGATCCTGGATCGGCCCTTCGTACACTCGGTCCTCACTGCCCCAGGCCGGGACCGCCGAAGCCGGGGAGTCCGCCGCCGAGGCCACCCGCGAGCGGACCCATGGCGTTCGAGGTGAGCTCGTCGCGCTTGGTCGCGAGGTCGGCGAGCGCCCCGACGATCAGGTCCTGCAACGTCTCGATGTCGTCGGTGTCGACGACCTTGGGGTCGATCGTGACCGCGGTGATCTCACCCGCGCCCGAACCGGTGACCGTCACCAGGCCGCCACCGGCGGTACCGGTGAGCTCGGTCGCTGCGATCGTGTTCTGGGCGCTGAGCAGCTGTTCCTGCATTTTCTGAGCCTGGGCGAGCAGGCCTGCCATCGGGTTCTCGGGATCCACGCGTTCCAGAGTAGTGGCTGGTGACCGACGACCCCGTCCCCCACGCTCACCTCAGCGCAGAAGGCGTTCCACGTGGTCGGCGATCTCGTCGACGGTGCTGCCCTGCTCCGGCTCGACGTCGAACGAGAGCACGTCGCTGCCGCCGAAGATGCGGGCGGCCCGTGGGGTCAGGGCGAACTCGAACCGGTCGTCGATGCGCCGCCAGTGCAGGATGGCATCGGGGATCGGGGCGCCCATGCCGGTGGAGATCTGATGGGTGGACGCCTCGGTGGTCGCCAGCGACATCAGGTCGCGCTGGATCTGGAAGCAGTCACCGCTCTCGGTGTCGAGGAAGACGACCGCCTCGAACTTGAGGTCGGGCAAGCGGTCGTAGGAGACGACGATCATGACCTCATCTCCTCACACCACCGACCGGGTACTGCGGAAAACGCGCCGTCGACCCGAGAGCGGGTCGTCGAACTCGAGTCGGTGGGCGACCAGACGCAGCGGGCGCGTGAAGTCACCGGACTCGGACAGCGCCGCGAGCTCGGGGCAGACCACCGGGTAGAGCGGATCACCGTCGATCGGGATGCCCAGCTCGGCCATGTGCAGTCGCAACTGATGGGTCCGTCCGGTGTGCGGCGTCAGCCGATACTCGGCCAGACCGCCCGTCGCCTCAGAGGGTCCGTCGATCAGTTCGACCCGGCTGCGCGCGTTGATCTCGCCGTCGACGACCCGCGCCCGCAGGTCGCTGGAGTCCTTGAGGATCCGGTTCGCGACATCGGCGGGAAGCCTCAGATCGGCGCGCACCGGCGCCGCCGCCCGGTACTCCTTGTCCACGCGACGATCCGCGAACAGATTCTGGTAGTCGCGTCGCACCTGCGGTCGTCGGGTGAACAGCAGAACACCCGCGGTGAGGCGGTCGAGCCGGTGGGCCGGGCTGATGAGATCGGAGCCGAACTCCCGACGCAGACGCACGAGCGCGGTCTCCACCACGTGGACGCCGCGGGGCATCGTGGAGAGGAAGTGCGGCTTGTCGACGACGATGATGTCCTCGTCGGCGTGCAGGACCGGTAGTTCGAACGGGATCGCGATCTCCTCCGGGAGGTCGCGGTAGAGGTAGATCGGGGCGCCGGCGGTGGTCGCGGTCGTTGGGTCGATCGGCGACCCCGAGGAGTCGACGATCTCGCGCGCCGCGAACCGCGCCAGCAGTCCGGCCTCATCGACGTCGGAGAGCGCAGGCGCCCGACGCAGGGCGTCGATCATCGGTTCGTCGGAGGTACGCAGCACCACCCGGGTCGCGTCCACCCCGTGACGTGGCGGCAGCGGCGACGACCTGCGGCGTCGGCCCATCGCCGCGCTACCGACCCGCGGCGAGGCCGCCCGTCGCGATCACTTCTCCAGGCGGGACTTGAGGTTGCCGAGGAGGGCGGCCTGGATGCGGTTGAGTCCCTTGGGAGCGAAAGTCTTCTCGAAGAAGCCGCCGATGCCGCCTGCGCCCTTCCACGACGTCGTCGTCTCCACCATCGACCCGTTGCCCTGGGGCGAGACGGTGTAGGTGGTCACCATGGTCGAGTTCTCGTCGTTCTCGGTGATGGTCGAACCGTCGACGGCGACGGTGGCCTTCACGTTGCGCGACCGCTTCGACGTCGCCTGCAGCGTCCACTGCGCGACCGTGCCCCCGCCGGAGGTACCACTGATCACCTGGTAGTCGAGGTACTGCTCGGGCAGGATCTGCGGACGCACGACGGCGTAGTCACTCAGTGCCGCCAGCACCGAATCCGGTGCTGCGTTGATGTCGATCGACTGTGTAGCCGAAACCTGTGCCACGACGAATCACTCCTAGCGTGTCGATGGACTCCGATGTCGCCCGCAAGGATACGGAGGTGTGCGCGGGCGGGTCGTGCGGTGCGTGCGGCCTCAGCCGCGACGTACCTCCACCGGGGCCGAACCGGCCAGCGTGCGGGCAACGACGCAGTAGCGCTCGGTCAGCTCGAGGAGCTTGTCGATCTTCACGTCGTCCTCGTCGGTCTCGAAGGTGAAGGTCAACGAGATGTCGGTCATCCCGACGGGGGTGTCGCGGTCGACGCCGAGGGTGCCGCGGGCATCGAATGCGCCGTCGGCGCGGACCTGCGCGTTGCGGATGTCCAACGACATCGCCGTGGCGACGGACCGGAACGTCACACCGGCACACGCCACCAGGGCCTGCAGCAGCATGTCGCCGGAGCAGGCCTCGCTGCCGTCGCCACCGGTGGTGGGGTGCAGTCCGGCGCGCACCGAGCCGGCCCACGTGTCGACCGTGCAGGTGATGTCGTCATCGGTGAACGTGCCGACGGCGTGCAGCGGCGCGATGGCCGCGCCCGGGTCGTCCCGGTAGCTGTCCTTGAGTGGTTTCTGGAGATTTCGCAGGGCGCTGGCATCCATACATCCGATGTTGTCACGTCGGTGGCAAAGCCGGTGTTGGCAGCCTCTGCGGCGGTGGTTGTTCACCCACGCATCAGCGCATCGTGACGCACGGTTGGTTGGCGGTGCAGACCCAGGAGTCCTAGGCTCAATGGGTTCGGGCGCGGGTCGCGGGCGGGACGCCATGGAGGGCTTCGCCGCGTCTGCGGCAGCCGCCGTGCCGACGTGAGCAATCGAAGAGGTTCACCAGAGTATGAGTGCAGACAGGTCGACGAGCAGCGACCGGGAGATGGGGTGGGACTCCTTCGCCGCGGGTGTCGACACCCTGCTGGCGAGCTACCGCGCGATACCCCCACATGCACGTGTCCGACTTGCGAAGAAAACGTCGAATCTGTTCCGCCGCCGCGACAAGAACCCGTATCCGGGTCTCGACGTCTCCGGTCTCGACCGTGTCATCGAGGTCGACGCCGACGCGATGACCGCTGACGTCGCCGGCATGTGCACCTACGAGCACCTCGTCGACGCGACACTCCCCTACGGCCTGGCGCCGCTCGTCGTCCCACAGCTCAAGACCATCACGCTCGGTGGTGCGGTCACCGGACTCGGCATCGAGAGCACGTCGTTCCGAAACGGGCTGCCGCACGAGACCGTCCGCGAGATGGACGTCCTCACCGGATCCGGCGAGATCGTCACGGTCAGCCCCACCAACGAACGCTCCGACCTCTTCTTCGGCTTTCCCAATTCGTACGGAACCCTTGGCTACAGCACGAGATTGAAGATCGAGCTGGAGAAGGTCGAGCCGTTCGTCGAACTGCGCCATCTGCGCTTCGACGACGTGGCCACCCTGCAGGAGACGATGGACCGCATCGTCACCGACCGCAGCCACGACGGCGAGGTCGTGGACTACCTCGACGGAGTCGTGTTCTCGGCCGGCGAGTCCTACCTGACCCTGGGGCGACGCAGCGCCGAGCCCGGTCCGGTCAGCGACTACACCGGCTCCGACATCTTCTACCGGTCCATCCAGCATGCGGACCTCTCCACACCGAAACGGGATCGGTTGACGATCCACGACTACCTCTGGCGCTGGGACACCGACTGGTTCTGGTGTTCGCGCGCATTCGGGGCGCAGAACCCGAAGATCCGACGGTTCTGGCCGAAGCGGTTGCTGCGCAGCAGTTTCTACTGGAAGCTCATCGCCCTGGACCACCGCTTCGACATCGCCGACCGACTCAACGCCCGCAAGGGTGAGCCGCCGAACGAGCGCGTCGTCCAGGACATCGAGGTGCCCATCGAACGCACCGCGGAGTTCATCGCCTGGTTCCTCGAGAACATCCCGATCGAACCGATCTGGCTGTGTCCGTTGCGACTTCACGACCCGCTACCCGATGGGGCGGACAGCTCACGCCCCTGGCCGCTGTACCCGCTGGCACCCCGGCACACCTACGTCAACGTCGGCTTCTGGTCGGCCGTCCCGAAGATCGAGGGCGAACCGGAGGGCCGGGCCAACCGACTCATCGAGCGCAAGGTCTCCGAGCTCGACGGCCACAAGTCGCTGTATTCCGACTCCTTCTACGACGAGGCGGAGTTCGACGAGCTCTACGGCGGCGAGTCCTATCGCCTGCTGCGCAAACATCACGACCCCGCATCACGATTCCTGGACCTCTACGCAAAGGCGGTGAAGCGTCAATGACGACTTTTCGAGATAGCAGCAGTCAACCGGGCGCTCCCCGCTCGACCAAGAATTCGAGCCCGAAGATGTCGCTCGCCGAGATCGTCGAGGCGGTTGCAGGCGGTGACCTGAACGTTCGGGTCACCGCATATGACGGGAGCGCCGCCGGACCCGAGGACGCCGAGTACGGACTCGACCTCGTGACCCCACGGGGCACCACGTACCTCGTCACAGCCCCCGGCGACCTGGGCATGGCGCGTGCCTACATCTCGGGGGATCTGAACCTGCGCGGCAGTCACCCGGGCGACCCGTACGACTCGCTCAAGGCGCTGTCGGCCAACGTCAGCTTCGCCCGCCCGAGCGCGATGATGATGGCCACGATCACGCGTTCCCTCGGCCTCGAGGCGTTCAAGCCGATCGCACCGCCGGCGCAGGAAGCACAGCCCCGCTGGCGTCGCATCGCAGAAGGTCTGCGGCACAGCCGGGCCCGCGACGCCGAGGCCATCCACCACCACTACGACGTCTCGAACACGTTCTACGAGTGGGTGCTCGGCCCGTCGATGACCTACACGTGCGCCTGCTACCCGGAACGCGATGCGAGCCTGGAGACCGCTCAGGACAACAAGTACCGTCTCGTCTTCGACAAGCTTCAGCTCAAGCCGGGTGATCGATTGCTCGACATCGGTTGCGGCTGGGGCGGAATGGTCCGGTACGCCGCACGCCAGGGCGTCTACGCGATCGGTGCGACCCTGTCGGCCGAGCAGGCGGCGTGGGCGCAGAAGGCGATCGTCGACGAGGGACTCAGTGAGTTCGCCGAGGTTCGGTTCAGCGACTACCGCGATGTCACCGAGTCGAATTTCGACGCCGTGTCCTCCATCGGCCTCACCGAGCACATCGGTGTCGCGAACTACCCGTCGTACTTCGGGTTCATGCGCGACAAGGTCAAGCCCGGCGGCCTGTTCCTGAACCACTGCATCACCCGCCCGGACAACAAGGGCAAGCACAAGGCGGGCGCCTTCATCGACCGGTACGTGTTCCCCGACGGGGAGCTGACCGGGTCGGGCACCATCATCTCGGCCGTGCAAGATGTCGGCGGACTCGAGGTGGTCCACGAGGAGAACCTGCGCGAGCACTACGCGATGACGCTGCGCGACTGGAATCGCAACCTGGTGGAGAACTGGGACGCTGCGGTCGAGGAGGTCGGCGAATCGACGGCGCGACTGTGGGGCCTGTACCTGGCCGGCTGCCGTGTGGGCTTCGAGCGCAACATCATCCAGCTGCATCAGGTGCTGGGCGTGAAGCTCGCCGACGACGGTTCCAACGGACTGCCCCTGCGTCCGTGGTGGAACGCCTGAGTCAGTTCACCGCCGGGCGCAACAGATCCGACAGGTCCAGTCGCCGGTAGAAGTCGGTGCGGATCCGGTCGCCGAGGTCGAAGACTTCCTCGGCGCCGTCGTGCGCCGGATCGATGTGCACCCGGAAGGGACGATCACCCTTCTCGGCGCCCACCACGCCGGTGATGGCGCGCGCGACCTCGGTCGGGTCCTGTTCGGCCGGAGCGAGATCGGCCAGTCGGACCGATACCTGCTCCATCAGATCCGGGTAGAGCTGGTCGTACTGCTCCGCGGTGTTCGTGTCCGAGGGGTGCCCGGCGTGCGCGAAGTGGTTGGTTCCGACGGTGAACGAGCCGGGAACGATGATCGACGTCTCGATCCCGAAACGCGCCAGCTCGGCTGCGTAGGACACGGCCAGAGCGTCCATCGCCGCCTTCGCGGCGAAATACGGTGCCAGGTACGGCGGGGTGCCCCCACGTGAGCTCGACGAGCCGACCCAGATCACCAGACCGTCACGCTGTGCGCGCAGATGCGGCAGCGCCGCGCGGTTGACCCTCTGGGTCGAGAGCACGTTGGTGTCGTAGACCTGTGCGACCTCGTCGGGGGTGAAGGCTTCGGCCGGTCCGAGTGTCATGTGTCCCGCGTTGTGGACGATCACGTCGAGACGGCCGGCCGTGGTCACGATGGTGTCGATCGCGGCGTCGACGGACCCCTGATCGGCGACGTCCATCTCGATCGGACGTAGATCGACCTGGTGGTCGGTGGCGTAGTCGCGGGCGGCCTGCGCCGCAGAGGCGTTCCGCGTCACTGTGTCCCGCATTCCCGCGTAGACGACGTGTCCCGCATCGGCGAGATGCCGGGCGGTCATCGCCCCGAAGCCGGATGACGCGCCGGTGATGACAACGATCTGGGTCATGATGATGGTTCCTTTCGTGAGTGAACTGTGTTGTGGGACTCTGCGGGTCAGATGATTCCGCCGTTGGCGTAGATGACCTGTCCGTTGATCCAGCGAGCCGGGCCGGCGAGATGGGCCACGGTCTCGGCGATGTCCTCGGGCGCGCCGAGCCGTTCGAGTGGCGTCATGGTCCTCAGCGAGTCGATGGCCTCGGGAGTCTTCCCGTCGAGGAACAACGGGGTGGCCGTAGGGCCGGGCGCGACCGAGTTGACGGTGACGTCGCGGCCACGCATCTCCTTCGCGAGAACCGGGGTCAACGCATCGACGGCACCCTTGGAGGCCGCGTAGGCGGCGTATCCGGGGAGGGCGAGCTTGACGACCGAACTCGAGAAGTTGACGATCGCGCCGCCGTCGCGCACTCGACGCGCGGCCTCGCGGCTGACCACGATGACGCCGCGGACGTTCGTGCGGTGCATGGAGTCGAAATCGTCCAGCGACAGCTCGGCCAGCGGGGACAGCTTCATGACGCCGGCGGTGTGGGCGACGACATCGACCCCTCCGAACATCGACTCGAGCTGCTCGAACATCGCGGCGACGGCGGTCTCGTCGGCCACGTCGCCCGAGATCAGTTCGGCCCGCCCACCGGCCGCGACGACAGCGTCGGCCGTCTCCTGGGCACGGTCCCGGTTACCCGCGTAGTGGACTCCGACGGCCATCCCATCGGCGCCCAGTCGGGTCGCGACTGCTCGGCCGATACCGCCCGATGCCCCGGTCACCAGAGCGACGCGAGGCCCCGTGTCGGTGGTCGGCTGCGTGGTGGTGTCCATGTCGATCCTCTCGGTTGAGCGTTCGCGTCGAAGACGCGATGTGTACGCTGAGTTCATTAAAGCACTATATGAACTAACCGTCCATATAAACTTACAGAGAGGTTCGCGACATGGGGCGAGGCCGCAGACCGGTCGACGAGGTGCGGGCGGACATACTGCAGGCGGCCGGAAGCCTGCTGCTCGAGGTCGGCATGGGCGGATTCACCATCGAGAAGGTGGCGGCGATCAGCGGGGCCAGCAAGGTGACGATCTACAAGCTCTGGCCGTCCAAGGGCGCATTGGCCCTGGCGGGCTACTTCGACACGGTGTCGGAGTCGCTGGCCTTCCCGGACTCGGGGAACATCGAGGCCGATCTGCGCGAGCAACTGCACGCCTTCGCCGATCTGCTCGTCACCACACGGGCCGGAAGCGTCATCCGGGAACTGATCGGTGCGGCGCAGACCGATCCGGAATTGCTGTCGGCATACCTCGCGACCTACTCGGCGCCGCGTCGAGCCCTCGCGATCAAACGCCTCGATGCAGCGAAAGCGGCGGCGAAGCTGCGATCAGACCTCGACACCGAGAGTGTCGTCGATCAGTTGTGGGGAGCCTGCTACCACCGACTGTTGCTGCCCGATCAACCCATCGACCGGGCCTTCGTGGACACGTTGGTCGACAACCTCTTTCGCGGGATCGCCTGACCGGAAGTCGTCGGCGCCGCGTCATGCATACGTCGCTCGTGCGGCTACACCAGGTGTCGGTCGTCAAGGTCGACGGAGACGGTTCCGATAGGTGCGGCGGTAGGCCGTGGGGGTCGAGTCGGCGTCTCGGGCAAGATGCAGGCGCAGATTGCCAGCCGTGCCCAGCCCTGAGCGACGAGCCACCTCGTCGACCGGCATGTCGGTCGACTCGAGGAGGCGACGGGCTTCCAGACGCCGCTGCGCCACCAGCCAGCGCAACGGCGTCATACCGGTCTCGGAGAGAAATCGCCGGGCGAACGTGCGCGGTGCCCAGCCCGCATGCTTCGCCATGTCGGCAACGGTCAGCGACTCCTCGAGGTGCTCCCGCGCCCAGTCGCAGGTCGCGGCAAGGCCTGTGCCGTCCGCAGGGACGGGGCGTTGAAGGTACTGGGCCTGGCCGCCGTCACGGTGCGGGGCGACGACCATGCGGCGCGCGATGCGCACGGCGTCGTCGGCGCCCAGGTCGGTGCGCACGATGTGCAGACACAGGTCGATACCGGCTGCGACACCGGCACTGGTCATGATCTGGCCGGCATCGACGTAGAGGACATCGCCGTCGACGTCGACCAACGGGTAGAGCGCCGCGAGCTCGTCGGTGTGCTGCCAGTGTGTGGTGGCCTTCCTGCCATCGAGCAGACCGGCCGCGGCGAGCGCGAATGCGCCGGTGCACACCGACACCACCCGCGCGCCCCGGCCGGCAGCCGTCCTGAGCGCATCGAGGACCACCGGATCGGGGACATCGTGAGGCGCATAACCGGGCACCACCACCGTGTCTGCGGATGCGATTGCATCGATTCCGCGCTCGGCGTAGACGGCATAACCGGTGGTCGACGGAACCGGCCCCGGCGCCACCCCGCAGGTGGTGAACGAGTAGTACTCCTGCTCTGCGGCATGACCGAAGATCTGGGCCGGTATCGCGAGGTCGAACGCGACGACATTCGGGAGTACCAGCGCCACCACACGATGCATTCGTCCATGATGGCAGGATCCTGATGGAATGAGGCATTGCTGCCTATCGTGGGCGTTGCTCGCCGCAGGCAGTCTGAACTCATGACGACGCCAACGCCCCCGCTGCACATCGGCATCCTGCTGTTCGACGACGTCGAGGAGCTCGATGCCGTCGGCCCGTGGGAGGTGCTGTCCTACTGGACGCGATCCCATCCCGAGGACGGGTACGTCGTGTCCTGCATCTCGTCGGATGGCCGCGCCGTCACGGCGGCCAAAGGCCTTGTCATCGGGGCCCACGAGTCGTTCGCGGACGCGCCCGCCCTGGAGGTGCTCGTGCACCCGGGCGGGGGTGGCACCCGATTACTGATGCGCGATCCCGATCACCTGGCCTGGGTCCGACAACAGCGCGAGGTGGTGCCCCTCATGACCAGCGTGTGTACCGGTTCGCTCGTCTTCGCCGCCGCCGGGTTGCTCGCCGGGCGCCCTGCGACCACGCACTGGGGTGCGATGGACGAGCTGCGCCGGTTGGACTCCACCATCGAGGTGCGCGAGGACGACCGCTGGGTCGACGACGGAGACCTGATCACCGCGTCCGGTGTGTCGGCCGGCATCGACATGGCCCTGCATCTCGTGGCCCGTCTCGCCGGGCCGGATCGCGCCCGCCAGGTCCGCCGTGGCATCCAGTACGACCCGCAACCGCCCGTCTGAATCGGGGCCGTCTTGCGCTTCATCGATTCCCGCACCCACCTTCGCGGCCTCGCGACCTCCTGAGGGAGCGTGGGAATCACGCGACGTGGACGTGCGATCAGTTGCGGTGGACGCGCGGTCATGCGCCGGCCACATCGACCCGTCAAGCTGATCACATGACGACAAAGACCGACGCGGCCCCGATCCCGCGGACCCACACTGCGTGGTGGGCCGTAGTGGCGATGATGGCGACAAGCTTCGTCCTGGTGACCGCCGAGTTCCTCCCACCGAGCCTGCTGCCGTCGATGGCCGCCTCCCTGGGCGTCACGGAGGGTCAGGCGGGACAGGCCGTGACCGTGACCGCATTCGTGGGGCTGCTCACCGCTCCCACGATCGCCGTCATCTTCCCGCGACTCGACCGGCGCGCCCTCCTGGTCTGGCTGGTCATCGGCGCCACGGTCTCCAACGTTGTCGTCGCCCTCGCGCCAAACCTGTTGACCCTGCTGGTGGCACGCCTGCTTCTCGGCGCCGCGATCGGTGGATTCTGGGCGATGTCGCTGGCCGTCGCGGCCCGTCTGAGTGCCCCGGAGCATCTGGGCCGTGCAGTCATGGCCGTCAACACCGGCACCACCCTCGCGACCGTCGCGGGAGTGCCGCTCGGCCTCTATCTCGGCTCGATCCTGGACTGGCGCACGGTCTTTCTGGGGGCCGCGGCGCTCACCGCAGTCGTGGCGGTCGTCGTGCGGCTGGTCCTCCCGCCCGTCACACCCGGCGCGGCAACCGGTCTCCGCGGCCTCGGTGACGCCCTCGCGATACCCGGTGTCACCTGGGGACTGGTCGGGCACGTCCTCGTGGTGCTGGGACACTTCGCCGCTTTCACCTACATCCGGTCCGCACTGGATCAGTCACCGTCGCTCGGCTCGACCGGCGCGGCCGTTCTGCTGATCGTGTTCGGGATCGGGGGCTTTGTCGGCAATCTCGTCGTGGGCGTGCTCATCGACCGTCACCTCGCGGTCCTGCGACTGGCGGTGCCGCTCGTGATGGCTGCAGGCATCGCGGTCCTGGGGATCTTTCCAGGTCAGGTTGCGGTGATCGCCGTGGCCGTTGCCGCGTGGGGATTTTCCTTCGGCGCCTGGCTGACCGTCGTGTCGACGTGGATGGCCCGGGCTGCGGGAGAACGCTTGGAGGCCGGCGGCGGGCTGGTCGTGGCCGGGTTCCAGCTCGCCATCACCCTGGGCGCCGGTGCCGGTGGCCTCCTCGTGGACAGCGCGGGCATCCGGGCGGCGGTCCTCATAGCCGCGGCCACTGCCCTGGTCGGCGCGATCATCTTCAGCACAGCTCGCCTGTCGGTGGGCAGTGAGTCAGACGGCGTGGGCGCCTGATGCCCGGCGTGCCGCTCGCCACCGTGTGGGCGAGACCCCCTCGTGGCGCTGGAATGCACGGCTGAAACCTGCGTCGGAGCCGTAACCGAGCCGGTGCGACACCTCCGTCACGGTGACATCGCCGTGCTTCAGCATCCGCTTGGCCGCATCGATGCGTGCGGCCGCGAGATAGGCGACCGGGGGCTGTCCGAGCAGGTCGCGGAACCGCACCGCGAAACCCGAACGTGACATCGCCGCCACGCGTGCCAGGTCGTCGACCGTCCAGGACCGACCCAGGTCACGGTGCAGCTCGTCGACGGCCCTGCTGATGTGAGGGTCCTGGACCTGCCGCAGCCAACCGGCTTCCGCGCAGCCGAGTTCGAACCAGCGCCGGATGGCCACCGAGACGACCATGGTGCCGCTCCGACTGCAGATGACCGAGTCCCCCAGTCGCACTGATCCGTTCGGCCCGCAACCAGCGCTCATGTCCTCGATCAGAGCGATCACCTGCGGCTCGTGATGGGAGAACCTGCGCACGGTCATCGCCGAGGGCAGCGTGTCCGCGGCCGTCCGTCCGTCCACCGTCGGCACCATGTTCACGCGCACCGCAGAGGTCCGGGTCTGCGCCCGGAGACGGTAGCGGTGAACACGGGGGACAATCACCAGATCGCCTGCGGCGATGTCGATCCCGTCACCATCGTCGACCCAGAGCGTTGCCAGACCTGTCGTGACGAAAACGAACCCGGCCGGGCCGTCCGAGTGCTCGATCAAGCGTCCTGCGTCGAGCTCGACGCGACCTGACTCGACCAGGGTCCATTCCAATGCCGCAAGCGCGCGATCGAGCGCCTGCCGCGGCGGTGTGTCGTTGACGACCGTCATTCCGCAATCAGCACCGTGGCGGCACCAGGTATTCCGCCCGGTCTGCGTACGCGGTCAGCCGTCGATGCGCCGGGCGCCGAGTTCGGACGCCAGCAGCGCCATCGCCACCTGCTCGGGATCCTGACGCGGGTCCGGATCGTTATCGCGTGCGTCGGCGGCCATCTCATCGCGCTCGGCGTCGGTGAGCTCGTCGTCGGCGACCGGCGGCGCCTCGGGTACCGGGGAGGGCTCCTCCGGCGGTGGCGGCTCATCCGATGACGCCGGTGGTCCGTCTGCGGCGGCCCGTCCACCGCGTCGTGTGTAGGTGTTCTTCTGACCGGCCGCCTTGGCACGCCCCGGACCGGCAGGGTCGGCCACGGTCTTCACCGTGACGGTGTCGTTGGGCAGGTGCTCACACCGGACGTTCCATGCGCCGCCGAACACGTCGTGCATGGCGGCCGCGATCACCGCAGTGCCCCGATCGGACGCCAGACGCGCGACGAGGGGCGCGTTGTCGTGGCTGATCACCAGGGTGGAGCCCTCGACACCGCGGACGGTGGCGCCGGACAGCATCACCTCGACGACCTTGTCGTGGTCGCGCACCTTGGTGCGCACCTCGGACCACACCGCGCGTACGGCCGCGGCGTCCGGGGTGGCCGGTGCCGACGCCGCGGGTGCGGCTTCGGGCTCGGGCTCGGGCTCGGGCTCGGGCTCGATGAGTGTCGGTTCCTCGACCTCGGGCGGTTCGACGACGGGCTCCGACTCGGCGACCGGCTCGTCGGCGAGCGGGGGCTCCGGCTCCGGCGGCTCATCGGTCTCCGGCGGCTCGATCAGTGCGGGTTCGTCGGGCGCCACGGGTTCCGGTGCCACCGGGGTGGTCTCGATGGGCTCGGGTGCAGCGGTTTCGACCGGCGCGGGTGGTGGCGACGGCTCGGGCTCGGGCGTGGGGGCCTGCACCGGGGTCACCGGCTCGGGGACGACAGGAGGCGGGGCCACCGTCTCGGCAGCGGGCTCGGGGGTGGGCGCCACCTCCGGCTCCGCACGCTGCTGGGACCGTCGGACGAACTTCGAGTCCAGCGGCGGCTCGGACACCGGCACGCCGGGACCGGACGCCGCAGCAGGAGTGGTTGCGGCCGCGGCGGCGCGCGCCACGACGGGCGCACCGCCGACGAGCTGGTCCTCGATGCGTTCGAGCCGCTGCAGTACCGCCGATTCGGCGTCGGTCGCGGCGGGCAGCAGCATCCGCGCGCACATCACCTCGAGCAGCAGCCGCGGGGAGGTGGTGCCGCGCATCTCGCCCAGCGCCGCGTGCACCGTCTCGGCGTACCGGGTCAGGGTGGCCGGTCCGATGCGGTCGACCTCGTCGCGCATGCGATCGATCTGGTCGCCGGGCGCTTCCACGAGCCCGCGATCGGCGGCATCCGGAACCGCCTGCAGGAGAATGAGATCGCGGAGTCGCTCGAGCAGGTCGACGGCGAAGCGGCGCGGGTCGTGTCCGGCGTCGACGAGTCGCTCGACCGCACCGAACAGCGATGCGCCGTCGCCGGCCGCCAGGGCATCGACGGACTCGTCGATGAGGGCGACGTCGGTGACACCGAGCAGGGCGAGCGCGCGTTCGTAGGTGACGCCGTCGTCACCGGCTCCGGCCAGAAGCTGGTCGAGCACGCTGAGCGAGTCGCGGGGCGAACCGCCGCCGGCCCGGATGACGAGAGGGAAGACCGGGGGCGCGACCTGCACCCCTTCCTGGCCGCAGATCTTCTCGAGCAGGCCGCGCATCACCTGCGGCGGGAGCAGACGGAACGGGTAGTGGTGCGTCCGGGAGCGGATGGTCGGGAGGACCTTCTCCGGCTCGGTGGTCGCGAAGATGAAGATGAGGTGTTCCGGCGGCTCTTCGACGATCTTGAGCAGCGCGTTGAAACCGGCGTTGGTCACCATGTGGGCCTCGTCCACGATGAACACGCGGTAACGCGACTCGGCCGGCGAGTATCCCGCCTTGTCCCGCAGGTCGCGGGTGTCGTCGACACCACCGTGGCTCGCGGCGTCGAGTTCGATCACGTCGAGGTTTCCCGGGCCTCCGGGCGCCAGGGCGACACACGACGCGCAGACACCACACGGCGTCGACGTGGGGCCCTGCACGCAGTTGAGTGAGCGGGCGAGGATGCGCGCCGACGACGTCTTGCCGCAGCCGCGGGGCCCGGAGAACAGATATGCGTGGTTGATACGACCGGAATCGAGAGCGCGGCACAACGGTTCGGTGACGTGTTCTTGCCCGACGACGTCGGCAAACGTAGCGGGTCGATACGTCCGGTACAGGGCCACGTCGAAGAGACTACCGGCGTGGACCGACGGCGCTCGAGGCGCCGAGGCCGTCATCCACAGGCCCCCGCGCGTACTCGGCCGACGACCCGTTCGTCGACCTCGTCAGGCACACCGCGATGGTCGCCAGCGCGGTCAGACCGAACACGCAGATGTAGGGCTGCGTGCCGAACCACCGGAACCAGTCCGGGACCGGGTTCATGAACGTCCCGATGCCGTAGAACGGCCGCAGCCCGAGAGCACCGTCGGGAAGATAGAAGCTCCAGATGAAGGTCGCGAGCATCAGACCGACGGGCAGGACGAGCAGCCCGACGGCGGCGAGTGGTCGTCGGTCGCGCAGCGCCCCGAGGACGAAATCGACCACCACCACGAGCAGCGGGACGAACCACACCCAGTGGTGACCCCACGAGAACGGCGACACCGCGGTCGTCGTCATACCGGTCAGGGCCAGCGCCAGGACCTCGTTGCCGTGCCGGATCGCCAGGTACGCCGCGGTGAGCCCGATGACGATCGCCACCGCGGAGATCAACACCCAGAGACCGCCACTGGGGTGCTCGGTGGCAAAGATGCGGGCGAGCGCGCCACGGATCGACTGGTTTGCCGGTGTCCGAGTGGGGCCGACGCGCTGCGAGTCGAAGATCTTGTCGCTCCAGAACTTCCACGATCCCCGCGGGATGATCGCCGCGCCGATGACCACCGTGAGCAGTCCGGTGACGGCCGCGATGATCGCCGGCTTCCACCGACGGGTCGCGAGGAGGTAGAGCCCGAAGAAGCCGGGTGTGAGCTTGATGCCCGCGGCGAGTCCCACACTGAAGCCCTTGAGCCGACTCCCGTCGGGCCGCAACAGATCCCACATCACGATGGCCATGAGGAAGACGTTGATCTGGCCGTACCAGATGGTGGTGCGCACCGGTTCCATGAGCAGGGCGACGGTCACCAACGCCACCGACATCGCCGCCAGGCGCCAGTCGGCCCGGTACCCCAGTGCGCGGAACGATCCGAAGACGACCCAGAACAGGGCCGCGACGATCAGGACCGACCAGACCAGTACCGCGGCGTGCATCGACATCCACCCGAACGGCTGCAGGACGACGGTGGAGAAGGGCGGATACGTGTACTCGAAACGGCCACGGATCGGGCCGTCGTAGATCGGGATGCCGTGCAGCAGATGAAGGGCACCGGCCCGGTAGACCTTGAGGTCGACCTGGTTGTCGAACAACCCGAACACGCGGGCGTTGATCGGGATGTAGGTGAGCTGCACGTACACCGCGACCGCCGCGATGATCGCGAGCAGCACCAGGAAGAGGGGATGACGGGGCAGGCTCTTGCCCGCCCGCCGCTCGGCGGGGGCGGCCGAACCCGGTGAGTTCACTACCGACCTCCCTGCTTCCCGTGGAATGTGAGAAATAGTAACCACCTCAGCGTGCGGTGGCGAACATCCCTCACCGTCGGGCGGTTCGGCGTCCACAGTGCTCAGAGACCGTTTTGGACGCTTTCGATCCGTTCGGCGTCGGTTACCGGGCCGCCGCGATGCGAGGCGTGGACTCGGCGGCACGCGACCGGGTCGCAGTGAGAGCGACGATCGTCGTCACCGCGGCCACCACGAAGATCCAGTTGTAGGGGTCGTAGGTGAACCAGCGCAGCCAGCTGATGCCGTACTTGAAGAAGAGACCTGTGTAGTACGCGTCGGGGTGCTCGACACCGACGAAGACCATCCGCCCGGCGATGTAGGTCCGCCACGAGAACGCCGTCAGCACCAACGCCAGCGCCCCTGCGCAGGCCAGCAGGCGGATTGCGAGCGTGCGCGCCTGCACCGCGTGGTGGACGGCGATGACACCCAGCGGCACGATCCACACCCAGTGGTGACCCCACGACATCGGCGACACCGCGCACGAGGTGAGACCGACCATCGTCAGGGCCAGGAGCTCGTGCCCGCGCCGGTGGGCCATGATCGCCGCACCGAGACCGAGTGCCAACGCGGCCAGCGCCAGGACGAGCCAGGCGATGGTCGACGGGTGCTCGGTGTCGAAGTTGTTCGCCAGGGCACCCCGGATCGATTGGTTACCCGCGGTGTTCGGTGTCCCGACGCGGTCGGAGTCGATGAACGTGCCGGTCCAGTACTGCCAGGAGTCGCGAGGAAACACCGCGAATGCGATGACGACGGTCGCGGCGAATCCGCCGAACACGCCCGCCACCGATCGCCATCGCCGCTGGGCGGCCAGGTAGACGATGAAGATCAGCGGGGTGAGTTTGATGCCCGCGGCGACTCCGGTGGCGACGCCACGCAGCCGAGAGGAACCCGGACGAAGCAGATCCCACAGCACCAACGCCATCAGGAAGATGTTGACCTGCCCGAACCAGATCGTGCTGCGCACCGGTTCGAGCAGCGTCGAGACGACCACCAGCGATCCGGCGATCACGCGCAGCTGCCACGTGATCCGGTAGCCGAGGTTGCGCAAACTCAGGGTTATGACGAGATACAGCACGACGAATATCGCCGCGGACCAGACGATTCGCGCCGCGAGAAACGGCATCCACGCGAACGGGGTGAACAGGACCACCGAGATCGGCGCGTAGGTGTAGTCGAGGTGGCCGAGGAGTTTGGCGTCGTAGAGCCGGCCGCCGTCGAGAACGGTCTGAGCACCGGCGCGGTAGACGTCGAGGTCGAGCTGGTTGTCGAACAGACCCCAGAACGGTTCGTCGAACGCCACGATCACGTTTTGCAGGTAGATCGCGAGCAGTCCCAGCGCGACGGCGATCGTGGTGACGAGTACCGGCCGCGGAACCCGTGGTTCCGGCACCGATCAGGGCTTCTGGTCGGCGAGCAGCTTGTCCGCTGCCGCCAGGAGAACACAGGTCGCGACGCCGTCCATGGCGGTGCCCAGCTCGTCGAGGCCGGGGAAGGTCGGCGCCAGACGGATGTTGCGATCGTACGGATCGCGCTTGTACGGGTAGGTCGAACCGGCTGCGGTCAGGGCGATCCCGGCATCCTTGGCCAACTCGATGACCCGCCCGGCCGTACCGTCGATGACGTCGAGGCTGACGAAGTAGCCACCCTCGGGATCGGTCCAGGACGCGACCTTGGACGCACCGAGCCGGTCGTTGAGGATGTCCGAGACCAGCTTGAACTTCGGAGCCAGCAGCTCGCGATGGCGAGCCATGTGCGCGCGCACGCCGTCAGCGTCGCCGAAGAACTTCAGGTGCCGCAGCTGGTTGACCTTGTCGGGTCCGATGCTGCTGAAGGCCGCGTACTTCTGCTGCCAGGCGACGTTCGCGTCGGACGATCCGAAGAACGAGACGCCGCTGCCCGCGAACGTGATCTTCGACGTCGAGGCGAACACGTAGGGGCGGTTGGGGTTTCCGGCCGCGGCAGCCATCTCGAGGATCGGGTAGGGCGTGGGCGTGGTGTCGGCCAGGGTGTGGACGGCGTAGGCGTTGTCCCAGTAGATGCGGAAGTCGGCGGGCGCGTCCATCTCGACGAGCGCCTTCACGACGTCCTCGCTGAACGTGACGCCGGTGGGGTTGGAGTAGGTCGGGACCGCCCACAGCCCCTTGATCGACGGGTCCTCGGCGATGAGCGCGGCGCAGGCGTCGACGTCCGGACCGTTGGGCAGCATCTCGACGGCGATCATCTCGATGCCGAGGGCCTCGCAGACGGAGAAGTGCCGGTCGTAACCCGGTGCGGGACACAGGAACTTGACCTTCTGCTGACCCCACGGGCCGTCCGAGTCGGGAGTGCCGTGCAGGATCGCGTACGAGGTCAGGTCATACATCAACTGGAGACTGGAGTTGTTGGCCGCGATGAGCTGTGACGCGGGCACGGCGATCAGCTCGCCGAAGATCTCGCGCAGTTCGGGCAGACCGGCGAGACCGCCATAGTTGCGGCAGTCGGTCCCGGCGCCGTCGCGGTAGTCGTCACCCGGCAGCGACAGCAGTCCGTTGGACAGGTCGAGCTGGTCGGGTGCGGGTTTGCCCCGGGTGAGGTCGAGCTTCAGGCCGGCCGCCTGGAGATCCGAGTACAGCGTGGTCAGCTCGTCGCGGGTGGTACCGAGTTCGGTCGCACTCATCGAGTGGAAGTTCACGCTGGCCTTTCGCTCCGAACCCGGGCGTCGAGGATAGATAAGAGGATCCCGCGCACCCGAGAGAGCCCGTTGACCCTTGCTGCCTTCCGGCCCTGGGGGAGTTCACAGGATGCACGCCGCGCGGGATCCGTCGTCAAGTGTAGACGGTGCCGCGCCGCTCGCACAGCGGGGCGTTGACCAGGCTGTTTTTGGCGCCTGTCACCTGCGCGGCTATCATTCCCGACGGAGGATTCGCCTAGTGGCCTATGGCGCTCGCCTGGAACGCGGGTTGGGTTAATAGCCCTCAGGGGTTCGAATCCCCTATCCTCCGCCATCGAGATGCCCGCCCCGACCGGGCGGGCATTTGTGGTCTCACCCAACGTCGCGTCGAACGCCGTTATCGTTCCGTGACTTTTCGTTATCCACAGGTGACCTCGCGGGCTCCGGTGCTCGACCTTCCGACTGCATCGTCGAAATCAGACATCGCCGTCGGGGCGGTGCACGGAATGTCGGGAGGACATCTCATGTCGATCACCATCAGTTCTGCGCGACGGGCCGCGGGCATCGCGGCCTTCACCCTGCTCGCCGCCGGGGGCACCGCATTCGCGGCGGCGCCGGCATCCGCCGCACCTGACGTGTGTCAGGCATTCCCGGGGCAGACCAGCAATCGCGCCGATTGCCAGGCGACCTCGTCGGCCACCGGCACCTCGGCCGCGATCGGTGACACCAAGGGTGCCGCGAGTGCCAACGCCGGCCGCAACGGACTCTCGCTGGGAATCGGGCTCGACGGCGGCAAGGCCACATCCTCAGCGACCAACTACTCGGCGCCCGCCGCCATCGCCGTCGGTCCCCGCTCGTCGGCGACGCTCACCGGCATCAAGCCGGGCCTGGCCATCGGGATCGCGGGCCGCGGCGCGACGGTCACCCTCAACGGCAAGGATCCGGCCACCTGCTCGGGCGGACTGTCGTTCGCCGGCGATTTTCAAACCTTCAGCGGGTGCATCGACCTCGGCAACGGCCCGATCCTGCTCGGCAACCGCTGACACCGAGTCCTGATCCGTGGTGTTGACGGCTCAGAACGAGGGGCACAGAACACCCTGAGTTCCTAGAGTTGGTCGGATCGGTGTCGACCGATCCGACCAACTCGAAGGGACTTCCATGTCACTCCACACGGTTCTCGGCGCCACCGGCGCCCAGGGCGGGGCTGTCGTCACCGCCCTGCTGGAGTTGGGCGAGACGGTGCGGGCCGTCACCCGTCACGCGTCCTCCGCTCGGGCGCAGGCACTCTCGGCGGCAGGCGTCGAGGTGGTCGAGGCCGATCTCCTGGATCAGGCGGCCCTGCGCGCGGCGTTCGCCGACACCGACACCGTCTTCGCGGTCACCACCCCGTTCGAGAGCGGCCCACAGGCCGAGATCGATCAGGGCATGTCGATCCTGGCTGCATCCGTCGACGTTGCGCATCTGGTCTTCTCGTCGGTATCGGACGCCGATCGCCGCACCGGTGTCCCGCACTTCGACAGCAAAGCCGTTGTCGAATCGGCGCTGCGCGAGTCCGGGCGCCCGCACACCATCATCGGCCCCACCTACTTCTACGACAACATCGTAGGCAGCCTCGACGAGATCCGGGAAACCGGCCTGCTCGAGCTCCCCATCCCGACGACCACACCCCTACAGCAACTCTCGCGTCGCGACCTCGGCCGGTTCGCCGCCGCGGTTCTGACCGATCCGTCGGTCTTCGACGGCCTGCGCATCGACATCGCCTCGGACAACCCGACACCGGACGAGATGGCGGCAACGCTCGGCGCAGTCCTGGATCGCGAGGTCACCGCGGTCGCGACCGACCCGGCCGAACTGGGCTCCGACGACATGCGGGCGATGTTCACCTACCTGGGCGGCCACGGGTACTCCGCCGACATCAATAATCTGCACGCCACGCACCCCGGTATCGGCTGGCAGACCTTCGGAGATTGGCTTGACGGCGTCATCAGCACGCGATGACCGCCACGACCGAGGGGTCCGCATGGGCTCCGCTGCGCAACACGGTCTACCGCAACCTCTTCCTGGCGCAGATGATCTCCAACATCGGCCTGTGGATGGAATCGGTGGGGGCGCAGTGGTTCCTCGTCGAACGCGGCAGCAGCCCGACCGTCATCGCACTCGTGCAGACCGCGAGCCTCGCCCCGACCATTCTGTTCTCGCTGCTCGCCGGGGTGCTGGCCGATCTCCTCGACCGCCGCCGCATGCTCATCGCTCTCTCGGTGTACTCGGGAGTGGTGGGAGCGGTCATGGCCGTGCTCGCGTGGACCGGCCTGCTCACCGCGTCATTGCTGCTGGTCACCACCTTCCTGCTCGGTGCCGGGTCGGCGTTGACGTCTCCGGCGTGGCAGGCCATCCAACCCGAACTGGTTCCACGCGAACAGATCCCGTCGGCGTCGGCGCTCGGCAGCGTCACCGTCAACGGTGCTCGCGCGGTGGGTCCCGCACTGGCCGGTGTGGTCGTCGCGGCCGCGGGACCGGGCGCGGTGTTCGCCTTCAACGCGGTGAGCTATCTGGCGGTGGTGTGGGCACTGGCGATCTGGCGGCGCCCGCCGGACACCCGAGTCATCGAGCGCGAACGCATCGGCACGTCCCTCGTGGTCGGCGTCCGGTACGTCCTCGCCGCGCCGACGATCCGTCGACTGATGCTGAGGGCGGCCATGTTCGCCTTCCCGGCGTCCGCGCTCTGGGCGTTGCTGCCGGTCGCGTCGTCGCGGCATCTCGGGCTGGGGTCGGCCGGCTACGGCGGCATCCTCGGTGTCCTCGGACTCGGCGCACTGCTCGGCGTCGTGCTGGTCCCGCGCCTGCGCCGCTCGGTGTCGGCGTCGATCGTGTTGGGCGGTGGTGCAGCCGTTTTCGGTGTCGGCACCCTGGCCCTCGGATTCGCTCCGCTGTGGTTGGCGATCCCGGCGCTGCTCGCCGCCGGCGCCGCGTGGATCGCCGCGCTCACCACCGTCAACTCCGGGATCCAACTGTCGCTGCCCGCCTGGGTGCGGGCCCGGGCGATGGGCGCCTACCTCTTGGTCTTCATGGGGTCACAGGCCGTCGGGTCCTACGTGTGGGGTGCGGTCGCCACCGCCGTCGGCTACCGGACCGCGCTGCTGGTCGCCGGCGCCGTGCTCGGGGTGGTCGCGCTGAGCGTCCGACACATCCCGTTACGCGAGAGCACCGGCAAGTTGGATCGCGAGGTGGCGATGACGTGGCCGGTGCCCACCCTCGTCTTCGAGCCCCAACCCGACGACGGACCGGTGTTGGTGACGGTGCGGTATCGCGTCCGACCGGACTCTCTCGACGACTTCACGCGGGCGATGTCGCGCGTCGCGCGTGGACGACGCCGGACCGGCGGTAGTTGCTGGCGTCTGTATCGCAGCGGCGACGACACCGAGCTCGTCGTCGAGCAGTTCATCATCGGGTCGTGGTCGGAATACCGCCGTCAGCACACCGAACGATGGACTGGCTACGACCACGAGTCGATCACCGCGGCGGTGGCCCTGACCGTCGACGGACGAACCGAGGAGAATCGGTTCTTCGCGCTGCGCCCAGCGCCTCGAGCGACCGAAGAAAGGTGATGGTGAACCCCGTATTCGTTCTTCACGACCACCGGAAGCCGACTCCGCATTTCGACCTGCGGCTTGAACAGGACGGCGTCCTCCGGTCGTGGGCGGTACCGAAGGGGATGCCGACGGACGTGCGCCACGATCGGCTCGCCGTCGCGGTCGGAGATCACGACATGGACCACGCCGGCTACACCGACGAGCACAAGAGCATTGCCGACCACGGTTGGTGGGACCTCATCGACAGCACCGATCGACGGATGGTGTTCGAGCTGCACGGCGAGCGGGGTGTCGTCCGTTATGCCCTGATCAACACCGGTCGCGATTGGCTGCTGCACCTCACGAAGGATCAGCCGGTGGTCAACGATCCGTACGCTGAGGTGATGGATCTCATCACCTTTGATGCCCCCGGCGGAACCGTCGAAGCCCACGTCGCCACTCCCCCTGCAGGTTCGGGACCCGGTGTGCTGCTGTTCATGGACGCCATCGGTCTCCGGCCGGAGCTGATCACCATGGCCGAGCGCATCGCATCCTGGGGATATGTCGTGCTCACGCCCAACCTGTTCTACCGCGACGGCACCGCCGAGGAACTGATGCCGAAGGGCGATCTGCGGCAACCCGGTGAGCGGGAGAGTTTCTTCGAGGGAATCGGACCTCGGATGGGCAACCTCACGACGGACAAGTCGACCGCCGACACCGCCGTCTACCACCAGACGCTGCTCGGGCTGGAAGCCGTCGTCGGCGACCGCGTCGGGACCGTCGGCTACTGCATGGGTGCGCGGTTGGTGACGCGCTATGCGGGAACCTTCCCCGACAACGTCGTCGCGGCGGCCGGATTCCACGGCGGAGGCCTGGTCACCGACCAGCCCGACAGCCCGCATCTGTCCGTCGCCACCGCGCGCGCCGAGTTCGTCTACGGCCACGCCGACAACGACGGCTCGATGCCGCCCGAGGCGGTGCAGACGCTGGGCGCCGCCCTGGACGCTGCCGGTCTGACCGCGAAGAACGAGGTGTATCCGGATGCGCCGCATGGCTACTCGATGGCCGACACCTCGATGTACCAGGAGGCCGGGGCCGAACGCAGCTTCACCGAGCTCGAGGCCCTGTTCGCACGCACGCTGCGCTGAGTCACATTGTCGACGCCGCGATCAGCGTCGGCGCGCGGAGATCTCCATCGTCATCTCGAGCACGGTCCCGCCGGCTTCGACCAGGCGTCCGGTCATCTCGACGCGGGCGCGGTCGGGGCGGTGCAGGTCGACGACGTCCACGATCATCGTGCCGGTCAACGTGGTGCCCGGGCGGACGGGGCGCAGCAGTCGGACGTCGCGCATGCCCCGACCGGCGATCGTGGCCCATCGGTCGAACACTGCGGGCACCGCGAGTCGTTGGAACATGGCCATGGTGTGGATGCCGCTGGCGATGATGCCGCCGAAATAGCCGGCGGCGGCGATGTCGGGGTCGACGTGGAAGCCCTGCGGGTCCCACTGCCGCGCGAACTCGATGATCTCGGCCTCGGTGACGACGCAACTGCCCAGGTCCCATTCAGACCGGACCACCAGGTCCTCGGCGTACAGAAGCTCTGACATCGTCTCCGGGTCCTCGATTCCACATCACTTCCGAGCGCGGCCGCGCCCCGAGTCATTGGTATCGGAAGACGCGGGAACCTCGGCGACCAGGGTGGCTCGCCGCCGTCAAACCTGTCATCGCGGGGATCGAGGGGCCGGCCGGGCAAGGGCATCGAGGTCGTCGTCGCCGGTGGCGCGGCGCAGCGCCAGCCCGACCCCCGCTGTCAGCACGCGGATGTGTCGCCGCCGGGGCCCGCTCGACGAGCCCTCATGAATCTGATGCGCCAGCCAACGCAGCGGCACACCGGCTGCAGTCGCCTCATGACTGCGTGAACCAATTCTTGGTTCGCACAATTCGATTCAACAGCTAACGTCGAAGTGGAAGAACCCTCGGCGGGTGCATCGGGGTTCGGTCGAGGGTGTCAGAAAGGACTTTGCAAAGCCGCCAGATCCCGGCGATGGCGACCGTCGTCGACGCAAGAAGACATATCGGTACCCACTTTCTGTGAGTCATTGCGGTCATGCGTCCTCCGGTCCCGCGATCTGGTGCTCACCATGTACCGCCCTGGACAGGTGGTGTTCCGGATCGTGGGGTGCGCTGACGGTGCGCCGCGCACCAATGAGGTGTTCATCGAACGAGATGCGGATCAAGCGCACGTACTCTGCAGTATCTGGCATCACCGCGCCGTCCACTGTGACCGATATGGCGAGGTGACCGTCGATGGAGCTGATGGAGTGCGCCAGCGTTGACGGTGGTCCCAGTGTCTGAATGCCGAATGCCGCGCAAATCGTACGGCCGAACATGGTCTCGATCGGGGTTTTCGTGTGGACGTTGGCGATCACAGTGTTCGCGAAGGCGGTTGTCGGCGAACTGGTCCGCGCCGACATCGCCCGGCTGACCGAGCCGATGAGCCGCAGCAGCGGCGCGGGAACGGCCTGCACCAACCCAGGCTTCTGCGACGCCGAGCGGATCGATGATTTGGCGGCGGTCGACGACCCCACGATCGCCGCGAGGCGCGTCGCAACATCCGCCTCGGCGCTGTGCATGTCAACAACCAACGGCACGAACTGGTTTGCCGTTCCTCCGTCACCGGTCCGGGTCGACATGGGGACCAATGCAGACAGGGAGCGCTGGGGAGGTTCACCACACTTCTCCAGATACAGGTGGAGGGCGCGCCCGACTATCGAGATCATGACGTCGTTGACGGTTGCGCCGTCAGCGATCGTCTTGATCATCTTGACGTCAGTCAAATTCAGGATGCAGTAGTCGACGCGGCGGGCACCGCGCACGGCGGAATTGAAACGGGTAGCCGGCCATGACGCGGGCGCTCCGGTTGTCTCGGTTGGGTTTGGGTCCTGCCCTGATGAAGAGGTGTGTTGGGGCTTTCCGACCAACCCGATCAGCGCCGCCGCAAATCGAAACACATTGCGGGGTAGTCGGAGGATCTCTAACGCGACAAGTCGTGGTGTGGTTGGGAAGGACGATTCTGACCGCGCGGGATTCGCTGGTTCCTCCACGAGGTGGGAATGATCAGCGAGGATTGCGCGGGTGAGCCGAGCCCAGGTGACGCCGTCGAACGCGGCGTGGTGGAACATGATCGCCACGATGGTCGCGACCCCGGGGCAGTCCGGCATGTGTCTGACATCGGTGATGATGTGCGCTTTCCACAACGGCCGAGTCAGGTCCAGCGGGTCGCCCGCGATGTGCGCGAGCAGATCTTGGGCTTCGGTCCACGTGGTGGCGTTGCGGTGTATGTCGAGATGCTCCGCTACGCGAAAGGTCGGGTCGTACTGCCAGTAGGGCAGTCCTATATCGAGCGGCAGACGACGTAAGCGGCTGGCGAACAAGGCGTCAGCGTTGACCAAATCGGTCAGTCGTTCGACGATGTCGTTCGGCTCGATGGTGCTGGGGCTGCCGTCGGCGGTGGACAGCACCCAGCACGACAACACTGTGGCAGAGGTGTGCCCATCATCGAGGTACAGATACGCGGCATCGCGAGCTGATAGCTGTCTCATGACACGGTCCAATCCCGCCCGCAGAGAACCGGCCCCGAACGGTTCAAAACAACCTGACGGCCGAACCATAGCGCAGCATCGGTGTCATCGACGTGGATACGAGCACACTCTGGGTGTCCGCTTCGCCGCTTTTGATTACCTTGCCACATCATGTTGACCGGGCGCCCACCAGTATCGACGCCAAAAATGCCGCCAACTCGCGATAGCAACAGTTGTGACATCAAACCCTGCAATGCTGTGGACATGCGAGGGCAAAACGAGTCGGAGGGCCCGGCCGATATCGACAGAGGGCTGAGGTGGCTGAAGCGTGACGCTCGGCGGGCGGCGCGCAACGAGCAGCACTGTCGGTCGAGGGCCGACCGCCGTCTGATTTCGCTGGTGCGTCACGTTGGCGCGACGTCACCGCTTTTCGCCGACCTGTACCAGGGCATTGCCATGGACTCGGCCGGCCTCCACGATCTGCCGGTGACCGGCAAGGCAATGTTGATGGATCAGTTCGACCGGTGGGCGTCTGACCGCAGGATCACCACGCGCGCGGTCGACGAGTTCGCGAATGATGACGCCAACGTCGGCCGTCGTTTCCTGGGTAACTACCTCTACAGCGAGTCGTCGGGAACAAGTGGAATACGAGGCTGCTTCGTCACCGAGGACTCCGCGCTAGAGGTGTTGCGCGCGCTCGGATCCCGGCTATCTGCCTTCGGGCCTCGCGCGGCCGCCCAGTTCACGCGCAAGCGCGGTCGAACCGCGGCCATCTTGAAACTCGAGGGCCACCACATGGGTGCCGCTTTCTACAACAGTCGAGACAACGCAAAACCGGATCGCCGCGTCCGATTCTTCTCTGTTCTGGAGTCGGTCCCGAGCCTCTCCGCCCAGCTGACGGCCATGGATCCCGCGAGTGTGAGCTCGTACTCGTCGGTGCTGGTGCTGCTTGCGCAGGAGCAGTTGGAAGGCAACCTCCGTATTGATCCCGCGGTCTTGCTGCCGTTCTCCGAGACCATGACCCCGACTGCGCTGCAGACCATTCGGCACGCGTGGCCACGCGCTGTGGTCATCGACCGCTACGTCGCCAATGAATGCATGTTCATCGCGACCCGGTGCGATCTCGGATGGCAACACCTGAACGCGGATTGGGTGATCCTCGAGCCCATCGAGATGACCGGAGAACCGACGCCGCGCGGACACCCGTCGCACTCGGTTCTGCTCACCAACCTGTTTCGCCGGGTCCAACCGATCATCCGCTACGACCTGGGCGACTCCGTTCTCATGCGTCCGGACCGATGTGAATGCGGAAACCCTCTGCCTGCGTTCGACGTCCTCGGACGTTCTGGCGAGATTGTGCACTTCGATGTCGCCGGTAGACGCCACGGAATTTCGCCCACGGTCGTGTCGGTGGTGCTCGATGCCGTCGACGGGTTCGCCCAGTCTCAAATCGTTCGCGACGGTGACGACCATCTCACCGTCAGGTTCTCAATCCGACCCGGGACCGACCGCGCGGCCTCAGGCAGAGAGGCGCGCCACCGTTTGGACCAGCTGCTCGCAGACTCCGGTCTGTCGCACGTCGTCGTCGAGATATCCGACGAACTCCCTCAGAGGTCTCAGGGGGGAAAATTCGTACGCGTAGTCGATACCCGGCGGACGGAGTCGAGAGCTGTTTCACAGCAATGCGAATGACCATTCAGTCTCACGGACCGATTCCGAGGATGCCCATGCCCACTGAAATTTTTACGCCATTCATGTTCATTGCCGACGACGCGCGGCGGTGGGGACCGTGGAGGCTAGACCCGTCCTCCTACGAGTTGGTCCTGCGGACCAGAGATGAGCGCTACGCCGTACCGCTGCTGGGTTGCACATCCTCATCCGCAGTCCTCGACTGGCTCATGCACTGTGTGTCGTCGGGTTGGGGGGACGTACCCCACGCGGCCTCGGGTCTCCTCGTCGCCTTCGACGACTTGCTGGCCCCTCAGCAAACTCTTTGTAACGATGCTCGAACCGGCGAAGCGGGCACCACACTCACCGACCGCGCGGTGGCTGCTCGGATCGATCTACTGGTGGCCGGTCTCGACCGATCGAAGCTGATCGATCCGCGGGCGTCTCGCCTCACCTAATCGTGCGTCCTGCACCCGGTCGTGGCGGACCCAGCGGATCACGCTTGCTCGCCGCTGCCGTTGAGGATTCCGCGGGTATGTGGTCTGTTTAGTCAGTGCTCACCCCTTCGTTGTCGGTCATCATCCCGACATACAACGAGCAAGACTGCATTGAAGACTGTCTCCGTGCTCTGTTGTCGCAACAAGAACCGGTCGACGAGATCATCGTCGTCGACAACAACTCCACCGACAACACCACCGACATCGTGCTCCGTATGACGGGCGAGACTGCCGTGATTCGACTGATCCGTGCCCCGGAGCAAGGTGTGATCAACGCCCGGTCTCTGGGGTTCGACTCCGCGCGAGGTGAGGTTCTCGCGCGCATCGACGCCGACACGCACGTCCCCGACGCATGGTCGCAGTCGGTCCGACAGTTTTTCGCCACACACAGTGACCGGTTCCAGGCCGGATCGGGCCTGTGCTACTGCTACGACCTGCCATTCCAAGGTCGCTTCCGGCGCCGCCAACAGCAACGTACCGCTGTGACATCGACTCGACTGGCCTCGAACAACCCCGACACTGCCGCAATCCCTAGGTTGTTCGGGTCCAACATGGCGATAACACAGTCTGCGTGGACCTCGGTCAGATCGTCACGGTCGCACCGTACCGACATCTTCGAGGACCTCGACCTGACCTTGACGATTCGAGCGGCCGGCTACCGAATTGCTCTGATACCGAACGCCGACGCGGGTATTTCCGGGCGACGGTACCTGTGTTCGCCGCGCACCTTCTGGCGATACTGCCTACGAGACCAGCGAACCTATCGCGCCCATGGCGACCTACGCAACGCGGTTCTCGCCGCGTGCTTCGTACTGCCGGCGCAGTACCTCTTCTACCTTCTCGCCTGGCTCCCGTTCCGCGCATACGATCCCCAGACCCGCCAGATGACGCTGCGCAACATCGGACGAGACAGGGCTGACCGCGTCCTGCCCAGTGGGAACGTTTGAGGGGAACCCGCATTTTACGTCGGCTTCGCTTGCACGATCCGCCTGAGTGTCGCTCCCGCCAGGGACGAGATCGTTGTTGTCGAAACCCAGTCGTCGAAGACCGTCACCGCAACCGGCCGCGTTCTGCTGCAACACGTGCATCACTGACACCACAGCCGCGGCCCGGTGCCCATCACGCACAGATCTGCATCTGTCTCTCGCCGCCCAGAGCGTTCGACGTCGGCCCGGACGTATGCTTCCGGGCCATTCCTGGAATACAAACGGACCGGGGTCCGTTATGGGGACCATGAAGAACATCGGGTTCCTTTCGTTCGGGCACTGGACGCCGTCCCCGCAGTCGCAGACGCGGTCCGCGGCCGATGTGCTCACCCAGTCCATCGAGCTTGCCGTCGCCGCCGAGGAGCTCGGCGCGGACGGTGCCTACTTCCGTGTGCACCACTTCGCGCGTCAACTGGCGTCCCCGTTCCCGTTGCTCGCCGCGGTGGGCGCACGGACGTCCCGTATCGAGATCGGTACGGGTGTCATCGACATGCGGTACGAGAATCCGCTGTACATGGTCGAGGATGCGAGTGCGGCGGACCTGATCTCCGGGGGCAGGCTGCAACTCGGTATCAGCCGGGGGTCGCCCGAGCAGGTGATCGAGGGCTACAAGTACTTCGGCTACGCGCCCGCCGAGGGTGAGACCGACGCCGACATGGCACGTCGCCACACCGCGATGTTCCTGCAGGCACTCGAGGGAGAGGGCTTCGCCCGCCCGAACCCGCGGCCGATGTTCCCCAATCCGCCGGGGCTGCTGCGGTTGGAGCCGCACTCGGAAGGTCTGCGGGAGCGCATCTGGTGGGGTGCGGGCACCCGCGCGACGGCGGAGTGGACAGCGCGGCAGGGTATGAACCTGATGAGCTCGACGCTGTTGACCGAGGACACCGGTGTCCCGTTCCACGAGCTGCAAGCCGAGCAGATCCGCGTCTTCCGCAAGGAGTGGGACAACGCCGGCCACGCATTCACCCCGCGGGTGTCGGTGAGCCGCAGCATCTTCGCCATCACCGACGACCGCGACCGCGCATACTTCGGGCGCGGTGGCACGGAGACGGACCAGGTCGGCCACATCGACGGCGGCATCGCACGGTTCGGGCGGTCATACGCCGACGAGCCCGACAAACTCATCGAGCAACTCGCGCAGGACTCGGCCATCGCCGAGGCCGACACGCTGTTGCTGACGGTCCCCAATCAGCTGGGCGTCGAGTACAACGCGCATGTCATCGAATCGATCCTGACCGAGGTCGCACCGGAGCTCGGCTGGCGCTGAGCGACTCGCGCGCTCCAACGAGACGCGCTCTGTCGCCTCAGCCGCGGGCCGCATCCAGATGCGACTGCGACACGGCCCTGAGGTGGGTGAGGTCGGAGGCGACGGTCGCCAGCGTGTAGCCCTCGGCGAGACGCTTCGCGGCCAGCTCTCCGGATGCGGTGTGGATGCCCGCGGTGACGCCGGCGGCGGCCGCGGCCTCACGGATCGTCGTCAGCGCGGCCTCGAACTCGGCGTCGACGGCTGGATCGTTGGAATGCGCGCCACCGACCGCGATTCGTAGATCCGACGGCCCGACGTAGATGCCGTCGAGGCCCTCGACCGCACAGATCTCGGCGACGTTCGCGAGTCCCTGCGGCGTCTCGATCATCGCCAGGACGATGGTCTCGCTGTTGGCCTCGGCCGGGACGGGCCCGATCCGCAGCTGCGACCGCATGGGTCCGTACGACCGGACGCCCATCGGCGGGTACTTGGCCGACGCCACCGCGGCGGCGGCCTCGTCGGCCGAGTTCACGAGGGGGACGATGACACCGGCGGCGCCGGCGTCGAGGGCGCGACCGATCGGGGTGGGATCGTTGGCCTCGACGCGAACGAGTCCGACGGGGCCCTCGGCGGCGTCGATCGCGGTGATGCCGGCGAGCATGCCGGAGTAGCCGATCAGGCCGTGCTGCAGGTCGAGTGCGATGTAGTCCCAGCCGACGTGGGCGAGCCATTCGGTGGAGACGGGGCTGTCGATCACCGACCAGTAGCCGAGGATCCGGTCGCGGGCGCGGACACGGGCGGCGAAGTCGCGGGCCGCGGTTCTGCGGGTCATCTCGGGGAGCTCCTAGCGGTTGTAGTTCGGCATCGGACCCCGCAGCGCGGCACCGATCTCGTCGCACGCCGTGACGACGTCGGTGGGCAGCGGACCCTTGGCCACGGTGGCGATGTTCGACTGCAGCTGTTCGACTTTCGATCCGCCCAGCAGCAACGACGACGTCGCCGGCTTCGACACCAGCCAGCGTAGCGCCAGCTCGACCAGGGGTATCCCGGCGTCGCTCGCGACCGTTGCCAGCGCAGTGATCGCCTCGAACAGCTCGGCGTTCCAGTACCGCTCGCGGTACATCGCGGCCAGTCGGGAGTCGCCGAAGCGGCCTTCGTCGGGGGCCGCCTCGAACGTGTGTCGTCCGGTCAGCAGGCCGCCGCCGAGCGGGTTGTAGACCATGGTGGCCAGCCCGCTGACCGAGGCGAACTCGGCGTACTCGTCCTCGATACGACGGGCGATGAGGTTGTAGAGCTGCTGGGCGACAACGGGTCTGGGTGCTCCGACCTCGTCGGCGACGTGGTTGAGCTCGCCGATCTGCCAGGCCGCGAAGTTGGACACACCGAGTTCGACGATCTTGCCCTCGGCGACCAGTTCGGCGACGGTAGTCAGGGTTTCGTGCAGCGACGCCGCACGGTCGGGCTGGTGCAGGTAGAACAGGTCGACGCGGTCGGTGTCGAGCCGACGCAGGCTGGCTTCCACACTGGCGCGCAGACCCGCCGCCGACAGCGGGGAATGCTCGCCCGCATCGGGATTAGGCATACCCGCCTTGGTGGCGAGGGTGACGTCGTCGCGGCGGGTGGCGAGGATCGATGCCAGCAAGCGCTCGGACTCTCCCCCGGCGTAGCCGTTGGCGGTGTCGATGTGGCGGATACCTGCGTCGAGTGCGGCGTCGACCATCTTCGCCGAGGTGGCGGCGTCGGCGGTGTCGCCGAAGGTCATCGTCCCGAGGACGAGTCCGGACAGATGTGCTGCCATCATGCGGGGGCTCCTGCTTTCTGCGTGGGGGATGCCGGTCGGGACACGATGTGGCGTGGCTTGATACCGACCATCGCGGTGGGGTCGAGCGCGGCCGAGCGCAGCGCCGCGGTGTACGGGTTGACCGGTCGGGCGAGAACGTCAGCGGTGACGCCGGATTCGACGAGACGCCCCTTCGACATCACGACGACGGTGTCGCTGATCTCGCGGACGACGCCGAGGTTGTGTGAGATGAACACGTAGGTGATCCCGGTGTCCTGCTGGATGGACCGGAGCAGGTCGAGGACCTGCGCCTGCACGGACACGTCCAGCGCGCTGGTCGCCTCGTCACAGACCAGCAGCTCCGGGTCGGATGCGAGTGCGCGGGCGATCCCGATGCGCTGACGCTGGCCGCCGGAGAACTCGACCGGTCGGCGGTGGTGTGCCGAGGTCGGCAGCCCCACCTGGTCGATGAGTTCCTCGGCGCGACGGGTGCGCTCGGCACGGCTGCCACTGCCACGGATGCGCAGCGGTTCGGCGACGATGTCGAGGGCCGTCAGATGCGGATCGAGCGAGCCGTACGGATCCTGGAAGACCATCTGTATCCGCGAGCGGTACGGGCGCAACGCCCGTTCGGACAGTGTCGCGATGTCGGTGCCGTCGAACACGATCCGACCACCACACGGGGTCAACAGACGCACCAGCGCCTTGGCGATGGTCGACTTGCCGCACCCCGACTCCCCCACGATCGCGAGGGTCTTGCCCCGGTCGACCTCGAACGAGACCGAGTCGATGGCGCGGAACACCCCTGCACCCGTGTGGTATTCGACGGCCAGGTCGTCCACGGTCAGCAGTGGCATGGACTTCTGGGGCGTGGACTTCTCGGGTGCGCTCATGCGGGGACTCCGGACGTCTGGGCCCGCGCGGTGGACGCGTCGGGCAGGCTCCACGGTCCCAGTTGTGGGACGGCGTCGAGCAGCTTCTTGGTGTACGGGCTCTGCGGGGTGCGAACCAGTTCGTCGGCCGGCCCGACCTCGACGAAGCGACCCTCCTTCATCACGTGGATGCGGTCGGAGACCAGCCGCGCCACCCCGAGATCGTGGGTGATGACCAGCATCCCGATCTCGGTGCGTTCCTGGAGCTCCATGAGCAGATCGAGGATGCTGGCCTGCACGGTGACGTCGAGCGCACTGGTCGGCTCATCGGCGACGATCAGCACCGGTGACGACGCGAGTGCGGCCGCGATGAGCACCCGCTGCAGCATGCCGCCGGAGAACTGGTGCGGGTAGCGGCCCAGCTGCCCCTCGGGATCGGGGATGCGCACCTGGTGCAGCAGTTCGACGCACCGCGCCTTCTGTGCCGCACGCCCGTGTACGCCGCTGTGCGCGACCGCCTCGCGCAGTTGGGATCCCACCGTGTGCACGGGGCTCAACGCGGCCATCGGGTCCTGCGGGATCAGCGCGATCTGTCGTCCGCGGACCTCGTGCAGCGCGGCCTCGTCGCCGAGCAGATCCGCACCGCGGAAGCGGACCGATCCCGACCGGACGGCGAGGTCGGCGGGCAGCAACCCGAGGATGCCCATGGCGGTCGTGGACTTGCCGGAACCGGATTCGCCGATGATGGAGACGGTCTCGCCGGCGTCGATGCAGAACGAGATGCCGTCGACGGCGCGGATGACGCCCTTGTCGGTGATCAGCTCCACCTGGAAATCGTCCACCTGCAGCAGGTTGCCCATGGTCACTTGTCCTTTCGGCCGAACGGGAAGCGGCGGAGCTTCGGTGCGCCGTCGCGCAGTCCGTCTCCGAGGAGGTTCACGCCGACCACGAGCAGCACGATGACCATGCCGGGCAGGGTGACCAGCCACCACGAGGTGGTGATGTAGTCCTGGCCGTCGGAGATGATCCGACCCCAGGTCGCGAACGGCCGTTGTGGTCCGGCGCCGAGGTAGCTCAGCGCACTCTCGAGCAGGACAGCCTGGGCCAGCAGCAGCAGGACCACCAGCGACACCGACTTGATGACGTTGGGGATGACGTGGCGCATCAGGGTGGCGACGCTGCCGAGTCCGAGGACCTTGGCTGCGGCGACGTAGGGCTTCTCCCGCTCGACCAGTACCAGTGATCGGGTGAGGCGGGCGATCTCGGGCCACTGCGCGATCGCGATGACGAAGGTGATGACCGGGATCGACGGTCCGAACAATGCGACCACGAGCAGCAGCATCATCAGCAGCGGCAGCGACATCTGCGCCTCGAGCAGACGGCTGATGGCCGCGTCGACCCAGCCGCCGACGTAGCCGGCCAGCGCCCCGAGGATGAGTCCGATCAGGCCGGAGACGATCACGGCGAGGATGCCGATGGTCAGCGACACCTGGCCGCCGTAGAGCACGCGGGCCAGCAGGTCGCGACCGAGCTGGTCGGTGCCGAAGAGGTGGCCGTCGGTGAACGGGGCGAGGCGGCGGTCACCGAGGTTGGTCACGTCGGGGTCGGGGATGGGCAGCACCCGGGCGAAGGCGACGGGGAGGATCACGAGCAGAGCGCAGATGCTGCCGATCCAGATCTTCATCCGGGAGTCGCGCGTGCGTCGGGTGGCCGCCGATCGGGCGACGTCCTTCTCGGTGACCGCGCTGGGACGGGGTTCGGTGGGGCGTTCGATGACGACGCTCATTTGCTGGCTCCCTTTCCCAGGCGGACGCGCGGGTCGAGCAGTGGGTAACAGAGGTCGACGAGCAGCTGGACGCCGATCGCCAGGACGGCGGTGACCAGGACGGTTGCCTGGATGAGGGGGTAGTCGCGGGTCTCGAGCGCTCGGACGACAAGCGAACCGACACCGGGCCAAGCGAACACGACCTCGACGACGACGACACCGTTGAGCAGCGCCGCGAAGCGCGTACCGAGCGCGGTGAGGACCGGGATGGCCGAGTTGCGCATCGCGTATCGCCATGTCAGACGCCGGTCGGTCAGCCCACGGGCCCGCGCGACCGTCATGTACGGGGACGCGAAGGAATTGACCATCTCGCGGCGGACCATCCGGGAGATCAGCGCGATCTGCAGCACGGCGACGGTGACGGCGGGCAGCACCAGACCGGACCAGGAGGTGAAGCCGGCGGCCGGGAAGATCGGGAACACCACGGCGAAGAACGTCAGCAGCATCAGTCCGGTCCAGAAGTCCGGCATGGACTGACCGGCGATGGTCACCACGTTGGCGCCGAGCTCGCGGCGGCTGTCGGCGTGACGCGCCATCCAGACACCCAGCGGCACGGCGACGACGACGGTGAGCAGGATCGCGGCCACGGCCAGGGTGATCGTGTACGGCAGACGGTCGAGGACGACGTCGAGTGCGGGCGCCTGGAACGAGTAGGAGGTGCCGAAATCGAGCCGGACGACGTCCTTGAGGTAGATCAGGTACTGGGTAAACACCGAGTCGTCGAGACCCATGCTGGTGCGGATCCGCGCCAGCTCGTCCGACGATGCGAGCGGGCCGGCGACCGAGTAGGCCGGGTCGCCGGGCGCCATGCGAATCAGCACGAAGACGGTGGTGATGGTGAGCCAGATGGTCAGGACACTCTGCGCCAGACGCTTGATGACGTAGCGCAGGGTGGCCGATCCGATCACCGAGTCGACACCGAAACCACCGCGACCGGGCGCCTTCTCCGGAGGCGCCGGTGGCAACTGCACCGCGATGGAGTCCGTCGATGCGCTCATCGCGCCACCGCCGGTGAACTCTCGTTGCTTCTCATGGATCCACCTTCTGCCAGAGCTGGGCGACGTCGTTGTCTGCACTCACCCACGCGTGCCCGTCGCGGGTGATCGGTGTTACTCAGCTCACAATGGCATTGCTGCGCGGATTACGCAATACCCGGATCGCTGTTGCGCATATCGAGCAGTCTGACGTACTGTCCAGATGTGCTCGTCGTCACATCCGCGACGGGTACGCGCGTCGCACCGACGACGCGACCACGCCTGAGAACGATTGTCCGCGAGAGGTCGACGATGACCAGTTCCGATGTACAGCAGTCCCATTCGAGGACATCCATGTCGCGACGGACCCTGCTGCGCTCCGGTCTCGCCCTCGGCGCCACCGGGTTGGCGATCGGGTCGATCGGCGCATGCGCAACCCCCACCGGCACGCCCGGTCCGCGCACCGTGAGCCTGGCGCTGAACCGCTCGCTGGTCAGCCTGGACAACAAACTGAACCAGTTCGACGCCGCGCTGACCGTGCAGCGCGGGGTGCGTCAGTCGCTCATCACGCTCGACAAAAACCTCAAGCCGCAGCTCGTGCTGGCCGACCGGTTCGAACTCGTCGCCCCGACACAGTGGCTCGTCCACCTGCGCCCCGGCACCCACTACTCCGACGGCTCGCCCGTCGAGGTCGCCGACGTCGCCACCGCGCTGAAGATGTACAGCGAGGTCGACGGCTCCTTCGTCGGTGGGTTCTTCCCCGAGTGGCCGACGGTCGAGCAGGTCGACGGCGCGACGTTCCTGCTCAACACCAACCGACCGGTCCCCGTCCTGGACTACCTGATGACCAACATCCTCATCACCCCGGCACGCGCGAACAAGCCCGAGGAGCTGCAGAGCGGCCGGGGTTCCGGACCGTATGTCGTGACGTCGTCGGACCGCGGTACCGGCAACTACACCCTCGAGCGCAACCCGAAGTACTGGGGCACCCCCGCCCAGATCGAGTCGGTCCAGGTGCGTTTCGTGCCCGACGAGTCCAACCGGGTGGTGTCGCTGCGCAGTGGCGAGGTCGACGTGATCGACTCGATCAGCCCCGACGCCGCCGATCAGCTGGCCGGCCTCAAGGGCGTCTCGATCGACCGGGCCGACGGCGTCCGCCTCAACCAGTTGTTCTACAACTTCCGCAAGCCGCGCAACCACCCGCTGGCCGACGCGCGTGTGCGCAAGGCCCTGACCTACGCCATCAACGGCCCGGCGCTGATCAACCAGGTGATGCAGGGTGCGGCCACCGAGGCCACCGGCGTCATCCCCATGACGCTCGACGGCGCCATCGAGACCGGGCGCTACGTCTACGATCCGGCGCGCGCCCGGTCCGAGCTCGCCGCACTCGGCGTCCGCGACCTAACCCTCAAGTTCATCTGGGAGACCGGTGAATTCGTCGCCGACACCGACATCATGGAGTCGGTCGTGCAGATGCTCTCGGCGGCCGGTGTGCGTGCGACCCTCCAGCAGTTCGAGCCCGGCGGCGACATCATGACCTGGCGCCAGGGCAAGGGCGGCGACTGGGATGTCCTGGGCAACGGCTTCCCCGGCCCCACCGGACTCGGAATCACCATCATGCAGGGCATGTTCGCCGGCACCGCGGCCAAGGAGCGCACCCGAGACACCTACCAGGGCTACGTGTTCTCCGAGATCACCGACACCATCACCCAGGCGTCGGAGGCCGTCGACCCGGCTCGGCGCTCGGAACTGCTGGCCACCGCCCAGAAGCAGGTGTGGGACACCTCGCCGTTCCTGTGGTCGTTCGTCCCGAAAGTCGTTCTCGCACGGCGCTCCCGCATCGACGACATCGGCCTACGGCCCACCAACTCCTACGACCTGTCCGCCGCGGCGCTGCGCGCGTGACACCGCCCCCGACACCATCGGAGACCACCATGACGCCATCCACCACCACCGACATCGGCCCGGTCGACGCCGGTATCTCCGACGGAGTGCTGCGTGAGGTCGGCGAAGGCCGCATCGACGCGCTGCTCCCGGCGCCGGCGATCCAGAACCACGCGGCCAACCTGTGCGTGCTGCCCGACGGCTCGATGGCGTGCGTGTGGTTCGCCGGAACGCAGGAGGGCGTCCCCGACATCAGCGTCTGGTTCTCCCGACTCGATCCCGGCTCGTCGCAATGGTCGGATCCGATTGCGCTGTCGGATGATCCGACCCGATCCGAGCAGAACCCGGTGCTGCACGTCGTCGACGAGAACGAGGTGTGGTTGCTGTGGACGTCGCAGCGCGCGGGCGATCAGGACACCGCGCGTGTGTGTCGGCGCATCTCGTCGGACGGCGGGCGGACCTGGGCCGAAGCGGGCGTCCTCATCCCCGAAACCGAGGCCGGCGGGGTGTTCGTACGCCAACCTCCGGTGCGCCTGCCCTCGAACCGGCTGCTGCTCCCGATCTTTCACTGTGTGCGGCTCGACGGACGTCGGTGGGTGGGCGACCGCGACTACAGCTCGGTCCTCGTCTCCGACGACGGCGGCGACACCTGGCGCGAGGTGACGGTTCCGGACAGCATCGGCTGCGTCCACATGAACATCGGCCGGCTCTCGACCGGGCGGTTGATCGCGCTCTACCGCAGCCGGTGGGCCGACCACGTGTACCGATCGATCTCCGACGACGACGGCGACACGTGGACCGCGCCCGGCCCGATCGATGTGCCCAACAACAACTCGTCGATCCAGTTCGTCGTGCTCGACGACGACCGACTCGCGATGGTGTTCAACGAGGCCAGCGCGCTCGACGCCACCGCGCGACGCGTCTCGCTGTACGACGAGATCGATCCCGACGGCGGACTGACCGACCCCGCGGCCGCCGCCGAGCCCGCGGCACCGCTCGACGACGGCGATGCCCGTACGGCGTTCTGGGGCGCTCCGCGCGCACCGATGACCGTGGCGATCTCCGACGACGAGGGCGTCACCTGGCCGCACCGTCGCGACGTCGAGACCGGCGACGGCTTCTGCCTGAGCAACAACTCCCGGGACGGACTCAACCGGGAGTTCTCCTACCCGAGCATCGTCGCGGCCGACGGCACCCTGCACATCGCGTTCACCCGCTACCGGCAGGCGATCGAGTACGTGCGGGTGCCCACCGACTGGGTGAGCGGAGCGCAGCCGTGACCGCCGCCGCGCTGCCCGGTCACGCGATCGTCACCGGTGCCAGCTCCGGGATCGGGGCGTCGATCGTGGCGTTGCTGACCAAATCCGGGTGGTCGGTGACCGGGCTGTCACGCCGACGACCCGAGTTCACCGACGAGCGGTTCACCTGGCAGGAATGCGACCTCGCCGACCTCGACCAGCTGCGTCGGATCGCGACCGAAGCACCCGCCGCGGACGCCGTGGTCCACGCCGCCGGACTGCAGTTCTCCGCGCCCGTCGGACAGTTGAATCACGCTGACGGTGAACTGATGTGGCGAATCCACGTGGCGGCCGCGCAGGTCCTCATCGACGCGACCGTGCAGAAGATGGGCGACGGCGGACGGATCGTCCTGATGGGCTCACGCACCATGACCGGTGTCGCAGGCAAGAGTCAGTACGCGGCCACGAAGGCAGCAATGGTCGGCTTCGCCCGGTCCTGCGCCTCGGAGGTGGTCGGTCGCGCCATCACGGTGAACGTCGTCGCCCCCGGTCCGACGGCGACTCCGATGCTGAGCGATCCCGCTCGCAGCGCCACCCCGCCACGCACTCCGCCCATGGGTCACCTCATCGATCCGGCCGAGGTCGCGGCCACGGTGGAGTACCTGCTCAGCCCCGCCGCACGCAGCATCACCGGGCAGACGCTGGTGCAGTGTGCCGGCACCTCACTGAGTTGATTGATGCGCGGTTCGCGCAATATTGCTATGGTTAGTGCACGTTTCGCGCAACAGGAGGTGATCATGACTGCCGGACCGAAGACCGGGCCCGCCCCCGTCATCATCGCCGACGATCTCACCGGTGCGGCCGAGACCGCAGCCGTCTTCCTCGGCCGCCTCGGCGGCGTCGAACTGCACCTCGGTGACCACACCCTGCGCACCTCCGCCGACGGCCGACTGCCCACGCAGGTGGTCGATCTCGGCACCCGCACCTCCGACGAGGCCACCGCGGTCGGCGCGCTTGCCCACGCGGTGTCGGTGATCCCGGCCGGGACCCCGATCGTGAAGAAGATCGACTCACTACTGCGCGGACACGTCGGCGCCGAGATCCGTTGTCTCGTAGCGGCACATCCGGTGATCGTGGCCGCGGGACTGCCCGCAGCACGGCGGGTGGTCCAGGGCGGGATCGTCCACGTCGACGGTGCCCCCTTGCACGAGACCCACCTGTGGGACGCGGAGTCGATCCCCGCTCCGACGTCGATCGCCGCCCTGCTGACCGACATCGACCACATCGTCATCGGCCACGGTCCACATCGGGCCGAGCAGATCGTCGAGGCGTGCCGACGTGGCGCGGTCGCGATCTGTGACGTGGCGACCGACATCGACCTCGACGACATCGTGGCCGCGTCGTCGACCATCCCCGGCGTGCGACTCGTCGGCACGGCAGCACTGGCTGCGGCCGTGGCCAGGACCATGCCCGACGAGGTCGCATCGGCCGCGCCACACCCCGCGTCGCTGCCGGTCCTTGCCGTCGTCGGCACCGCCGACGCGATCAGGACCGCACAGGTCACCGCCCTCCGGGCCGCAGGTGTCCCGCACGTACCGGTCCATGTCGACCACCTGCTCGCCGACCGCGTCGATCTCGATGCGCTCGCCTCCGCACTCGACTCCGGCGCCGCGGTGGTCACCATCGACGGCGACCTGCGGCCCGAGACGACCTCGGGTGTCGCGCAGGCGCTCGCGGCCACCGTCGCCGCGCTGGACTCCCGCCGCCGCGCGCACCTCGTGTTGACCGGCGGCGAGACCGCCCGCGCGGTCATCGATGCACTCGGCATCGAGTCCCTGCGACCGATCGGCGAGGTGGAACGGGGCGCCGTCGTCTCCATCACCCCCGACCACCGCCTGATCGCCACCAAACCCGGTTCGTTCGGCGACGCCGACACCCTGCGTCGCGTCGTGGACCACCTCCGCTCCACAGCGGATCCGACATCGAAACATCCGATGAGTTCTCTCGACAGTGAGGTTGTCCCATGACATCGATCGACGCCGTGACCGCAGTACCCGCGACGTCCGCGGTCCCCATCGTGGCCCTCACGATGGGCGACGGGGCCGGCATCGGGCCCGAGGTGATCGTGCCCGCAGTACTCGACGCACGCACCCTCTCGTGGTGTCTGCCGGTCGTCATCGGTGACGCGAAGCGGTTGCGCCTCGCGGCGCAGGTGCTCGGACTCACCCCGGACATCGTGACGATCTCAACCGTGGCCGAGGCGGAATCGACTCCCGGCCGCATCAACGTCATCGACCTCGACCTGCTGCCCGAGGACCTGAAGTGGGGCGAGCTCTCCGCGGTCGCCGGGCACGCCGCCTACGAATACATCCGCGTGGCAAGCGAACTGGCCGTCGCCGGCGAGGTCCAGGCGATCTGCACCGCACCCCTGAACAAGGAGGCACTGCACGCCGCAGGCCACATCTTCCCGGGGCACACCGAACTGCTCGCGCACCTGACCGGCACCGAGGAGGTGTCGATGATGCTCTCGACGCCGAAGCTCAAGGTCATCCACGTGACCACCCACATCGGTCTGCTCGACGCGGTTGCCCGGATCGAACCGGGATTGGTGGAGCGCACGATCCGCCGCGGACACGACGCGCTGCGTCGCTCGGGTGTGGCCGACCCGGTCATCGGTGTGTGCGGTATCAACCCGCACGCCGGGGAGAACGGCCTCTTCGGCTACGGCGAGGAGGACCTCAAGATCGTCCCCGCGGTGGAGAAGTTGCAGGCCGACGGGATCGACGCGCGCGGTCCGCTGCCCGCCGACACCGCGTTCTTCCTCGCCGGCCGCGGCGACTACGACCTGATCGTCGCGATGTATCACGACCAGGGCCACGGCCCGGTGAAGGTGCTCGGCATCGAGGCAGGCGTCAACATCACCGTCGGATTGCCGGTCATCCGCACGTCGGTCGATCACGGCACGGCCTTCGACATCGCCGGGACCGGCATCGCCGAGCCGGGCTCGATGGTCGAGGCCCTGCGCCAGGCCGCTGAACTGGCAACCAGCACAGTGGCTTTGAAGTAGGGTTCTGGTCCATGGCCCTGCGCGAGTCCGAATCACGACGTGCGGAGATTGTTCGTCAGGCCCGATCCACGGGCCTGGCGGGCGTGGAAGACCTCGCCGTGCAGTTCGGCGTGACCCCCTCGACCATCCGCCGAGACCTCGGCCACCTCACGTCCCGTGGCCTCATCGCCCGCACCTACGGCGGTGCGATCGCCATCGACACCACCCACGAATCGTCGCTACGGCAACGCTCCGTCGAGGGTTTCGACGCCAAACGCGCCATCGCCGCATGGGCGGCCCAACAGGTGCAACCGGGCGAGACCGTCCTCGTCGACGCAGGCACCACCGTCGGCGCGATGGGCGTCCACCTGCGCGACTGCCGGGACGTGACCGTGGTGGCCGCCGGGCTGACCATCCTCGAAGCCCTCGTGGAGAGCCCCGAGACCCGCATCGAATGCCTCGGCGGGACGCTTCGCCCGCTGACCCAGGGTTTCGTCGGCCCGCTCGCCGAGGCGACGTTGTCGCGGCTGACCGTCGACCGCGCGTTCCTCGGTGCCGACGCGGTCGATGCGCAGTACGGCATCTGTGAGGCCGAGCTGATCCAGACCCGTCTCAAGGAGGCGATGATGGACCGCGCCGAGCACGTCTACGTCCTCGCGCACGCCGCCAAGCTGGGCAAGCGTCCGTTCCACGCCTGGGCGCCACTGCCCCCGGGGACGACCCTGGTCACCGATGCGTCGGCCACCGCAGAACTCACCGACCCGTTCGAGGCGGCCGGCGTCACCGTCGTGAAGGTCCCCCACCGCGAGTCCGCGACCGACCGCGACACCGCCGCGGTCGTCGGGGGATCTCGCTAGCCCGACCTGCTCCGGGTCCTTGTGGACAGACCGAACCGCACCCCCTACTCTGACAACTAAGTTATTCGCGATTAACTCAGTGTGTCCCCAGGGGGTCCTCCCGCATGCCGATCGATCGAGCCCTCAACCGGGCCGAACACCAGCGTCTCGTCGCCGAGTTGTCGACTCGGACGGCGCAGGCGGCTCTCGGCGGGAGCCAGAAGTCCCGGGATCGGCACGTCGCGCGCGGCAAGCTCCTCCCCCGCGAACGTGTGGACACCCTGCTCGACCCCGGCAGCCCGTTCCTCGAGTTGTCGCCGCTGGCCGCCACCGGGCTGTACGACGACGAATGCCCCGGTGCCGGGGTCATCGCGGGAGTCGGCCGGGTCTCCGGCCGTGAATGCGTGATCGTCGCCAACGACGCCACGGTCAAGGGCGGCACCTACTACCCGCTCAGCGTCAAGAAGCACCTCCGGGGGCAGGAGGTGGCGCTGCACAACAACCTCCCGTGCATCTACCTCGTCGACTCCGGCGGAGCGTTCCTCCCCCGCCAGGACGAGGTGTTCCCCGACCGCGAACACTTCGGGCGGATCTTCTTCAACCAGGCGACGATGAGCGCACGGGGCATCGCTCAGATCGCCGCCGTGCTCGGGTCCTGCACCGCGGGCGGCGCCTACGTGCCCGCGATGAGTGACGAGTGCGTGATCGTGAAGAACCAGGGCACGATCTTCCTCGGCGGGCCGCCGCTGGTGAAGGCCGCCACCGGTGAGGTCGTCACCGCCGAGGAACTCGGTGGTGGACAACTGCATTCGACCGTCTCCGGGGTCACCGACCATCTCGCCGAGGACGACGCCGACGCACTGCACCGGGTACGACGAATCGTGTCCACGCTGGGTCCGCGGACCAACACGCCCTGGGCGATGATCGAACCCCGCGAACCGATCGCCGACCAACACGAGCTCTACGACGTCACGCCGACCGATCTCCGAACCCCGTACGACGTGCACGAGGTCATCACGCGGGTCGTCGACGCCGGCGAGTTCGACGAGTTCAAATCCGGCTACGGCACCACCCTGGTCACCGGATTCGCTCACATCCACGGCCACCCGGTCGGCATCATCGCCAACAACGGCGTGCTGTTCGCCGAATCCGCGCTCAAGGGAGCGCATTTCATCGAGCTGTGCGACAAACGCTCGATCCCACTGCTGTTCCTCCAGAACATCGCCGGGTTCATGGTGGGCCGCGACTACGAGGCCGGCGGCATCGCCAAACACGGTGCCAAGATGGTCACCGCCGTCGCCTGCGCTCGCGTCCCCAAGCTGACCGTCGTCATCGGTGGCTCCTACGGCGCGGGCAACTACTCGATGTGCGGTCGCGCGTATTCGCCACGCTTCCTGTGGATGTGGCCCACTGCCCGCATCTCGGTGATGGGCGGCGAGCAGGCCGCGTCGGTCCTCTCGACCGTGCGCGGCGATCAGCTCGACTCGGCCGGCAAGCCCTGGTCCGAGGAGGACCAGGAGGCGTTCAAGGCGCCGATCCGTGATCAGTACGAGGCGCAGGGCAACCCGTACTACTCCACCGCACGGCTGTGGGACGACGGGATCATCGATCCCGCCGACACCCGGACCGTTCTCGGACTGGCTCTGGGGGTCTGCGCCAACGCGCCGCTCGAGCCGGTCTCCTACGGCGTCTTCAGGATGTGATCGACATGGCAGAACCCAATTCACGACGGCCCGCTCTCGCTGCGAGCCTCGCTACGCTCGATTCTCACTCGGCGACCGTCGCTGAAATAGGTTCGGTGCTCGTCGCCAACCGCGGCGAGATCGCGGTCCGCGTCATCCGGACGTTGCGGGACATGGGAATCCGGTCCATCGCGGTGTTCAGTGAGGCCGATGCCGACGCGCCGCACGTGCACGCCGCCGACGACGCGATCCTGATCGGTCCTGCTCCGGCGCGTGAGAGCTACCTCAAGATAGACGCCATCATCGACGCCGCGACTCGTACGGGCGCCGACGCGATCCACCCCGGATACGGGTTCCTCTCGGAGAACGCCGATTTCGCTTCTGCGTGCGAGAAGGCGGGGATTGTGTTCATCGGCCCCACCCCCGACGCGATGACGGTGATGGGCGACAAGATCACCGCCAAGAACACAGTGTCGGGCCATGGAGTACCCGTGGTGCCCGGCATAGCCCGCCCGGGCCTGACCGACGACGAACTGATCGACGCCGCGGGCGACATCGGCTATCCCGTCCTGGTGAAGCCGTCCGCCGGGGGCGGCGGCAAGGGAATGCGGGTGGTGCACGAGTCCTCCGACCTGGCCGCCGCACTGGTCAGCGCGCGTCGCGAGGCCGCGTCGTCGTTCGGCGACGACACCCTGTTCCTCGAACGATTCGTGTTGCGGCCCAGGCACATCGAGGTGCAGGTCCTCGCCGACACCCACGGCGGCGTCATCCACCTCGGCGAACGCGAGTGCAGCCTGCAACGACGCCATCAGAAGGTGATCGAGGAGGCGCCGTCGCCGCTGCTCGACGAGACCACCCGCGCCCTGATCGGCGCGGCCGCCTGCGACACCGCCCGCAGCGTCGGCTACCGCGGAGCCGGAACGGTCGAGTTCATCGTCTCCGCCGATCGGCCCGATGAGTTCTTCTTCATGGAGATGAACACCCGACTGCAGGTGGAACACCCGGTCACCGAGATGGTCACCGGTGTCGACCTGGTGCAGTGGCAGATCCGCGTCGCCCGCGGCGAGACCCTCGACATCGCACAGGACGACGTCACGCTCACCGGCCATGCGATCGAGGCCCGCGTCTACGCCGAGGACCCCGCCCACGGCTTCATCCCGACCGGTGGCACGGTGGTCGATCTGGACGAGCCCACCGGAACCGGCGTGCGGGTCGACTCCGGTGTCGCCACCGGTTCGGTGGTGGGCAGCAACTACGACCCCATGCTGTCGAAGGTCATCGCCCACGGCCCGGACCGTGCGACCGCCGTGGCGCGACTCGACCGCGCGCTCGAGCACACCGCGTTGCTCGGCGTCGGTACGAACATCGACTTCCTCCGTTTCCTGCTGTCGGACACCGACGTCCGGAACGGCGACCTCGACACCGGCCTCCTCGACCGGCTCGTCGACACCTACACCGCGACGCCGGCGCCAACCGATGTCTTCATCGCCGCCGCCGTGCACGAATGGTCGGCGCTGTGGTCGGATGCGGTCGACCCGTGGTCGGCCCCCAGCGGGTGGCGCCCCGGGGGCACCGCGGCACCCACGACCATCCGGCTGCGCGCGGAGACCGGCTCACCGACACCGGATCAGGACGCGGCGTTCGTCGTCGCGCTCCGCGGAACGCCGTCGCACGCCACGGCGAGCGTCGACGACGCCGCGTCGGTCGATGTGTCCGCCGCCGTCACCGACGACGGTGTCGGCCTGACCGTGAGCGGCCGACGCCGCCACTACCGCGTCGCCTCCGATTCCCAGGTCATCTGGGTGCACCGACCCGGCGGCGTCTGGCGTTTCGCCCGGTACGCCGGACCGGGCGCGGCCGGTGCCGCAGACGCGAACGCCGACACAGACATCCGCAGTCCGATGCCGGGCTCGGTCATCGCCGTCGGCACCGACGACGGAGCGACGGTCACGGCCGGGACGGTGGTCCTCGTCGTCGAGGCGATGAAGATGGAGCACTCCCTCACCGCCTCCGTCGACGGCACCGTCGAACTGCTCGTCGGCGCCGGCGATCAGGTCGGGGTCGGCGACGTCCTGGCCCGGATCATCCCGAACGACACGACTTCCGAGAACGACGACCCCGCAGTGAAAGAGATCCCATGAGCGACTTCCTCGCAACCGAGAACCTCCCCGACGAGTACCAGCAGCTGGTGAAGTCGGTGCGCGATTTCGCCCGCACCGTCGTTGCACCGGTCTCTGCGAAACACGATGCAGAGCACAGCTTCCCGTACGAGGTCGTGGCCGGGATGGCCGAGATGGGCCTGTTCGGTCTGCCGTTCCCCGAGGAGTTCGGCGGTATGGGTGGCGACTACTTCGCGCTGTGCCTTGCGCTCGAGGAGCTCGGCAAGGTCGACCAGAGCGTGGCCATCACCCTCGAGGCCGGGGTGTCGCTCGGCGCGATGCCGATCTTCCGGTTCGGCACCGACGAGCAGAAGAAGACCTGGCTGCCACGGCTGCTCTCCGGAGCGGCGCTCGGCGCGTTCGGACTCACCGAACCCGACTGTGGGAGTGACGCGAGCGGCACCAAGACCACCGCGAAGCTCGATGGCGACGAATGGGTCATCAACGGCGCGAAGGAGTTCATCACCAACTCCGGTACCGACATCACCGAGATCGTCACCGTCGCCGCGGTCACCGACACCGACGCATCAGGGAACAAGCAGATCTCGACCATCGTCGTCCCCACCGACACCCCCGGTTTCACGGCCGGCCCCGCGTACAACAAGGTCGGATGGAACGCATCGGACACGCACCCGCTGAGCTTCAGCGACGTCCGCGTGCCCCGCGAGAACCTGTTGGGCGACAAGGGACGCGGGTACGCCAATTTCCTGCGGATCCTCGACGAGGGACGGATCGCCATCGCCGCGCTGGCGGTCGGTGTCGCGCAGGGCTGTGTCGACGAGAGCGTGAAGTACGCCAACGAGCGGGTGGCGTTCGGCCGCACCATCGGAGCCAACCAGGCGGTGTCGTTCAAGATCGCGCGGATGCAGGCGCGGGCGTACGTGGCCCGGACCGCGTACTACGACGCGGCCGCCCTGATGTTGGCGGGCAAGCCGTTCAAGACGCAGGCGTCGATCGCGAAGATGGTGTCATCGGAGGCCGCGATGGACAACGCCCGCGACGCCACCCAGATCCACGGGGGCAACGGGTTCATGAACGACTACCCCGTCTCCCGGCACTACCGCGACAGCAAGATCCTCGAGGTCGGCGAGGGCACAACCGAGGTGCAGCTCATGCTCATCGCGCGCAGCCTCGGTCTCTGACCCGCCGACCGTGCCGTAACCACCCGCCGAACGTGCCGTAACCACCCGCCGAACGTGCCGTAACCACCTGTCGAGCGTGCGGCCAGGTAGCTCGTTGCCCCACCAGGATTCGCTGCGTACGGCACAATCAGCGAGTGCTGAACTGGCTGGCGGTCGTGGTACTCCTCGTGGTGGTGACGACCGTGGTCGTCGTGAAGTTGTTGGCCCGCAGGCGCGCACCCGACCCCGGCTGGTTCATCGACAGCACCCGCGCCGCGGGCGCCCTCACGGTCATCGGCACCATGTTCGCGGTGCTGCTCGCCTTCACCATCTTCTACGCGCTGCAGAACTACCAGAAGGCCCGCGACGGCGGCAGCTCCGAGGCCATCGCGGTCACCGAACTGCACAACGTGGCCGACGTCCTGGAAGGTCACGACGGATCTCGTCTGCACGGTGACCTCATCTGCTACTCCCGTGCTGTCGTGAAGGACGAGTGGCCGGCGATGCGGAGGGGCAAGTCGTCGCCGTCGGTGCAGCACTGGGTCGACACGACGGTGACCGACTTCGCCGCCATCGATCCGACCAACGCGAAACAGGAAGCCGCCTACGCCCAGTGGTTCGACCAGCAGGCCCAACGCAGAGACGGTCGCCGCGCCCGCGCCGCCGAGGCCGCACCGTCGGTGCCCATCCCGCTGTGGATCGTCCTCGGGATCGGGGCGAGCGCGATCCTCGCCTACATGTGCGTGCAGGCCGACCGTCGGGAGAGTGCCGTCATCCAGGCCGTTCCCATCGCGTTCGTCTCGGCCCTGGTCACCTCGGCGCTACTCGTCGTCGGGTTCCTCGACCACCCGTACGACAATTGGTCGGGCAGCCTGCAACCCGATCAGATGCGGGTCACCCTCACCCTGATCGACGACGGTCACATGGCCCCATGCGACATGCGGGGTACACCGACGTAAGACGGCAACCGCCGCACGTTCGGCAGGTTGTTTCGGCACGTTGGGCGGGTGTTTTCGGCACGTTCGGCGGAGGGGGAGAACGACCGTTCTCACATCGTGGGACGGCCGGAAATAGACCCCTGACTGTGGTGTTGTGTGATGCATGACCTCACTGAGCCAGAAGGCGACCACGCTCCTCGAACTGCACAAGCCGGGTACCCCGGTCATCCTCCCCACCGTGTGGGACGCGTGGTCGGCGAACCTCGCGCTGTCCGCCGGTTTCTCCGCACTCACCGTCGGAAGCCACCCGATCTCGGACTCCATCGGCAAGTCCGACAACGAGGGCCTGACCTTCGACGAGGTGCTCACGCGGATCAAGCAGATCACCGCCGCCGTCGACCTGCCGATCTCGGTCGACATCGAGTCCGGCTACGGCGAGGACCCCAAGCGCCTGATCGAGGGCCTGATCGACGCCGGCGCGGTCGGCCTCAACATCGAGGACACCGTGCACAGCGAGGGCGGCCGTCTCCGCGAGGCGCAGGAGCACGCCGATTTCGTCGGCGCACTGCGCGCGGCATCCGACGCGACCGACGTCCACGTCGTGGTCAACGCCCGCACCGACCTCTTCGTCAAGGAGATCGGCGACGAGGCCGACCGTGTCGACCGCGCGATCGCGCGCCTGAAGTTGGCCGCCGAGGCCGGCGCCGACGTGCTCTACCCGGTCGGCTTCCACAGCGACGACGTCCAGAAGCGACTGACCTCCGAGCTGCCCCTGCCGGTCAACGCGATCGGCCATCCGGCCAACAGCGACAAGGCCGCACTGGCGGCCCTCGGCGTCGGACGCGTCAGCTTCGGCCCGATCTGGCAGGCCGTGCTGGCCGAGCGCTCGAACGAACTGCTCGCGCGCTGGACCTGATCGACCGCTCCACCGCGAACACCACTAAACAGAACCGCCGGGCGTAACACGCGCCCGGCGGTTCTGCACTTTGGCAAACTGTGGCTTTTATTACATGCATGTCGCCATCATTTCCGCACCCGCATTTCTCGACGCCGTTAGCCTGTGAATTCAATTCATTTCTCCAGACGTTGAATGGTCGGGCATTCGCGGATTCACGAGATTGTTGAATTCCGCCGTTGAATTCCCGTTAGCTGTTCGGGAAAGGACGCGCGGTGTCACGCATTCTGGTCATGACATCCCCGGCGCGCGGATTGCTCTATCCGGTTGTCGAAACATTGGTGACGCTGCGACGCCGTGGCGCCTCGATCCACGTCATCACCCTCGCCGACGAGGTCGATCGCATGCGGGAACTCGGTGTCACCGCATCCGCGCTGCCGCCAGAACTCAACGACGCGCACCCCGGTGACTGGAAAGGGAACGGCCGCCGATCCGTCGGCGCGCTGACCGACGGACTCATCGACCGCGCCGAGGCCGAATTCCGCCATCTCGCGTCGATGATCTCGACGTACCGGCCGGACATGATCCTCACCGACGTGAGCGCGACCGGCGCGCAGTGCGCCGCCGAGGCATCCGGCCTGCCGTGGGCCATCTGGTGTCCCACGTTCCTTCCGCTGTTCAGCACCGACGGGCCGCCCATCGGACTGGGGTTGCGGCCCGGGACGAGTCGCGTCGCGCGAATGCGCGACACCGCTCTGTCCCACACCTCCCGAGCGATCTGGGAGGTCGCGTTCAAGAACAAGTTCAACCGATGGCGTCGCACCCACGACCTCCCCGCGGTCCGGCACTGCGATGAGCCCCTCCGTCGGGCGCCACTGATCCTGAGCTTCTGCGGGCCACCCCTGGAGAACCGACACGCAGACTGGCCGGACACCGTCGAACTCGTCGGCCCGTCCTCATGGGCACCGCCCACCGACCCCGACCCGGCCATCGACGCGATCACCGACCCCATCGCGCTCGTGACCTGTTCGACCGAACTGCAGGCCGACGCCGCCCTGGCGGGGACCGCACTGACCGCACTCGAGGGCACCGGGATGCACGCCGTGGTCACCACCGGCGCACTCGACCCCGACGCGTTCAGCTCCACCGCGACGTCCACCGTGACCCGATTCGTCGCACACGAACACGTCCTGGCCACGACCTCGGTGGTCATCACCCACGGCGGCATGGGCATCACCCAGAAGGCGTTGGCCCGCGGGATACCGCTGGTCATCGTGCCGTTCGGGCGCGACCAGCGCGATGTAGCGGTCCGGGTGCACGCAGGCGGATCCGGGGTTCGACTCGATCCGCGCGATCTCACCCCGGAGACGCTCCGCGCGGCGGTGACCACGGCCCTGGGCCGCACCGAGGAGGCCCGGCGGGTCGCGTCGATCGTGCCCGCGGTGGGCTCGGCCGACCGCGCCGCGGACCACATCGAGCGGGTACTCGCCGCGCGGCGGACCAGCGATGCCGTCGCCTAGAAAAGCCGTGGTGCTCACACGACATCCGCGACGCGTGTCGCTGCGAATAAAGACGTAGGGAGAGATCGAGCGGAAGCGACACACATGCCCCAGGATCAGGAACCGAACAACCGGCGGCTGGACACCCGTCGCGTCAGCGGGCGCCCGGTTGCGGCCACGAACCCGCTCGAACGCAGCGTCGACATCACCGAACGCCGGCTGCAGAAGCTCGTGTTCATCCTCGCCATCTTCTTGTTGCCCGCGATCATCGCCCCCGGCGTCCTGATCTGGCAGACGCGTGACGACGCCCCGCGGATCGAGACCAGCACCGCCATCGCGACGACGGTGGCCGGTGCCGCACCCATCGCCCCGATCACGTCGACCATCGGCGCCGACAACTCCAACAAGGTGGCCGCGCACTGGTCCTGGCAGGGCGACGACAAGACCGGGGTCATCACGGTGCCGCCCGGCACCGACGCGGGCACCCGTATCCCGATCACGGTCGACGCTCAGGGCAATCCGCGGCCTGCGGTCCCCGTCCCCGCCGACGCCGGGGTGACCGCGGTGATGGTGGTCGTGGTCCTGCTCGGGGTGTTGATGGGGACGGTCATCGCGACGATGACCTGGATCCGGCGGCGCTACGACCAGAAACGCGACGTCCTCTGGGACGAGGCGCTGCACCGCTTCTTCTCCTGAGCCGATCCACGGGGGATCACTCCTCGATGCGGTTGCCCTCGGAGTCCCAGTGCTCGGCGACCTTCTTGCTCGGTTGCACACGCGGCGGTTCGCCCGGTTGCTTCGGATAGTCCGGCGGCCAGTTCAACTCGCCTCCCGGCAGCGTCTCCCACAGTTCGAGCAACGGTTCGATCGAGTACGACTCGGCGTCGATGTCGGCCCACGGATCGCCGTCGGCCAGGTAGTCGCGGATGGTCGTCAGGTTGAAGTCGCGTGCGTCGGTGACCTCGGCGAGCCGCGACCACGACACCGGCGTGCTCACCGGCGCCCCCGGCTGAGCGCGCAGACTCCACGCACTGGCGATCGTCCGGTCCCGCAGGTTCTGGTTGTAGTCCAGGAACAGCCGGGTGCCGCGCTCCTCCTTCCACCACGCGGTGGTCACCCCGTCGTCGCGACGCTCGAGTTCTCGTCCCAAACCGATGGCGGCGTGGCGGACCTCGTCGAACGTCCACCGCGGCTCGATGCGGACGTAGATGTGGATACCCCGGTTACCGCTGGTCTTCGGGAAGCCGCGTAACCCCAACTCCTCCAACAGCTCCTCGGCGACCGCGGCCACGCGCTGGGCGTCGGAGAACGACGTCCCCGGCTGCGGGTCGAGGTCGATGCGCAGCTCGTCGGGGTGATCTACGTCGGACCGGCGGACCGGCCAGGGATGGAACGTCAGGGCGCCCATCTGCGCCGCCCACACCAGCGACGCCGGCTCGGTCGGACAGAGCTCGTCGGCCTTACGCCCGCTCGGGAACGCGATCGTCACGGTGTCGACGAAGTCGGGCGCCCCCTTGGGCAGACGCTTCTGATAGAAACCGTCGCCCTCACGGTCCTGCGGTCCGGTGGCCAGCCGCATGCCCTCGCGCCACCCGTCGGGCCATCGCTCCATCGCGGTCGGACGCTCGCCGACCGCCGACATGAGCACGTCGCCGACCGCCGCGAAGTACTCGCACACCTCGAGCTTCGTGATGTCCGGGGTTCGGTCGGTCGCCTCGTAGACGACCCGGTCCGGGCTGGAGACCCGTACCTCGCGGTCGCCGACGGCCACCATCGCCGCGGGGGTCTTGGCCATCAGTCGGACCCTTCCAGGACGTCGTGCAGGTCGTAGGTCAGGGGGACCTCGAGCTGGTCGTAGCCGCAGCTCTCCGGATCCCGGTCGGGCCGCCAGCGTTGGAACCGCACGGTGTGGCGGAAGCGGTCGCCCTCCATCTGGTCGTAGCCCACCTCGACGACAAGCTCCGGTCGGATCGGCACCCACTGGCCGGTTCCGGACGCATTCCAGCGATTGGGTTCACCCTCGGCGAGCTTGTCGGGGTCCAGGCGCAGCGGTTCGAACTGTTCCTGCAGCTCGATGCGCTTGGCGTCGGTGAACGCGCTGGACCCGCCGACGCTGCGCAACGCGCCGTCGCGGTAGAGCCCCAACAGCATCGATCCGAGCCCGGTGCCGCTCTTGTGGATCCGATACCCGATGACGACGCAGTCGGCGGTGCGCTTGTGCTTCACCTTGAGCATCTCGCGCTTGCCGGGCAGGTAGTGCCCGGAGATCCGTTTGCTCACGACCCCGTCGAGACCGGCGCCCTCGAACGCCGAGAACCAGTCGACGGCGGTCGCCGGGTCGGTGGTCACGCGACTCACGCGCAGACTGCCGGCCCCGGGGATGGCCTCGGTGAGCGCGTCGCGCCGGATGTCGAAACTCTCACCGGTCAGATCGCGGTCGCCCAGCGCGAGGGCGTCGAACCCGATGAACATCGCCGGGGTCTTCTCCGCCAACATCTGCACCCGGGAATCGGCAGGGTGGATGCGTTGGCTCAACGAGTCCCAGTCCAGACGCCGGACCCCGCCGATCAGTTTCTGCACGCCGATCTCGCCGTCGACGACGACCCGGTCGGGCAGCTCGGAGCGGGCGGCGTCGACGAGTTCCGGGAAGTAGCGGGCGAGGTCCTTGCCGCTGCGTGATCCGATCACGACGTCGTCCCCGTCGCGAAAGATGAGGGCACGGAACCCGTCCCACTTGGGTTCGTGCGACCAGAGGGGTCGATCCCCGTCGAACTGGTCGGGTACGGCGGTCACGGCCTTGGCCAGCATCGGCGACACCGGAGGGAGCACGGGGAGGTCCACACCCCCATCGTTGCATCACCTCCGGCGTCGAGTGGGCGGATGCGGACGCCGACCGGGCGGATGCGGACGTCGAGTGGGCGGCGGTGTCGATATCCTCGACGACATGGCGAGTTCGATCCGACCCATCGCGGTGGCGCTCATCCGACGGAGTTCCGACGGCGCTCTGCTCGTCACCGGACACGGTCTGAACACCGACGATCCGCGCGTGCGGCCACTGGGGGGCGGTATCGAGTTCGGCGAGAGCGCCCGCACGGCCCTCGACCGCGAGATCGCCGAGGAGATCGGGGGATCCGTCGCGCGCGCGGAGCACCGCGCGACCTTCGAGAACATCTTCGTCGTCGACGGCGTCGTCGGTCACGAGATCGTGTTCGTCTTCGACGCCGAGTTGGCCGACGCCTCCATCGAGGACCGCGACCATTTCCCCGTGCTCGACGCACCCGAGGAGATCGTGTTCTGGTGGCGACCGGGCGTCGACACCGCCCGCCTCGTCCCGCCCGAGCTCGACGAGTTCTTCGTCGCGAAAGCATGAGCGAGACCGCGGGCGCCGGTCGATACGCACCCTCGCCGTCGGGCGACCTGCACATCGGCAACCTCCGGACGGCGCTGCTGGCCTGGCTCTTCGCCCGCCACAGCGGACGGCGGTTCCTGATGCGGATCGAGGACCTCGACGATCGCGCCCGGGATGGTGCGGCCGAGTCCCAGCTTCGTGACCTGCGGTCCATCGGCCTGGACTGGGATGAGGAACCGATGCTGCAGTCCGACCGCCGGGCGGCGCACGACGCAGCCATCGACACCCTCACCGCGGCCGGACGCACGTTCGAGTGCTTCTGCAGTCGCAAGGAGATCCAGGCCGCACCGACCGCGCCGCACGCACCGCCCGGCGCCTACCCCGGGACATGCCGCGATCTCGATGACGCGCAGCGTGCCGAGCGCCGCGCCGAGGGCAGGCCGCCGGCGATCCGACTGCGTTCGGACACATCACGTTTCACCATCACCGACGACCTGTGCGGCCGCTACACCGGCGTGGTCGACGACTTCGTGTTGCGACGCGGCGACGGCACCGCCGCTTACAACCTGGCCGTCGTGGTGGACGACGGAGCGCAGGGGATCGACCAGGTGGTCCGCGCCGACGATCTGCTGTCCTCGACCCCCCGCCAGGCCTATCTCGCGACGCTGCTCGGACTGCCCGTCCCCGACCACGCCCACGTCCCACTGGTGCTCAACACCGCCGGGCAACGCCTCGCCAAGCGCGACGGCGCGGTGACCCTGGCCGACCTCGCCCTCGTCGGTGTCGACACCGCCCGGGTGCTGTCGATGATGGCGCGGTCGTTGCGGTTGGCGAGCGCGAACGAAACCGTGACCACCGCTGTGCTTCTCGACCGGTTCGATCCCACGCGACTGCCGGACGGTCCGTGGATCGTCGATCCCGACGATCTCTGGTGAGCCACCACGACCCGAGTTGGGGTCAGGTCCCCGTCAAACTCTCGAGATGCCGGTTACGTCTGACTTAGACTCGTGGGGCACCGCCCCGCCATCTGGTGGAGTCGGCCACGACGAGAGGGACCAGACATGAGCGGACCGCAATACCCCGGCCCCGGACCGGAGGGCCAGCAGCCCCGGTACGGACAGTCCGACCCGAACCAGCAGCCGCCGCAGTACGGCGACCCGAGCGGTCAGGCGAGCTACCCGCCGCCCTCCGGTCAGTACCCGCCGCCTGCCGGCCAGTACCCGCCGCCCGGACAGTACGGCCAGCCCGGCGCCTACCCGCCGCCCCCGCCGGTCGGACAGTCCCCCTATGAGCAGGGCATCTACTCCACGACCGGCCAGCCGGCCGGTGCCGGGATCCGTCTCGGGGCGCGCATCATCGACGGCCTGATCGTCGGGATCCCCGTTGCGATCGTGGAGGGCATCATCGGTGTCGTCGCGGGCAACGTCGCCTACTACGTGGCGTCGGTGATCCTGAGCTTCGCGGCGATCGCCTACTTCACGTACTTCGAGTCCCGCAAGGGCGCGACGCTGGGCAAGCAGCTCCTGAAGCTGCGCACCGTCGGACCGGACGGCAACATCCCCAAGCAGGACATCGCGTTCAAGCGCAACATCTGGCTGCTGCTCTCGGTGCTGTCGTCCCTGCTCGGCTTCATTTTCTTCCTGCCGTTCCTGGTCGGACTGGCCACCTTCGCGCTGTTGATCGCCATCGGCGTGACCATCAACAACGACCCCAACAAGCAGGGACTGCACGACAAGTTCGCCGGCGGCACGCGCGTCGTCCGCGTCTGACCGTCCCCGAGAATCTCGACACCGCTACTACGCGGGCGGCCTACCGGCTGCCCGCGTAGTAGCGCGCGAGGAACCCGTCGCGGTACTCGGCGTAGTTCCCGTCCTCGATGGCCTGCCGCGCACGGTCGACCAGGGTGACGATGAAGTGTTCGTTGTGGATGGTGCACAAGGTCGACGCGAGTCCCTCCTTCGCCTTGAACAGGTGGTGGATGTAGGCGCGGCTGTACTGCGTGGCGTAGTTGTCGAGCTCCGGGTCGAGGGAGCTGAAATCGCTGCGGAAGCGGGCGTTGGTGACGTTGTACCGACCGTCGAACGAGTAGATCGCGCCGTTGCGCGCCACCCGTGACGGCGAGACGCAGTCGAACGTGTCGATGCCGCTCTCGATCGCGGTGAAGATGTCGTCCGGCTCGCTGATCCCCAACAGGTGTTTCGCGGTCTCGGTGGGCAGCTCGGAGTTCACCCAGCCGACGATGCGCCCGAGGTTCTCCTTCTCGAGTGCGCCGCCGATCCCGTAGCCACCGAAGCCGCGCCCGCCGGCGTCCTGATCCCGGCGACTGGCCTCCATAAGGTCCCGCGCCGCGAGCCGCCGCAGGTCCTCGTACTGCGCTCCCTGGATCACACCCCACAGCGACTGCACCGGGCGGTGGCTGCGCTCGGCGGTGAGCCGGTTGTGTTCGGCGAGGCACCGGATCGCCCACAGCCGGGTCCGCTCCAGCGAATTGACCTGATACGGGCGGGTGTTCATCAGCGTGGTCAGTTCGTCGAACGCGAAGATGATGTCGGCGCCGAGCTGGTGCTGGATCTGCATCGACACCTCCGGGGTGAACCGGTGCGTGGTGCCGTCGAGGTGCGACTTGAACGTCACACCGTCGTCGTCGACCCGCGCGAGCCGCTCCTTGCCCGGGGCGATGACATCGTCGTTCTCGGCGTCGCGGACCTCCATCGATATGACCTTCTTGAACCCGACGCCCAGCGACATCACCTGGAACCCGCCGCTGTCGGTGTAGGTCGGGCCGGGCCAGTTCATGAACCGACCGAGCCCACCGGCGGCGTCGATGATCGCCGGGCCGGGCTGCAGGTACAGGTGATAGGCGTTGGCCAGCACCGCCTGCGCACCGAGATCCGCGACCGCCTCGGGGAGGACGGTCTTCACCGTCGCCTTGGTCCCGACCGGGATGAAGGCCGGGGTGGCGATGTCCCCGTGTGGGGTGTGGATCACACCCGTCCGACCGAGAGTGCCCTCCAACGGGGTGCCGAACTCGAAACTGCGGTCGGGGGCATGGTCGGTGTCGTCGGGCGTGGTCACGCCCGTGATCATCTCAGACGTCGGGAAGGGCCAGAACGACGCGCGCTACCGGGGTGCGTCGCAGGCGGGCGCGGGTGCGTCCTCGAAGAACGGCTTGCCCTTGGGCAGCAGGTACAGCACGTCGAGGATCACCGGGGTCTTCGTCAGGTTGCGTCCGACGTGGGTGTTCTTCTCACCTTCGGGCTCGACGATCAGCTGACCCTGGCGGTAGATGACCGGCTTGCAGTCCGCCCCCGGGTGGGTCAGCGTTCCCTGCTTGACGATCCCCACCAGGCGACCGTCGTGGAAGTGCCATCCGGTGGTGCCGCCCGGCGCGATGGTGATCTCACGGACCGTCGCCTGTCCTGGTCCGGTGATGAACGGCAGCAGGCCGGCGGGGATGTCGGCCTGGGCGAGGTTCACCGCACTGATCCCGGAACTCGGTGTGGCACCCGCGGTTCCGGTCGGTAGAGCGACGGCGACGAGCGCGCAGCCCGTCGAGACGATCGCCAGACGGGTGAGCTGCCGGAAGAATCGCACGGGGGTCATGGGCGCAGATTAACCCGCCCCACGACGACAGCGACGACGATTGCGGCGATGAAATATCGCTCGCAACCGTCGTCGCTTCGTCAATCTGGAGTGCGGGTGGCACTAGACCGAGACGGCCTCACGGTCCCGCTCGTCACGCTTGTCCTTCTCGGCGAGGTACTCGCCCAGCTTCTCGCCCTCGACGTCGACGTTCGGCAGGATCCGGTCCAGCCACTTCGGCAACCACCACGCCTTGTCGCCGAGCACGGCCAGCGCCGCCGGGATGACGATCATGCGGATCACGAAGGCGTCGAAGAAGACCGCCGCCGCGAGCGCGAAGCCCATCGACTTGATCAGCGAGTTGTCCTGCAGCATGAACGCCGCGAACACCGAGATCATGATGGCCGCGGCCGCCGCCACCACCCGGGCGCTGTGCGAGAAGCCCTTGACGATGGCGTCTCTCGCCGACGCGCCGTGCACGTATTCCTCGCGCATCCGGGTCACCAGGAACACCTGGTAGTCCATCGCCAACCCGAACACGATGCCGATCAGGAAGATCGGGAGGAAGCTGACGATCGGCTGCGGGTTGCTCATCAGACCGAGGTCGCCGTTCTGGAAGATCGCGACCGTCGCACCGAAGGTGGCCACGATGCTCAGCAGGAACCCGAGCGCCGCGGTGAGCGGGACCAGGATCGAGCGGAACACCAGCATCAGCAGGATGAACGCCAGACCCACCACGATGGCCAGGTACGGGACCAGCGACTGCGAGAGCCGGTCCGAGACGTCACTCTCGATGGCGGTCTGACCGGTCACGCCGTAGGTGACCTTGTACTGGTCGGTGATCCCGCCCTCGGCCGAGCGCAGGTCCTTCACCAGTTGCTGCGTCTCCGACGAGCTCGGGCCGCTGTTGGGCAGCACCGACACGACGGCGGTGTCGCCGGCCTTGTTGATGTCGGCCGCGGTGATGAGGGCGTTCTTCACATCCGGCAGGTCCTTGATCTTGCCCACGACGTCGTTGTACGTCGAGTTGCGATCGGCGTCAGCGACATTCGTCCCGTCCAGGACGACCACGAGCGGACCGTTCTGGCCGGCCCCGAAGCCCTCGGCCACCAGGTCGTAGGCCTTGCGCTGCGTCGTCGAGGGGTCGCCGGTTCCGTCGTTGGGCAGGGCCAGCTTGAGTCCGACCATCGGCGCCGCGATCACACCGAGCACGACGATCGCGAGAACCAGCGCGATGGCGGGCCGTGCGACGATCTGCTTGACGAACCGGGTCCCGTTGGAGATGCGGGGCGTCGTGGCACTCGCCGACTTCGGCGAGTCCGGTGCGTTCAGGAACGAGATGGAGGCGCCGAATGCCTTGCCACCGAACAATCCCAGGACCGCGGGCAGCAGGGTGAGGGCCACGAGCACCGCCACCAGGACGGTGACCGCCGCGGCCAGTCCCATCGCGGTGAGGAACGGGATGTTGACGATGGACAGAGCGGACAGCGCGATGATGACCGTCAGGCCCGCGAACACCACCGCCGATCCCGCGGTGCCCACGGCACGTCCGGCGGCATCAGCCCTGGATTTGGCCGTCAACAGCTCGTGTCGATAGCGCGAGACGATGAACAACGCGTAATCGATGCCGACCGCGAGACCGATCATGGTCGCGAGGATCGGGGTCTCGGCGCTCAGGGTGAAGAATCCGGACGCCGCGGTGACGGCCAACAGTCCGATGCCGAGGCCGATGAGTGCGGTGAGGATCGGCATGCCCCAGGCGATGAACGATCCGAACGTGATGATCAGGACCACGATGGCAACGCCGACACCGATGAGCTCGGAGGTCGCACCGATCGCGGGCTGCGGCAACGCCGTTCCGCTCATCTCGACGGTGAGACCGGCCTGACGCGCCGCATCGGCGACCGCGGTCTGCTGCTCGTGCGCCTTCGCCGTGACCTTGTCGGCCTCGGTGACGTTGTACGACGCCCCCAGCTGCGCAACGGTGGCGTCGGGGTTGATGGGCGAGCCGGCCGCAGCGTCGGTGCGCGCATCCTGCTCGGACTTGCCGAAGGTGTCGCGCTGGAAGTCGATCGCGGCCTGCGTGACCTCACCGGGGGCGTTCGGCGTGCCGAAGGCCTCGGGAACGAAGGGGTTGATGATCGTGTCCGGGGACTTGACGCCGTCGAAGGCCTTCATCGAGGTGACCATCTGGTCGATGGCCTCCTGGTAGCGCGGCTGCGTCAGGTTCGACCCCGCCGGCGCCTTGATGACGTACTTGATGCTGATGTCCTCGGAGAACTTCGGCTTCTCCGGGAACTTCTCGACGAGTGCGTCCTGGGCCTTCTCCGACGGGATGCCGGGGATCGAGAAGCTCGAGCTGGTGGGTCCGGCCAGCGTCGACGCCGCGACGCCCATGCCGACCAGGATCAGCAGCCAGATGCCGATCACCTTGAACCGGTTGGCGAACGCCCACTTACCGATTCGGTACAGATATGTGGCCATGAGATTCTTCCTGTTCGACGGCGTGAGCCGCGGGGGACTACGAGCGGGGGGTCGATCAGACGGTGGGTATCGGAGTCCCGAGACCCGACCGGATCTGGTCGAAAGTGTTCTGGAGGGTGACGCGCAACTCCGCGCGAGACGGCGTGACGTCGACGTGGCTCTCGAGTGCGACCCGCACACCGACTGCGGCGCAACCGAGTACGAGACGCGTGTAACCGAGACCGGCCGAGTCGATGGACCGCTTGCGGCACAGCTCCTCGAATCGGGCGACGACGGCGTCTCCGTCGACGTCGTCGCCGTTCTTCTTCATCGCGATGCTGGGCTCGGTGTCCATCAGGGTCATCAGGTGGACGAGTTCCCGTGGATCGTCGGCGCGGTCGCACACGACCTCGATGAACGCAGCGGCGGTGGAGTCCCAGAAGCTCTCGTCCGACGGACGTTCTTCCAGGGCCGAGAAGATCGCGCCGATGACCTCGGCCAGGTAGAAGCGCAACGCCTCTTCCTTGCCCGCGAAGTAGTTGTGGAAGGTGCGTGCGGAGACGCCGACCTCGGCCGCGACCGCTTCCACCGACACGGTGTCGAAACCGTCGCGCGCCGACAGGCGCAGCATCGCGACGGCAAGAGCTTGGCGGGTGGCCGCCTTCTTCGTTTCGCGCAGTCCGGCTGAGGTCATGACGCAACCGTAGAAGAACTTGCGCACGTCTGCAATTTTTCAGTCGAGTGAAGTTATATGAGACGCGTCACTCCGTGGGGTCGCTGTGGGCCCGCTCATGGACGGCGGCCGCAGATCTCCGTTCGATACGGTGGCAATCATGCATCTGAGGCGAACCGGAACCCTGCTGTGTGCGGCGGCCGCACTGACCGTCGGACTCGGCGCATGCGGCGACGGTGACTCCTCGACCGCCTCCGGCAGTTCGTCGTCGGCCGTCGGCGCGACGGGTACACCGGCGTCGTCGGCCCCCGGTGCGTCCTCGGCACAGGCTCCACCGCTCGACCCCGATGCCCCGAGCACCACCGACCCCAGCGCCGAGGCCGTTCCCGGCCCGCAGCTGCCGCCCGCCGCCTCGGTGCCCCCGTCGAAGCAGGCGCCGAACATCGCCGGAGCCCGGTGCGACACCGCCAACGGCCCCGAGGGGCCGCTGCGCGTCGTCGTCTTCCCGGGCGGATCCGCAGGGTGCGGGGTCGTCATGCCGGTCGCCAAGAAGTACGGACCGCTGATCTCGACCGGGCGGAACCAGACCGTCGACGGCTGGGACTGCGGCCCGTCACAGACCGCAGGCGTGCTGGCCAAGTGCACCCGCGGGTCGGACTCCTTCGGGCTCATCCCCCAGTAGGGACGACCCGGTGGGGACGACCCGGCGGGGACCGCTCAGGCCACCATCCCGGCGACATCGACGAGCGCGGACTCCAGCAGCTCGATATAACCGTCGTCGGCCCCCACCGCGTTCGGGGCGGTGAGCACACCCAGGGTCAGCGCCGAGCCGATCCCGTAGAGACCGATCCCGATCCCGAGGGTCTCCGACAGACACGGGAATCCCGCCACCATCACCGCGGTCGAACCCAACAGCTCCATGTCCCCGTCGCCGCAGTTCACACTGGTGAACACCAGGTTCGCGGCGACCTGGTCGGGGTCGGCCTTCTGACGTCGACGCAGGACGCGTCGCAGGATCGGCCACGGCACGGTCTCGACGAGCCGGAACTGCTTGACGATGTCCGGGATCGCGAGCCGACGGCGCTCGGCGGTGACCGATGAACGCACCGTGCGGGCGCGGGCCGCGAGGTCATCGGCCCCACCACCCATCGACACCATCCCGGTCGCGAATCGGTTGACTCCCTGCCACTCGGCGTCCGGACCGAACGCCACCGGCATCATCGCGGTCAGCGAGTCGGCGCTCTCACCACGATCTCGGAGCAACTTCTCGGTGGCCAACGACACCGCCGTCAGCGCGAGTTGGGTGACGGTGAACTCCGACGATCGGGTCAGGTCGGCAGGCACCGGGATGACGGCGACCCGGCGGTCGGATTCCGCGCACCGGTTCACCGACAGCCGCGCGCGCGGCGTCGGTGCGACAACATCGCCGCGCGCGATCAGTTGCGCGGCCCGCCGACCGGCGCCGGTCACCGACACGAACGCGGGGAGCAGGTGGGTCAGGCGTCCGACGGCCTGACCGCAGGCCCGGAGCCGGAACGCGATCCCGTGCGGGGTGACCGTGGACGCCTCTGCCGCCACATCGGCGTCGGCGGGCCGCGGCGTCCGACCGAACAGTGCACGCAGCAGGGCCGCCCCACCGAGTCCGTCGGTGAGCACATGGCTGAATCGGACCAGTACGACCGTGCAGGTCCCGGTCGCGTACGGGACGTCGCGAACGCGCTCGGCCACGTGCATCTGCCACGGCGTGACGGTCGCGTCGACGGTCGACTCCAGCTTCTCGGCAATGGCGTCGGCGCACGATGCCCAGGTGGCGTCGGGCTCACCGAGTCGGGTCACGCAATCCTCGGCCGACATCTCCTCGCGCACCCAGACGGGATAGTCGACGCCGGAGGGGGATTCGACCAGTCGCTTGTTCAACGCCGGGATCGCGGCCGACCGGGTCTTGACGTGCGCGCACACCTCGTCCCACGACGGCGCGTGTTCGGGTACGGGGGCGTCGAAGGCGAGCACGAAGTACTGGTCGGTCGGCATGGCGTCCGAGGTTCCAAGCCAGAAAAGTGCGTCTTTGGGATCAACAAGACCGCGCATCCGTCAACCATACGAAACAGCCGCACGCCTGGCCACGGTCTCGGGGTTCTTCCCCGTGAACGACACATCCCCCACCTGCTCGGGAGCAGATGGGGGATTGTGGCGGTGGCGGGGGGATTCGAACCCCCGGTACGGGGTAACCGCACACAACATTTCGAGTGTTGCACCTTCGGCCGCTCGGACACGCCACCGCCGAAGACATTACCGCAGGGCCGGTTGACCCCTAAATCGTATGGTCAGCGCCCTGCGGAGCAGTCATCAGTGTCCGGTGAGCTTGTCCTTGACGTCGTCGATCTTGCCCTTGACGGCATCGGCGGCGTCGGTCAGCTTCTGCTTGGTCTCGGCCGACGCCTGGTCGCCCTTGCCCTCGGCCTTGAGGTCGTCGTTGTCGGTGGCGCTGCCGGCTGCTTCCTTGCCGCGTCCCTTGAGCTCTTCTGCCTTGTTCTTCGCGTCGTCTGCGATACCCATTGGCGCAACTCCTTGGATCCGAATGGCCCGACGATCCCGCCGGGCCGTTCTCCTCGAGCGCTCTTCGGCGGTCTTTTTCACCACGGCGCACGGGATGACTACTGCCACCCGCCATCAACCGTGCCACACCGTGTGCAGACTCGGCCACCGTGTGATCACCGTGATCGGACTGCTCAGGCTCCATCTGTGCGGCGATCGACGAAGAACGTCCGCACCAATTCCGCGCACTGCTCCTCGCGCACCCCACCGATCACCTCGGGGCGATGGGTCAGACGCCGATCCCGCACGACGTCCCACAGGGATCCGACCGCACCGGTCTTGGGTTCCCAGGCGCCGAAGACGAGGCGCCCGATCCGCGACATGGTGATCGCGCCGGCGCACATCACGCACGGTTCGAGGGTCACCACGAGGGTGCAGTCCTCCAGACGCCAGCCGTCCCCGTGGCGTGCGGCCGCCGCGCGCAGGGCGAGGACCTCGGCGTGTGCGGTGGGATCGCCGTCGCGTTCGCGGGTGTTGCCGCTACGAGCGAGTTCCACACCGTACGGATCGAGGACGACGGCACCGACCGGGACATCCTGCGGCCCGGACAGTTTCGCCGCCTCGAGAGCCATCAGCATTAGGTCGGGATCGGTGCGCGCCATCGGTGACCGGTTCGGTCGGTCAGTGCCCGAGGGAGTCCAGCACGCGCGACAGTTCGTCGGCGAAACCCAGACGCGCGGCGATCATGCCGATCTGCTCGTCGGCGTAGAGGTCGGTGTCGCCGACGATCACGCTCATCACCGGTTCGGGCAACCCGAGATCGGCCAGCAGACCGAGGTCACCCTCCTCCCACGGCTCGACGTCGTCGAGGTCATCGGAGTCGATGTCGGGGACGTCGATGTGCATGGCGTCGAGGACGTCGGCGGCGATGTCGTAGTCGATGCTCGCGGTCGCATCCGACAGCAGCAGACGCGACCCCGACGGGGCGGGACGGATCACGACGAAGAACTCGTCGTCGATGTCGAGGAGGCCGAACACCGCTCCGGCGCTGCGCATCTCCCGCAGGAGGTTCTCGGCGTCGGAGAGACTCGAGAGGGACTTGTTGTCCATCGCCGTGACGGTCCACTTACCCTCTTCACGGACCACAGCAACGGCAAAACCATCCAGCTCGTCGGAACTCGCAGCAGCCATGTCCGTACCGTAGTCGCACCGCCGGAGTTATCCCAAGTCATCAGCGCCTCATCCCGGGCCGAAAACTGCCTGTGAGCTGGGCCTGCGTGAGCCGTCGCGTTCGGCCGACGGCACCGATGTGCCACTGTAGGAGCCATGTCTGCCAACGACAGCATCTGCGTACTCGGACTCGGTCTGATCGGGGGGTCGCTACTGCGCGCGGCCACTGCGGCCGGCCGCGTCGGGTTCGGCTACAACCGATCGCCCGCGACCGTCGACGAGGCGCGCGACGCCGGATACGACGCCGACGCCGATCTCGACGTGGTCCTCACCCGCGCGGCGACCCAGGACGCGTTGATCGTCATCGCGACACCGGTCACCGCGCTCGACCCGATCCTCGGCGCGATCGCCCGGCACGCGCCGAACTGTGCGCTGACCGATGTGATCAGCGTCAAAGCGGTTGTCGCACAGGCTGTCGCAGAACACGGACTGTCCGACCGGTACGTCGGCGGCCATCCGATGGCCGGCACGGCGGAGTCGGGGTGGGCGGCCACCGACCCGGCGCTGTTCACGGGGGCCACCTGGGTGGTGGGGACCGACGACGGCGTCGACCCGGAGGTGTGGCAGTCGGTCTCGGCTCTGGCCGGAGATGTCGGCGCGGTGGTCGTCCCGGTCGCGACCGACGACCACGACAGGGCGGTTGCCGCGATCTCGCACCTGCCGCACCTCACCGCGGCGGTGACCGCGGCCGTCGGCGGGGGCGAGGGCGCCCTCGCGCTGCGCCTGGCCGCGGGCAGTTTCCGCGACGGGACCCGGGTGGCGGGCACCGCGGTACCGCTGCAGCGGGCGATGCTCGAGGCCAATGCGCCGGCGTTGCTGATCACGCTGAGCGAGACCATCGATCGACTCACCCGAGCTCGCGACGAGCTGCGCGACCGCGGTTCGGTCCAGGTGGTCGCCGACAACGGTCACCGGGCGCGGCTGCGCTACGAGGAGATGGCGGGCGACGAGCCCGACCCGATCGTCGACGTCGAGATCGGTGCTCCGGGATGGACCGGCGATCTGCGCCATCAGGCGCATCTCGGTCGGGTGTGGCGGGGCGCTCAGACGCGGTCGGCGAGCCCCGAGTAGTCCTGCACGAATCCGGTCGGGTCGACGGTGATGGTGGCGCCGTCGGACACCGGCGACACGACGGTGATGGCGTCCGCGGTGGCGGTGTAGTGCACCGTCGCGGCGGTCACGGTCGCCTCGGGGAGATAGAGGTAGACGACCGGCACCTCGACCTCGCCGGGTTCGCGGTGCAGGTTGTGCCTGCGGATGGGCAGTGCGTTGAACAGGGGGCTGAGCGCGAGGTCGACATCCTCGGCCCCACCGAAGGCGCCGCGCTCCATGCCCTGTGGGGTCTGCACCAGCCAGGTGTTCTCGCCGTCACGGGTGATCGAGATCTGCGTCTCGCCGCTCGCCCGGATCAGGTGGACCGCGAGCCGACGGGTGATGCCTGCGTCGTTGGTGAGCAGGTCGTAGGTGGCGCTGAACGCCTCGTGCTCGTCGGTCGCGGCGCCGATGATCTGCCCGTACGCCTTGATCCGGTTACCGGACACCTGCACACGAGCCTGCTCGAGGCGCGTCTTGTTCGCCCCCCGCCAGGTGAGGACGGACTTGAAATCGTCGGCCGGGACGGAACCACGGGGCTGGGGATCCTGAGAAGAGCTCACGCCCCTACGGTAGGCGACTGTCGGACATATCGACCAACCGTCCGCAGAACCCGTCGGATCACCCGCGGACCAGTGTGGGCGCGGGCCGCAGACGCCCTGTTCCCGGCATCGACAACCACACCAGCCCGGCGAGCAGCGAATCCAGGACGAGGGCGAGAATCGTGACCAGCAGCGACCCCGCGATCATCGGCGGGTAGTCGTAGGTGGCGAGGCCGTCGAAGATCGGGCGTCCGAGCCCACCGAGTCCGGCATATGCGGCGATCGCGGCGGTGGCGACGATCTGCAGGGTCGCGTTGCGGAGGCCGCCGAGGATCAGCGGGAGTGCGTTGGGCAGTTCCACCCGCAGCAATATCTGCAGTTCGCTGTGCCCCATCGCACGCGATGCGTC